>OY770022.1:207500-967500 GCA_963669395.1 uncultured Ruegeria sp. | reverse complement strand
CGGCTTCTGGTTCCGGGCCTACCAGATCGGGGTCGCCCGCACCGTGCGCTTTGCCGAAAGTATGACCACCCGCAACCAGCGCAACGGTTTCCTCGTCGTTCATCGCCATCCGGCCAAAGGTATCGCGAATATCGCGGCCCGAGGCCAGAACGTTGGGTTCACCATCCGGGCCTTCCGGGTTCACGTAGATCAGGCCCATCTGCACGGCGGCCAGCGGGTTTTCCAGATCGCGCTCGCCCGAATAGCGGCTATGCGGGTTGTCTGTCGGAGCCAGCCAGTCCGTCTCGGCGCCCCAATAGATGTCTTCCTCGGGCGCCCAGATATCTTCGCGGCCTCCGGCGAAACCAAAGGTCTTGCCACCCATCGACTCGATGGCGCAGTTACCGGCCAGAATCATCAGATCGGCCCATGAGATCTGGTTGCCGTATTTCTGTTTGATCGGCCACAGAAGACGGCGGGCCTTGTCGAGGTTGCCGTTGTCCGGCCAGCTGTTCAACGGTGCGAACCGCTGGTTTCCCGTCGAGGCCCCGCCGCGGCCATCCGCCGTCCGGTACGTCCCGGCGCTGTGCCAGGCCATCCGGATAAACAGGCCACCGTAGTGACCATAGTCGGCCGGCCACCAGTCCTGCGAATCCGTCATCAGCGCATAAAGGTCTTCCTTGAGCGCTTTCATGTCCAGCTTCTTGAATTCTTCGGCGTAATCAAAATCCGCACCCAGCGGATTTGATGCAGGTGTTTTCTGATGCAGAATCGACAGGTTCAACTGGTTCGGCCACCAATCCCGGTTCGACCGGGTGCCCGCACCATGCATGACAGGGCATCCGCCTGTTTTGGGGTTATCACTTCCGTCCATATCGATCTCCAATCCTGGCTAAGTCCGGCAGGTTCACATGTGCAAATCTCAGATAAGTATAGTGGTACGAACAGCACTCATCGTGCCGAGTCGTCCACATCACTCACCGGCAGAAGTAGCAAATTCAAGCCATGCAAAAAAGTTTTGTTTTCCGATCAGTTTCATAGCTTTTGGCTATTGCTTGGAATTCACCTCAGACAGCGAAACCTGATCAGGCCGGACCAACGCCCGACATGCACACCACACTCATCCCCTCAGGTCGCCTGACCCCGGGGATTCAACAGTAAAAGATCCAGTCAGAAATGGCGTTTCTTAACCGCTACCGCTTCATCAGGGATTCCAGCCCGACACGATAGTCGGGATAAAGAAGCCGCACGCCCAGCTCTTCCTTGATACGGTCGTTTCTGACGCGCTTGTTCTCATTATAGAAACTCCGCGCCATCGGAGTCATGTCAGCGTCCTCAAATGCCACGGCTGGTGGCAGCGGAAGCCTCTGAAGCTCGGCCGCGTAACCAATGACGTCCTGAGGCGGAACAGGCTCGTCATCACAAACATTGTACACCGAACCGGGATTGGGCCGTGCCATGGACGCCCGCAGTACCTGCGCAATATCGGCAACGTGAATGCGCGAGAAGACCTGCCCCGGCTTGATGATCCGCCGCAGCCCGCCGCGTTTGAGTTTGGAAAACGGTCCCCGCCCGGGACCATAGATGCCCGCCAGTCGGAAGATATGCGTCGGCAGGCCCGGAATTCCCGCCCATTCCTGTTCCGCGTGCAGGCGCCACTGGCCCCGGTCAGCCGTTGGTGTAGGCGGCGTCGATTCGTCTACCCAGTCGCCATGATGATCGCCGTAAACCGCGGTTGTCGACAGATATCCCACCCAGGAAAACTGATTGGCCCGCGCCTCGATCTCGGTCCGCAGGGCGGCCAGAACCGGATCGCCTTTTGCCGTCGGCGCGATCGAGATCAGCAAATGCGTCACCCCATCCAGTGAAGGAGCCTGACCCGGCCAGATCAGAGGGTCGGCACCTGAGGCCCGGATTGCATCGGCCCCGTCCGCATCCCGGGTTGTCCCGACAATCTGCCATCCATCATGCATCAGCAGCCGCGACAGTGCCTGCGCCGAATACCCGTGTCCAAACGAAAAAAGAGATCCAGTCATGGCCCCTTAGATGATCCGCTAAAGCGCCAGATGCAAGCACCTGCCCGAGGATACTTGATTCGAATCCCCTGATGCGCCTTTGATTGTGTCATGAGCGACAAGAACCCCGATCTGAAAGCCGCCTATGCGCTGAAAACGCCAGAGGACAACAAACGCCTCTATGCCGAATGGGCCGGAGATTACGACGAAGGCTTTGCGGCCCTCGAAGACTATCAGCTTCATGTTCACACCGCCCGCGCCTTTGTCGGTGCAGGCGGCCAAGGGCCGGTTCTGGATGTGGGTGCTGGCACCGGACTGTGCGGCGCGGTGCTGGCAGGGTTGGGAGTCGGACCCATAGATGCCACCGACATCAGTAGTGAAATGCTGAGTCAGGCAATGCGAAAGGACATATACCGGGATGCGATCGAGGCCGATCTGAACCACGGAATCCCGGTTCCCCAAGACAGTTATGCCGGCATCGTTTCGTCAGGCACATTCACGCATGGCCATCTGGGGCCGGATGTTCTGCCCGCTTTGTTGCGCATTGCGCGTGCCGGGGCGCAGTTCGCGCTGTCCATCAACGCCAGGCACTTTGAAAAGCTCGGCTTTGCCGAGACGCTAAGGGAGTTGGAACAGGATCAGATCCGCAATCTGACCCTGACCGAAGTTCGCATCTACGGAGATCTTGCAGCAGGCTACAACAAGGATGACACCGCGTTCATCGCGCTGTTCGAACGCATTTGAATAGCCGCGCCGTTCAGCGCCCCTTCCAGACCGGGTCGCGTTTTTCGGCGAAAGCACGCGCGCCTTCCAGATTATCATCAGAGCCGTACAAGGTATCGATCGTCGACAATTGGCGCCGCGTGATCCGGTTCATGATGTCCTGAAACTTCGAATCCTCGGCCTCACGCACAACTTCCTTGATTGCCGCATAGACCAGAGGCGGGCCGCTTGCCAGAAGCCGCGCAAGCTCCCACGCGCGGTCCATCAGTTGATCGGCGGGAACGATTTCATTGACCAGACCCCAGCGGTGCGCCTCGTCCGCATCAAACCAACGTCCCGTCAGCAACAGTTCCATGGCAACATGATAGGGAATGCGCTTGGGCAGTTTGACGCTGGCGGCATCGGCAATCGTGCCCGAACGAATTTCGGGCAGGGCAAAGTTGGCATGATCGGCGGCAATAATGATGTCAGCGCTCAGTGCCAGCTCCAGACCGCCCCCACAGGCGATTCCGTTCACGGCAGCGATCACAGGCTTGTTCATGTCGCGCAGTTCCTGAAGCCCGCCAAAACCACCAACACCATAATCGCCGTCAACCGCGTCGCCGTCAGCCGCGGCTTTCAGATCCCAGCCGGGGCAAAAAAACTTGTCCCCTCCGCCGGTCAGAATGGCCACACGCAGATCGGGGTCATCGCGGAAATCGCAAAATACGTCCCCCATGACACGGCTTGTCGCCAGATCGATGGCATTGGCCTTGGGTCGGTCCAGTGTAACTTGCAGAATTGCACCATCGCGTTTGGTTTTGACCGGATTCATGAGCTTGCCTTTCGGATCAGGGCATCCACCGCAACCGCACCTTCCTTGGTGCAGATGAGAGGATTGATTTCAACTTCGCTGACAGTTGCCGCATTGGCAATGACATACGCCTGTACGGCTTCGACCGCGTCCAGAATTGCATCGATATCCGCTGCCGGTTTGCCCCGGTATCCTGCCAGCAACGGCGCACAGGCCAACCGTCCCAGCGCGTTGTGCACGGCCTGCCGGGACGAAGGCACGAGCATTGAGACGGTATCACGCAGAATTTCAGTCAGTACCCCGCCCGCCCCCAAAGTCAGGACAAATCCATGCGCCGGATCTCGCGTGACGCCGATCAGCAACTCGGCAACACCGCCATCCGCCATCTCCTCGATCAGTATGTCGTCGGTGCCGATCTTCTCTGCCACGGCGGTCAGAGCATCGGAACTTACACCGAGATGAACCGCACCATGTTCGGACTTGTGTGCCAGGCCAATGCCTTTGACCGCAAAGGGGCCACACAAACCGACTGCGGCCTCAGCCACGCTGCTTTTGCAAGCTACAACACGCCGCGGCACCTTCACGCCGTGACCTGCCAAAGCCTCTTTTGCTTGCGCTTCGGTCAGAACCTGATCCGGGTCAGAGTTTGAGGGCAACAAAACCGGTTCGGCCGGTTCAGGTACGACGCGCGCCGCCGCCTCGATTGCGGCCAGCGCCTCGTGCAGGCCGGCAAAAGGGACAACACCACCGTCGACCAGTTGTCGCGCCACGTCTTGCGGCATCAGTTCGGGCAGGGTCGCTGTTACCGCAAAGGGGCGACCCGTGTGCGCGACGCAGTTCAGCGCCGCCTGCGTGGCGCAGGCCCAGTCGGTCGCATCGGTATGGGGATAGTCGACAATCGACATCGTCAGCGCCTTGTCCGGCCCGGTCAATCCGGTCCAGGCGCGGGTCATCGCGTCGGTGTCGCGCCAGATATAGGTGTGATAGTCCAGCGGGTTTGCCAAAGCCACCATCGGCCCCAACGCGGCGCGCAAATCGGTCTTTTGCCGGTCTGTCAGCGGCGGGAAATGCAGATCGCGCCCCTCGGCCATATCCGCGCCCAGGCTCGCCTCGCCACCAGAGCAGCTGATCATGCCCAGACCGTTGCCATCTAGACGTCCGGTGACATGCAGCAGTTTCAGGCATTCCAGAAAGCTCGGAATGTCACCCAGCCGGGCAATCCCAAGGCGGTCCAGAAAAGCCTGTGCTCCGGCGTCGCCTCCTGCCAGGGACGCGGTATGCGAGATCGTCGCCGCCTGTGCATGCGCGGAACGCCCCATCTTTAGAGCGACGATCGGCACCCCGCGCACGTGCGCCTTGGTGGCCAGCGCCTCCCATTTGCGCAGATCGCCAAAGCCTTCGATATGCACGCCGATGGCGGTGATCCGGTCATCGTCCAAAAGGGCCGACGCGATATCGGCCTGATGCGTCTGAGCCTGATTCCCGCAGGTCAGGATAAAGGCCAACGGAAGGGCACGGCGCTGCATCGTCATGTTGATGGCCATATTCGAGCTTTGCGTCAGGATCGCCACACCACGATCAACAGGCTGCATTCCATGCTGATCCGGCCAGACCGCAGTTCGGTTCAGGCCATTCACAAAGCCATAGCAATTGGGCCCGAGTATCGGCATATCTCCGGCGGCAGAGACCAGTTGCGATTGCAGATCGGCAGCCTGATCGTCTTCGGCCCGCGCTTCGGTGAAGCCCGAGGCGAAGCAGACCGCTCCGCCCGCGCCGCTTGCAGAAAGGGCTGCAACCGCGGATACGGTTGCATGACGGTTGATCCCCACGAAAGCCAGATCGGGGGGGCGGGGCAGATCCTCAATCGACGCATAAGCCTGTAAACCCGCGACTTCCGCAGCCTTGGGATGAACCGGCCAGATTTCTCCCTCAAATCCGAACTTGCGGGCCTGCGAAATCACTTCGGCGCACCACGCACCGCCACCGATGACCGCCAGTGTCGAAGGGTTCAGAACGCGCGCCAAAGCACCCATCACACGAGCTCCGGCGTCATGCGCCCAGCGCCCGCAACAGATCGCGGCTGATGATGTGGCGCTGAATTTCGCTGGTGCCGTCCCAGATGCGTTCAACGCGGGCATCGCGCCAGAACCGTTCAAGCGGGTAGTCGTCCATCAGCCCCATACCACCATGAACCTGAATCGCGGCGTCGGTCACCCGCGCCAGCATCTCCGACGCATAAAGCTTGGCCGAGGCGATCTCGCGGTTGCTTGGCAAACCCTGGTCCAGCCGGTCGGCAGCGGCCAGCGTCAACAAATCGGCTGCGTCAATCTCGGTGATCATGTCGGCGATCTGGAACGAAACGCCCTGAAACTTGCCGATCTTCTGCCCGAACTGTTCGCGCGTCGCGGCATAATCCAGCGCATAATCAAAGGCGCGGCGGGCGCGCCCCACGGACATGGCCGCAACGGTGATACGGGTGGCATAGAGCCATGTGTTCATGACCTCGAAACCGCCATCGACCTCACCCAGAACCTGAGCATCGGGCAGTCGACAATCGTCAAAGTCCAGAACCATGTTCTTGTAACCGCGGTGACTGACCGACTTGTAGCCGTCCCGAATCGTGAAACCCGGAGTCCCACGATCCACCAAAAACGCCGTAATCCGCTTTTTAGGGCCTTTTGGCGTCTGATCTTCGCCTGTAGCGATGAAGACGATGATAAAGTCGGCATGCTCGGCGCCCGAGATGAAATGCTTGGTCCCGTTGACAACCCAGTCACCGCCGTCACGCACAGCTGCACATTTCATGCCACGCACATCCGAACCCGCGCCGGGTTCGGTCATTGCCAGCGCATCCATCCGCTCACCGCGCACGGCAGGCATAAGGTAGCGTTCGATCTGGTCCCCTTCACAGGCCATAAGAATATTCTGCGGCCGCCCGAAGAAATGGTTCAGCGCCATCGAACCCCGCCCCAGTTCGCGCTCGACCAGGGCAAATTCCAGATGGTTTAGCCCGGCGCAACCGACACTTTCGGGAAAGTTGCAGGCATAAAAGCCCAGTTCCAGAGTCTTGCGTTTGATGTCCTCGGCGATCTCATGCGGAACTTCACCGGTCCGTTCGACCAGTTCTTCGTGCGGGTAGATCTCGTTCTCGACAAAGCTGCGAACGGTTGAGACGATCATCTCCTGTTCGTCGGACAGGCCATATTGCATCGGTTCACTCCACATTTGGACTTGGCGCTATCCTGACGTGGCTTGAAATCACGATCATACAGAATTAGACGATTATCATGCCGAAGTGGAAAAAATCTCCTCCTGCAATGCAGCGATTGGGCGTTCTGTTGTTCGACGGGTTTTCGAACCATTGCCTTGCCAATTCGGTCGAACCACTGCGCGCGGCGAACACCTTGTCGGGGCGAACCCTTTATGACTGGACATTCCTGTCGCTAGATCCTGGGCCCGTTACATCCTCGTCCGGCCTGCAGGTCGCACCGCATGAAACGCTGCAAAAATCTCATGGCGACATGTTGTGGGTTATGCCGTCATACGGATTTCAGGCCCATGGCGGCTGGCGTACGCTGGCCGGACTAAGATCGGCTGCCGAAAGGTTCCAAACACTGGCAGGCCTGGACACCGGTAGCTGGCTGCTGGCGCGGGCCGGCTTGCTGGACGGACATCGCGCCACCATCCACTGGGAGGAACTGACAGGTTTTACCGAACGCTTCCCCGAAGTCACGGCTCTGCGTGAGCGATACGTCATCGACCGCAATCGCATTACCTGTTCCGGCGCCATGGCAGCTTTCGATCTGGTCCTGTTTCTGATCGGGCGGGATCACGGGCAGGCCTTGGCCCTGGAAGTATCCCAATTGTTCATGACCCGCGACTCCGCGCGCTCTCATACCGGTGGGGCCGGTGCAACCAGCGGCTATGTGAACAAGGCTTTGGGCCTGATGCAGGAAAACTTGGAATCACCCTTGTTAGTGTCTGATATCGCCCGGCGCGTGGGGCGTTCGCAAAAGGCGCTTTCAATCCGCATGAACTCTGAACTGGGCGCGGGGCCGGCACAGGTTTATCGGCGGCTGCGCCTGAATCTGGCGCGCAAACTGGTTTCCGAAACCGATCTGAGCATCGCCGAGATCGCCTTGCGGACGGGCTACGATGATCCCAGCGCCCTGACGCGCGCGTTCAGGGCCGAGTTCGGTGAGACACCGCGTGCCCTGCGGACGCGCGGAACCTGAAACTGCCACCAGTCAGCCGAACATCTTTTTCTTGCGCGCCCGGGTAACTTCGGTCGCCTCGGGCGAGCCGTCATGGAACGTTCCGAACCAGCGGTCCCAAGGCATCTCCTGATTGCCGTAGTTGCATTCGTAATACCGATGGTGGAGTTGGTGGTAGAACGTGCCCAGAGCCAGCCGTTTTCTATCCTTCACCAGCAACTCCTCGTATCCGGTATGGGTCATCGCAGCGCCCGGGCCCTGAAACACGATGTGGAAATACAGGTGGATCGTATGGGACGGAACAATCCAGTGAATGCACAGGGTGCTGAGGTAGAAGAAATGCTCGACCGGATGCATCGAGAACCCGGACCAGGGACCGATATTGACGTTCCGGTGGTGCAGGCTGTGTACCTTTTTGTACAAAAACGGCTGATGCAGAAGTCGATGCACCCAGTAGAAATGAAAGGCCGACCACATTGGCAGCAGGATCAGCCAAAGGATGAACCAGACCGGATTTTCAGCAAAGGTGATGGTCGGCGCATATCCGTTGGCCATAAACCACATGGTCACGGCCTGAAACCCGGTCAGCTGCAGAACGCCCGACCCCAGAGACCAGAACATGTTGTCCAGCACCTGATCGCTGAAATTCCACAGCTTGTTGTTCTTGCCCTGCTCGCGCCGTTCGAACTTCAGCTTTTTGCCCTGCGCCTTGCGCATATAGAAGTACCAGTGCAACCCTCCGGCGACGATGAAGATCATGGCAAAATTCACCAGCCAGATCTGAAAAATCCAGCCAAACGCAAAAGTCCTGGCGGTTTCGAGCGATGGGTAGAAAAACGCCCACAGCGCAACGGCCAATCCCAGCATCAGAACCCGTTCGCTAAGGGTCAGCCAGTTCCGGGCGAGCCAGCCCGCCAAATACGCCGGATCAGGTGGCCAGCGAAACACCGAAGGATTCTGCAAGGGCAGATCAGGGTGGTAATTCCACTCGCAGCTCATTTCCTGCATCTGAGAATTGTCTGTCACGTCGATGTATCCTGTGGTTGGGATCGGCAATATTCAGGGCTCCGGCACCGTGCAGACACGTCCGGTTGCTCTGCCCGTCAGGAGGGTCTGGTTCAGGTGGCGTAGTCCGAGCCTTCGGCGTCCAGCACGGCCTTGATTTCGCGCATATGCGCTTCGGCCTGCCCGGGATAGTCATCAAGCTCTTGCGCCGTTTTCTCGGCGATCTCGTCCGGAAGAACCCGCAACTTCTGTCCCGTTTGCAGCGCGCGTATGTAGGTTTCCGCAGCTCTTTCAAAGTAATAGAGCCTGTTGAACGCGTCCGCAGGATCGCTGCCGATCACCAGAACACCATGATTGCCCATGATCATGACTTTCTTTTTCGGGTCCGCCAGCATTGAGGCACAGCGTTCGCCTTCACTCTCGAAGGCCAGACCGCCAAATTCCTCGTCAACAACGTAGCGGTTGTAGAACGTGGCGGTGTTCTGGTCGATCGCAGGCATCCTGCTGTCCGCCAGCGAGGCCAGTACGGTGGCGAAGATCGAATGCACATGCATCACGCAACGCGCACGTGGGCAATGTCGATGAATCGATCCGTGCAGGCCCCACGCGGTCGGGTCCGGCGCACCCGGCTGGTCCATCACGTTCGGGTCATTTGCGTCCAGAAACAACAGATCCGAGGCCCGTATACGGGAAAAGTGCATCTGATTGGGATTCATCAGAAACTGCGTGCCGTCTTCGTTCACCGCCAGGCTGAAGTGATTAGCGACCGCTTCGTGCATGTTCAGCCGTTCGGTCCAGCGGAATGTGGCGGCCATGTCTACACGTTCGGACCAGTGGTCAATATTGGGGCGCAGGCTGGCAACGGTCATGTCAGAAACTCCTGTATTTCGGGTCTGCGTGGAACCGTGCCTTTTGCAAGCGGGTTTGACCAACGAAAAATTCGCGGTTAATCCATTAGCTCAGCTAATGCCGGGGTTATGCAAATGCAAAAACTGCTTCCGCCTTTGGGCTGGCTGCGCACTTTTGAAGCGGCGGCCCGCCATCTTTCCTTTACCGGGGCCGCACGCGACCTGAACATGACGCAAAGTGCTGTCAGTCAACAAATCAAGGCGCTGGAAGGTCACCTGGGGCAGCCCCTGTTTCTGCGTCGTCACAGGGCGCTGGAGCTGACCGAGGCCGGAATAACCTATTTGCCAGTTGTTCGTGACGCTTTTCGCACCCTTGTCCGGGGCACCCAGGCCGTTACGGGGGCACAGCAGAACGCGGTGCAGGTGCAATGCAATATCACCTTTGCGGTAAACTGGCTGGCCCCCCGTCTGCCCCGGTTCGCGCTGTGCACCCTGATGTCCAACTGAATATCTTCACCGAACTTTGGGAACCCCGAGAAATGGCCGAAGGCGCGGCGGTGGAGATCCGTTATTCGCTGCGTCCGGCAGATACCGTGAGGACCGAGTTTCTGTGTTCCGACGCCTATTATCCGGTATGTGCTCCGAATTATCCGGTCACTTTGGCGACCCTGCAACAGCAGCCCCTGTTCGATTGTTCGAACCTCATGTCAAACTGGGCAAGCTGGGCTGAAGATCAGAGCCTAAATTGGGAAAACCCGCCCATAACTTATGCCACCACCTATCTGTTTGGCCTGTCCGTCGCGATGGCTGGCGGCGGGTTGTGCCTGGCCCATGACGCCATCGCCAAACACCTGATTGAGAAAGGAAGCCTGATCGCCCCCTTCGCCCACCGTGCCGCGATGCCCGAGGCGTACTACCTGTTGCTGTCACCTCAGGCCGAAGAGAATTCAGGGGCAGTTGCGTTTGCTGAATGGCTGCGAAAGGAAATTGCCGAACCCGTTCCGAGCTGATCCCGGCGAGTAGATCTCCCGCCCATCGTCTATGCCCGTTGGGCATCTCCTTTGGTTGGGCCAGGCAGCGCTGCGCACTGCTGGCAGCTCAGTCCTGATTTACGTCTTTCGGGCGGCTGGGAACCCAGGCATATCCGTTTTCACAGAGGATATAGGCCTCGCGCAATCCATGCGGTTTATCCGTTGGGGCCTGCAGAACGGTGCCCCCGGCCCCTTCTGCACGGGCGGATGCATCGTCTGGGTCTGTTTCGTACAAGCGAATTTCAACACCGGCCCCGCGCGGGGGATTCTCGGGCAGCAATCCAAGCAGGGGATTTGAGTGGTATGTCCCGTCAGAGTGCAACTGAAAGACGTGCGTTCCGTAGGTGACGATCGCAAAATCTGCGGTCACTTGGTGGCTGGTCATGTCAAAAACAGCCTCTAAAAAAGCGCATTCCGCCTGTACATCGCGGACCAGCAGGTTCAGACCGATCCCACTGAGGCTGCGCCCAAAACTGTCTGCATCTATTGCGTCATAATCCATGGCACCATGCAAAACCCGAACCGCGACGCATTGCAAGGACTCAGGGCCATCCGGTAAATTATGATGGTTTTATGATACCCGACCGCCGGGGGTTGCACCTGACCGCGCATTCGGGAAAGTTGAGCCATGGAATACACACCTTTCCCAAGCTGGCCCGATGTCGCCCCCCGTTTGATCTCAGTTGCCGCCGGGCGCGAAGCTGCGGACGTGGTCATCCGCGATGGTATCTGGGTGAACGTACACAGCCGCGAACTGCTCCCCAATCATTCCGTCGCCATAGCCGACGGGCGCGTGGCTTATGTCGGGGCAGACGCGTCACACTGCATCGGCCCCGAGACGCGAATCATCGAAGCAAACGGGCGATATATCGTTCCGGGCCTGTGCGACGCGCATATGCATATCGAATCGGGGATGCTGACCCCGGCCGAATTTGCCCGGGCCGTGATTCCGCACGGCACCACGTCGATGTTCACCGACCCGCATGAGATTGCCAATGTTCTGGGGCTGGACGGCGTGCGAATGATGCATGACGAGGCGATGATGCAGCCGGTGAACATCTTTACGCAGATGCCGTCCTGCGCACCGTCCGCACCAGGACTAGAGACAACAGGCTATGAAATCACCCCCGATGATGTAGCCGAGGCAATGTCATGGCCTGGCATTATCGGGTTGGGTGAAATGATGAACTTTCCCGGCGTGATCCATGGCGACCCCAAGATGCTGGCTGAAATCGCCGCCACGCAGCGGGCGGGCAAAACCGTCGGCGGGCACTACGCATCACCCGATTTAGGGTCTGATTTTGCGGCCTATGTCGCAGGCGGCCCGGCAGATGATCATGAGGGCACATGCGAAGCGGATGCCATTGCCCGCGTGCGCCAGGGGATGCGGTCCATGATGCGGCTGGGTTCGGCCTGGTATGATGTCGAAAGTCAGATCAGTGCCGTGACACAGAAAGGTCTGGACCCCCGCAATTTCATTCTGTGCACGGATGATTGCCATTCGGGCACGCTGGTCAACGACGGGCATATGAACCGCGTTGTCCGTCACGCCATTGCCTGCGGATGCGATCCGCTGATCGCGCTGCAAATGGCAACGATCAACACCGCAACCCATTTCGGGCTTGAGCGGGAAATAGGGTCTGTAACCCCCGGACGGCGGGCCGACATTATTCTGAGTTCGGATCTGACCGAACTGCCCGTCGAGATGGTCATCGCGCGTGGGCAAGTCGTGGCCGAAGCCGGTAAAGCCACAGTGGATTGCCCGCACCTTAACTGGCCGGACAAGGCCCGTAACACTGTTCACCTGGGACACACCCTGACGGATGCCGATTTTGAAATCACGGCCCCGGCGGGCGCAAACAGGGTACGTGCCAATGTGATCGGAGTGGTCGAAAACCAGGCTCCGACCAAAGCGCTGAAGGCCGAGTTGCCGATCATCGGCGGGCTGGTCGAAGGCGAAGATGATGTCTGTCAGATCGCGCTGGTTGAAAGGCACAAGGCCACTGGCGGGGTAACTAATGCCTTTGTGTCCGGGTTTGGATACCAGGGCAACATGGCAATGGCGTCGACCGTGGCCCATGACAGCCACCACATGATCGTTGTCGGCACCAGCCGCGAGCAGATGGCGCTGGCCGCGAACCGCCTGGCCGAGGTGGGCGGTGGTATCACCATTTTCCGCGAGGGCGAGGAGCTGGCACTGGTTGAGTTGCCCATCGCCGGCCTGATGTCGGACCGGCCGGCCTCGGAAGTGGCCGACAAGGCGCAAAAAATGGTCGCGGCGATGGAAGCCTGCGGCTGCAAACTTAACAACGCGTACATGCAGCATTCACTGTTGGCCCTGGTGGTGATCCCGGAACTCCGAATCTCCGACCTTGGGCTGGTGGATGTGCGAACGTTTGAGAAAATCGACCTTTTGGAACCACTTGCATGACAATCATAAAAACACCTGATGCACCTGATCCGCAAAGCTTTACCGACCCCGAGGCCGCAGTTGCGCGGCTGGAGGAGTTGTACAATCAGGCTACAAGGTTTCTGTGCGACAGCTTTGCCAAAACCATGGGACACGGCGCTCCGACTGAGCGACTCAGAGCCTATTACCCGGAAATTCGCATCAAAACCTCCTCCTATGCACATGTCGACAGCCGCCTGAGTTTTGGTCATGTTTCGGAACCGGGTGTTCACGCCACCACGGTGACCCGTCCCGATCTGTTCCAGTCTTACCTGACACAACAGATCGCGCTGCTGATCCGAAACCATGACCAGCCTGTGACTATCGGGCCTTCGGATACGCCGATCCCGGTACACTTCGCCGTGGCCAACAACCCGGAACTGGTGGTGCCGCAGCAGGGTGCTGCCGGATTCACGCTCAGGGATGTGTTTGACGTTCCTGATCTGACCACCACCAACGACGATATCGTCAACGGGGTGCATGATCACGAAGATCTGGCAGGACCGTTGTCGCTTTTTACCGCGCAACGTGTGGACTACTCGCTGGCGCGGCTGTCCCATTATACAGCGACCGACCCCAGCCACTTTCAGAACCACGTCCTGTTTACAAACTACCAGTTCTACGTGTCCGAGTTCGAGAACTACGCGCGCGAACAGCTGGCCGATCCGGAAAGCGGTTACACGAGCTTTGTCTCGACCGGCAATGTCGAGATCACCACACCGGATGCCGCCCTCGAGCAACCGCTGAAGCTGCCCCAGATGCCGACCTACCACCTGAAGCGCGCAGACGGTTCCGGCATCACTCTGGTCAATATCGGTGTCGGCCCTTCCAACGCCAAGACCGCCACCGACCACATCGCGGTTCTGCGGCCCCATGCATGGCTTATGGTCGGTCACTGCGCCGGATTGCGGAATACGCAGGCGTTGGGGGATTTCGTGCTGGCACATGCCTACCTGCGTGAGGACAAGGTGCTGGATGACGACCTCCCGGTCTGGGTGCCGATCCCGCCGCTGGCGGAAGTGCAGGTCGCGCTGGAGCGGGCTGTCGCCGAGGTCACCGAACTGGAAGGGTACGAGCTAAAGCGCATCATGCGCACCGGCACCGTTGCATCTGTCGACAACCGAAACTGGGAACTGCGCGATCAGTCCGGCCCGGTTCAGCGTCTTAGCCAGTCTCGGGCCATCGCGCTGGATATGGAAAGCGCCACCATTGCCGCCAATGGCTATAGGTTCCGGGTTCCCTACGGCACTTTGCTGTGCGTGTCAGACAAACCCCTGCACGGAGAATTAAAGCTTCCCGGCATGGCTTCGGACTTCTATACAACGCAGGTAAGCCGCCATCTGGCCATTGGCATTCGTGCGATGGAGCACCTGCGCGGCATGCCGTTGGAGCGTCTGCACAGCCGGAAATTGCGTTCTTTTGACGAAACGGCCTTCCTCTGACGCAAAAAAGCAACGTTTTCCCCATATTTTTAGGGTTTTCCGCGCTACTATTCGTTGTGTTCCAACACAATATCCCGTTACAGTTACGCGGTGAGGCCCAAGAGATCGGGCACGTTAAGGAGACCAAGAAATGGCAAAGCCTATGACAAAGACTCAGCTGGTTGCTGCTCTCGCTGAGGAAATGGGGACCGACAAGAAATCCGCGAACTCCGCGCTGGAGGCCATCACAGGCCTGATCACCCGCGAAGTTTCGGCCGGTGGCGCAGTAACCCTGCCCGGCGTCGGCAAAATCTACTGCCGTGAGCGCCCCGAGCGTCAGGTCCGCAACCCGGCCACTGGTGAGACATTCACCAAAGAGGCCGACAAGGTTGTGAAAATGACCATTGCGAAGGCGCTGAAGGACAGCGTGAACGGCTGATCGGATCACCGATGATGATTCAAAGGGGTCGCGTTCTCGCGGCCCTTTTTTGTGCGTGGCACCTGTAAGCTCCCACCAGGTCCAAGACCTGTCCTGGTCTCACATGCTCACCACCAAGCAGTCATCGGATTTAAACCGGCGCAGTATCATCACGACCTGTATTTTCGGCGCGGACCTCTTTGTGTGCGCAAGACCCTCCCTATATCCCGTTTTATGAAACAAGAAATTTCTTTCACCCGGCTTACCCAGATCTCGACCCCAGAAATACTGGCTCATATGAAGAACCCGCGACTTGCGGAACACATGCCCCTGCTGACGCAGGACTGGGATGAAGAGACTGTCGATGAGTTCGTGAAGGCGAAAGAGGCCTATTGGACCCGTGATGGACTTGGCCATTGGGCCTTTCTGCACGGTGGCGACTATGTGGGATGGGGCGGCTTTCAAAAAGAGGGCGAAGAGTGGGATGCCGGCCTGGTCCTCAAACCCGGCGCATTTGGATTGGGGGCCAGAATAACAAGGCGAGCCATGGAGTTTGCAAAATCCGACGAACGGATAACGTCGGTGACATTTTTGCTGCCGCCCTCACGCAAGAAACTTGGCGCACTTAGAAAACTGGGCGCGTGTCCCGTAGGCGAAGTTGATTACGGTGGCGAGAAGTTCCTCAAATACCGTCTCAATATCGACGCAAGCTAGCGCTCGAAGGCGGAAAGACTTTGCCTTTACAAAAAAGGGCCCCGAAATCGGGGCCCTTTTCCTGCTTGTTGTTGAAAACCAATCAGTGAACTGTCTCAACCTTGTGGAAGTCCAGATCACGATCTTCGGGCATGGAATCGATGCTCAGCACCTCATTACGCTTGGCGAGCAGGATGTAGACCACACAGGCCAGATAGAGACCCACCACGACCGCGCCGATCCACTGGATCTGCAGCCACTGGCTCTGGAACAGCAGGGTCAGGACGAACAGCAACGCCACGTTGCCCGCCACGTAAGCCGCTTTCCCGAAACGTTCGACCGTCATGTTCAGATTGTCTGTATAGAGTCTAATCAACGAGTCCAGCGAGTTGATGACGAATGTCACGCCCACGATCACCATCGCGATGTTGGTCACGCCAGCGGTGCTGATGCCGTTCAGGTGATAGTAGTAGAGAACGGTGAACCAGATCGCCAGCGGGATCGACGGAAAGATCAGCAGCGCGGCCAACAGTTGCCACGTGGTCAGACCACCGACAAAGCGCGAGGTGAACTGGCCAATCATGATCGACCAGGCGAACCACCAGAACAGGTAGAAGGCGTGATAGTCGGACAGTGGCAGGACGAACTTGTGCAGGTTGGCGAAATACGCACTGATGTTGCTGCCAGTATCAACGAACCCGGTCATACCCATACCGGCCGCAGCCCACATCCCCAGGATCAGAGCCAGGAACAGGAAGGTCGATCCTACCGACAGGATACGCACGTATTTCAGATCGGTCGACGAATAGGCCGCCGCCAGAATCACCACGAACACGATGATGTAGAAGGTGGTGACCACGGATTCGCCGTCTCCGACCTCGGGCAGGTAGCCGGGCAGGTAGATCAGGAACAGGCTGGCAGTGAAGGCGCAGGTGCCGATGATGACCACGTTGTTGATCAGCTTGACCAGCGGGATCTCAAAGAACTTCACACGCGGTTCGATGACGCAGAAATAGAACGCGGTCAGGAAGTAGAACGCCCAGATCAGAAAGCCCCAGAACCCGAATTCGATCGCCAGCGGGTTGGCGAATGCATAGGCCGGGTCTTCGGCATAGCCCCCGAACTCGGTCAGAGGGAACATGATCAGGCCGACATCCAGCCCGGATGTGAACAGGATCGCGATAAACGTGAACAGGTGGACAGGCGTCACGCCGACGCAGCGCAGGTTCCACCATTTCACGACGAAGAAAGCGACCAGGCCCAGGGCCAGCAGGACGCCAAAAGACAAGATGTATTCCAGGAACACCGACAAACCTCCCTTGATTGGTCAGATTTGGCGCGAATATCCTTAATTGGCTGGTCAATCAATAAAAACGAAAACCCAAGAATTCTTGCACGGCACATGTGGCTTTTTTGACGCTGAACCCCTGCGGCGCTTGCGGCCTGATCGGAATTCGGCAACAGTCCCGGCGTTCCGGGATGGAGGTTTCATGGATCTGCGCGCCATAGCCATGGGGCTGACATTTGCCCTGATCTGGTCGTCGGCCTTTTCCTCGGCGCGGATCATTGTTGCCGATGCTTCACCGCTGTTTTCACTGGCCCTGAGGTTCCTGTTATCCGGCATCATCGGAGTGGCGATTGCGCGAACCATGGGACAAAGCTGGTATCTGACAAGGGACCAATGGCGGGCGACCATCCTGTTCGGAGTTTGTCAAAATGCCCTTTATTTGGGTCTGAATTTCTATGCCATGCAAACGGTCGAAGCCTCGGTTGCCGCGATCATCGCCTCGACAATGCCGTTGCTGGTTGCCGTCGCGGGTTGGTTGTTCTTCCGGGAAAAACTGCGACCAACGGGAATTGTCGGGCTGCTGGCTGGTTTCTTCGGCGTCGCCCTGATCATGAGCAGCAGGATCAACACAGGGGTCGATATGTTTGGCGTGATGCTGTGCGGGATTGGCGCCCTGGCCCTGACCTTCGCGACACTGGCGGTCCGCGGTGCGACATCGGGCGGGAACTTCATGATGGTCGTCGGGTTGCAGATGTTTGTCGGCTCAGCCGTACTGTTTGTGGCTGCGCCATTCTTTGAGACGATCTATGTCCATCCAACGCTGCCCCTGCTTCTTGCGTTCACCTACACCACCCTTGCCCCCGGGCTGCTGGCGACTTTGATCTGGTTCATGTTGCTGAACAGGATCGGTGCTGTCCGGGCCGCAACCTTTCACTTTCTAAATCCGGTGTTCGGTGTCGCAATTGCTGCACTGTTGCTTGGTGAAAAGCTCGGGCCCATGGATGCGGTCGGAGTAGGCATTACCACGCTGGGGATTTTAGCTGTTCAGCTATCCAGACAACCGGTTCAGCGCAGCAAAGCCTCGACCTGACTCAATAGTTTCCGCGAGTCAGGCCGCACATTCGACCCAAACGTGGCGACAACCTCTCCTGACGGATCGATAAGGATCTTGTTGAAGTTCCAGCTGGGGACAAAGCCAGTTCGCGCGGCGACAGCCTTGTAGAATGGGTGCGCGTCCACCCCTTTGACTGGCGTTATGTCGGTCATGGGCAGGGTCAGGTCATAGTTCAACTCGCAGAACCGCTTTACCTCTTCTGCGGAGCCCAGTTCCTGTTTGAACGAATCTGACGGGACGGCCAGAACCACCAGCCCCCGTTCCGCGTAAGTGTCATGAATCTTTTGCAGGCCCGCATACTGCCCTGTGAACCCGCATCGGGACGCGGTATTCACGATCAGAACCGGCTGGCCTCGCCAGTCTTCGATAGACAACGTGCCGCCGTCGATCGAATCAAATTCGCCAGTCAAAGGCGCAGCTTGCACGGCGCGGGCGATCAACAGCAGGGCGAATAGCAGAAGCAGTCTGAACATGGCGGCACCTCCTTTACTGAGAACTACGTGCCCGCCTAGCAACCGGATCACATGCACGAGCGCGCGAGATGGCTGAAATATGATTTTGCTTTTTGCCTCGTTATGCCCAAATAGAAGGCCAAGTCGCGTCAAAAACCGGAGGAGCCATGACCCGCTATACCAAAGATCCCGAGGCCATCGCCGCTCTGTCACCCGAAGAATACCACGTCACGCAGCGCAGCGGTACCGAACGCCCCGGCACCGGCAAGTATCTGGGCAACAAGGAGCCCGGGATTTACGTTGATATCGTCTCGGGAGAGCCATTGTTCGCTTCGACCCACAAATACGAATCCGGCTGCGGCTGGCCCAGTTTCACGAAGCCCATCATCCACGAACACGTGGAAGAGTTTCGGGACGCCACCCTTGGCATGATCCGTACCGAGGTGCGCTCGAAACACGGTGATAGCCATCTGGGGCATGTATTTCCTGACGGTCCGCGCGAACATGGCGGGCTGCGCTATTGCATAAACTCAGCCGCGCTGCGGTTCATTCATCGTGACGAGATGGAGACCGAAGGCTATGGCGAATATTTGATCCATGTGGAGGACATCTGATGACTGAAGAACGCGCCGTACTTGCCGGGGGATGCTTCTGGGGCATGCAGGATCTGATCCGCAAACTTCCCGGCGTTTCCCGCACCCGTGTCGGATATACGGGCGGTGACGTGCCCAACGCCACCTACCGCAATCATGGCACCCATGCCGAAGGGATCGAAATCTGGTTCGATCCTGCACAAACATCTTACCGCACTTTGCTGGAGTTCTTTTTCCAGATTCACGATCCCACGACGGTGAACCGTCAGGGCAACGACCTCGGGATGAGCTATCGTTCGGCTATCTACTATGCCGACGACAATCAGAAGCAGGTCGCGCTGGACACGATTGCCGATGTGAATGCCAGTGGCCTATGGCCCGGCACAGTCGTGACCGAGGTTGCGCCCGTCGGAGATTTCTGGGAAGCGGAGCCAGAGCATCAGGACTATCTGGTCCGCATCCCGAACGGGTATACCTGCCACTTTCCGCGCCAGGAGTGGGTTCTGCCCAAACGCGCGGATGCGGCCGAGTAAACGACGACCTGCCCTGACCCTCTTTGAATTCGAAGGGGGGCTAGCCAGTGGCCACTCGTGGGCGGCCACTGGCCTCGACCGTCACAAGGGCTTCGACAAACACATCCTGCGCCTCGATGCGCGCGGTCTTGATGTCCCTGTCGACAATGACCCGGATATCTTCAGCCCCGGCTTCGCGGACTGCGGATTCGGCTTTTTCCTTCAAAACAGCTTCCAACAGCGCCAAAGCCTGATCTGACGCCGCAAAATCCTGTGGCCCACTGTCCAGATGCACGCGATATCGCCCCTCGGCAGGCGAGGTTACGGTGCCCGAGCGCCGCAAAGTCAGCCGCCCGACAACCGCACCGATGGCATTTGCGACGCCGGTATGCTCGGGCAGGATCATACGGCATCGCAACCGCTCCCCGACGGCCGGATAGTAACTGGGCGCCGAAGCGCCAAGGCCCACGACATCCACATTCAAAGCCGTATCCAGAGACAACAGGCCACGGTGCCCTGCCAGGCCGCGCCGGGTCAGCACATGACGGGCCAGATCCTGAGGAGGAACCCCAAAATCATGCCCTTCTTCCGCAAAAGCAGTCTCTAACAAGGTCAAACTGGTCTGTTCGGTCAGTTGATCCACGATCATGCCAGCCAGCTGTTCCGGAGACTTCGCCAGAACATCACCCGACCCCACCCTCTTGCGAGACACAAGTTCCAGCGCCTTGCGGGCAGCACTTGAATCCCAGGCATCGACCCGGCCCAGAACATGGCTGGCATCCGAAGGCGTGACGCCCGAAACCTGAACAAGCCCGCGGTCCACCAACCGCGTCAGCGCGCCGTTGTCCATTCTGGTCCGCAACAGGCTGCTCAGCGGCAAAACCTGGTCACCAAGCCGCTCCAGCACAGCATTCTCGCGCGGCCCGACCTCATCAGCGCGCATCCCTGAAACCCTTCGGGCGAACCGTGTATCAAACTCACCCACCGTTGTTGCCCGCAGTCGCTCGTCCAGCGCGGCATGCACGACTTCGGGCGCTTCCGACGCGATCAGAGAAACCGGCAGCACCCGGCGCGGCCCCAGGAATACGCCGCCGCCCAAGCCTTCAGTAACCACGTGAACCTGGCTGTCACCGCCCAATCCATGGGTCCGCATCGCCACTGCCTCGACCATGGTGCGGAAACCGCCCACCTGCGCCCCGGCCGGATCAATCGCAGGCTTGCCGTCCCGGATCAAAGCCACATCCGTCGTGGTCCCGCCAATATCAGAGACAAGCGCATTCTCGACCCCGGTCAGCCAGCGTGCCCCCACAATGGAAGCCGCCGGGCCGCTGAGGATCGTCTCAATCGGGCGTTCACGCGCCTGCTCGGCACTCATCAGCGCACCATCACCGCGCACCACCATCATCGGGGCCGTGATGCCCAGCTCATGCAACCTGTCCTGTGCCCGGCCGATCAGGCGGTCGATCATACCAATCAATCGCGCGTTCAGAACGGCGGTCACCGCCCGTTTCGGGCCGTTAAGCCTGGCCGACAGGTGATGGGAACACGTGACCGGTGCCCCTGTCTTCTCCGCAATGATCCGCGCTGCTTCCAGCTCATGCGCCGGGTTGCGTGTGGCGAATTGCGCAGCAACGGCAAAGCCGGATATCCCTTTATGAGAGTCTAAAAACGCCTCAAGCGCCGCAATATCCAGCGGCGCGGCTTCGCTACCGGCATGGCTGTGGCCACCGGAAATCACAAGTGCCGGGTCGCCTTTAAGCGCTTCCTTCAGCCCGTGCTTTTCCAGATCACTGTCCTTGAAGCCGATATACACAAGCGCAACACGGCCGCCCTGCCCCTCGACCAGGGCGTTCGTGGCCAGAGTGGTCGACAGCGACGCCATCGAGATTTGGTCGGGTGAAACCCGCGCTTCGTCCAACACGGACGAAATCGCTCGGCCCACACCAATCGCCAGGTCCGCCCGTGTTGTCAGGGATTTGGCCGAGGCAATCACCTCTTTCTCATCCCGGATCAGCACCGCATCCGTGTAGGTTCCGCCTGTATCCACCCCCAAAGCCAGCGCCATCGGGTCCTCCATCTGTTCACTGACAAAGGGTCTAGCGGTTTGCGCCGTCACGTCCAGCTTGTTTGCGGCATTTACGACAGCCGTTTTACCGCCCAGCGCGCCGCGTCGGCCACTGCCGGATCAGGGTCGTCCGTTAGCGCCTGCGCGGCACTACACAGTTCTGCATTGCCCGAATTGCCGATGGCATACAGCACATTGCGCACAAACCGGTCGCGACCAATCCGCTTGATGGGCGAGCCGGAAAACTTCTCCCGAAACGCGGCATCATCCAGTGCCACAAGATCAGTTAACGCAGGCGCCTTAAGGTCATCCCGGGCCGCATACCGAATGTCACTGGCCGCCACCGCGAATTTGTTCCACGGACACGCCGCAAGACAATCATCGCATCCATAGATCCTGTTGCCCAATTTGCCGCGCAACTCTTCCTCGACCGGACCTTTGTGCTCGATTGTCAGATACGAGATACAGCGCCGCGCATCCAAAAGGTATGGGGCAGGAAACGCATCGGTTGGGCAACTATCTAGACAGGCCCGGCACGACCCGCAGCGGTCAATCTCCGCTGGATCGGCAGGCAAGTCCAATGTCGTGAAAACAGACCCTATGAAAGCCCAATTGCCCCAATCCCGACTAACCAGATTGGTGTGCTTTCCCTGCCAACCCAATCCTGCGGCCTGACCAAGTCCCTTTTCCGGCACAGGTGCTGTATCGACAAACACTTTCACGTCGCCTCCGGCCTCGGCAATCAGCCAGCGCGCAAGTCGTTTCAGACGCTTCTTGACCAGATCATGATAGTCCTTGTTCTGAGCATAGACCGAGATCGCCGCTTTTTCGGGATAGTTCAGAATTTCGGTCGGATCATGCTCGGGCGCGTAGCTTTCGGCCAGCATTATCACCGACCGGGCCTCCGGCCACAAAACCGCCGGATCACCACGCCAATGGGTGCGCTCGGTCATCCATCCCATCTGCCCATGATATCCAGCCCGCAGAAACGCTTCCAACCGGCCCGGAACATGCGGCACGTCCCAGGGCCTGCAAATCCGACAGGACACAAAGCCCTCGCTTAACGCCTGGGCGACCAGCTTTTCTTTCAAACCCGATCCGTTCTTCATCTGGCCAAAAATATCCTCGGGGGTGAATTGGCCCAACGGGCCAAGAGGGGGCGGAAGGCCCCCTGCGCCCCGACCCTATCAGAAATCCAGATCCGCGTAATGGGGCGGAGGCCGGAAACCCGGCACCTGATCAGCCAGGATGGACCGGAACGCCGGTCGCGATTTGATCTTGGCATACCAGTCCCTGACCGTCTGGCTGCGATTCCAGTCCACGTCCGAGATATAGTCCAGTGCCGACAGATGCGCGGCAGCGGCAAAATCCGCCAGCGTCATCTGATCCCCGGCCAGCCAGCGGCGTTGATCCAGCAACCATGTCATGTAGTCCAGATGGTACTTGATTGCGCGCGCACCTTCCTTGACGCGTTTGCTGTCCGGATAGCCTTCCCCCGTCACTTTCTTGTTGACGCGCTCGTACACCAGTTTCGATGTCACCTCGTGATGAAACTTGTCATCAAACCAGCCGACCAGACGCCTTACTTCATAGCGCGCTTCGGGCGTTTTGGGCATCAGCGCGGGTTCAGGGCGGGTTTCCTCGATATACTCGCAAATCGCCGCACTTTCCGACATCACCTGCCCGTCCAGGCGCAATACGGGAACCTTTCCTGCGGGGTTCCGACGCAGAAAATCCGGATCTTTCTCCCAGTACCGTTCCTCAACCAGTTCCACTTCGATTTTCTTCTCTGCCAGCGACAGACGAACCTTGCGGCAATAGGGGGACAGGGGAACGTGAAACAGGCGCGCCATGAGCTTCCAATCAAAGCAGTGAATACAACCAAGCTTTAGCCTTGAGCAGCCTTGGGTTTCAATCCTCGAAACAATCCGCGCGACCATCTGCGCGGATGGTGGCCGCTCCGTCCCGTATCGCGGCGGCCCGGCGGCGCGTGCGAACCGACGGATCCGTAACGGATCTGTTCCTGGGCGAAGGCAGAATTGCAGCGATCCGCGCGGCCTGAACCGACGTCAAATTAGCAGCAGATACGTTGAAATGCATTTGCGCGGCAGCCTCTACCCCGAAAACCCCGTTCCCGGTCTCAGCAACGTTCAGATAAACCTCAAGAATACGCTGCTTGCTCCAGAATAGTTCGACAATCGGAGTGATCGACGTTTCAAGCGCCTTGCGCACCCAACTGCGTCCTTGCCAAAGGAACACGTTCTTGACGACCTGCTGCGAAATGGTCGACGCGCCGCGTGCGCCCCCATCTTCCAGCGCGTCCCGGATGGCCTCGATGTCAAAGCCCCAGTGCAGACAGAAATTCGCGTCCTCTGCAGCGACGACCGAGCGCGCCATCACCGGGGAAATCTCTTCGATCGGAACCCAGTCGCGCTCAACTTTGCCCAACCGACGCCACTCGGACCAGATTGTATGCGTGATCGGCGGATTGACGACCGAATAGAGCAGCACAAGACCGACCACAAATGCGACACAGGCCAACAACCCACGTGTTAGCCAGCGGCGAATCCGCGATATCGACAGCTTCTTTGACTTTGTTGCCTTTGATTTCTTACCACGCGTTCCGCGCGCTGCTTTTTTTGCCATACCCTTGCTATACGACGCATGAGGCGCGTTTGGAACGGGCTAAATTTCAGCCCGTGTGCCATATGCATGCAAAGGAAAACCCTGCGTGTTTGTGGAAACACGCAGGGTTTTGACCTTGTTTAGGGTCTGTTTACTCCGCCGGAACTGCTGCGATCTCTTCGCTCAGCGGATGGCTGAGTTTGTTCAGCATTTCCTTCGGGCACACCTGCAGGAAGTTGGCCTTTTCAACGTCCCAGTGTTGCAGGATATCCGCGGCTTTGCGGCTTCCGGTCTCGGCTGCGTGACGTTTGATCAGCGTTTGCAGCTGATCTACCCAGTGGCTCACCGTGACCGGACAGGTGACAAGTGTCTCCATGTTCATCAGAAGCTGCGCCTGACCGTCAGGATCGTACAGATAAGCCATCCCTCCGGTCATACCGGCACCAAAATTTGCACCGATAGAACCAAGGATCACGGCAACGCCGCCGGTCATGTATTCACAGCCGTTGGACCCGCACCCTTCGATGACCACCTTGGCACCCGAGTTCCGAACCGCAAACCGCTCACCCGCGCGGCCGGCCGCAAACAGGTGACCGTCGGTTGCGCCGTACAGGACAGTGTTGCCGATAATGGTGTTGTCATCCGCTTTCAGCGGGCTGATCTGCGGCGGACGCACCACGATCGTGCCGCCCGACAGACCTTTGCCTACATAGTCGTTGGCATCACCCGACACTTCCAGCTTCAGACCCGGAGCCGCAAAGGCCCCCAAGGACTGACCGGCCGATCCCTGCAATTTCACGTGCAGATGGTCCGGCTGGAAGGTGTTTCGCATCCCGAAATTTTGTACGATATGACTGGAGACACGGGTGCCCACGGTTCTGTGCGTGTTCTGGATGGCGTAGGATAGCTGCATCTTCTCGCCGTCTTTCAGGAACCGAGCCGCGTCGCGGACAATTTCGGCGTCCAGTGTATCCGGCACCGCGTTCCGATCCTTGTCTCGGTCATACACGATGTCATGCGCGCCATCGACCGTGATCAATAGCGGGTTGAGGTCCAGATCGTCCAGATGCGCCGAACCACGGCTGACCTGCGCCAGCAGATCAGCCCGGCCAATGATGTCATCCACGGACCGCGCGCCCAGGCTGGCGAGGATTTCGCGAACTTCCTGTGCGTAGAAGGTAATCAGATTCACAACCTTGTCCGCGTTGCCCGTGAATTTGGCGCGCAGGCTTTCGTCCTGTGTGCACACACCAACGGGGCAGGTATTCGACTGGCACTGACGCACCATGATACAGCCCATCGCGATCAGGGCGGCGGTGCCGATGCCGTATTCCTCGGCCCCCATCATCGCGGCCATGACAATGTCGCGTCCGGTCCGAAGGCCACCATCGGTCCGCAGGGTGACGCGGTCGCGCAGGTTGTTCATCGCCAGAACCTGATGCGCCTCGGTCAGACCCATCTCCCACGGCAAACCGGCGTATTTGATGCTGGTCGCGGGGGAAGCACCCGTGCCGCCGTTGTGACCCGAAATAAGGATAATATCCGCTTTCGCCTTGGCCACACCGGCAGCAATCGTCCCCACGCCCGAGGACGCAACCAGCTTGACCGTCACCTTGCAGCGCGGGTTGATCTGTTTCAGGTCATAGATCAACTGCGCCAGATCCTCGATCGAGTAGATGTCGTGATGCGGCGGCGGTGAGATCAGCGTCACGCCCTTGGTCGAGTGCCGCAGACGCGCGATCAGGTCGGTGACCTTCATGCCGGGTAGCTGACCACCCTCACCGGGTTTCGCACCCTGGGCCACCTTGATCTCAAGCTCTTCACACTGGTTCAGGTATTCGGCGGTCACACCAAAACGGCCCGAGGCCACCTGCTTGATCTTGGCCGACGGGTTGTCGCCATTGGGTTCCGGCACGAAATGCGCCGGATCTTCGCCACCCTCGCCGCTGTCAGACTTTGCACCAATCCGATTCATCGCCACGTTCAGCGTCTTGTGTGCCTCAGGGCTCAGCGCACCCAGCGACATGCCCGGCGTGACAAAGCGTTTGCGGATCGAGGTGATCGATTCAACCTCTTCAATCGGGATCGGCTTGCCCAGCGGTTTAAAATCCATCAGGTCGCGCAGATGGATTGGTGGGTTCGACTGCATCTTGGCCGAATACTGCTTCCACAGCTCATATGAGGCTCTGTTACAGGCCATTTGCATCATATGCATCGAGGTCGCTTCCCACGCGTGGGTCTCACCCGACTTGCGCGCCTTGTAGAAACCGCCGATGGGCAACACATCCAGACCGCTGTCCCAGCCTTTGGCGTGAATCTCCTCGGCCTTGACCCGGATACCATGCACGCCGATGCCCGAGATGCGGCTGGTCATGCCGGGGAAGTATTCGGCCACCATGGCGCGGGACAGTCCCACCGCCTCGAAATTCAGACCGCCACGATACGACGACACCACCGAAATGCCCATCTTGGCCATGATCTTGAGCAGGCCCTGGTCAATTGCCTCGCGGAATCGCGCAACATTTTCGGTCAGCGTGCCATCCAGCAAGCCACGTTCGATCCGGTCGGCCAGCGAATCCTCGGCCAGATATGCATTGACCACGGTGGCGCCACATCCGATCAGCACGGCAAAATAGTGCGGGTCGATGCATTCTGCCGACCGCACATTCAGCGAGCAGAACGTCCGCAAGCCTTGACGGATCAGGTGAGAGTGCACGGCGCTGGTGGCCAGGATCATCGGCATCGCCACCTTGCCCGGACCGGAATACTGATCCGTCAGGACCAAATGCCCGGCGCCCGAGCGCACGGCTTCTTCTGCTTCGGCTCTGACACGGGCCAAAGCGTCGCCCAGCGCACCTTCGCCTGGTTCAAATGAACAGTCGATCTCGGCCAGGGTCGCATTGAAATTTTCTGCCAGCTTCTCCCATTGCGTGTTCCCGACAAAGGGGCTTTCCAGCACAATGATCTCGGTCTGGCTGCTGTCTTCGTCCAGCACGTTCTTGAGGTTGCCAAACCGCGTTTTCAGCGACATCACGCGATATTCGCGAAGCGAGTCGATGGGCGGGTTGGTCACCTGGCTGAAATTCTGGCGGAAGAAATGGCTGAGCGGGCGGTATTGCCTGGACAGCACTGCCGAGGGTGTATCGTCACCCATCGAGGCCAGCGCCTCTTTTCCATCCTCGGCCATTGGCGCCAGTATCTGCTCCAATTCCTCGACCGAATACCCGGCCGCGATCTGCCGCTTGCGCAGTTCCTCGCCGGTGAACAACGGACGTTCGGTGACGCCTGCCAAAGTGGCATCAAGATCGTTGATCTTGCCGACCCACTCGCCAAACGGCAGCGCGCGGGCCAGTTTGTTCTTGATCTGAGTGTCGCGGAACAGTTTGCCCTTTTTCATGTCTACGGCCAGCATCTGCCCGGGACCCAACGCACCCTTTTCGACCACGGTCGCCTCATTGATCGGCACCATGCCAGCCTCTGATCCGGCGATGACCAGACCATCGCCCGTCACCACATAGCGCATCGGGCGCAACCCGTTCCGATCCAGGCCGGCGCAGACCCAGCGGCCATCAGTCATGGCCAGCGCGGCAGGGCCGTCCCATGGCTCCATCACCGAGTTGCAGTAGGAATACATGTCGCGCCACGCCTGCGGCAGTTCGACCGCCTGCTTGGACCAGCTTTCAGGTACCAGCATGGTTTTCGCCATCGGGGCCGAGCGGCCCGCGCGCACCAGAACCTCAAAAACAGAGTCTAATGCAGCCGAATCCGACGATCCGCCTGCAATGATCGGCTTGATGTCTTCGGCATAGTCGCCAAAGGTGCCGCTGGCCATGCGGATCTCATGGCTTTTCATCCAGTTGATGTTGCCCTTCAGCGTGTTGATCTCGCCATTATGGGCCAGCATGCGGAAGGGTTGGGCCAGCCACCATTGCGGGAAGGTGTTGGTGGAATAGCGCTGGTGGTAGATCGCGAACGCCGATTCAAAACGCTCGTCCATCAGATCGGGATAGAAGACAGCCACCTGTTCGGCCAGCATCATGCCCTTGTAGATGATCGAGCGGCAAGACAGCGAGGCCAGGTACAGGCCGGAAATCCCGGCCGCCATTGCCGCCTTTTCGATGCGGCGACGGATCACGTACAGCTCACGCTCGAACGTCTCTTCGTCCACGCCCTTGGAATTCGATATCAGAATCTGTTCGATCTCGGGCCGTGTCGCGTTGGCTTTATCACCCAGACAGGTCACGTCAACCGGCACGTGACGCCAACCATAGATGTAATAGCCCATGCGCAGAACTTCGGATTCCACGATGGTCCGGCAACGCTCCTGCGCGCCGAAATCGGTACGCGGCAGAAAGACCTGACCAACGGCGATCAGTTCGCTCAGGTTGGGCTCGTGACCGGTGCGCCGAATCTGGTCATAGAAGAATTGAACCGGGATCTGCACATGGATACCCGCGCCGTCGCCCGTTTTGCCATCGGCATCCACGGCGCCGCGGTGCCAGATCGCCTTGAGCGCATCGATTCCGGCATCCACAACCTTGCGGCTTTTCTTGCCGTCAACGGAAACAACAAGGCCGACACCGCAGGAAGAATGCTCTTCTTCCTCGGAATAGAGACCGTTTTCCGCCAGCCATTTGCGTTTGGCCTCTTCGGCCCGCACCCAATCGGCATCATATTTGGTCATTGATTGTCTCCTTCTTCCGGCTGGGCAAACATGGCTTCGACCTCGGCTGTGGTCATTTGATTGCGCTCTCCTGCAAACGCGTACCCATCGGGCTTTTTGTCGATAAAAAGTTCCAGTTGCAGCTTGTGGCCGGTATCTTCGAACAGGCCCGCCGCCATCTGTGTATGTCCGTGCAACTCGCCCGGCAGGGTGATCCGGTACCAAAGTGCCGAACCGCAATCCGCGCAGAAGGCCCGCTCGGCCCAGTCGGACGATGCATAAGTCTTTACAGGCCCCAATGCCGCGTAACCGGATTCAGCCTGAAAAGTCATCAGCATCGAACTGGTCCAACGGCGGCATTGATCGCAGTGGCATGCGCCCAGCGATTCCTTCGCCGGAGTAGCGGTCACTGTGACCGCGCCGCACATACATTGGCCTTGCAATTCGGGCATTCTGACCCTCCTGTCGCTGGGCTTTCGGGTTATTCGGCTGCAACGGCAGCCTTGCTGTTGAATCGCTCGATGATTGCGTCGGCACAGTCGCGGCCGTCACGGATCGCCCAGACCACAAGCGAGGCACCGCGTACGATGTCTCCGATGGCATAGACGCCGTCCATCTCGGTCTCACCGGTCTGGAACGCGGCCTTGACGGTGCCCCAGCGGGTTACGGGTAGGTCAGGCTGACCAAACAGCGTGGGCAGGTCTTCAGGTTCGAAACCCAGCGCCTTGATGACCAGATCGGCCTCTTCGACATAGTCTGCGCCTTCGATCACTTCGGGGGCCTGACGGCCCGAAGCATCGGGTTGGCCCAAACGCATCTTCTGCACCATCACTCCAGAGACCTTGTCGTCACCGGTAAAGCCTTTGGGTGCGCTGAGCCACTCGAAGATGACGCCTTCTTCCTCGGCGTTCTGGGTTTCGCGTTGCGATCCCGGCATATTGGCCCGGTCGCGGCGATAGAGACATTTGACCGAGGTCGCGCCCTGACGGATCGATGTGCGCACACAATCCATTGCGGTATCCCCACCGCCAATGACCACGACTTTCTTGCCGTCGGCGTTCAGACGACCGTTGTCAAAATCCTCAACCGCGTCGCCAAAGCTCTTGCGATTCGAGGCAGTCAGGAAGTCGATGGCTTTCTCGATCCCGCCCAGACCACTGCCCGGCATGGAAAGATCGCGGGACTTGTAAACGCCGGTCGCGATGATCACGGCGTCATGCTTGGCGCGGATTTCTTCGAATTTGTCCGCATCAACGTCACAGTTCAGCTCGAACGCGACCCCACCGTCGGCCAGCAGATCATTGCGGCGCTGAACGATGTCCTTTTCCAGCTTGAAACCCGGGATACCGTACATCAACAGGCCCCCGGCCCGGTTATAACGATCATAAACCGTCACTTGAACACCTGCACCGCGCAGCATGTCGGCTGCAGCCAAGCCACCGGGGCCACCACCAATGATTCCGACACTTTCGCTGCGCTCGGCGCCCGGCGCGACCGGCTTCACCCAACCTTTGTCCCAGGCCGTGTCAGTGATGTATTTCTCGATCGTCCCGATGGTGACAGTTCCGTGGCCGGATTGTTCAATCACGCAATTACCTTCACACAGGCGGTCCTGCGGGCAGATTCGGCCGCAGATTTCAGGGAAAGTATTGGTTGCCCGGCTGGTCTGATAGGCTTCTTCCAGGCGTCCGGTTGCAGTCAGGCGCAGCCAATCCGGAATATTGTTGTGCAGCGGACAATGCGACTGACAATAGGGAACACCGCACTGGCTGCAGCGACTGGCCTGCTCAACCGCCTTTTCAGCAGCAAACTCGGCATAAATCTCGGAAAAGTCTTCCTTGCGGTCATCAGCGGCACGCTTTTTGGGCATGACGCGGTCGATCTGCACAAATTTCAGCATCGGTTGCTTGGCCACGGGTCGGACTCCATGAATTGGCTAGGTCGGTTTTCTTTAAGAGATCGCAGGCTGGATGAAAAGTCAATTGTGCTGACCTATTTTGAGAATTTCGCACGGCTCGGTAAAAAATTTCCAAGAATTTATCGATTTTTAGAACCGATCCGGACCTATCTGCCTGCTTTTCTTTTCTTCATCACGCTTATACCCATTGATCATAACGAAAACACGGCAGCGTCACGGCGGGGCGGATGAGCATTTTTCAATTGATTCTTGCGGCGATTATTCAGGGAATAACCGAATTTCTGCCGGTTTCTTCTTCGGGGCACCTGATCCTGCTGCCCAGCCTTACCGGGCTGGATGATCAGGGCCTGGCCATCGATGTGGCCGTGCATGTCGGTACATTGGGCGCTGTTGTTCTGTATTTTTGGACAGATGTTAAACAGGCCTTCGCCGGACTTCCCCGAGCACTAAGCGGCCGACTTGATACGCCGCAATCCAAGCTGGCCGCCGGGTTGATCATTGCGACGATCCCGACGGTCATGGTTGGCGCTGTCCTCTACCTGACCGATCTCAGCCAAAGCCTTCGGTCCGTCGCCGTGATCGGCTGGACCATGCTTGGATTTGGCCTACTGCTGTACTGGATGGACCAAAAAGGACCTCAGTCCAAACACGCCGGTGACTGGAGCCTGCGGGATGCGGCGATCATGGGGCTATGGCAGGTGCTGGCCCTGATCCCGGGCACATCAAGATCCGGGATCACGATCACGGGCGCACGCCACCTTGGCTACACACGGGAAGATGGCGCACGGATCGCCATGCTGATGTCGATCCCGACGATCCTTGCTTCGGGGACACTGTTGTCCGTGGACGTGATCCGAAACGCGGACTCGCAACTGGCCAAAGACGGCGCGATTGCAGCGGCCTTCGCGTTCTTTTCCGCGCTCCTTGCCCTCAGCCTCATGATGCGCCTTTTGCGTAGCGTCAGCTTCACGCCCTACGTCATCTATCGTGTCGTTTTGGGCGTGATACTGCTGGCAATCGCCTACAGTTGATCAGATCCGCAGGTTTCTGGCCGAATTCTGAATGTCGTCATACTGACCGGCCGGGCGGAATTTCCACAGGTAATCCGGAAGAACCGACTCAAGCGTTGCAGGCTCAATCCCGAGGTCCGGGAAAGACTTCACACCATCCGAAACAACATTGTCATGGCGCAGGTTCTTCAGCTGATCACGTGTCAGGATCGTATTTGGAAACAGCTGAAAGCTGACAAACTTCACAATATCCAGCACTCCGGCCATTATACGCGCCGCAAAGAATGGCAACCCGATAATGATGCGCTTCCGGTGGATAACCCCCAGCATCTGTTGCATCAGCTCACGGAACGATTTGACCTCGGGACCGCCAAGTTCGTAAATACCCGCTTCTGCCTGACCCAGAATGCCCAAAACAGAGGCTTTGGCCACGTCATCGACATAAACCGGCTGAAACCGTGTTTCTGCACCGGCCAGGGGTAGAAATGGCCCAAGGCGCGCCATACCGGCAAAGCGGTTGAAGAACTGATCTTCGGTCCCGAAAATAACGGATGGGCGCAATATCACGGCATCCGGCATATGGGCTAGAACGGCCGCCTCGCCTTTGGCCTTGGTTCTCGAATAGACGCTGTCCGCCTCCGCATCCGCACCAATTGCCGAGATGTGAACCATCCGGGCCACACCCTGTTCCGCAGCCAGCCGCGCGATCCGTTCCGCGCCCTCAGCCTGCACTTGGTCGAACGTGTTTTTTCCCAGCTCGTTCAGAACCCCAACACAGTTGACGACGGCATCGGCACCTTTCATGGCCAGGGCCACCGAGGCATCATCGCGAATATTGCACAGGATCGGCTCGACCTGCCCCACTGCACCATACGGCTTGACGAATATCGCCTCGTTCGGTCGCCGCACCGCGACTCGAACACGCCACCCCTGAGCCGCCATACGGCGCGCAACGTAGCGACCTACGAATCCCGATCCACCATAAATCGTGACCAGCTTGGACATGAAACGGCTCCTGCTAAATGGGTCCTGATCCGATCTATCGCCCCAGAGAACTGCAAACAAGGCACAATAACGCCGCGCCCCGGCTATAAATCCGTTTCGGTCCGGCACCTGTCCCGCGCTTCGGATGCGCGCATCAAAAAACTTTCAAAAAACTTCCCGAATCCTGTTGACGCTCCCCGCCAGTAGGCTTAAACGCCCCTCCACGACACCTGCCCAGGTGGCGGAATTGGTAGACGCGCTAGCTTCAGGTGCTAGTGTCCGTATGGACGTGGAGGTTCGAGTCCTCTCCTGGGCACCATAAAACAAGATAAAATGCTGTAATTTAATGTTTTTCAGAGCAATAGCTTGTGTATCCCCTGTTTTTTTGTTGATGGATGTGAGCCCAAATTTTCTTGCCATCGTTTCCGTTGATACGCATTCTTCTAGTAAGATTGATGATAGTAAATGTTGGTATTTTTTGGAGTTAGGGCTGTGAAAATGTCCCAACTTTAACGGGCAACCCGACCTAGGTTTAATACCTAATAACGATGCTAGGCTCCGACGGCAGCTTTCATGAACAACGGACGTTTATCGAAATTGGGCGACTGACCGAGTTGCGGACGAAACGGCCGTTCGCGTTCATCGTCGCGGAGTCCCTATCCAGCCCAAAGCAGACCTTCAGGCGGGAGAAATCTTTGGCGTCCACGTGGTATCTCCCCGCGTGACTACGTCAGCGCTGTTGCGCGTGCAATTGCTGCCGCCGTTGAGGCATCACACTGCTGACGCGTTTTTGGTTTATGCGGAAACTGTGGCCTGTCTGATCAGGCCAACCCGATCAGAACACGATTCTGGTTCTCAACCCAATCAGAGTGATGTTGCTCTCATTCGGGTTGAGCAGCGGATTTTCGATGAATTGGATGGACGGGGTGATCTGCAAGCCGGGAGAAATCGAGAATCGATAGAACGCTTCCGCAGTGAATTGACTACCATCCACCCCGCGTGCCTCGGCCCAGTTCAACCCGATGCCAGCGCCGTCGGTATTCCGACCATAAAAGCCCAGTCCAACCGAAACCGACCGGTCATAGAGGGCGGCTGTACCTTTGGAGGCTCCGGCCCGGAAGAAGGGTAGCCCTTTGTTTTGAACTAACCAGGCAGCAGAGAAGGCTGCCCCATAGTCTTCAGGGCGGCTATCATCCGGTGAAGCATCGGCCTACCAAAGGGTCAGATGAATATTGTCCAGATAGATCCGGTCAAACCCCGATGTGTAGCCAAGCTCAAGTCTTTTGAAGAGATCACCATCGCTGAAAACGTCCAAATCTGGACTGCTGAGATTAGCATTGGCATCGGCGAGACTGCCGACGACATAAAAGTTTCTGCCCAACGGGCACCGCCTACAATACCAACACCGGGATTGGGTGTGTTGATGGTCGGGTTTGTGTTGAACGCCAGATTTTGAAACGCTGTATAGGGACTGACGGCACCGTAGATGTCCACGAAATCTGTCGCATCTATTTGACCGAATTGCAGCGTCCACGATCCATCAGCGGCCCGTTGGGTCCAGAACAGATTGGTTAGCAACGTTCCATTATCATTAAAGGCGGTTCCTGTGATCGAAAGCGCCCCGCCATCCAGCCCCAGAAACTGTGGCGCGACTGAAGTGTAGGCATGGCGGTCTTCGAGCTTGAAGGTCAGCGAACCTTGTTCCGTCGCCTGCCAACTGCCATAAAACCGGAAGATACCGCTCGCGGCCTCGCATTAACCAATATCGGCAAAGGAAGATTGCCCAAGCGCAAGATAATCCAGATTGAAGCGGAAACCCTTGTCAGCCAATCCATCCTTCCACGCAAACCAGCCCGGTGCCACATTCCGGGGGAAATCCGACCGGAACTGTGGATCGGTCACCCCATCGCCAGGTTGAAGATCGGCTTCTATCGAGGATGGGCCAGACAAGCCGCCGCCCTGCGCCCAGACAGGACTGGAAAACCAACCAGCCTGAGCGGTCAACGCAAATGCCAGAACACATTTTCGAAGTACGACTTAGTTTTCCAACGTTGACAGAGGAATTGTCCGCCCACTCGTTTTTTGCATGCGCATTGCGACAGCTTGCGCCCAATCGCGTTGGGCCGTTTCCCGATCTTCAAGTACTCCGTGGACGATGCAAAGAAACAGTTCAGAATCGTCCGGGCCATTGGCCTGAACGAACCAATCGGTGACCTGCGGAGCGGGGACGGCAACTTTCGCGAGGCGATGCTGAACCGGCTGACTTCGCAACGGTCGGTCAAGCGATGCCTGATCGTCAGTGATATCCTCGATCAGGGTCGGGCGCGTGGTTCCAGTGTCCGGGGTCAGAATGCCCAGGATCTGTTCGCGACCTGCCGGAACGAAACGACCTTCTTCTTCGACCGGAAAGCGGATTGACTGCCCTGGATTGACGTCCTTGAGCACCTTGCTGTCCTCGACCACGATGGTCCCGTTCACCAGAACATACGGAATGCCGGTAGAAGGCAGGCCGTTCTTGCCTTTTGAATAAGTCGCCTGTTCGGTGACGTTTTCGGGGTCAAAGATGACGATGTCTGCAACCATACCTTCCTGCAACCGACCACGGACCTGCATAGCCTTTAGACCTGTGTCCCCAAGGCGTTTGGCGTGAGAATAGCTAAGCTGCGTCAGTGACAACATCAGGGGTATTTCGGCCTCTCTCGCAAGCCGTAGAACAAGAGCATGACTACCTGCCGCTCGAGGGTGGCCAGCGTAGTCCTCGTAAGCGGAGTCCCAATTCAACCGATTGCCCTCAGCGTCCAAGCCGGGCATTCCGTCGCCCGATACGCTATATCCTTCAATCTGAATCCAGTCGTTCAACCAATCCTCACGCGGCGGGCTGAAAGCAATTGCTGTCCGTCCCGGTTCATTCTTGGCAAACTCCAAGAATTCTTCCTTCGTAACAAAGCGGTCGAGTTGAGGATCAAAGATTGTTTCCTCGTATTTGTACCCCATACCAGCTTCCCAATTGTCAGGACCCAGAATAGATGCACCGTAATTCCCGGATCCGGCCGTCCATGGATAATAGCTGGACCAAACATTGTGACCCTGTTTCCGAGCCATCTGCAACTTTTCCTGATTTTCCCACCAGCCATAGTCGTTGTCATGATGGATATGCAGAGGTGCTTTGAGCACCATGGCATTAACCAGAATCTCGTTCACGCCGGTCTGGGTTTCGGTTGGGGTTGAGGCACTGGGATGAAAGCGATGATGCACAGAGGTCAGGCGGCCATATCTTGCGGCGGCTTTCTGGGCCTCGAACATCTCATACGTTGTAATCCCGTTTCGCGCGTAGCCGATGGTTGATCCCACACCAAGCGCGCCCAGTCGCAGCCCTTCATCAAGCTGGGCTGTAATTTCATTCATCTGGTCCTTGGAACTGGGCGTGACCGACCACCCATCGACCCCGTCCTCGGCAGCCTGCGCCCTGTAGTCAAAGAAATAGGGCATCGAGATATCCGGACCTTCCAGCGCCAAACCGTCATGAACGCGCATCCGGGCAAATTCCTGTCCTACGACCGTGCCGAAATTGGCCTGTGTGTTGCCTTCTCGGGCGGCATACCATTCGTCGATATTGGCTGCGCCAATTTCAAAATCCATCTGGGTTGTGACACCATCGCGCAAATTGACCTTGATACCCCAAGGGCCAAGTCCGTGTTGCTCGAGATCAATGAAACCCGGTGCAACAACGTGGCCGGTTGCATCGATGATCTCATCGCCCGTTAGCTCATCAGTAGTGATACTAGTGATCCAGCCATTGTTGATTCCAACATTGGCGACCTGATCAAAACCTGTTTCGGGGTCCATGATGCGTCCACCCAGTATGACCACATCGTAAGTCTGTGCGAATGCCGAAGTGGCGACGGCCGTTGTCAGAAAAAGGGACGATATCAGCGTGCTTCTCAGTTTCATGAAAACCCCACAGGTTGCAAATCTGTGATCACCATAGCTTGAGGCATCTACAAATTCATATTCATTTGGCGAATCTGGACTAATAAAACTGTCACCTAATGAATGTTCTTTGGAAATAGTGTGGTACACCCCGATCATGCGTGCAGAGCCCACCCAGAGCATTATGTTCCTCCACCCCTTCTTCGACAGGATGACGGAGCTTGGCTTTCACCAATCGACAATTTGTGAACGCCTGGGGGTGGCTTGGGAAGAGATTGACGACCCGGCCATACAAGTGCCCGCAAATAGCGTATACGCTTTTCTTAGATGGTGCAGCGAACAGCTTGATGACGACACTCTGTGCGCTCGGGTTGGTGCTCAAATGGCGCGCGGCGGCTGGGCGCCCCTTTTGCCGCTGCTCACACAACAGCAGACGGTCTGGCAGTTTCTGACCAGATTCAGCGCGGCAGCTGAGGGACAAGGCGGGTCGGCGAGCTACCGGCTGGAGGTCGAGGGTCAGGTTGCCCTGTGGAAGCTGAAGCATCCGGCAAGCGCGTCTGCCGACGCTGTCTTTGCCGACGCAACCGCCGTAGGCTTTTTTGTAGAAATTCTCATAGGTGCGTTGGGAGAGAAATTCAGATCCGATCAGTTATTGGCTGTGACTTCAGATCTTCTCCAAATACCAGACGACGTCTTGCCCGCGACATCCATCCTGCCCGGGGCAAGCGGTATGACGCTGCGCTTTCCCGCGTCCTGGTTGAAGATAGCGACGACGGTAGTTGAACCCGCCACGGGAGTTACCGAAATCTCATTGCCAGTGACCAATACAATAGACTTGGTGGAACAGACAAAGAGGATCGTACAACGCCGGATTTCAGATCCCAAATTCGGCATTACGGAAACAGCGGCAGCATTGGGAACGTCGGTTAGGACCCTGCAATCCGGGTTGCGGAAGGCGGGCTCCAGCCTGTCGGAAATTCGGCAGGATGTAAGAAGGGTGCTTGCCACAGAGTGGGTGCAGACCACAGATATGAGGATTGCAGAGATCGCGGCATCGCTTGGTTACACAAACAGTTCGAATTTCACCCGCGCGTTTCGCGCTTGGACTGGCCAAACGCCAGGTGAGTTTCGAATGGCAAAACGGGGTTGATCATTGCTGATATCAACTCGAATTGACAGGGAACGCCTTGCAGTTGTTGGTTGAAGCCAATTTTGAATGAAAATTGATGCTAGCGGCACCATCGGTCATTTGGGGCAAAACCATCCAACGGTTAAGCGAAAGGCGAATGCCAACAATGGGTCACAAGCCTAGCTTTGCAAAGTCGGCTTTCTGCGCATTGCCGTCCTTAGCGCGGACTGCAGCACCCGGTAACTTTGGGCTCGGTGCAGTCATTCGCTCAATCATGTCGAACGTCCGCAATGCGGACAAAGCTGCCGATAAGTCAGCTTGTTAGGATTTATGAAACCGGCACAAAGCGGACCTTCACGCGTCGGGCAGTGAAGGTCCGAATTAGCGACAATAAACTCGGTCTGGTGCAAGATGCCGCCAGTGAGGGGCTGCCTTTCGAGCTTACCCAACGCAACTTAAACCTACGGTCATGAGTCGAATATCAGGAACACATAAGTCATGAAGGCGGCCAGATGCACGACACCCTGAAGCGCATTGGTGCGGGTTCCGACAAAGGTCAGGATGCTGATCCCTATTGTCAGGGCCAGGAGCACGATTTCCGCGCCGCCGAGCCCAAGTTCGATGGGAAGCCCAACAAAATGTGCCGCGATCAGCACAGCGGGCACTGTTAGGCCAATGGTTGCCAAAGCCGACCCCAGACAGATGTTCACGGCCCTTTGCAGTTTGTTGGCCCGCGCAGCGTCCAGCGCGGCGAGGGCTTCGGGTGTCAGGATCATGGCGGCAACCAGAAAGCCGCCCAACGCGACAGGTGCGCCAAATTCCAGCAATTTGAAATCTACAAACAGCGCCAGTTTTTTGGACATCAAAACCAGGGGCAACATCGCCAGCACCAACCAAAGAACATGGAAACCGATGCTTTTGGTTTCCAGATGATGCGCATCCGAGCCGCCGGTTGTTGGCAGGTCTTCCTCAGGCTGTCGAAAAATCTCGGGTTTGCCGACGGTTTGGTAGACAAGGAAAATCCCGTAGAGCACCACGGACATGGCGATCATGAAGACAGTTTGCAGAGCCGACAGACCACCGCCCGGGGCGGATGTGGTGAAGCTTGGCAAGGCGAGGCTGACGATGGCCACTGGCAACAGCACCACAAGGTAGGCATTAGCACCCGAGAGGTTGAACACCTGCAGCCCGTGCCGCAGCCCCCCAATCAGCAGGCTGAGACCAACCAATCCGTTCATGACAATCATCAACACGGAAAACATAGTGTCCCGAGCCAGTGTCGGGTTGTTGTCCCCGGTCAGCATAACAGCTGTGATCAGAGCCACTTCGATGCCGATCACCGACAATGTCAGGATCAATGTGCCATAAGGCTCGCCAAAGATGACGGCCAAGCACTCGGCGTGGTGCACCACGCGGAAGACCGCGGACAGCATCACCCCAAAAATACCGCCCAGCAGTAGCCAGGACATGCTGGAACCCATGGCCGTTGGCTTGATGACGTCGCCGGCGAAGGTCATGGCAAAAAATACGAGCCAGATGAGCAGAGTGGCTTTTTCTGCGCGAAAGAGGTTTGTGGAGGGGGTGGTCATGGTGGTCTCCTACCTTACCGTTTCTGGGTGGGGACGGATTTGAGGCTGGTGGTTTCGGTCGCCTTAAAGTGGGTTTGTTCCGCTCTGGCAGCCGGGGCCACTGTTTTGATCCTGAATGCGGTGAAGCCCGCGAAGGCGGCCATCGCAAACACAAGCGTCCAGCCCATGACCGCATCGCCAAATACCGCCGAAAGCGCGCTGGTCATGAGAGGGCCTGCAATGCCGCCGATAGTGAAGACAAACAGCATTGTGACAGCACTGGACGCGACATAGACGGGCACAGTGCGGTCCATCGCGTGAGCCAAAAGCAGCGAGTAGAGGGTGAGCATCGATCCGCCCAGGAGGATCAATCCGGCGAGCATTGCAATGTAAAGTGGTGTGCCCACGATGGCTGAGTAGCGCGCACCGTCGCCAGTGGCGAAAGTGGCGAAGGCCGCAAGGGCGCCGGTTGCGACTGTCGCCGTCACTACAATGACGCGGCGCCGATCCATGCGGTCTGACAAAAATCCAATCGGATAGAGAAACAGGATACGCCCGACGTAAATAGCAGCGATGCCAATGGCCACATCCGCGGCATCAATGCCAATGACAGCCGCCCGATACGGCACAACATTCATGAACACGGTGGACACGATACCAACGGTGAGCGCGCCGAGGGCGGCAGTGGGCGCGTCTTGAAACAGCGCCTTGAAACGCACATTTGCCCGTTCTTTGCCCTCGGGCGGCGTGCTGGGCGTGGCGGCGATCACCACGATGGCCAGACAGTAGAGCAAGGACATCAGCACAAAAGACTGGTTCAGATCGTCGGGTGTAACGATGACGAGAACCTGACTTAGAACCGACATCAACCCGAGGATAATGGCAAACACGGCAAGCAATCGGCCCCGCGATTTTTCGTCGACGGTTTCGCTGATCCAGGCGTCACCGATGGCAAAAAGGCCCGCGGTTGCAACGCCGGTCATCAGGCGCACGATTAGCAGCGTGGGCTCGTTCTCAGTCACGGAAAAAAGCAGGGCGGCAGCGGTGCATATGGCCGCCCCCGCAGAAAATGCACGAATATGTCCAATGCTGGTGATCCAGCCTGCAATGTAGAAACAGCCGATCAGGAATCCCAACGAGTAAGCAGCGGGCGCCAGCGCAGCGATTTCCTGAGACGCGCCGGTTTGGGCAAAATAGAGCGCGACGATGGTACCCGATGCCGCAGTCACCAGCTGTATCGCCGCGACCGCGATAAACAGGTATTTCAGGGTGTGGATTTGATCGCTGAATCGGGCCATGGAACTGCTCCAGGAAAGAGAGGAAAAGTGGCGCGCGCCTGACGCGCGACCTGCTTTAGTTTGGAAAGCTGACTTTGACTTCGACGTTCAAGCCGGGAATAAGGCCGCGCTCAAGATTTGGGATTTCCGCCCAGATGCGCAGGGTTTCGTTCGCGGCCAGCACGCTTTCAGCAAAAAGCACGCGGCCACCCTGTGCCAGTGGCTGAACGTCACCTGGCAAATGCAAGTCGACCTGAAAGCGCTCTATCAGAGCACTCAGGCCCTCTGGCGTCGACTGGTCCAGCGCGATCAGGGATTTGTACGGCATTCCGTACACAACTCGGACCGTGTCTGTGTGCACAATCTGCGCCAGCGCCTGACCGTTTTCTGTGTCCAGATAGGTGCCCACCTGTTTTTGGGCGAGCCCAATTTGCCCCGAAATCGGCGCCCTGATCTGTGTCGAAGCCAGCTCAAGCTCTGCCAATGCACGGTGCGCCTGCGCCTCTTGCAACGCCACCTTGGCCAGTATCAGCCGGTCCGTAGCGTTTTGAACGGCCAGTTCGGAAACCGCATCGCGCGCGCCAAGTTTCGCCTGCCGTTGCGCCTCGGCCTCCGCTGTTGCCAATTCGGCCTCACGACGGTTTTCGATCGCACGGCTGGCGGTGAGCTTTTGTTCGTAAGCCGGGGCCGCAATTTCAAACAGCAATTGGCCTTTCTCAACCGTATCGCCCGGCTTGAAATGCACCGCCGCAAGGATGCCGCGCACCGAATTGGCCACCAGGGCGCTCTCACTGGCCTCTATCCGTCCGGTAAATGTCTCTGCGGCGAGCATGTTGGTGAAGTCTTTAACAGGCTCTGCATGGGCACTGTGTGTCATTAGAAGACCCAACAGCAGAAGCGGGAGTTTTGCAAAAACGGTCATGGTTGGTCACTCCAGATGCAGGTCAAAGAAGGTGTTGAGCTCACGCCAAGCGTCATGAGTCTCCGGCGCGTTCACGAAGAAACCTGCCATGTAGTCGCCGTGTGACTGGCCGTCGTAGACATGTAGATCGGCGGCAACTCCGGCGGCGCGCAGGGCGCGGTGCATGCGCACCGTGTCGCTCAGCAACAGGTCGCGTGTGCCGGTCAGAAGAACCGCCGGCGGCAGGTTGTCCAGATTGGCGTAGATCGGGGACAGTCGCGGATCGGTGCGGTCGGTACCGTCCGCATAAATGTCAAACGTGCCTTCAATCACACCCTCGCGGGCGCCAAGCGGATCAAGACCCTGCAACGTGATCCAGCTGTCCGACGTCTGCGCCAGATCCACAGCAGGCGTGCCTGCCATAATGGCCCCAGGCAAAGGGGTGCCCATGTCGCGCAGTTGTAAAACCGTCGACAACACCAGGTTGCCCCCCGCAGATGTGCCAAACATCGCAACTTTGGCTGGATCATGGTCCTTGATAACTTGCTGCCACACGGCGATCACATCATCTGTTGCGGCAGGAAACGGATGCAGCGGTGGGCGGCGATAGTCGACAGACACCACCTCAACACCCAAACCATGCGCCATCCAGATCGCTTCGGCCATGGCGGCCTCACCACCATTAAAGACAAAGGCCCCGCCGTGCACGTGCACAAAAACGGTGTCCGCCCACCGGGGATCAATAGTAGTTGGCGTGACACGGTAGGTGGTCACCCCCGCCACGTTCTCGATGGCGAATTGAGCGCCGGTCATCTCAAGCAAATGTGCGACCCCTTGCAGGGAGGCAGCGTCAAACTCGGCTTGCAACGTAAGCCATTGCTCGGTGGAGGATGGCGTTTCGGCATGCGTTCCAACTTGACGGCTTTCGATGAGCCCGGCCAGTTCCGGGGACACGCCCGCAGGAACCGGTGCGGTCCGCGCCGCCATTGGCAGACCTTCAATCACGGGCTTTGCGCTGTCTGCGGTGGCGACCGCAGGCACCGAAAGAGCCGCAATCAGTGCGCTTGTCAGAACAACTTTCAGGACGGAATGGCGTTTCATGTTTGGTCTCCAACTTTCAGTTTGGGTCATCCGTTTTGCTAAACTGGAGGTAATTTGTGGGGGGAGGCCGCGCCACTTCCAAAAGTGATCATTTCACGACAAACTGTCCGTCATGGACACGGTTTTGCAGAGCACCTTGGCATTTCGCCCCGCGCTACAAGGGCTTGACCAAATTGCATCGCCGCGGGTGTCCGAACATGCCCTGAAAGAAGCTGGACTGTCGCGAGCGGTAATGGACGACCCGACGGTGTTCCTCCCCTATCGGCTTCAGGCGCGGTTCATGCAAGCCGCCAGCCTGAAGATCTCCGAAAAACACATCGGTGCCTATATCACGCAAGACTTCCATTACGCCTCCTTTGGGGCCTACGCAGACTATGTGCTCGGCGCGCCGAAACTGGATGTGGCCCTGGCGAGGGCCGAAAAAATCCTGCCGTTCCTGCAACGGGGGTCAGTTATGCGCACCCGCGTGGTTGGCGATCATTTTGTGCTTGGGTTTGATGCCATGCTCGGCGGAATCGCCGGGGCAAATTTGATCGATCAGGACCTGCCGTTTGTGCTGCAGTCTGTGGTGCGCGAGTTCTGTGGACGCCGCTGGCGGCCGAGCTGGGTTGAGATGCCAGAGGTGAACCGAGGCACCGAAACCGCGCTGCAGTACATCTACAATGCAGAGGTGCGCGTGGGGGGATCCGCAGCCAGCATTGCGATCCCTCTGTCAGAAATCGAAACCCCTAATCCGCGGACAACCGATGAGAGGCTGGCGATGACGTTGGCAGGCATCCGCGATTTGCGGTCGCGGCAAACGCCCTCGACCACCAAAGAGGTGGTTGGGAACGCCTTGCGCGCGCAACTCGCAATGGGGCACGCCGACATCGAAACGGTGGCGGCCACATTGGGTGTCAGCGTACGCAAGCTGCAACGGCAACTCACTGCGGAGAACACCAGTTTCAAAGAGATCCGTGTGGCTGAACAGACAGATCGAGCCAGGTCGCTGCTGTCGGGCACTGACCTTTCTGTCGCGGAGGTTGCCTTCAATCTTGGGTTTAGCGAGGTCAACAGCTTCCGCCGCACATTTGCCAACTGGTTTGGAATTTCACCATCTAAGTTTCGCAAATTGAGCGGTACGTAGGTAGCAAGGCCTCAATAGGGCGAACATTGGCGCAATGCGCAGCGAAGGTTCAGTTTCCGCCCAAAACGACAAATGCTAAGCCCATCACCTAAGTCGCCTTTAGGCTCGGTACCTCCATTCGCTGCATAAGATGTGAGCGACTGCTTTGCGGACATTTCGGTCCTTCGGCCCGCCTATCCGAACAACCGCAACCTGCGCTTCGCCACCATTCAACGAAAAGTCGGATGTCTGCTCTTCCAATGCAACGTGAGGTGCTGACAGGTACCCTACGTAACAATCGTGCTTTCGGAATCGTTCTTGCAACTTCCAAACCCGAGCAGCGCCCTTATTCTTGAGGCGGCGTGTATGGGTCAGGCGCGCCGGTCGGAACCGGCGGGTTCTCCTTCAGCGATAAGATATGCTCCTCCAACTGCGGCAGTGCAGCTTTCGGAACCCAAGTGTGCGGGAACAGCACGTTGTCGCGTTCTTGGGGATCGTTGATCAGGTTGTAGACCCGCGGCATCGTGTACTCGCGCAGTTCGCCGTTCCAAGCCGTCTGCTCCTTGAAATGGAGTTTCCAGTCTCTCCATTTCACGCCGAACACATCGTTGCCCATGTAGACGATGAAGCCATCCCGTCCGGATTTCTCCGCATCGCCGAGGAAGAAGCCTGACATGTCGATGCCGTCAATCACCCGGTCCGTGGGCACCTTACCGCCGGCAATTGCAGCGAGCGTCGGATAGAGGTCCATTGCGTGGACAATGTCGTCGCTGACCCGGCCTGCTTCAATGTTGCTCGGCCAGCGCATTGCAAACGGAACTCTCAGCGCTCCCTCGTAGCTCGTGAACAGTGTAGACCGCCATGGCCCGGCAGAGCCGTGGAAGCCGGTTTCAACCGTCATGTTTGTTTCGCCTGCACCGAGTGCCTCAGGTCCATTGTCAGCCGTGAAAACTACGATGGTGTTGTCTGCAACCCCGAGATCATCAATCGTGGCAAGCAGTTCACCAACATAGTTATCGATCTGCATCAGAAGGTCGCCCCACGGGCCTTTGCCCGATTTCCCCTTGAAATCCGGATGCGGCATTGTCGGGAAATGGGTGGCTGTGTAGGGGAGATAGACAAAGAAGGGAGTGTCGGCCTCCGCCGAGCGAGTCATGAACTGAATGGCGCGGTCTGTGAGGTCGCGGTCGATCAAAGGGCGATATTCCAGTGTGTAGGGGCGGGCCTGTTCAGGCGGGCTTCCCTTAACCGCATCCAAAACAAAGGTTTTTCGGGCGCCGCTTTCCGCGAAGCCTTCGAGAGAGCTATAGACAGACTCGTCGGTTGAGTTGGGCACGCCATACCACTCGTCAAATCCCTGATCGGTCGGATACCGGCCTTCCGAGCTTCCAAGGTGCCACTTGCCGTACATGCCGGTCGCGTAGCCCACATCGGACAGCATTTCTGCCATGGTGACTTCCCATTGCACAAGGCCATAGACACCTTCACCGAGGGGAACAGTGCCATTGCCGCTCCGGATCGCATATCGTCCGGTCATCAGGGCCGCGCGCGAGGGCGTGCACTGAACCTCGACGTTAAAGTTCGTCAGCCGCAGCCCCTCGGCAGCGAGTTTGTCCAGCTCCGGCGTCGCTGCTCCACGTACGATTCCGCCGCCATTGAAACCGGGTTCGCCCCAACCGAAATTGTCCATGAAGATCAGGAGGATGTTGGGCTTCTCCTGTGCATACGCTGAACTCCACCCGACCAACGATCCAACCACTAATATCACGCGTACGAGTGCGTTCATGACGTGTCCTTCCCTATGAGGGGTACGCCAAACAACGCGTTATTACGAGTGACACGCTTGTCGGCTGGAGGCGGAAAGCCCTGCATAAGACCGAGTTCATTATGTGTGGCGTAGGGATTGTTTCCATGCTCATCGGCTGACGAAAAAGTCGCTGAAATGGCAATGATTGCAACTGTTGTGGTAAGCGTTTTGATTAACATATTTTTGAACCCTCCCAAGATGAAATTAACACATCAGGTTTTTTGAACGTTCGCAACTTTCTTGCGCGAGCAACTCTTGAGGAATTGAAAAATGAAAGTCCGTTCTGGGCTCGGAGCGGTCATCTGAGTGTTTCTGTCGGACGACAGCTTTGCCGCGCTGAGTGATCTTTGCCGTGGTCAATTCCATTCTATGCCACATCGTGGTTCAATGTGGCAGGAGGATTGGCCGTGTGGCATTTGCCCTGGCTCGAGGCTCTGTTGCGCAAAACGCGTGAGGGATTCATCTTGTGAATCCAGCGTGGTAGCTGGGATGCATGAGCAGACCTACACCCCCAACCTACAGGACCAAGAACTGGCCAGCCTATAACGAAGCGCTCAAGCGCCGGGGTTCGCTGACGATCTGGTTCGACCCTGAGATGAGCTGGGATGGCGCGCCGACAGGCAGGCGTGGCCACCAGCAGATCTACAGCGACGCCGCGATACAGACGTGCCTTTCGATGAAGGTGCTGTTCGGGATGGCGCTCCGGCAGACAACTGGCTTCGCCGAAAGTCTGCTTCGACTGGTTGGCCTCGACTGGACGGTGCCCGACTTCAGCACGCTGTCGCGCCGCCAAAAGACGCTGGCCGTCAATATCCCGTATTGCGGCTCCAAGGGTCCGCTACACCTGCTGATCGACAGCACCGGCATCAAGGTCGAGGGCGAAGGCGAATGGCACGCCCTCAAACATGGTGGCCCGAAGCGTCGCGTCTGGCGCAAGATCCACCTCGGGATTGACGAGGAAACGCTGGAGATCCGGGCTGTTGAGATCACCGGGAGCCACATTGGTGAAGCACCGGTTTTGCCCGACCTGCTCGGCCAGATCCCGGCGGACCAGGAAATCGGCATCGTCACGGCAGATGGGGCCTACGACACACGCAATTGCCACGATGCCATCGCTGACCGCGGCGCCCACGCCGTCATCCCGCCCGGCAAGAACGCCAAGCCATGGAAGACCGTCACCGCTGGTGCCGTAGCGCGCAACGAGGCGCTGCGGGCATCGAAATACCTCGGCCGCGCCCTCTGGCGAAGATGGAGCGGTTACCACCGCCGGAGCCGCGTCGAGACCAAGATGCATTGTGTGAAACTGCTGGGACAACGGCTCATGGCGCGGGACTTCGAGCGACAGGTCGCCGAGTTCCAGGTCCGCATCGCCGTCCTGAACGGCTACACCGCGCTCGGCATACCCGTCACGGAAGCTGTGGGACAAGTCCGTTCGGGGAAAGGGGAACCTCGGCGTTCAGCCGATTTGTGCAACAGAGCCGATTGCCTCCCTGATGTCTCTTGTGGGCTGGGGCGCAACTGCAAAACAGAAATCACTTCCCATCAACGCAGGAGACTCTGAATTGTCCTTCAAACCCGGCACAAACCCCGTCACCTTCAAATCCTTCGGCCTCGATCTTGTGGGCGATCTGTATCTGCCCGAGGACTTCGATCCGTCAAAGAAGTACAAGGCGATTTTAGGTGCCAGCCCCTTCCCGCAAGTCAAGGACCAGATTCCCGCGACCTACGGCCCGGAAATGTCGGCGCGCGGCTTTTTTTACATTGGTTTCGACTACATCGGCATGGGCTCTTCCCCGGCACTTCCGGGCGAGCACAAGCAGTCGCGTTACATGTTCCGCCTTATCGAAAACACCTAGGACGCGGTCTCCTACCTCGGCACCCTGCCTTTCGTGGAAGAAATCCACGGCCTCGGCGTATGTCAGGGCGGCTCGATCATCGCCTCGGCCGCCGTGACCGACCACCGCATCAAGAAGATCGCCATGGTTTCGGGCATGATGGCGGCGGATCCGTTCCAGTGGACCGACCGCGACTTGGTCAATGCTCAGATCGCGGCGGCAAACGCCTCCATGCAGAAAATGTATGAAACCGGCGAGCCGGACTACGTAAACACGATTGGTCTGGATGACAGTCAGTCCCGCGAAGAGTTCGTAGGGTCCGGTGTGAACCCGATGGCTGAAGAAACCTATGACTATTACGGCCGTGACGGCGTCAAACGCCCGGTGGCGGTGCCGACCTTCACCAACGCGCATATCGGTGATCAGGGCATGCAATCGCTGATCTCCATCGGCGAGCACTATGCCGACAAGATCGTGCAGCCTTCGCTGACCATTTACAGCACATCGGCCTTCACCGCGATCTGCTCAACCGCGTTCGTTGAGAAACTGACCAACGAGCACGAGGAGCTGGCCTTTGATGAGTTCAGCCACGTTGACTTCTACTATAAGCCTGAAGCAGTGAAAGCATCGACTGACGCTGTGGCTGAGTTCTTCAACGCGTAAACTTTTTGGAGGAGGTCTTAGCAATAAGACCTCCACCTTCTCCTACAAGTAAGCAGACATTGGTACGACGCGCAGCATCTGTCACGCCGGCCCGAAGCGGCCGTTCGTTGCACTTGGTTTGAGCGACTGCCAGGCGGACTGCCCACTGGCTACGTCGCTATAAGTTTGTGGCTTAATTTCAGTGATCCCCGCGCCAACCGCCGGGAGACTACGCAGCATATTCCTGACAATTGTCGCATCTTCGTGCATGATGAAAAACAGGCACACTATGTTTGCCTTCCGGGAAGTGTTTGAATTCTCAAGAGGCGCACAATGGAAATATTGGTTAACGGCATAAACACGGTTCTTTGGAACTACGTATTGATTTACGGACTTCTTGCGACCGGTATCTTTTTTACAATTCGTCTTGGCGCACTTCAGTTTCTCCATTTTGGGGAAATGGTGCGCGTGCTCACTTCTGCAAAGAGCACGGACAAAAGAGGTATTACTCCTTTTCAAGCCCTGACAGTGAGCCTGGCTTCACGTGTCGGCACTGGTAACCTGGCTGGCGTAGCCGTGGCCCTGACCTTGGGAGGTCCAGGCGCCATCTTTTGGATGTGGATCGTGGCATTGGTTGGAATGGCCACGGCTTATTCTGAAAGTACTTTGGCCCAACTCTATAAAGTCACATCGTCCAACGGAAGGTTCAGGGGAGGTCCCGCGTTCTACATGGCCAACGCCTTGAATGCGCCTTGGGCTGGAGTCGTTTTCTCGATCTGCCTGATAGTCAGCTTTGGTTTGGTTTTTGTCGCCGTCCAATCCAACTCGATTGCAGAGGCTTTCGAGGGCGCGTTCGGGTTGAACAAGTTGGGCGTTGGCATAGCGCTTGCTGCAGCCGCAGCGGTAGTAATATTCGGTGGAATAAGAACCATCGCAAAGTTTGCAGAGATTGTCGTACCGCTTATGGCGGGTCTCTACCTCTTGCTTGCCTGTGTTGTCGTAGTCCTGAACATCTCCGAAGTACCCGCTATGTTGTGGTCGATTGTTGCCGGGGCATTTGGCCTTCAGGAAGCTGCCGGAGGCGTGACAGGAGGTGTCATGGCTGCAGCACTTAACGGCATCAAACGGGGGCTTTTCTCAAACGAAGCGGGCATGGGTTCAGCACCAAATATTGCAGCAGTCGCCACACCTGATCCCCACCACCCTTCCAGCCAAGGTTTCGTCCAAGCATTTGGGTGTTTCGTGGATACGATTTTGGTCGCAACGGCCACTGCATTGCTAATACTTCTATCAGGCGCAATCGAAATAGATGGGCCTACCGGAATGCGACTTACTCAAGACGCGGCCGCGGTCCATCTTGGCGAAATCGGCCGCCACTTTATCGCGGTTGCTATCGTCTTTTTTGGTTTCACATCCATCCTGGGTAATTACTCATATGCCGAAAACGCGATGACGTTCCTAAAATTGGAAGGGAAGCTGCCAATTTACGTCCTGCGATTGGGCTGTCTCGCAATGGTTGTCTGGGGCGCTGTGCAAGCTGTTGCCACAGTGTTCAATTTCGCGGATGCGGCCATGGGAATAATGGCAACAATCAATTTGGTTGCGATACTGCTGCTGTCCGGCACCGTCTATAAACTGACTTTAGACTATTTCTCGCAACGCCGGCAGAACCTTGAGCCTCGCTTTGTTGCCAGCAAATTTCCCGAGCTTAGTAAAGGCGTAGATCACACTGTCTGGACGGAGGAGATCCATGCCGAAACTCAAAAACACTGACGGCGAAAAGCTTCAGGAAGTCTTGGACGATATTGCAGATCGCATAGCCGGCATGTCTGACAGGGGGAAAGTCGCGCAGTATATTCCAGAACTCGCCACAGTCGATCTGAACCAATTCGGTATTGCCGTTGCACCCGTCAACGGTGCGTTAGTGTCCGCTGGAGATGCTGGCAAACTCTTTTCGATTCAGAGCATCTCAAAAGTGTTCTCGCTTACAGTGGCGCTGCAACGGGTTGGCGCCACTTTGTGGCAAAGAGTTGGCCGGGAACCATCCGGCGATCCATTCAATTCCATCGTTCAGCTAGAACACGAGCGCGGAATCCCAAGGAACCCGTTTATCAACCCCGGTGCGATCGTAGTGGCCGATGTTCTGCTCGAAGACCGCTCTTCTGACGAGGCCATCAACGACCTATTGAAGTTGTGCCGAGAGCTTTCAGAGGACGACTCGATTGAGGTCGATGCGTCAGTTGCGGAATCTGAGATGCGAACTGGATCCAGAAACCGTGCGCTTGCCCATTTTATGCGGGCGGAAGGGAATCTTAAGGCGCCGGTAGAGGATGTTCTATCTCTGTACTTTCGCCAGTGTAGCATCGCCATGTCTTGTGAACAGCTGGCTTTGGCAGGTCGATTTCTTGCCTCAGCGGGTCAAAATCCGGCCAACGGCTCTGCAGTATTGTCCGCGCAACGAGCAAGAAGAGTTACTGCACTGATGATGATGTGTGGATCATACGATGCATCGGGCGAGTTCGCCTTCCGTGTTGGCCTTCCAGCGAAAAGCGGCGTAGGCGGCGGCATCTTGTGCATTGTACCTGGTATCGCATCTGTAGTCGCCTGGAGCCCCGGGCTCGATCCAAAGGGCAATTCTCATTTGTCAACCATCGCATTTCAAGAGTTGGTCCGCGCGACAGGGTGGTCTATCTTCGGACCAAGTGCGTAACCGGAGTTGGGCGAACTGGGTTCAAGTGAATTGAATTTTGCTTCATTGACCGACAATGAACACCAGGGAAGTGAAACCTGTCTCCCAATTTCCAAGTTCAATTCTGCCACGTTCTTTTCGCAGAGAAATACTGCAAGGTGGTTACACAGTCCTCGCCTAGGAACGAGATACGTCACATTTGTGCTGCTTGGATTTGTAGGTGGCGGTATTGCGTAACTAAAGACAGGCAAATTTCAATACGTGCCCCGGCTAAAGAAGGAAAACCCATGCGCTTGCTTTCAGTACTTATTGTTTCGGTTCTATTCACAACCGGCGCAGTTGCTCAGACAATCGAAAGAATAACAAACAACAACGAAATCCGATTTGGTTTTCGAACAGATGCTGCTCCATTGTCTTACGTGAACGACCAAGGTCGGCCGTTTGGTCTGTCGCCGTTGATTTGCGATCAAGTAGCGCAGGCTGTTGCGAAGAAACTGGATCTAAAGGACTTAAACGTTCGGTTCATACCGGTCGACTCCAAGGATCGTTTCGACAAAGTTGCCTCCGGAGAGATAGATATACTTTGCGGGGCAGCGACTATCACGCTTTCTCGTCGCGAAATTGTTGATTTCTCAATCCCTACCTTTGTTGATGGTACTTCCATATTGTTACCAATCGAGGCTGAGGGCACCATGAGCGCACTCGCGGGGAAAAAGGTTGGCATGAGAAGCAGCACAACAACTGAAGCCTCCGTACAGAATACATTTGATGCCGCAGGCATCGACGCCAGGATGGTTCGGTTTGCTTCACATCCAGACGGAATCAAGGCGCTACGAGACGGTAAAATCGACGCATATTTTGCGGATCAGTCGATATTGTTAGTCAACTATATTGCTGCCGGACTGAAAGGCAAATTCAAATTATCCCAAGAAATACTGACGATAGAAAAGCAAGGGTTAGCCATCGCGAGGGGCGATGATGACTTTCGACTGATCCTTGATACTATTCTGTCCGAAATGTATGCCCGAGGCACTATGGAAGAGATTTTTCGCACTGCGTTGCCAGGGATCGAGCCCAGCGAAGCTTTAAAAGCTCTGTATGTTATTGCGCCGACTATTCCTTGAAACGCATCACGTGGAACATGTTTGTTGCGAGTTAATTGGCCATTGCAATGGAGGCCGGTTTGCCCGCGCAGCGGTCATTTAGGAACTACTAACGACCGGCCGATTAGGTTCGAGCGCGACTGGCACGCGAGACACCCTCATCCCTCCCGTGTCCATATGTTCTAAACGATCGACAATGACCTGCCAGCCCGCATCTCTCAGCAGAACAGCAACGCTACGGTAACCGTAGCTGCCGTATTGCCGCGACAGTGCGATCTTGTCTGCTACGAGACGAACTTCGTCTTCCCGTGCACGTGGCTGATACCGTAGTGTCGAACGATGCTGCCCCGGCAGACAAGCCACCATGATACCGACGTCTCCGTTTTCCAGGAGACACTGGGAGTTGCCAATACGAACCTTTGCGTGTTTTCGCGCTACAGCGCGCACGTCGATGTGTTAGAGGCGGTTAGCCTTGGTTAATCTGGTGTTAAGTAAGTCTCGATCTTGCCATTGGTTAGCATTTGGCCAAAGGCGACTAAGCTGAATTGCGCAGTAGTGGTTAGGAACGGCGGAAGACTGACATTTGCCGCGTTCTCGCAATACTGCCCTCGTCGCCTGCATCCCAGCCATTCGCAACAAAAGGAAGCTCTAAGATCTGCTCGAACTCACGCTTTCCATTTCGGGGTCTTTGAGCTCTCGCAACATCCAATCGCGAAGCGCGGCAATATTTGGACGTCGAGAATGCGCCTCTGGATAAACAAGGTGAAATGTGGACCCGAGAGGAATTGCCAGATCAAAAAGTTCAACCACGCGCCCGGCCTGGACATCTTTTGCAGAAAGAAACCGCCAACCCAGAACAACGCCAGCGCCATCGATGGCGGCTTGCAGCCCATGATCCGGAAGGCTGAAATGCATCCCACGCGTGGCGTCCACGTTTTGCGTACCGCTGGTGTCCAGCCAAGTCTGCCAAGTTGGCGCGTTGGGATCAAAGTCCATTGAATGATTGTGCAGCAGAACATGTTTCCTCAGATCAGACGGCGTTCTGATCGCATTTGGCCCTTCCAGCAGGCGCGGGCTGCACATCGGGATGACGGATTCATCAAAGAGCTTGATGGCTTCAAGACCGGGCCATTCTCCATGCCCAAGCCGAATGGCGGCGTCAAAATCGTCGCGCTGGAAATCGACAAGACCAAGGCTCGTCGAAATCCGCACGTCGATATCAGGATGCTGAGAATAGAATTTCTGCAGCCTTGGGATCAACCACATGGCGGCAAATGTAGGCGCCACGGTCAACGCCAACGAGCCCCCCTTGTCCGCTTCTGCCACATGCTCCATCGCCTGATCGAGGTTTGCAAACACTGTTTGCAGCTCCTTGGCCAAGAGCTGCCCCGCCTCGACAAGGACCAGGCCTCGCGTTCGCCGTCGAAAAAGAGAAACACCGAGAAACCCTTCCAATTTCTTAATCTGGTGACTGATCGCGGCCGGCGTCACTGACAACTCTTCGGCTGCTGCGACAAAACTGAGATGGCGTGCGGCGGCTTCAAAGGCGCGAAGCGCGTTGAGGGGATAGTTTTTCCGGATCATATCTTTGGCTAAGTTTTTCTAATCCTGCGATAGATATAGTCGTTTGTCAAACCGCCCAGGGGCACACAAATTTGACACTACAAACGGCCCACTCGGGCGGATCACTTAAAAAAACTAACTAACGTCCGAAAGGAAAACGCTATGGCACGAGCCTTCGCGACCATCGCCTTTACGCCCGCTGTCCGCTTTCAGCAGTCGCGAATGGGTTCGGCGGAGACATACAGCAAATTCTTGGCCAACGACGTGGCATACCCCGATGAGCTCGGCCCCCAAGAGGTCCGCTTCATCGCCGAACGAGACGGGTTTTATCAGGCTTCGGTGTCCCAAACTGGGTGGCCATACGTCCAATTCCGCGGCGGCCCGACCGGCTTTCTGAAGGTGCTGTCATCACAAACGCTCGGCTACGCCGACTTCCTCGGAAACCGACAGTACATCAGCACCGGGAACCTATCGGGCAACGATCGGTTATCGATGATCCTAATGGACTACCCCAACCGCCGCCGACTGAAAATCTGGGGACGTGCTCGCCTGATTGAAGGCGCCGACAATCCCGAAGTTCTGGGTCAGTTTCACGACCAATCCTATCCGGCGCGTCCCGAGCGCGCAGTCCTTATCACCGTTGAGGCCTTCGACTGGAATTGCCCCAGCCACATACCGCGTCGCCTCACGGTTGATGAGGCACATGAAGAGATTGCGGCGTTGCGCCGTGAAAACGAGGCTCTGAGGGCCGAATCCATTGCCATGCGTGCCTTCAAAGCGCCCGGCACTCCAACCAAACCCTGAAAGGAACTGATCAATGACGCAACGGTTGCACCCTCCCGCACTTGCGGCGCTTCTTGCTGCTACAACACTTTTGCCAGCGGCCCTGCCCAACAATGCTATCGCGGCTGAAAGCCCATTTGCCGTCAACATGAAGTCGATGGATATCGACGGGCACACCATTGCATATCGCGAGGCCGGAGACCCCTCGAACCCTACAGTCCTGCTTCTTCACGGCTTTCCCACTTCATCGCACATGTTCCGCGAACTGATCCCGATCTTGGCCGAAGAGTACCACGTGGTTGCTCCAGACTATCTTGGCTTCGGTGCATCGGACATGCCTTCCGCCGAAAGCTATGACTATAGCTTTGCCAATGCAGCAAACACAGTCACGCGTTTGATCGACGCAAAAGGGGTCGATAGCTACGCCGTCTATCTGATGGATTACGGCGCGCCCATCGGCTACCGGATGTTTGCCGAACACCCCGAACGTGTTACCGGCTTTATCATTCAGAACGGCAATGCTTACGAAGAGGGATTGCGGGAGTTCTGGGACCCAATCAAGACATATTGGGCCGACCCAAGCGCCGAGAACGGCGATGCACTGCGCGGCTTCCTGACCCTTGATGCTACCAAATGGCAATTTACCCATGGTGTTGGCGACGTCTCGACGGTAAATCCCGACAACTTCTGGCACGTCCAGTATCTGCTTGACCGCCCAGGAAACCAAGAAATCCAGCTTGAGATGTTCTTGGACTACGGTGCCAACGTCGCGGAATACCCAAAGTGGCAGGCCCTGTTCAGAGAGCATCAGCCTCCGGCGCTGATTGTATGGGGAAAGAACGACCACATCTTCCCGGCTGAAGGTGCCCACCCCTACAAGGCTGATCTAGATGACGTGGAGTTCCATCTGCTTGATACAGGGCACTTCGCTCTCGAGGAATATGGCGATGTCATTGCCGTCGAGATGCAAGATTTCCTCGCACGCATCAATGAATGACCGTAACCGGCCCTGGCGTGCCCCTACGCCGGGGTTTCAATGCGCACGAGCAGAATTGGATTCTGCGGCTCCTGGCTGACTGTTCCAAGGCTGTAACGGCAGAAAAGGACCAAGATCATGAAAGATAAAACGCACCAGCATGTTTTCCGTGTTGCGGCCTTCTCCGATGGCTCTGAAGGTGGCAATCCCGCGGGTGTCGTGGTCGGAGAGTCGCTTCCCTCCGAGCCCGAGATGCAACGTCTTGCAAAAGAAATCGGTTATTCCGAAGCTGTATTTGCCGCGCCCCAGAATGACGGTTGGCGGGTGCGGTTCTTCTCCCCGGAAGAAGAGGTGGCTTTTTGCGGGCATGCCACGATTGCACTGGGTAGCGTGCTGGCCGAGCACAATGGGCAGAGCTTGATACAGCTCAACATGAACGCGGGCCGCATAACCGTCGAAACAAATGCTGACGGAAGCACCACTCTGACATCGCCCGCCACCCGTAGCGCCGCGGCGGATCCGGCCCTATTGAAGGCTGCGCTTTCTCTATTCGATCTCAAAGAGACTGATCTTGACCCCGCCCTTCCTTCCGCGCTCGCCAATGCGGGAAACAACCATTTGCTAATTGCGCTTCGAGACAGGCGCACGCTTGCAAAGATGTCTTATGATTTGGCCGAGGGGGCGCGGTTGATGCGGCAGTATGATCTGACCACGATCAACCTTTTTTGGTCGGAAACGCCGCGCCGTTTTCACAGCCGCAATGCATTCGCAATCGGTGGCGTGTTCGAAGATCCTGCGACAGGGGCCGCCGCCGCTGCGCTGTCGGGGTACCTTCGGGATATCGGCTGGCCTCATGACGGCGAGATCGAAATCGTTCAGGGCGAGGACATGGGAGCAAGGTCATTGCTTCATTCAATTATAAGCGCCACGCCGGGTGAAGGAATTCGAGTCTCGGGGAGGACCCGGTTCTTGAAATGATAGCACAGCCCATGCCTTCAGGCCTCCCAGGGCGCTACCCTCAAACATCGCGGGCTTCCCGAAACAGCCGCCCAAGCTGATGACAAAACGGCTTTGTCCGCAGAGCGGTTGTTCGGTTAAACTTGCCCTGGGTCCGCCTTGTAGACGTAGAGGATCAAGGCACCTTGCCGCCAAATTAGATCTGGCAAAATCTAAATGGGCCATCCGACGGCATCGCGTCCGCGTTGTAAAAGTCATCCGTGGAGATTTTGAATGCCGAAAAAAGACAGGCCTCCGGTACTTCTATTGACAGGTACAAACGCGGCCGCGTGGACGATGGAGAATGTTCGTGCGTCCTATGAGGCATCGGGATATGCCTGCCACAGCATGAACTACCGCTATCATGACCTTCCAACCGGTCCAGAGCGCGATAACAAACTGGTCGGGTTGAGTATCGCGGATTACGTAGATGACGCGAGGCAGTTAATCAAAGAAATCGGCGAGGCTCCGGTTGTCGTAGGTCACTCCCTTGGCGGCGTCGTTGCACAACTGTTGGCGGCTGAACGCGCGGTGAAAGCTGGCGTTCTTCTCAACAGCAGCGTGATGAACGGTGTTTTGGCAACGACTGACGGAGAACGTGATCTGGGAAAACTTTTCATTTCGTCCGGTGCTTTGTGGGAACACGCGCTTGGACAGGACTTAGATCTTCTTTCAAAATACGGGCTGAATACACTGCCGGACGATCTACAGCGCGACATTCACGCACGTCTTGGCACCGAGTCCGGTCGCGTGCTGTTTGAACTTGTCTTCTGGATGTTCGATGCGCGCCAGACGACCCTGATCGATCCTGAAAAGGTAACCTGTCCTTTGCTTTTTGTTTCGGGAACGGAAGACAAGGCAGTTGCAACAAGCACGGCAAGGAACATGGCTTCCCTATATGAAACTGCAGATTTTCTAGTCGCAGAGAGGGCTTGTCACTACCTACAGTTCGACGAAACATGGCCCCAGACAGCCCGGAAGACGCTGGAATGGCTTGAACGGGCAGTCTGAAGACACTTCCGTGAACGAGACACGTCGCAGCCGTCAAGTGTGGCTCTGAGAAAGCCCCTGATGTCCTTGCGAAGAATCGAACCAGACCTCCCAGTTTTTGAATGCTCGACACCAACAAGTTTTCGCGGAACTCAGATTTATTTTGGGTTCCGCGAAACTTCGTTTATTACGTTCCGAATTACTGTTCGATTTCGATTTTTTTGAAACGAGACCCTTTCCAGCTCACATCGGCCATCAAACCCTTTTGGCCAAAAATGAAGGATACAATATCGCTTTTGAGGTTAGTGGTATCCAAGTCGCCTCCAGCGCCGACTTTGGCGACGGCCACTGATGCATCCACACCCAATTCCCACTCGCGGTCATTGCTGGTGAACTTTGCCAACGCGTCGTCTGTATTCAGCGCCAAAATCATGGAATGAGACTGTATTCCGGCGATGAACCCTCCCTTTACGCCGAAGGTGTTGTAGTACAGCTTTTCATTGGCTCCGGTGACCAGCACACATCGACCGCCTTCGGCGCCAAAACCAAGGCCGGCTTTGGTGATACTCGGACAAACCAAAACACCCTTGGCACTCGCCAGCACCTCGTCGGCACCTTTTGCATCGGCTTTGAACTGGGCTAAAGTTGCGTCTGCTTCAGCGTCGAGCTTTGCAGCGTCTTCTGCCGTGAATTTAGCGGATGCCGTATTCGCAAAGGCAAAGACAAACAAAAAGCTGGCAAAGACGACCATCAAACGATTGTTGAATGCGTACATTTTTTCCTCCCTAAAGGTCAGGAACCGAGAAATCGGTTTGCGCGTGCAAACTGCACAGAAGTATTAATACCAGACCCCAAATGAGTCACCTAGACAGATACTCAATACATGCGTTCCTCAGAATTCCTCCACGTCTATTGGGTTTGGATTGAGTTCAACGCGGTCGTCTGAGCGCTTCTGTCTGATGCCCAGGAAGCGGCTGAAACCGGACGCTCAATTCCAGTCAGCACTGCGGAAACCTCTGCCTTGACGTCCCACTGACCGCTATACGGAAACCGGACATAGGTTTGAACAGGTCCTACATCCGAATTGCGGGCGAACCGGCTTTTGTTCGAGGCGCGTTTGACGGTGCAACATAACAACTCAGCCACGAGGTCCTCCCAACCAGCATTTCTGTCTCCAGACCTCGTGGAGCGAAACGAGATGGTTACTGCGACAAAAACTAGGGCTCTTGTTGCCGATTGGCGCGGTGGCGTTCGATTTCCTGAGAAATAAGTTCGATGTGCATCCGCGCGTCGTAAGCCTTTTGCCGATAAGCGAGAGGCAAGTTTAAACTCGCGAGTGTCGCAGATACGTCATCGAGCTTCTTCGCTACAGCTTCAATCTCCTCTGCCGTGGCAGCGTCCTCGATTTCTGCTTCCAGCGATGCAATGTGTTGATAGTGTCGCCAAACTCTTCGGTTTTGAAACCAGACGTAAAGGGCCGGGACGAGACGCAGCAGCGGCGCAAGGAATAAAATCGGCAAGAGAAAGAGCAGCACCCGACCAAACTGGGCCGCAACCCAAAATGGAAAGATATCGTGAAGAATGTTGGGCCCAGAGTTGATCATGTGCCAGGCGACGTCATTAATTGGGGCCGGAGGGGAATTGGTGTTTGGAAACTCCTTGGCCGCTCGCAGAACGGTTCGGTCTGCGTGGATCTTGCTTGCGCTATGAACAAGCCTGTCGACAACAGCCGGGTGCAGCTCGTTTGTCGCGATCATCGATGCAGTCAAAGTCAGTATTTTGACATCATGCGCGGGTCGCGGCGGGGCCAAAGAGGTTGACCCGGCTGGAACAACAACGGAATGGCCGCTGACAAATCTGAAAGACAGGGCGTCGATCAAGGCCATTTGGATCAGATCCAACTTGGGATCGACTATGGCCTCTGTCAGGTATGGCGCATCCAGAGGCGACACAAACAAGGCTGCATCTGCCTCGCCAGCACGCAACGCGGCGATGGCCTCGAATCCGCCAATTTCCTGCAATTCGATGCCCGAGTCCTGAAGGCCTGCGGCTTCTATGAGTGCCAGTGCTGCGGCACGTGTGCCTGATCCGACTTGTCCAGCAGCCAAACGAATCCCGCGCCAATCTCCGGGATATCGGCCAACTTGCGCGGCGGAACGTCTGAAAATCACCAGCGGTTCAGGGAAGAGAGCCCCGAGTGACTCTAGATTCTCTCCTCTGGGAAGAGGAATGCCGCCCTGCACAAAGGCAACGTCCACATCTCCGTCAATGAGCCGTTGAATGTTCTCGACGGAACCAGCAGTTTCCACCAGCTCTAACGATATGTCGTCCCTGGCAAGCTTGGACTGATACTCGAGGCCAATCCGCCAATACCCGCCATCTTTTGGCCCAGTGGCAAGCCGAATGGTCTCGGGCGGAACAAGGCTACTGATAAGAAGAATAACCAAAACAACAACGAAGACGGGTACAAGTAGGATATAAAACAGTCGCATCGGTCTTCTTTGAAGTTGACGAGATCTCGACGATGATCCGTTTTGTTGTAACTGTTTGTCAATTATTGAGCGCGTGCACCCCGTATCAATCAGGCGCGTGGATCAGGCGTCGGTCATCAAATAGACATTCGACACGATTGTCGTTCACTCCGCTGCCGGCATCTTTCAGCGAAGCCGCAATCCGGCGACAACCGTGGCGGTCTCATTGTCGGGTGAGTTCGATCATGTCGGCAGCCAGCCGGTCTTAAACGGCACGGCCTCTTGGAACCGTGCGCTGCGTCGAACGGTTCTTACGCAACCCTCGACAGGCCCACGCTCTGAGTTGTGGAACTGACTTCGCACATGTTCAATGCAAGCACGACGACGCTAAGGGCTTAGTAGTTTCCCCGCTCGGCCTCCGAAAGGTTCAATTTATCCAGCGTCGGATCGGACACTGCTTGGCACAGACGCTCATTTTCCTTCTGATGGCGCTTTAGTTCCTTCAGTTGGTCAGTTCCAATACCGCCATATTACTTCCGCCAGCGATAGTCCTTCTGCTTGGTTATTTGCACTTGGCGAATGGCATCTATACGTCGCATCCCTTGACCGCATAGCACCTCAACCTGCCGTAGTTTCCCGACGATCTCTTCCGGTATGTGCCGCTTGATACCCATATTTGACCCTCCGTTTCCAACAATACGGGCGGACCGCTTCAGTAGCGGAGAATTACTGCAGTCCGGTACGCTACGTTCCCTTTCAAAGATAGCCATCCAGAGTATGGTGACGAAATAAATTTCAAGGACAAAAATTTTTGTCAAAAATTATTGACGCCACCGGTGCATCACCCTTAGACAGGGAATGTGCAATAAACATCACATTCAGAAATTTCTTGCACAGTTGGTGCTGAACGAACAATGCGCCGCAGTCGCAGGAGCATTCTGCAGGGAGGAAACCGATGAACATCAAGAAGGCAAACAGTATTATTGCGTCCGCCGCGTTGGCGGTTGCCGGGATTTCTGCCGCGCCAGCGCAGGCCGAAAGCATCATGTGCGAACCCGATGAGACATACATCATGAACGTGATGGTCTCGGGTCATCCCTATTGGGTGCCGGTATACCAGGGCTTCAAACAGGCTGCCGAGGCGTTTGGTTGCAAAACCGTTTTCTCAGGCACGCCGGATTACGACATCACCAAGCAGATCGCCTCGTTCGAGCAGGATCTGGTGAAGCAGCCCGCAGGTGTTCTGTTGCACCCGATGCAGTCTGACCCGTTCATCGAGCCGATCAATCGCGCTGTCGACAATGGCACCGAGATCGTCACCTTTGCCGCCGACAGCCCAAGCTCAAAGCGCACCGGCTATATCACCTCGGACAACCATGCCGAGGCGAAGTTCGCGGCAGAAGAGATCGTCAAACAAGTAGGTGACAGCGCCGAATACGCGGTTCTCGAGAATCCGGGACAGTCAAACCACGATCTGCGCGTCACGTCGCTGATTGCATACATGGAAGACAATTATCCGAACATGAAACTGGTCGGACGTCAGGCCACGAACCAGGACAGCAATGCGGCCTACCGCGCGACAGCCTCGATCATTCAGGCCAATCCGAATGTGGCGGCGATCTGGATTCCCGAAGCGGGTTCTGCCGAAGGTGCTGTTGCGGCGAAGCTGGAAGCTGGCTCGGACCTTCTGATCATGCACGCGGATGTGACGCCCACCACGTTGGAACACATCCGAGCGGGCAACATCCACATGTCGCTGAACCCAAACCAGGGTGTACAGGGCTTCATGGGCTTCATGGCGGTGCATCTGGCAAACCGATCGGACATTTTCGATCCGTTCAACGATTGGCGGACCAGCGGTTTCAACCCGGTTCAGATACCGTTCGTGGACAATGGCTTTGCAGTCATCACCAAGGACAACGCGGACAGCTTTGACCTGAACGTCTACATGGAAGGCCGCGATCCGGCCTGATCCGAGAGCTCCCCGACGAGCCGCCCGCGCAGTTCCAAATCAGTTCGCGGGCGGTTCAGGACATCAACCAAAAATGAGACACCCGAACAGGTGGTGCAATGCAAGACGATGTGATCCTTCGGATATCGAACCTCAGCAAGTCCTTTGGCCCGGTCAAAGCACTGCGCGGGATCGACTTTGAACTCCGCCAAGGAGAAATCCACGCGATTGCAGGGGAAAACGGTGCAGGAAAATCGACACTGATGAACGTGATCGACGGGATTTTGCAACCGGACAGCGGCCAGATCGTTCTCGATGGCAAGCCGGTCAAAATCTCGTCACCCACGATGGCGCAGCAACTGGGTATCGGCTTTGTCCATCAGGAGATCGCTCTGTGCCCGGATGTGTCGGTGGCCGAGAACATCTTCATGGCCAAAACCAATATCAGCCGGTCATGGCTGATGGATTACAAGAAACTGGAGCGTGATGCGGTCGATGTGTTCCGCCAACTCAGCGACATCGATCCTTCGGTTCTGGTTAAGAACCTTTCGATCTCCAACCAGCAACTGGTTGAGATTGCAAAGGCCCTGACGCTGGATTGCCGCATTCTGATCCTTGACGAGCCTACAGCCGCACTCACGGAATCCGAGGCTCGGACCCTGTTCGGGATCATGCGCAATCTGGCGGATCAGGGGATTTCCATCATCTATATCTCGCATCGAATGGTTGAGATCTTTGACAACTGCGACCGGGTTTCGGTGTTCCGGGATGGCCAGCACATCGTCACGCGGAATGTGGCCGACATACAGCCCGGTGACGTGGTGAATGCAATGGTCGGACGGGTGATCGATGAGCTGTACCCCAAGAAGCAGGGCACCCCGTCAGACGAGGTGATGCTGGACGTTCGCAACCTGACCGAGGCGGCGCGATTCCGTGATGTATCGTTCACCCTGAACAAGGGTGAGATCCTAGGCATTGCAGGACTTATCGGTGCGGGCCGCAGCGAGATCGCAAAGGCAATCTGCAAGCTGGAAGGGGATGCGTCCGGGCAGGTTTGGCTGAATGGCGAAGAACTCAGGTTGCGCAACTATCAGGACAGTATCGCCAAGGGGATGGTGTACCTGTCCGAGGACCGCAAAGGCGATGGGGTTTTCCTTGAACTGCCAATCGCCGCCAACGTCTCGGCCCTGAAGCTTGAACAGGTGGCCAACGGACTTGGCCTGATCCAGCCCGCGGCGGAAACGGCCCAGGCCGAAGCGCTCGGGCGCAAGCTGAACCTGAAATGCGGATCATTGAGCGACCCGGTGTCCTCGCTTTCGGGCGGCAATCAGCAAAAAGTGGCGCTTGCCAAGATGCTTTCGGTCAACCCGCGTCTGATCTTTCTGGATGAACCGACCCGCGGTGTCGACGTTGGCGCAAAGTCTGAAATCCACCGCATTCTGCGTGACCTCGCGAATGAGGGCGTGGGGATCGTCGTGATTTCTTCGGAATTGCCCGAACTGACTGGTGTCTGCGACCGTGTGCTGGTTGTGCGTGAAGGGCGCATCAGCGGGCAGGTCACAGGCGACGAAATGACGGAAGAAAACATCATGCATCTAGCTTCCATTGCGGAAGTGCAGGCTTCGGTCGCATGAGCGGAGGGACGAATATGGACAACACGGTGAACCTGACCCAAGCGGGACCCGCCGAAAGCATACCGCCGCTGAAACGCCTGTTTCAAATGCGCGAAACGGGGTTGATTGTCATCATTCTGGCGTTGTTTTTGATCATGTCCTTCGCCTCACCCTATTTCCTGACCTGGGCCAATATGCGGGCGATGTCGATGGCCTTTGCGGTGGACGGACTGCTGGTGATCGGCATGACAATCCTGCTGATCTCGGGGGGGATCGACCTGTCGGTCGGTTCGGTCACGGCGCTGGCCATGGTGATCGCCGGGTGGCTTTTCATGAGCGGGGTGAACCCGTGGGTAGCCTCGGCCATGGCGATCGCGCTGTGTACGGCCATCGGGGCCTTCATGGGGTTCTTCGTAACCCGCGTTGGGCTGCATCATTTCATCGTATCGCTGGCAATCATGGTAATTGCGCGGGGGGCTTGCCTGTTGTTCACCGGTGGACGGCCGCTGGGGCTGTACACCCTGCCGCCCGAGTTCAAATTCATCGGACAGGGATCTGTCGGACCGATCCCGATAGTGATCATCATTTTCCTTGTCTTCGTGATCGCCTTTGATTTCATGCTGCGGCGCACGACCATGTTCCGGAAGGTGTTCTATACCGGTTCCAACGAAAAGGCCGCGGCCTATTCGGGCATCCGCACGAAGAAGGTGTTCTTTCTGACCACCACGTTGTGTTCAACGCTCTGCGGCGTGGCGGGCATCATCTACATGGCCCGGTTCGGCTCGGCGCAGCCGACGTTCGGGCTGGGGCTGGAACTGACCATCATCGCCGCTGCAGTGATCGGCGGGGCCAGTCTGAAAGGCGGCTCGGGGTCGATCCTTGGCGCAATCCTCGGCGTCATCCTGTTGTCGCTGGTGTCCAGTTCGCTGGCGCTGCTGGACGTGTCGGTCTACTGGCAGGACATCATCCGTGGATCGATCCTGCTGGCGGCGGTCACCATCGACCACTACCTGAACAAGAGGCGCGGGTGATGGCGGACAAAAAGAAAGACTTCGAACTGATCCGGCAGATCCACACCGTTCTGGTCCTGCATTACCTGGAAGGTCAGAAGCAGGCCGATATTGCCCGGACGCTGAACCTGTCGAACTCGAAGGTCAATCGCCTGATCACACAGGGCCGCAATATGGGCATGGTAAAGATTGACATCGAAAGCCCGTTCGAGACGTTGATGGATATCGAACGTGATCTGGCCCGGTCGACCGGTCTGAGCGACGCCATCGTCACCCCGTCGGTCGCCGGCAGCACCGAGACGACGCTGCAACAGGTCGGCCGCGCTGCCGCCAGTCATCTGGTTGAAACCCTGCGGGATGGGGATGTCATCGCAATCACCGGCGGCAAGGCCGTCAGTGCAACGGTCGAAGCGCTGGAACCCGAGCGTGATTTTGACGTGACCGTTGTACCGCTGACCGGAGGTATTCAGGGCAAGTACTACACCGACGTTAATCATCTGGCGACGCAGATGGCAGACCGGTTGGGCGGCAAAACCATGCTGTTGCACGCACCGCTGTTCGCCGAAAGCCGTGAACAGCGCGACATGCTGGAACAGGTCTCCTCGATCCGCGAGGTGCTGGACCTGGCCCGCCGGGCAGATGTCGCTCTGGTCGGGGTCGGATCGATCGAGCCGGAAGGCTCCAGCTATTACGACCTGCACCCTGTGCCCGAGGCGGATCGCAAGATGCTGATTGGCATGGGCGTGATCGGAGAGCTCCTGGCCCATCTCATCCATATCGACGGGTCTGTGTCGAACTATGCCCTGAACTCGCGATTGGTGTCAGTTTCACCATCCGATCTGGCGCAGTGCTCGCGCGTGATCGGGGTCAGTGCAGGGGCGCAGAAAGTGCAGCCAATCAAGGCAGTGCTGAACGGAAAGTTTCTCAACTCGCTGATCCTGGACGAAGATACAGCGACCGCAGTCATATAGGAAATGGAAGGAACACGGGATGTCGCATGAGATGCTGACACGGGAAATCGGAGCGTCTGGGATCGAAGCATCGGTCATCGGGCTGGGCACATGGGCCATCGGTGGCTGGATGTGGGGCGGCACGGACGAGGCGAAGTCCATTGCGGCAATTCAGGCCTCGGTCGATGCAGGGGTGACGCTGATCGACACGGCCCCCGCTTATGGTCAGGGCGTCGCTGAAGACATTGTGGGAAAGGCGCTAAAGGGTCGGCGCGACAAGGTTGTGCTGGCCACGAAATGCGGGCTGGTCTGGCATACGCAAAAGGGAAACCACTTCTTCGACTATGACGGCAAGCCGGTGCATCGCTATCTGGGCAAGGACGCGATCATCCATGAGGTTGAGCAGAGCCTGACCCGCCTGGGCACCGACTACATCGACCACTACATCACCCACTGGCAGGACCCGACCACACCTATTGCCGAGACGATGGAGGCGCTGGAGATCCTGAAACAGCAAGGCAAGATCCGTTCGATCGGGGCCAGCAATACCTCGGTCGACGAGGTGCGGGCCTATGTGGCCGAGGGGCAGTTGGACGCCATCCAGGAAGAATACTCGATGGTCAAGCGCGACATCGAAGGCACATTGCTGCCGGTGTGCCGTGAGAATGGCGTATCCTTGCTCAGCTATTCCTCACTTGCACTTGGATTGCTCAGCGGCAAGATCGGTCCGGATCGTGTGTTCTCCGGCGATGATCAGCGCAAGGACAACCCGCGCTTCTCCATGGCGAACCGCCAGAAGGTGGCGGACCTTATGGCGACCATTGCACCGATTGCCAAAGGGCATGACGCGACGCTGGCACAGACTGTCATCGCCTGGACGGTACAGCAGCCGGGGATCACCTTCTCACTTTGCGGTGCGCGGGATGCAGCACAGGCAGTGGAAAACGCAAAGGCAGGGCGGCTGCGCCTGACCGAAGCCGAGATCGCCGAGATCGACACCCAAGCCCGCGCGCATCTGAGCGATCTGGACAGCTGAACCATCGAAGCCTTCGCGAAAAACAGGACCATCATGTCAGAACAACGACAACAACACCTGACAAAACTGCGCGAGAACGCCGCGTTTGACGTGGTGGTGATTGGCGGGGGCGTGAACGGGATCGGTGTCTACCGCGATCTTGCCCTGCAAGGGCTGCGGGTGCTGCTGGTCGAACGCAACGATTTTGCCTCGGGCTGTAGTGCCGCGCCATCCCGGATGATCCATGGTGGCCTGCGCTATCTGGAAAACGGCGAGTTCGATTTGGTGCGGGAGTCGCTTCAGGAACGTGATGCGCTTTTGGTGAATGCTCCACACATGGTGCGGCCTTTGCCGACGGTGATCCCGATAACCTCGGTCTTTTCCGGAATGTTCAATGCAGTGGCGAGTTTTGTCGGCCGGCATGGCAAACCCTCCAGCCGTGGGGCAGTGCCGATCAAGCTGGGCCTGTCGCTTTATGACTGGGTGACGCGCAAGCGGCGAATTCTGCCCAGGCATCATTTCAACAGCGTTGGTCGCACACGCAAGGACTGGCCCGCGCTAACGCCAAAAGCCACGCGTTCAGCGGTGTACTACGACGCACAGATCACCCATCCTGAACGTTTTTGCGTTGAAATGATCCAAGACGTGCAGGTGGCGGCTCCGGAATGCGTTGCCCTCAACTACGCGGAGATGGCAACAGATGGCGATGGCTATTCAGTGATCGACAGGCGCAGCGGCGACACCCTGCAACTTGATCCAAGGGTAATCGTAAACGCGACTGGCGCTTGGCTGGACGATACCGTCCAAGTTCTTGGTGGTAGCTCGGATGAGCAGATGGTCTCGGGCACCAAGGGCTCGCACCTGATAGTCGAAAACCCGGCTCTGTTTCAGGCGCTTGGTGGTCATATGGTCTATTTCGAAAACACGGACGGGCGGGTGTGCATCGTGTTCCCCTATCAGGGCAAAGTGTTGGCCGGATCGACTGACATCCGCGTCGAGAAAGCCGCGCGGGTGCGCTGCGAGCCGGAGGAACTCGACTACATCCTCGGCTCACTTCGGTTGGTTTTTCCCAAGATCAAGGTCACGCCCGACCAGGTGGTGTTCAGCTTTAGCGGCATCCGTCCGTTGCCGCGCAGCGATCACGATTTCACCGGTCGAATATCGCGCGGCCATTTCACGCGACGTTTGGACGGAGATGTTCCCCAGTTCTGCATGGTCGGCGGCAAATGGACCACGTTCCGCGCTTTTGGAGAACAGACCGGGGATAAGGTTCTGGCCGAGTTGGGCAAGCCCCGGCAAACTTCGACTCTGGGGCTCGCCATTGGCGGCGGCGCGCTGTTCCCCGACGATCCGCGTACCTTGGAAAGCCGGCTGGAAGAAGAATTCCACGTTACACCTGATCGCGCACAACACCTGATCGGGCACTACGGCAGTCAAGCGGATGATGTTGCGCTGTTCTGCCAGTTGGTTGACGACACGCCTCTGGCGGAAGGCTGCTCTTACACCAGGGCCGAGATCATCTGGCTGATGCGCACCGAATTTGTCGAAACCCTGTCCGACATTGTCCTGCGCCGGACCGCGCTGGCCATCACAGGCCAGATTTCCGAAGTACTGTTGGACCGGCTGGGCGGCATCTTTGTCGATGAACGTGGTCTCAGCCAACAAGAGATTACCAATCAGACCCAAGCCCTGATCCACGAATTGTCCGAGTTTCACGGCGTGTCCGCCGAGGCTCTGACCGCACGAAACAAGGAACGGAGAACAGAATGCGTGTAAGCACCAAGGCCCGGATGAACCGGATGTTCACGAACGGGGGATGTCTGGATGTGGCGATCGACCACGGCGTTTGCAACGAGCCCAGCTTTATGGTCGGGCTTGAGGATATGGCGGGTGTGATGGACACGCTGATCAGGGCCAGGCCGGACGCGATCCAATGTGCCTACGGGCAGGCCGATCTGTTGCAATCGCGCCCCGAAAAGGACAAGCCCGCGCTGGTGATGCGGATCGACATGGGCAACCCTTACAACGATCAGCGCCACCGGGTGATGTGGTCGATGCTGCAAAACGCAGACGAACCGATCATCGGCGCGCTGGAAATGGACGCCGCCGCCGTCGTTGTGAACCTGTTCATGCTGCCGGATGAGCCTGAACTGTTCCGCCAATGCGTCGAGAATATCAGCAAGGTGCGCGCAGCCTGCCACAAATACGGGATGCCGCTGATGATCGAGCCCCTGGTCATGCTGCCCAACGATGTGCGCGGAGGCTACCAGGTGGATGGCAATGCCGAGAAGATCGTGACACTGGTGCGTCTGGCCTCGGAAATGGGGGCCGACATCATCAAGGCGGACCCAACCGAGAACCCCGAGGATTTCCACCGCGTGATCGAGGCCGCCCGCGTGCCGGTTTTGGTGCGTGGTGGTGGCAAGGAAGACCTTAAGACCGTACTGATGAAGTCGGCGGCGCTGATGGCACAGGGCGCGCAGGGCATGGTCTATGGCCGCAATATCTATCAGCATGACAACCCCAAGGCAGTTGTGGCCGCTCTGATGGCGATGATCCACAATAACGCAAGCGGTGAAGAAGCGTGGGATATCTATAACAGTGGCTGAGAACGGGTATATTCTGGGGCTGGATGCAGGAAACACAGTCATCAAGGCTGTGCTTTTTGACCTGCAGGGGCGCCCTGTGGCGATGCAGGCGCTGGACGGGCAGTCCTCGACGCCGCAGCCAGGGCATGTCGAGCGTGACCTGAACGAGTTGTGGGCAAATGCCCGGCAGGTGATCGGCGGATGTATCGACAAGGCCGGGATAACCCCTGACCAGATCATCGGCGTTGGCTGTGCCGGGCATGGCAACGGGCTTTACCTGCTGGACAAGGCGGGCGCGCCGTTGATCGGCATCCAATCGCTGGACACGCGTGCCGCATCTCTGGCTCAGGAGCTTTCCGAGGTGGCCGGCGACGCCTTGCACGCGTTGTGCCTGCAACAGCCGTGGCCGTCTCAGACCCCGGTTCTTCTGGCCTGGATCAAACGGCACCGACCCGAGCTTTATGCGCGGACCGGTACGGTTATGCTGTGCAAGGACTTCATAACTTACAAGCTGACCGGTGAAAGGGTCAGCGAGATTTCGGACATGTCAGGTTGCGGCCTGACCCGCATGCCGGATTGCACCTATGACGACGGCCTGTTGGCACTTTATGGCCTGGGCGATGCGCGCCAGATGCTTCCCCGCCTGATCGATCCGGCGGATATTGCCGGAACCGTCAGTCAAGAGGCTGCTGTCGCTACAGGTCTGGCTGAGGGAACACCGGTGATCGGCGGCTATTTCGATGTGGTCTCCAGCGCGATGGGTTCGGGGGTCGTGCGCGCCGGAGAGGCTTCGATCATCGCGGGTACCTGGAGCATCAATCAGGTTTTCTCGGATGCGCCAGCGGTCAATCACGATTTGTTCATGGTGTCGGGTTTTGGTCCGAACCGGTTCGTGAATATCGAGGCCAGTGCCACGTCGGCGGCCAATCTGGAATGGTATGTGCGCGAGTTCGTCGAACGCGGGGGTCATCATGACGACCCGTTCGGACACTGCAATGCCAAAGTGGCCGAGGTTGATCCCGCGCCAGACGATCCGTTTTTTCACCCCTTTCTCTACGGCTCGGGACAGGGGGCGTCTTTCCGGGGTGGGTTCTATGGTGTCGCGGGCTGGCATGGCGAAGGCCACATGCTGCGGGCCCTGTTCGAGGGCGTTTTGTTCGAGCATCGCCGCCATATCGAGGTTCTGAAAACCGCAGGCGTCGGATTCGACCAGGCGGTTCTGTCTGGCGGCGGGTCACGCAGCCCGGTCTGGCCGAAGATGTTCGCGGATTGCCTTGGCGTGCCGATCTATGTGGCCGAGGCGCAGGAAACGGGCGCTTTGGGCGCGGCCATCGGAGTAGCGGTGGCGACCGGAACTTATGAAACATACGAAGACGCGATTGGTCAGATGACCCGCCGCGACTCTGAGTTCCAGCCGAATACGGCGATGCAGCGCCATTACGACACTCGCTACGCCAAGTATCTCGGGTTGATCGAAGCGATGCGCGGGTTCTGGGACGACGCTCAAACGACATTTGAAAGGTAGAAAAATGAAAGCTGTAGGGTTTCTGAAGTCACTGCCGATTGAAGCACAGGACAGCCTGTTGGATGTCGATCTGCCGGAACCGGTCGTGCTGCCAAACGATCTTCTGGTGGAAATCAAAGCGATCTCGGTAAACCCCGCAGATGCGAAACGCCGCATCCGGACAGCCGCCGAGCAGGATCATGCGGAGCCGTTCATTCTTGGATATGACGCGGTTGGGATTGTCCGCGACATGGGCGCAGAGGTCACTGGTTTTTCCAAAGGCGACCGGGTCTGGTACGCGGGTGATGCAAATCGTCCGGGTTCATATGCCGAGTTGCAGGCGGTTGATCATCGGATTGCGTCCGTGGCACCGTCCTCGGTCAGCCCCGAAGCAGCAGCGTCGCTTCCCCTGGTGTCGCTGACCGCGTGGGAAATGCTGTTTGACCGTCTGCAAGTGCCCGCCAATGAGACTCCCGCCAGTCTGCTGGTCATAGGCGGGGCCGGAGGGGTCGGATCGATCACTTTGCAACTGGCGCGCAAGCTGACTGGCCTGCACCTGATCGCAACCGCCTCGCGCCCGGAAACCACCGCGTGGTGCAAGGAAATGGGTGCGCATCAGGTGGTGAACCACCGCGATCTTGTCGCCGATTTCCGGGCCGCCGGGCATGATACCGTGGACTACATCACCCAATACGCCGATACCGCGCAGCATTGGGACGCGACGTGCGAACTGATCGCGCCACAGGGACGGATCGGGACCATCGTCGAGACGGATGAAAAGCTGGACATCTCAGCCCTGCAAGGCAAATCCGCCGCGTTGATGTGGGAGCTGATGTTCACGCGATCTCTGTTTGGCACCGCAGACATGGCGCGTCAGGGGCAGATATTGGCGCGGGTTGCCAGACTTGTTGATGACGGGATCATTCGGACAACTGAAACCAAAACGCTGCGGGGCTTGTCGGCGGACACGCTGAAAGAAGCTCATGGGATCATTGAAACCGGCCGCATGATCGGCAAACTTGTCGTCGCGTATTAATCAGAAAGACCAGACATTCATGACAGACGCCCGGCAACTTGATGGGGACTACGACTATATCATCGTCGGCGCAGGCACGGCCGGATGTGTTCTGGCGAACCGATTGACCGAAGACCCCAAAAAACGAGTTCTGCTGCTCGAGGCAGGCGGTTCAGACAACTACCACTGGGTGCATATTCCGGTTGGCTATCTCTATTGCATCGGCAATCCACGTACCGACTGGATGATGAAAACCGCGCCCGAACCGGGGCTGAACGGGCGTTCTCTGGCCTATCCGCGCGGTAAGGTGCTGGGGGGATGCACGTCGGTCAACGGCATGATCTACATGCGGGGCCAGGCGGCGGACTACGATCACTGGCGGCAGCTGGGAAATACTGGCTGGGGTTGGGATGACGTGCTGCCCTATTTCCTGAAATCCGAGGATCACCATGCCGGGCGGACCGACATGCATGGGCATGGCGGTGAATGGAAGGTCTCGAAACAGCGTTTGGAATGGGACATCCTTAGAGCCGTGCAGGAAGGCGCCAAGGAGTTCGGCATTCTGCCGCGCGCCGATTTCAACGATGGCAATAACGAAGGTACGGGTTTTTTCGAGGTCAATCAGCGTAAAGGTGTGCGTTGGAACACGACCAAAGGCTTTCTGCGCCCGGCGATGAAACGCCCCAACCTGCGTGTTTTAACCCACGCCGAGACCGAGACGCTGTTGTTCGACGGCAAACAGGTAACGGGCGTGCGCTATCAGCACAAAGGCGAGCGATGCGAAGCTTTTGCCCAGGCCGAGGTGTTGCTGGCGGCCGGAGCGGTCAACTCGCCCAAGATTCTGGAACTGTCGGGTGTCGGGCGGGGTGATGTGCTGGCTGAACATGGCATCGCTCTGCACCACGAAAGCCAAGGTGTGGGCGAGAACCTGCAGGACCATTTGCAGATCCGGACGGTGTTCAAAGTCCAGAACGCAAAAACTCTGAACACGATGGCGAATTCCCTGGTTGGAAAGGCGAAGATCGCTCTGCAATATGGTCTGACGCAATCCGGGCCGATGTCGATGGCTCCCAGCCAGTTCGGCATGTTCACCAAATCCAACCAGGATCTGGCCACGCCAGATCTGGAATACCACGTGCAGCCCCTGTCCACGGACAAGCTGGGCGACCCGTTGCACCCGTTCCCGGCGATCACCGTATCGGTCTGCAACCTGCGCCCTGAAAGCACGGGCACCTGCCATATTCAGGCGGCGGATACCAAGGCGCAGCCTGACATTCGCCTGAACTACCTGTCGACCGATAATGACAAACAGGTCGCCGTGAAATCCGTGCGGCAGGCGCGGATGATCATGACGGCGAACGCTCTGAAACCCTATCAGCCGCAAGAAATCCTGCCCGGTCCGGTGATGGAGTCTGAAGACGAATTGGTAAAAGGTGTCGGGGATATCGCCACCACGATTTTCCACCCCGTCGGCACCTGCAAGATGGGGTCGGACGCCTCAGCCGTGGTGGGCGCGGATCTCAGGGTGCATGGGCTGAAGGGATTGCGGGTGGTCGACGCGTCGATCATGCCGAAAATCGTTTCGGGAAACACCGCGTCACCTGTTGTGATGATCGCGGAAAAGGCGGCGGATATAATCCGCAAGGGAGTCTGACAAGTGTCGGAAGTCGTGATCATCGCGCGGATCGTTGCGGAAGACGGCCAGTGGGAATTGTTGCGTGCTGCCATAGATGATCTGGCCGCTGCCAGCCGCGAAGAGGCGGGAAACAAAGGCTATGACGTGTTTGTTTCAGCCAGCCGACAGGCTGAGTTTCTGATCCACGAAATCTGGTCAGATGCCGAGGCGATTGCCAATCACGGGCGCATGCCGCACATGGCCAGGTTCAAAGAAATCGTAAAGGGAAAGGCCCAGATTTCGGTTCAAAAACTGACCAAAACCTAAGGGCCAAGGGATTCGTTTTTCTGATTTTTTGCTGAGTTTCCGCAATATTATTTTCTCTGTCATAGTTCTGGTGACAGAGGGGCAATTCGCATGTGGAGTATGCAAGACATGGGTGTCAAAAATATACAATAAAAACAACAATATACGCGAAAAATGTACTGGCCGATCTCACGGAACATCTTAGCCGCAGAACCGCCAAAAAAGTTGACTGTGCACCTCAAAATGATAATAATAACAATCACTGCAATATATTTCAGTTTCAATTCCTGAGGAGGGGCATTGGCTGAGATCGCGGCTCCGGAGCGCTCTGTCCCGGATCGACCGCACTCTGGAGAAAACAAAAGGGAAGAGAAGAAAATGCAGCGGAGGAATGTATTCAAGGCCGGCCTGCTGGCAACAACACTAACGCTTGTTGGAGGCGCCGGAGCCTTTGCCGATGATAGCAAGCGGATCGCGTTCTTTGTATCTGACTTGTCGAACGTGTTTCACCAGTCTCAGGCCGCCGAGGCCGAGCGTTACGCAAAAGAAAAGTACGGCGCTGAGGTGGTGGTGTTTGATGGCCGGGCGGATTCAGCCGTCATGACTCAGAACGTTGACCAAATTGCAGCAGGTGGATTCGATGCTGCCACACTGCACATCTGGGATGCCGAGGCCGCCACACCCGGTGTCGAGGATGCTTTGGCAGATGATATCGTCATGACCTCGTTCTTCAGCCCGATCACGGATACCGGCATTCCGACCGCGCGCAGCGATGAAGCCGCAGTGTCGTTCGAGATGGGCGCGCAAATGGCCAAGGCCTGGAAAGAGGCACATCCCGATAAACCTATCGTCATGGTGCAACTGGGTTGGCCAAACCATACCGAAGTCAACTCGGGCCGGACCGCGCCATTTGCCGAAGGTGTCCTGTCGGTTGATCCCGACGCCGAAAATCTGGGCGCGCTGGATTCCAGCAAGGGCCAGGAAGCAGCCAAGCAGATCATCGTCGACCTGCTGACACAGCGCCCCGAAGTGAACCTGATCTATTCCGAAGCATCGAACCTGACCGTGGGAACGATGGCCGGGCTGGCGCAGCTGGGGCGCGGCAAGTTCGACAATGGCAAGCCGCTGACCGAGATTGTGGCCAGTGTCGACTTTGACTCGGTCGAGTTCGAACAGGTTTATGATCCTGCTTCCAGCCTAAAAGTTTCGATGGGTCTGCCGCCTGTGGAAACCGCGCAGGGCCGGATTGACCTGATCATGGATGTGCTGGACGGCAAGATCGAACGGACCTCGGACACGGCGGAAGAGTTTTTCTACAAGGCCTACACTGTTTCCTACTGGTCCATGCCAAAGGAAGAGGCCGAGCAGTGGCTGAAGGACCAGTTCGGTGGCTGAAGGGCGTTGACTGAACCAGGCTTTGGCAAACAGGTCCGTTGGTCGACAACGGGCCTGATCTGCCCAGCCGGTTCTTGCAATGCTGCCTGCTCCAACACCTCGAACCCGCTCGGGGTTCCGGCGCTGGTGGCAACGCACCCAAACTCGGATAAGCTTGATCCAGGGACGCGGGCTTTTGCGCCGGTCGGAGGCTTGCGGATTAAAAGGGGATGATCGTGCAGATTGCTTTTGCCGAAAAAGCGCTGTCCGTCAGGGATTTGACAAAGGACTACCCCGGCGTGAGGGCCGTGGACACCGTGTCATTCGACATTGATCGCAACACGGTGCATTGCCTTGTCGGAGAGAACGGAGCCGGAAAATCGACCATCGTGAAGATGTTGACCGGGGCACTGGCCCCGACCAGCGGAACGATGGCCATCCAGGGCCAGGCCTATGAGCCGAACAGCACCCAGGATGCCCGTGAAAGCGGTGTGGGGACGCTGTTTCAGGAATTGCATGTGGTTGATCAACTGACCGTCGAGGAAAACCTGACCCTGGGGATGGAAGCCAGTCGCTTTGGTTTTCTAGTCAAGTCAGACCTTGAAGACCGCGTGATCAAAACTCTAGCAGCGATTGAGCCGACAATTGATCCCAAAGCGCGTGTGTCCTCGCTGAGCGTCGCGCAGAAACAAATTGTCGAGATCGCCCGTGCCGCGTCCTCGGGTGCGAGCATCATCATCATGGACGAACCGACTGCAGCGCTGTCCGAGCGTGAAGTGGAGCGCCTGTTCGGTGTGATCAGGCGGCTGCGGGATTCGGATGTGACGGTCATCTATATCTCGCACAAGCTGGATGAGATTTTTGAACTGGGTGACAATGTCACCGTTATGCGCAATGGCAAACACATCGCCACCAAACCACTGACCGAAGTGAACGGCCGCCCTGAACTGATCGAGATGATGGTGGGACGCGCGATCACTCATGATTATGAGCCGCGCGGCGAAATTGCGGATAGTCCGGTGCTGACAGTCGAAGGTCTGAGCAATCACCTGCTGAAAGACGTGTCTTTTCATGTAAATGAGGGAGAGATCGTTGGCTTTTACGGTCTGGTCGGTGCAGGCAAGACCGAGGTCGCCCGGGCGATATATGGGGCTGACAAGGCCGAAGGGCAGATAGATTTCAAGAACCGCAAACGCGCGGCCTCGCCCAAGGAAGCCATCGCGGCAGGGATCGCCCTGGTTCCCGAGGAACGGCGTACGCAGGGCCTGTTCACCGAACTTACGATCCGTTGCAATATTCCGATCATGAACATCCGCAAGCTGGCCCGGTTCGGCATCTTTCAGGATGAGCGCGAAAAAGAAGTCGCTCGCGAGTATGTCGGCAAGTTGGGGATCGCAACGAATTCCATCGAGAAATACGCCGAGAAATTATCGGGCGGAAACCAGCAAAAGGTTGTTCTGTCCAAATGCCTGTTCGCTGATGCGGATCTGTTGTTGCTGGATGAACCCACGCGCGGCGTCGACGTGGGCGCAAAATCCGAAATCTACGATCTGATCCGCGACCTGGCGAACAACGGCCGCGCGATCTGCATCTTTTCGTCAGAACTGGAAGAGGTGCTGGGCATCTGCGACCGGGTCTTTCTGATGTATGACGGCCGCATCGAGGCTGAGATCAAAAACGGGGCAGAGGTCGACATTCCACGCATCCTGAATGTCGTTACCGGTGGGGGCGGTGAAAACTCATGACCGATCAGGCAATTCAGGGCCGAAGGCTGGCTGAGCGGGACAACAGTCTGAGTGACGAGATGTTCATCACCTCTCTGGTAGCGGGGGCCGCCATGGCACTTTTCGCGCTCGCGTCCGTTTTGGTGCCCAACTTCTTCCAGTTTCAGAACGTCGTGAATCTGGTGACCAATAACTGGGCGGTGATTTCGCTGGGCGTTGGGGTCACGTTCTTGCTGGTTTCGGGAAACTTCGACCTGTCGGTGGGCGGTATCGTGGCGCTTTCGGGCGTATTGGCGGTGTGGTTCGCGCAGTCTACGGATGGGGCGAATGCACTTTCTTCAGGCTGGGGGATGCCGACGTCGCTGGCGATGGTCTGCGCGCTGATCGGGGCAATGCTGATCGGGGCCATCAACGCGGTCTTTGTGGTTGCGCTGCGCGTGCCGTCGATCATCGTCACGTTGGGTACCATGATGCTGGCGCGCGGAATTGCACAGGTGATCACCCAAGGCTCGCAACGCAACACCAACCTGCCCTCGGATTTCGGAACGCTGGGGAACATGACCATGTTCGGCACCTCGATCAAACTGCCGGTGGTGCTGATGGCGATTCTGATCCTCGTGGCCGTTTTTGTTGAGCGCAAGACGGTGCTCGGACGGCTGACCTATCTGATCGGCGCGAACCCCGTGGCCTCACGTTTGTCTGGCGTCGACAACGCGCGGCATGTGGTGAAGCTCTACCTGTTCAGCGCCTTTGTTGCCGGGGCCGTGGGGATTCTGCTGGCATCCGAGTTCAAATCGGGCTTTTCCAACCGCGGCACACTGATGGAATTCGACGCGCTGGTCATCTCTCTGCTGGGCGGGGTTGCGATTGCCGGCGGGTTCGGGTCGATCATCGGCATGTTCTTTGGGGCGATCGTTCTGGCCACCGTGACCTCGGCTGCGACGGGGTTGGTGCTGTCACCGGACTGGCAATTCACCCTCAAGGCCATCGCGGTGTTCATCGCGATCATGGCCCAGACATGGGCTTTGGCGCGGAGGCACGCGTGATGACTGACCTTACCCAAAACCCAAGGGCCGGAGACCGTGTGAAACGGTTCCTGAAAAACTACTACATCTATCTGGTCCTCATCCTCGTCGTCGTGCTGCTGAGCACCGCCAACCTGGACAAGTTCCCGCTGTTCGAGCGTGGCAACTTCCTGAGCGAGCGAAATATCATCAACATCCTGCGTATCTCGGCCCCGATCCTGACACTGGCGGGAGCTTTCACGCTGCTGATGATCTCGGGTTATATAGACCTGTCCGTGGGCAGCGCGATGAGCCTGAGCGCGGTCGTCTACGCCCTGCTGGCCATCAACGGGGTGCCCTTCCTGCCCGCTTTTCTTGCGACGGTTCTGGTGGGGGTTCTGTTGGGCGCGATTAACGGGTTTCTGGTAATCCGGCTGAAGATCACACCGGTCATTGCAACGCTGATCACACTGAGCCTCTATAAGGGCATTGCGCTGCTGCTGGTCGAAGATGGTGTCTCGGCGATCAAATCCGGCGGTGGGCTGAAAATGCCGAGTTGGTTCAACGACTACGGGCGCGATGGCGTTCTGTTTGGCCTGCCCTGGGCCTTCTGGGTGGCCGTTCTGGTGACGATTGCGATGATCATTGCGCAGGATCGGATGAAGCTGGGCAAATACGCGGCGGCAACCGGAGGCAACCCAACGGCGGCGAAACTCTCGGGCATCAATACGGCCCGCACGGTGATCATCCTTTATGTGCTGGTCGGCATCTGCGCTGCGCTGGCCGGTATTGCCCGGTCCAGCTTTATGTCGCTGGGTGATCCGCTGTCAGGCGACGGCATGGAATTAACCGCTATACTTGTGGTTCTGTTGGGTGGTACAGCCTTCAGCGGCGGTGAGGGGCGCGTTTTGAAATCCTTCATCGGCGCGTTGATCATCATGTCCCTGACAGTTGGCATGTTGACACTTGTGCCCGCCTATTTCCAAACTCTGGTCGTGGGCACCGTGTTGTTGCTGGCGGCCGCGTCGAACCATTTGGTGAGCAGAAAGGACAACGAGAGGTGAACGCCAGCGGACCCGATCCCGATACCCTGCGCCTGATTGCCCGCGTCCTGACCTTGCATTTTCAGGAAGGTCAGCTGCAAGCCGAGATTGCGAAGAACCTTAGGCTATCGACCGCCAAGGTGAACCGACTCATCAAGCAAGGCCGCGAGATGGGTATGGTCGAGTTTCGGATCCACAGCCCATTCCAACGGTTGTTTGATCTGGAAAACCAACTGAAGCAGCGATGGTCCGGTGTCGAATTTCTGGTCGTCGATACGGTCACCGAAAATGCAGGCACCACACTGGATCTGGTCGGCAAAGCCGCAGCCCAATACTTTCAGGAAATCGTGCAAGAAGACGACGTCATCGCAATCTCGGGCGGCAAGGCGCTGAGCGTCGTGGCCAACCACCTGCGGCCCAAGAGGTCCACATCAAACAGGGTCATTCCAATGACCGGCGGCGTTCAGGGGCAACACTATACGGATGTAAACCATATTGCGACGCGCATTGCGGACGGGCTTGGCGGTTTGGCTACCCTCATACACATCCCCCTGCACGCCGATACCAAAGAAGAGCGTGACATGCTTATGTCGGTCCGCGCGGTAAGGGATGTGCTGGATCAGGCGCGAAACGCAAATGTCTCGCTTTTGGGCTTGGGCGCCGTGACCGGAGAGGATGCAACCTACTACCAAGCTCACCCCCTGTCAGAAGAGGACAGAATTCAGCTGTATGACAGCGGTGTCAGGGCCGAACTGCTTGGACATCTGGTCAATTCCGCAGGCGAGCTATGCAGCAGTGAACTAAATTCCAGACTGGTAAGCCTGCCGCTTTCAGATGCCAAGTTGGTACCCATCCGTATTGGCGTGGCAAGTGGAAAAGAAAAGGTTGAGCCGATCCTGGCGGCATTGAATGGCGAACACGTCAATACCTTGGTGGTTGATGACATAACCGCTCAGTCAGTATTGGATAGTTCAGCGAAGGAATAACGTTTCTGCTTCGGTCGGAATCAGCTTGTCTGTCGTCAAAAGAACTGACCTTTTTGGCGGTTCGTTTTCGTTCCGGAAGCGCTGAGGTTCCTTCAAGTCATCAACGCCCAGTCCGCCGCATTTCTTCTTCCAGCGATAACAGGTTTGCTCCACAATACTGTTTGGCCGGATCGCTTCCAGACGAGACATTCCTTAACCATCAGAAACTCAACTGTTGCTGTTGGTGACTGAAAATACGGCTGAGACGGACGCAACCAGCCGCCGTAATTCGAACCTCGCATCACACCGCCGATGCGGTTGATGTCCCCCTGAGCCCGAGCCGACCTTCTTGAGCCGGAAAGCTGCTAGCCTTCGGTAAGAGGACGCTCCATGAAATAGATGTACGGCTGCCATTCGCTAGGAAATCCCTCGGAATGTGGTGCGTCCACGAAGCCGGCAGCTTCATACATTGATCGGGCGTGCGTGAGAAACTTCGCTGACGAAAAGCGCACACGTTGATATCCGTCTTTGATCAATTGCTCGAACATGTGGCTCAATAGCTGGCGACCAATTCCAAAGCCACGACCATTGTCGTTCACGAACATGCGGTTAAACTCGGCAACTCCGGGACGCGCCTCGTTGTACATCACGCATCCAACCGGCAGATCATCGAGCAACGCGAGAAGAATGCCGCCATGTGGTCTGGCATGTAGAGAGGGGAGATCGTCCAGTATCGCCTGAAACCGGACCGGGTCCATTGGGTTTCCTTTGGTTGGCCAGTCGGTTGGGTAGTTTTTCCAATGCCAGTCCAACCACTGTTGGCACAAGTCGCGGACTTGTTCGAATTCGGCCTCAGTCGATGCCATTCGTATCAAGACTTCCATTGTTTCAGCCTGCCCACTTCAATCTGTTGGAACACGGTCAATATGATTCAGGCGTTCTCGCAAAGATCCCCTGCATCGATCAGGAGTAGGGGTTTCTGGCCGAGCGGTCTGCGGACAGGCTCTGCTGATCCCTTCGCACCAGAAACTCGATGGCGTCAGCAAGATGTTCCTTGTCGATATGGTGATCTCCGCGAGCCACCCGGATGCGGTGCGCTTCTATCATAACGTCGGCGTGTCGGCAGCCTTCGGGTGGCTCAAATCGGTACGAGGCCAATTCGATCCGCAGCCCGAGCGGATCACGAAAGTAAATCGAATCCATGAATCCGCGATCGACAGGACCGGTATGCGCGACACCGCGTGCATCAAGCCTTGCTGGGACCTGCCAGAATGTCGCTTGGCTTACGTTCAGGGCAAGGTGGTGCAGTGACCCGGTGTCTTCGGGAACAATGGTTGGGTCAGGCTTGCAGTCCTCATTTGTGAAGACGGTAATCAATCGACCGTCACCGGGATCGAAGTAAAGATGCCCCTCATTCGGATTGTCGAGGTTCGGTTGATCGAAGACAAACGGCATACCCAACACACCTTCCCAAAAGTCGATCGAGGTTTGCCGATCCGCTCCGACAAGCGTGATATGGTGAACTCCCTGGGTTTGGATTTTTCGCAGTTCGTCGCTCTTTTCCATTTCCGTTACCACCCTGTTTTGTCTCTAGGTAGCACAGATCGGCAAAACGCGCGAACGAACCGTTGGCTTCGACTGCTTTGCGGACCATCTCACTTGGCGGATTGCCCTGGAAACAACTCAGCAATGTCCTCCGCAAAATTAAGTCTGAGCCTAATTGCAGAGTTATGACTCGTTGACTTTCAACGCCGTTAGTTGATGGTTGCCGCGAGGGCGATGGTGGAAATGTAGACTTTCGGTTGACTGCCGGATCGGGTCGCGACGCGTCGCGTGTTATTGAGCCAGCCGAACATAGTCCGGAAACTGTTGCGCCGAGTACATCGATGCTTGTCAAATTTCACGCCTTACTTGCCTTACTTTGGTCCAAGGATGAACCTCCGTATCCCTTGGCCTTTCAACCCTTCTTGGAACCGGCCGGTTTAATGACCCCATTTACAAGTGGTCAGTCGATGTTGGGTGCGCTGTTCGGGAATGCCTTCGCGCAGACTTGTCCAGCGGACATAAACTGGTCGAGTGGGTGTTGCTTGCTTCTGTAAAAGGTACGTTGATCATTGCGGTTTCCACTTCGCCGGTGAATCGCGCTGTTTTGCCTTGGCACCATCGAAGGTCTTTCCACTCCAGACCCGCCTTTCACTGAAGTGAGGCATTCCATGAGATGTGGGGGAGCAATTCTTAAAATCCACGATCTTGGCACCCGCCAGACGGAATAGATCAGACATCTCCAATGCTCGTTTTGAACCGTGGATCATGAGGTCAAACCGGAATCAACGGGTTCCGATTTTAATGCCCACCATTGTCATACCGATTGACACGTTACTATTATTTCTATATTTCATGAATTATGATAGAAAGAATCACAGAACAGTTGTCAATCTTGGGACACCCGCAGCGGATAACCGTTTTCCGCATGTTGATGCGGCGGTTTCCCGATACTGTGCCCGCAGGAGAGCTGGCAACCGAACTGGGCATCAAGCCCAGCACGATGTCCAACTACCTCAACGCCCTGCAGCGGTCGGGCCTGGTGTCGCAAACGCGGTCCGGAACCTCTTTGCTCTATTCGGTTGAAATGACGAACGTGCAGCGCATGCTCGACTTTCTGATCGTCGATTGCTGCCGTGGCCGGCCGGATATCTGCATGCCCTTCACAAAAGGAGATGGTGCCAAGACCGAGCGCAAGTACAACGTATTGTTTCTGTGTGTCGGCAATTCCGCCCGCTCGATATTTGCGGAGTCGTTGCTTCGGTCCCTTGGACCGGATCGTTTCAATGTTTATTCCGCAGGAACCCAGCCCACCTCTGAACTGAATCCGTTCGCCGTTCAGGTTCTGAAGGACAAGGGACATGACGTTTCGGTTCTGCGTTCCAAACATATGTCCGAGTTCTTCGAGGCCGGCGCTCCGGAAATGGATTTTGTCTTTACCGTCTGCAATCAGGCGGCCAACGAGGAATGCCCGGCCTGGGAGGGCCAGCCGATCAGCGGCCATTGGGGCATGGTCGACCCTGTCAAGGCGCAGGGCACCGACGCGGAGAAAGCGCTGGCCTTTCAGAACGCTTACGGCGCGCTCAAACGGCGCATCGAAACCTTTATATCGTTGCCGGTCGAAAGCCTCGACCGGATCGCATTGCAATCTGCTGTCGATGACATCGGCAGGAATGTCGCCGGGGAATGAAATGACGACATATGCTGTGAACGGACTGGGCCGGATGGGAAAACTGGCGCTGAAGCCTTTGCTGGACAAGGGCGCCATGATCGCCTGGATCAATGACGCAGTTGGCGACCCGGCGATGCATGCGCATCTGCTGGAGTTCGACACTGTGCACGGGCGCTGGGACGCAACATTTGCGCATGATGCGGACAGCGTCACGGTCAACGGGACGCGCCTGCCCTTCATCGGAACCAAAGACCTGAACGCCTTGCCACTGGACAGTGTCGATGTGGTGATCGACTGCACCGGCGTATTCAAAACCGAAGCCAAGCTGGCTTCGTATTTTGAGGCGGGCGTGAAGAAGGTCGTCGTTTCGGCCCCGATCAAGGACGGCCCCACCGCCAATATCGTCATGGGCGTGAACGAAGATACCTATGACCCCGCCACGCATCACATCGTGACGGCGGCCTCCTGCACCACCAATTGTTTGGCGCCGGTTGTGAAGGTCATTCACGAAAACCTCGGCATCCGCCACGGTTCAATGACGACAATCCATGACGTGACCAACACACAGACCATTGTAGACCGCCCCGCCAAAGACCTGCGCCGCGCCCGGTCCGCGCTGAACTCGCTAATTCCAACCACCACCGGATCGGCCACGGCGATCACGCTGATCTATCCGGAACTGAAAGGGCGGTTGAATGGCCATGCAGTGCGGGTGCCGCTGCTGAACGCTTCGCTGACCGATTGCGTGTTCGAAGTGGAACGTGAAACCAGCGCCGAGGAGGTCAACGCATTCTTCAAATCTGCCGCCGAAGGTGAGCTGAATGGTATTCTGGGTTATGAAACCCGGCCGCTGGTTTCGACCGACTACACCAATGATGAGCGGTCTTCGATCATCGATGCGCCGTCGACCATGGTGGTGAACGGGACGCAGGTGAAGGTCTACGCGTGGTACGACAATGAAATGGGCTACGCACACCGACTGGTGGACGTCGCAATGATGGTTGGAAACGCGCTGTGACCCAGCGGCCAGAAGGACTGTCGGCCTATATCGCGGTCACGGCGGCCTATTGGGCCTTTATGCTGACCGACGGAGCGTTGCGTATGCTGGTGTTGCTGCACTTTCATACCATGGGTTTCTCGCCGGTGCAGTTGGCATATCTGTTTGTCCTGTATGAAGTCGCCGGGATGGGCACGAACCTGGCGGCCGGCTGGATCGCGGCGCGGTTCGGGTTGGCATCAACGCTTTATGCGGGGCTTTGCTTGCAGGTCGCGGCGCTGCTTGCCCTGACGCAGTTAGACCCTAACTGGGATATTCCGGCCAAAGTAGCCTTTGTGATGATCGTTCAGGGGGCGAGCGGGGTCGCCAAGGATCTGGCCAAAATGTCTTCAAAATCCGCTGTGAAGCTTCTGGCCCCGGCCGAAGGCGACGGGCTGTTTCGTTGGGTCGCCATCCTCACCGGATCGAAGAATGCGGTGAAGGGGTTGGGTTTTCTGCTGGGGGCCGGGTTGCTGGCGACGCTGGGCTTTATGTGGGCCACGCTGGCCATGGCCATTGTGCTTGCAGTCATTCTGATCGCAGTCTTCGTTCTGATGCCGCCCGGCCTGCCCAAAGGACGCAAAGGCGCAAAATTCTCCGAGGTCTTCTCGAAATCCGCCAATGTGAACTGGCTGTCGTTGGCACGCGTCTTTCTGTTCGGCGCACGGGACGTCTGGTTTGTGGTCGGTATCCCGATCTATTTCTATGCCGTTTTGTCGGACGGAACTGACGAAGGCAACCGCGCCGCGTTCTTCATGATCGGAACCTTCATGGCTGTGTGGGTGATCCTGTACGGGGCGGTACAGGCCAATGCGCCGAAAATCCTGCGCGCGGCAGAGCGCAGCGAGGGCGACCTGATCCAGGCCGCACGCAATTGGGCTGTGGCCCTGTTCTGTGTCCCTGCGGCTCTAACGCTGGCGGTACTGCTGTCTTCGGGTCCCGAGACATGGCTGACCGCGACGCTGGTTCTGGGCTTGCTGGCGTTCGGCGCGATCTTCGCCGTCAATTCCTCATTGCACTCCTACCTCATCCTGGCCTTCACCCAATCGGAGCGGGTCACGATGGATGTGGGGTTTTATTACATGGCCAACGCGACGGGCCGCCTGATCGGCACCATCCTGTCCGGCCTCACCTATCAGGTCGGGGGCCTGCCGCTGGTTCTGGGAACGGCGGCGGTGATGGTCGCCGCTGCTGCTCTGACATCCGGCAAACTCATCGATCAGACGTCCGAGGCCCTCTCATGACTGTTTTTGAACGCTACCTGTCCGTCTGGGTTGCCCTTGCCATTGTCGCAGGTGTCCTGATCGGGCTTGCCGCGCCCGGACTGGTCGGGCTGATTGCCTCGGCCGAGGTGGCCAGTGTCAACCTTGTGGTGGCTGTGCTGATCTGGGCGATGGTTTATCCGATGATGGTCGGCGTCGATTTCGGCGCGGTGGCGGGCGTGGCACGCCAGCCCCGCGGTCTGATCGTTACCCTGACGGTCAACTGGCTGATTAAACCCTTTACCATGGCGCTGCTGGCGGTCCTGTTCTTCGATTACGTTTTTGCCCCGTGGATCGAACCCGAGGATGCCGCCCAATACACAGCGGGGCTTATCCTGCTTGGCGCGGCGCCCTGCACGGCGATGGTGTTCGTCTGGTCTCAACTGACCCGGGGCGATGCGACCTATACGCTGGTTCAGGTGTCGGTAAACGACCTCATCATGGTCGTGGCTTTCGCGCCAATTGTTGCCTTTCTGCTGGGCGTAACGGACATCTCGGTGCCGTGGCAAACCCTGGTTCTGGCAACCGTGCTGTACGTGGTCCTGCCCCTGATCGCCGGGCTGATCACCCGTCGCAAACTGGGCTCGCAAGCGGCGATTGACGCCTTTTCAGCGCGTGTCAAGCCGTGGTCGGTCATGGGCCTGATCGCAACCGTCGTCATCCTTTTCGGCCTGCAGGGAGAGACGATCCTCTCGAAACCGCTTGTCATCTTGCTGATCGCGGTTCCGATCCTCATTCAGAGCTATGGTATCTTCGCGCTTGCCTATGGCGCGGCCTATGCGCTGAAAGTTCCGCATAGCATCGCCGCACCCTGCGCCATGATCGGAACCTCGAATTTTTTCGAACTGGCGGTCGCCGTCGCCATCAGCCTGTTCGGCCTCAATTCCGGTGCCGCTCTGGCGACTGTGGTCGGCGTTCTTGTCGAAGTTCCGGTGATGCTGTCACTGGTTGCTTTCGCCGACAGGACGCGCGTTTCGGTTCAACAGCGCGCAGAAAGCTGAAGTCGCAGTATTGAACAGGTGCGCAAAAAAAGCGCCGGATGACAAATAATATAAGCAGGCCAGTCTGCGGACACAACGCGGTTGACCAAGTCGATGAAAGACAAGGTAATTCCTAAATACTAGGTAATTCCTGGGTTCTCGGATACCGGGTTCAGAACGTGCGATTCAGCCCTACATCGTTTGGAGGTTCTGGACTTAACGATTTGTTCAGATATTTTTGAATCCGCAATCTTCAATTGCCATGAAAATGACAATTTGAAACTGAATTCAGCTTTGAAACGAATTTTCTTTGAGGACATCAGATGCTTACGTTCCCGCCGCAACCCCCGTCATCCTCCCCCCTCAGCGCAATTCAAGGTGACAGAGCTTACGGTGATGGCAACCCGGCGACCGTCACGACGGTTACGTATCATTTTGGGGATTTCTTCGATAAATTCGGTACTTCGTTTTGGACGGACGCATATAAGAACGAGTTCAAGCAGGCCCTCGCGGTCATTGAATCGGTTGCAAATATCCGATTCGTTGAAACCGCCAACGCCTTTGCCGCCGATCTTGTCGAGTATATTGCCCCGAGCAGTTTCTTTATCAACCAGGGATTTGCCCCCAATACGCTGGGATATCATTACTACCCCAGTTACGGCCCGTCAGAAGGTGCCTACAACACTAGCACGTGGGCAGCTGGACCGGGCGGCAACGGTACACCGGGCGGATACTTCTTTTCGGTAATCCTGCATGAAATTGGCCATGCCCTTGGTCTTGGGCATCCGCATGACACGGGCTTGTTTACCACAATCCTGAACGGAGTAACTTCACCCTTTTTTGACTACGGTACGAACAATCTGAATCAGGGCGTTTACACAGTCATGTCCTATAATAGTGGCTGGACGCAGGTGAACGGCAGTCTTTTTTCAAACGCGCAGTATGGCGGATCGACCGGGTTGGGTGCGTTGGATATTGCGGCCCTGCAAGCTCTTTATGGTGCGAATACAACGCACAACTCGGGTAACACCGTTTATACTTTGCCATCAGCCAACGTCAGCGGGACAGGCTATCAGTCGATCTGGGATACAGGCGGCATCGATACGATCCAGCATCTCGGTAGCACAGGCGCGCTTATCGATCTGCGTGCAGCTACGATAGACTACTCAGCGACCGGTGGCGGGATTGTCTCCTACGTCGGTGGCGTTCGGGGCGGTTTCACGATCGCTCAGGGCGCTGTGATCGAAAACGCCACCGGCGGATCGGGCAACGATACGCTTGTCGGGAACAGTGCTCAGAACGTTCTGATTGGCAATGGCGGCAACGACACCATTCGTTCCGGTTCGGACGGTACCAACAACAACTCGATTTTCGGCGGCGCCGGTAACGACACGATTTTTGTCGCCTCCGGAACCGGTGCAGACACCGTTCAGGGCGGCGCCGGTAATGATCTCGCCTTCGTTACCAGCAATAACGGCTCGTTCTCAGGGGGGGCGGATACCGATACCGTTCGATTTGCGAGTGCAACAAGCGGTTATCTGTTCTTCATCAATGGCAGCACCCTTGAATTCAAGAATATCCTGACCGGTGCCACATTCTCGGTTGCAACCGATGTTGAGATTTTTCAGTTCTCAAACGGTGCGCAGTCACTGAATTTGGCAAGTCTCAACACGGTCATGGGTGTTGTGAACATTGAAACGGTCGGCACGGTTCTTCAGCATGCAAATCAAGGGATTTACGTGTTGGACGGCGGCTCCGCAAATGTCGCGCTGACTTACAATGGACAAGCGGTCGGCCAGAACACGCTGGGCGGATGGCAGGCCATTCAAACTGAGGCCAGCGGTGGCGGCTATCGCGTTCTTTGGCAAAACACGGATGGCAGTTACGCCGAATGGACCACCAACAGCCAGGGACAGTTTCTCAGCGGAGCGGCAGTCAACAATATCGTTAGTCTTGAGACCGTCTATGGAGTTGATTTCAACAACGACAACCTGATTGGGCATAACTCGACCACTGTCGAGAGCGATGGCCTTGTGAACCTGGTTGCTTCCACGCAAAACGGCTATGTCATTGGCGGAACTGCAACTGTGACACTGAATGGGGCAACAGTGATTCCGGGAACGCTGGGCGGCTGGTCTGCGATCCAAGCCGAAGCGTCAGGGGGCGGGTATCGGATCCTGTGGCAGAACTCGGACGGAAGCTATGCCGAATGGACGCTGGACGGGACGGGTGCGTTTATCAACGGAACAGCAATAGCCAACGTCATTGACGTCGAAAGCTTTTATGGAGCCGATATCAACAATGACGGCACTACCGGACATGTGGTGACGCCTATTGAGAGTAACGGGTCCACAAGCCTGTCCTCCTCGACCCAGGGTTCTTACCTTATCAATGGCAGTATCCCGGTATCCCTGAACGGCACGACAATTGCACCCGGCGGTCTGGCTGGCTGGGATGCCGTTCAGGTCGAAGCTTCTGGTGGCGGGTATCGTTTGCTGTGGAAGAATAGCGACGGCAGTTATGCCGAATGGACCCTGAACAGCGCAGGTCAGTACAGCGGCGGCGGTGCCGTTGGCAACGTCGTTGATCTTGAGATCTTCTATGGGGCTGACATCAACGGTGATGGCACCACGGGGCACACGATAAACTCCATCGAAACCGCCGGATCGACGGATTTGGGTGCTTCGACACAAGGTATGTACATGATCAACGGAACCATTGCGGTTTCGTTGAACGGCGCGAATATCGGCCCCGGCAGCTTGAGCGGATGGAGCGCCATTCATGTCGAAGCCTCTGGTGGCGGTTACAGGCTTTTGTGGAAAAACACCGATGGCAGCTATGCAGAATGGAATCTGGATGGTTCAGGTCAATATACAGGCGGTGCCGCGGTTCCTGATGTTGTCGCAGTCGAAGCCTTTTATCAGTGGGATATCGATGGCAGCGGAACGGTCGGATTTGCCCAACCGAATCTGGCCCACCCCGATGCTCTGGAACCTGTTGCAAACCAATTTGTCGCCGATCTGCTTCTGGCGGTCGATGAGGAAGATACGGACAATCTGATCTTTGTCGCGGAACTGGAAGACGCCGAGGAAACGGAGCCCTTCTTCGAAACAGATGGCGAACTTGCCGCACGAAACATTTCGGAATCTCAGCCAGAGCACGGTGATAGCCGCGAACACCATTCGGAGGATGAGCTGGAAGTCTTTGACCCTCTGGAAGAAGATGCATTCCTGATCTGATCAGAGATCTGATTGCAAAACAAAAGAGAATGGCCGCCGTCAAACAGATGACTGCGGCCATTTTGCAGAAAGCGTAAGAAACCCGGGATCTGGCCTAAAAACCACCCACTGAAATCAGGCGCGTTTTTCGCCGATTGTCGCGATACCCAGCACATCCAGTACTTTTGCTTCGATATGCTCGGCATTCATTCCGGCCTCGGCATACATATCCGCCGGGTTGGCCTGATCGATGAACGTGTCAGGCAAAACCATCGAGCGATACCTGAGGCCGTGGTCGAACACCCCTTCGTCCGAAAGCAGTTGCGCAACGTGGCTGCCGAACCCGCCCACTGCACCTTCTTCGATGGTTATCAGGGCCTCGTGATCCCCAGCCAGCGACAGAATCAGGTCCCGATCCAGCGGTTTGGCAAAGCGGGCATCGGCAATAGTGGGTGAAATACCCTTGGCTGTCAAAGATTCCGCAGCCTTCTCCACCTCGGCCAGGCGCGTGCCAAATGACAGCAACGCCACGCGCGCACCCTTCCGGATCATGCGTCCCTTGCCGATTTCCAGAATTTCACCGCGTTCCGGCAGTTCTACGCCAACACCTTCGCCACGGGGATAGCGGAACGCGATGGGGCCGTCATCATGGGCTGCGGCAGTCGCAACCATATGCATCAGTTCCGCCTCGTCAGCGGCGGCCATCACCACCATGCCCGGCAGATTGGCCAGATAAGCGATGTCAAACGAACCGGCATGTGTCGCGCCATCCGCGCCCACCAGCCCGGCACGATCGATTGCAAATCGCACCGGCAACCGCTGGATGGCAACATCATGCACAACCTGATCATACCCGCGCTGCAAAAAGGTCGAGTACATCGCGCAGAACGGTTTCATCCCGCCTGCAGCCAGTGCGGCGGCAAATGTTACCCCGTGCTGTTCGGCAATCGCCACGTCAAAACAGCGCGATGGGTAGCGTTCGGCAAACAGGTTCAGGCCCGTACCATCCGGCATTGCGGCTGTGACCGCGACGATCTTGTCGTCACGCGCAGCCTCTTCCACAAGCGTTTTGCCGAAAACCGAAGTGTAGGACGGCGCGTTGGATGGTGCCTTTTTTTGTTCGCCCGTCACCACGTCGAATTTCGCCGTCGCGTGCCCCCTGTCGCGGGCCTGTTCGGCCGGGGCGAAACCTTTGCCCTTCTTGGTCAACACATGGATCAGGATCGGCCCGGTTGCCCGCGCCTTGACGGTGCGCAGCACCGGCAGCAACTGGTCCATGTCATGCCCGTCGATCGGTCCCACATAGGAAAAGCCCAGTTCTTCGAACAGCGTGCCCCCTACGGCCATCCCCTTCAGCATCTCCTTGGCGCGCTTTGCGCCTTCACGGAACGGTTCCGGCAGCAGCGAGACCGCGCCTTTGGCGGCAGCTTTCAGATCATGGAAAGGTTCTTCGGCGTAAATTCGCGACAGATAGTTGGAGAGCGCACCAACCGGTGGCGCAATGCTCATCTCATTGTCGTTCAGAATGACGATCAGGCGTTTCTTCAGATGGCCGGCGTTGTTCATCGCCTCAAAGGCCATGCCCGCCGACATCGACCCGTCGCCGATCACGGCAATCGCGTCACCCAGACCTTCGGGTGTTACTCCGCCCAGATCGCGCGCCACGGCAAAGCCCAGCGCCGCACTGATCGATGTACTGGAATGCGCCGCGCCAAAGGGGTCATATGGGCTTTCGCTGCGCTTGGTGAACCCGCTCAGGCCATCTTTCTGGCGCAGGGTCCGGATTCGGTCGCGGCGTTCGGTCAAAATCTTGTGCGGATAGCACTGATGGCCGACGTCCCAGATGATCTTGTCGCGCGGTGTTTCGAAAACCGCATGCAACGCCGTGGTTAGTTCGACCACGCCCAATCCCGCACCCAGATGCCCGCCGGTGACGGAAACCGCCGAAATCGTCTCGGCCCGCAGCTCCTGCGCCACCTGATGCAACTGCGCGTCCGAGAACCGCCTGAGGTCCGCAGGGCGGTTCACAAGGTCCAGCAGGGGCGTATTCGGGCGGTCAGACATTTGGCGCGTTCCTGGCTTAGCTGTCCCGGGCAATAACGAAGCGGGCGGCGTCCTTCAAGGTTTCTGCCTGCGGACCATACCCATCCAGCGCGGCACAGGCCTGATTTGCCAGGTCCACGGCACGAGCCTTGGCCGCGTCCAGACCCAGCAGCGAGACAAAGGTCGCCTTTCCGGCCGCCGCATCCTTTTGCAGGCGCTTACCGGCTTTTTCGGCGTCTCCTTCTACATCCAAGATGTCATCAGCAATCTGGAAGGCAAGTCCAAGGGCACGGGCATATTGGCGCATCGGCTCTGGGTCGATCTGCGCCAGGCGCGCACCCGCACAGGCGGACCATTCGATCAGTGCGCCGGTTTTGCCCGCCTGCAGGCGCGTGATTTCATCCAGTGTCAGCGGCGTTTCCGCCGTTTCCGCCGCAATATCCAGCGCCTGACCCAGAACCATCCCCTGCGCGCCACTCGCCTTGGCCAATGTCACGGCAAGTTCCGCGCGCACCTCGGCGGTTCCAACCTCAGGCCGGGTGCACAAGTCAAAGGCCAGTGTCTGCAGGGCATCGCCGGTCAAAAGGGCAGTGCCTTCGTCCCATTTCACGTGCACTGTCGGGCGACCTCGGCGCATATCATCGTTGTCCATGCAAGGCAGATCGTCATGGACGAGCGAATAAGCGTGCAACGCCTCGATCCCCGTTGCGGGCCAGATCGCCTGCGCGGCGTCAACTCCATGTAACCGCGCGCTTTCCAGAACCAGGAACCCGCGCAGGCGCTTTCCGCCCTCGGTGGCATAGGCCATCGCCCGGGTCACATCCAGATCGTCCAGCGCCCCCAGCACCAGATCGAACTGGTGCTGAATCCGCGCGGCATCCTGCGCCAGAATGTCCTGAAACATCTACAGACCTTCGACAGGGGTCGTCCCGGTCGGCTGCCCGTCGGCGTCCAGAGTGATCGCAGCCACCTTTTCCTCGGCCCGCTTCAGCTCGTCCTCGCAGCGCTTCTTCAGCTGCGCGCCACGCTCATACAGCGCGATGGATTGGTCCAGCGCCACGTCGCCGCGCTCCAGCTGGCCGACCACGGCCTCAAGCTCTTTCATCGCCTGTTCGAAAGTCATCTGCTCAACTGGGGTATCGGTCATCGTGCTGCCTTCATCAGTTCTTCCACATGGGCGCGTGTCGCCTCGGCCAGTGCGTTCAGATCATATCCGCCTTCCAGAGTCGAGACGATGCGGCCGCCGCAAACCTCATCGGCGATCCTGCACAGTTCGGCCGTGATCCAGGCGAAGTCGCCGGTCGACCAATTGAGATTGGCCAGGGGATCGTTCTGATGCGCGTCGAACCCGGCCGAGATAATGATCAGTTCCGGCTTGAATGCACGCAAACGCGGAAAGGCCTGCGTTTCGTAGGCCCTGCGCATTTCAGGGCCACCCGTACCGGGCGCCAGCGGAATATTCAGGATTGTCTCGAAGGCGCCGGTCTCATCCGGACGACCCGATCCGGGCCACAATGGCATCTGTTGGCTGGTGATCAGCAACGCGCGCCGCTCGTCCCAAAGCAAATCCTGCGTACCGTTGCCGTGATGTACATCAAAATCCACCAGCGCCACCCGGCCAAGACCATGATGGTCCAGCGCATGTTTGGCCGCCAGCGCAGCGTTGCCGAACAGGCAGAACCCCATGGCCGTGTCAGTTTCGGCATGATGCCCCGGTGGTCGGATGGCGCAGAAGGCATTTCCGGCGTCTCCCTCCAAAACCATGTCCACGGCCCGAACAACCGCACCGGCGGCGCGACAGGCAGCGTCGATCGAACCCGGAGACAGAAACGTGTCCCCGTCAATCTGGGCAAACCCGTCGACGGGGCGCATTTTGCGCAGGTCGCTGATGTAGCTTTGCGGGTGTATGCGCAAAAGATCGTCATCCGCCGCCAAGGGGGCGGTCACCCGATTCAGGTCCAAGGGTTCAAGCGCATGCAGAATATGCTCCAGCCGTGCGACACGTTCGGGGTGCCCGTCGGGTGTTACATGCCCAAGGCAATCCGCGTGGGTCAAAAGGGCTGTTTTCATGGGGATCCCTTCTTCATCTGGCTAAAAATATCCTCGCCGAAGGCTTGAAGTCGCCGCGCAGCGGCACCTCTCAGTCCGGCGCCAGCATGTACCCGGCCCCGCGCACCGTCTGAAGATAGCGCGGTTGTTTCGGGTCCTGTTCGATCTTGCGGCGCAGGCGGGTGATCTGCACATCCACCGCCCGCTCCTGTGCCTGGCCTTTGTCCCGGCCCAAGTCCTCGACAAGTTTGGCGCGGCTGATCGGTTCACCCGGCTGGGCCGAAAAAATCTTCATCAACTGGCTTTCCGTCGCCGTCAGCCGTACCGGGTTCTCGCCCTGCCACATCTCGCCGCGCTCGATATCGTACCGAATGGGTCCAAGTTGCAAAATCTTGGTTGCGCTGTCCTGTGCAGGCGTGTCTGGCATCCGCCTCAGGATCGCATTGATGCGCAGCAGCAGTTCCTTGGGCTCAAAGGGTTTGGACAGGTAGTCGTCCGCGCCCGCTTCCAGCCCGGAAATCCGATGCTCGGTCTCACCCTTTGCCGTCAACAGCAGAATCGGTGTCGCATGAGTTTCGCGCAGGGACCGCGTCAGGCTGACGCCGTCCTCGCCGGGCATCATCACATCCAGAACGATCAGATCAAAGTCCAGTCCGGACAGCACCCGCCGGGCGTGCGCCGCATCCCGGGCCGCTGTGACCAGAAATCCGTTGCGCATCAGGAATTTCTTGAGGAGATCACGAATGCGCTCGTCATCATCGACGATCAGCAGATGGGCGTCCATTTCGCTCATGAAGTCGTATCCCGCAATTTCGTATATGCATGACGCATATCAGCATCCATCATCGCTTCAAGCACTTTGCGAAAGCCCGAGACCGCCTCGGGTCCGGCTTCCTTGTAAGCCGCGCGCATCCGAACGCGCTGCGCCTCGGACAGCGTCGCCTCCAGTGCCCTGCCATTCTCTGTCAGAAATAGGTGTCGTTCCCGTTTGTCCACAGTTCCGACCCGGCTTTCCACCAAGCCGTCTTCGATCAAAGTGCGTAAGACCCTGTTCAGAGACTGTTTTGTCACCCCCAGAATGGCCAGCAGATTATTGACCGTTGTCCCCGGCGCGCGGTTGATGAAATGGATGGCCCTGTGATGCGCACGGCCATAGGCCATCTGCGCCAGAATGCGATCCGGATCGGCGGTAAAGCCGCGATACGCAAAGAACATCGCCTCGATCCCCTGCCGCAACTGCTCGTCAGTCAGAAACAGCAGGCTTTCTCCACCAAAGACCTGAGCCGGGCGGGTGTCGGACATATTGCGCCTCATTCGTTACTCGGGTTGACTTTATGTCAGTGATATTGACATTCCAAGTGCACACAGGAATCGATTCCCAGTTTTTGCGCAATTTCATGTCCATTTCAGGCAAAACTTGCGCAACAATCGGAAACAATTACCGGCTCAGGAGGTTCGCATGGCGGGATATGACGATCGTGACGGTGTCATCTGGTTGGATGGCAAACTTGTACCCTGGCGCGAGGCCAATGTGCATATTCTGACCCACGCGATGCATTATGCCTCGTCCGTATTCGAAGGCGAACGGGCGTATAACGGCAAAATTTTCAAAAGTCGCGAGCATTCGAAACGTCTGATCGCCTCGGCCGAGGCGCTGGATATGCCCATGCCTTATGACGTCGATCAAATCGAAGCCGCCAAGGAAGAGGCGCTGAAAGCCAGCGGTCTTCAGGATGCCTATGTACGCGCACTGGTCTGGCGCGGTTCGGGTGACGATATGGGTGTGGCTTCGGCCAGAAACCCGGTGCGGATGGCTGTCGCGGTCTGGCCCTGGGGCGCATATTATGGTGACGCCAAGATGCAGGGCGCCAAGCTGGACATCGCCGAATGGAAGCGGCCCAGCCCGGAAACCATTCCGGTTCACGCCAAGGCGGCGGGCCTCTACATGATCTGCACGATCTCGAAACACAAAGCCGAAGCCAAAGGCTGCTCGGACGCCCTGTTCATGGATTGGCGTGGGTTTGTGGCCGAGGCAACCGGCGCCAACGTGTTCTTCGTCAAGGATGGCGAGGTCCACACTCCGTTGGCCGACTGCTTCCTGAACGGCATCACCCGCCAAACGGTCATTCAGATGCTGAAGGACAAAGGCATCACCGTGCATGAGCGGCGGATCAAACCCGAAGAGATGGCCGATTTCCAGCAATGCTGGCTGACAGGCACCGCTGCTGAGGTCACCCCGGTTGGGCAGATCGGCGACTATACGTTCGAAGTTGGCGATCTGACCCGCGAAATCGCGGCAGATTACGAAGCCCTCGTCCGCGCCTAATCCCGAGCCCGAGGACCATTGAAACCCTCGCTTTTGGCGGGGGGTTTTTCTTTGCAGGTTGTCCGGATTTCCTTGCTGAACGTTCAGCCGGATGGATGATTGCGCAAGGACGTGTACAGTTCTGTCATGTTAGACCTGCTCAGCGATATCCTCACGCGCCTGTCCCTGCGCGGGACGTTCTATTTCCGGACATCCTTTACGCCCCCCTTTGGAATTCAGGTTCCGGCCTTTGAAAACGTGGCCCGGTTTCACTTCGTCCAACGCGGGGAATTGAAGGTTCATGTGTCTTCAACCGGAGACACATTGCGACTCAAACAAGGGGATCTGATCCTTGTTCCGCATGGGGCGGCCCATGCTTTGTTGTGCAACGAGGTCAGACCATTCGATGCGCTGCCACTGGAGCAGGTGCTGCAGCAGTCCGGCTATCAGGGTGACGGTGTTCTGGTCTATGGGGGCGAGGACAAGGATCGCGACACGCAGCTGATCTGCGGGCATTTCTCTTTCACCGGGCCACCGGGGCGACGCGGAACAGGACATATGCTGATCGATCGGCTGCCGCCCTACATTCTGATCGAAAATTACGGCGAAGAGGCGGGCGCCTGGATCGAGGCTACCCTGCGCATGATCGGGTCAGAAGTGAGCGGGGCCCGGATCGGGGGCGACCTGATCGCGTTGAAACTGTCCGAGGTCCTGTTTGCACAGGCAATCCGTGCCTATCTGGAACACCAAAGCCCCAGTAACGCCGCCCTGGCGGGATTTGCCGACCAGCGGGTTTCGCGCGCGCTTGCCGCGTTTCACCGCGCCCCCGCACAGGAGTGGAGCGTGGAGACACTGGCCCGCGAGGCAGGAATGTCGCGCACTGCATTCGCGCGGTTGTTTGCCGAGAAGATGGGGACGACACCCATGCAGTATCTGACCAACTGGCGCATGCAGATTGCCTGCCACGGCCTGACAGAAAGCCGCTGGAACGTCGCTGATGCCGCCGCCGAAGTGGGTTACGCCTCGGAGGCTGCGTTTTCCCGCGTTTTCAAAAAACAGATCGGCCTGTCCCCCGCGGCCTATCGGGCGATGAACTAATACCTCGATCTGCTGAACGATCTGCAAGGAATTGCGAACGCCAAGAGCTAATACGTCCTGACTTGCACCCTTATCTTGGGGCTACTCCAAGCAAGGAAAGGAAACATCATGTCTCTTCGTTTCGTAACGCGCACCGTGCACGCCTATCTTGATTACCCGGTCGCCCTGGCCCTTATGATCCTGCCTTTTGTTCTGGGATTGGGTCAATCAAACCCGATCGCCTTGTGGCTGTCCGTCACAACGGGCGTCGCCGCATTTGTTCTGACCGCTCTGACCGATCATCACCTTGGGATCTGGCGGGTCCTGCCCTACAAGCTCCATCTCACGGTGGACCTGATTGTCGGGATCACATTTCTGCTGGCACCCAGCCTTTTTGGTTTCACCGGGCTGGACGCGGTCTTTTACTGGCTGAACGGTGCGGCCGTGGTTGTTGTCATTTCACTCAGCGCGCCCGAGCAAGGCGTCACCGCCTGAGTGTAAATTCATACTTGAGTATTCCGACCAAAACAGTCAGATTATTAAGAAGCGCCGGATGCATCTGTTTCGGCATCAGGTTTCGGGGCGGTCTGCGCGCTTAGCGCAGCACAAGGTGACGGCACGCCACCGCCCCGAAAACGACTATGAGAGGTTTGGGATGTGTCGCCCGTTTGATGAACTCATGTCCAAACACGAGGCCGCGACCTCCTGCGGGTGTGGCTGCAATGAAGATTATGCCGCCTATCTCGATCAGAACGGGCCAATCAGTAAAGATACAGACACCCGAGTTTCCGAAGAAGAGTCAGCCCGTCTACGCGAGTCAGTGCGCCGTGTGTTTGAAGCCCGAGCCGCACGAAGCGGCCCGGTGAATGATTGACCAAACCGACCCCGTATCAGAAGTCGACGCCGCGCTGGGCTTTGATACCGGCCTGAAACGGGTGTTTTTCCACGTTCATTTCGGTGACCAGATCGGCATAGTCCCGCAGCGCTTGAGGCGCGTCGCGACCTGTCAGAAAGACGCTGGTACGCCCTGACCGGTTCTTCAGCCCGTCGATCACCTGTTCGACCGAAAGGTACTCATAGCGCAATGCGATGTTGATCTCGTCCAGCACGACCAGATCATAATCTCCGCTGCTCATCAGCTTGCACGCTTTGTCGAAAGCGGCGTTTGCGGCGGCGATATCGCGTTCCTTGTCCTGTGTATCCCAGGTGAAACCTTCGCCCATGGTGTGCCATGTCACCAGATCGCGCTCTTCGAAAAAGCGCCGTTCACCGGTTTTCCATTTGCCCTTGATGAACTGTACGACGGCAACCTGCTGACCCCAGCCCAGCGCCCTGATCACGACACCAAATGCGGCCGAGGATTTGCCTTTGCCCTTGCCTGTGTTGATCAGAACCAGGCCGCGTTCGGGATCGACCGCCTCGGAAACCTTCTTACGGTGCTCAGCCTGCACCTTTTGCATCTTTTCCTTGTGGTCCTGTGCGTCACTCATCGGGAAACCTCGTTGTTTGTCGCGCCCAAACTAGGGGAAGATGGCGAAAGGTAAAGTCACGCTTTGGGGTCCGTGACAGATCTGGCCTTGCCGCGCTCCAGCCCCAGCTGATTCTCGCGCCAGATCACCACCGCATTGCCGGCGATGACCAGTACGGCCCCAAGCAGAATGGCCAGCGTGGGCAGCTCATCGAACCAGACATAGCCGATGCCGATGGCAAACAACATGGTGGTATAGTCATATGGGGCCAGCATCGAGGCCTGTCCAAACCGGTACGAGGACGTCACCAGGATTTGCGCGACCCCCCCGGTCAGTCCCATCGCAATCAGTATCGCCAGTTGCTCCCATGTCGGCACGGCCCAGCCCCAGAATACCGTCAGCCCGGACAGGGCGGTCGCCGTAACCGAAAAGTAGAAAACGATCGCTGCCGGATGGTCCACCTGAACCAATTGCCGGATGTGAATCTGCACAAAGGCCCGTGCGATTGTCGCGCCCAGCACGCAAAGCGCACCAATTGTGGCCGCCAGTTCCAGTTCGGTGCTGCCTAGTCGCGGCCACAACATGATCAGAACACCCAAAAGGCCCAGAACGACGGCACCGATACGGATCAAACGGATACGTTCGCCCAACATGACCGCTGCGAGAACGAGGGTGAAGATCGGGGTCGCGTAGCCAATGGCGGTCACTTCGGGCAGCGGAAGCAGGCTGAGCCCGGTAAAGGTCAAACCCATTGCGGTCGTGCCCAGAACACCGCGCCAGAAATGACCCATCGGCTTTTTGACCACGAAGCCCTGCGCCAGTTCCCCACGGGACACCAGCCAGATGATGATGACCGGAATGGCAAAGAGCGACCGAAAAAAAACCAGCTCACCCGGAGGAAAATCTTCGGACAATGCCTTGACCAGTGCCGACATCGAGGTGAACAGAAAAAGGGCGCTGAGTTTCAGCGCCACGGCCAGTACGGGTCGATGCGATGTTAAGGGTTTTGCCATCGGCGCGACCCTGCGCCTTTGCGGCGCAAAGATCAACGGCTGGAATCAGCGGTCTGTCCAAGTCAGTGGCAAGGTACTGCCGATCTCTTCTGCGAACTCTTCAAGAAATCGGATCATCCGACCGATCCGCTGCTGCGCGATCTGTTTTCCGGTCGCGGTCAGCATGTCGTTCGGCAGGCTGAGAAGCTTGACTTTCCAATGGTCGACCGAGAAGTGCAGGTCATCCAGAGGCCGGTGTTCTGCAAACGGGTCGGCCGGATCATATAGCGACCGCCCCAATGCGCCGGAAACAGAAAAGTTGCGGGCCACGCCGATCGCGCCCAACGCGTCCAGCCGGTCGGCATCCCGCAGAATACGGGCCTCATCCGTTTCAGGCGTGATGTTGGCCGAAAAGCTGTGGGATTCAATTGCGTGCTGAATGGCGCGGATCTGATCCGAGCGATAGCCCAGTTCCCTCAGAACAGTCTCTGATTCCGTGGCGGACCGGCGCGAGGCCAGATGCCGGCAAGGGTCATCTTTTGGCAGGTTCACCAAATCATGCAGATAGCTTGCGGCCAGAAGCACGGCCATATCCGTTTCGCGATCCGCGATGGCCTGCGCATTCACCCAGACCCGGTCCAGGTGGGCCAGATCATGGGCAGGGTCGGTCTCCATACGCTGCGCAACGATGCCTTGCAGGCGCGTACGCAGATCAGCCGATCCGTCCACGGTTCTCTCCGATCTGGCCGCGGTGCAGCAGCAGGTGGTCGAGGATCACGCATGCCATCATCGCCTCGCCTACCGGGACAGCGCGAATGCCGACGCAGGGGTCATGGCGGCCTTTTGTGATGATTTCGGTCTCTTCCCCGGATTTGGTGATCGTTTTGCGAGTGGTCAGGATGGACGAGGTCGGCTTGACCGCGAAACGGACCACAATGTCCTGTCCGGTCGAGATACCGCCGAGAATGCCGCCCGCGTGGTTCGAACTGTATTGCGGGCCGTTCTGGCCCATGAAGATCTCATCTGCATTGGCCTCTCCGGTCAGTTCCGCCGCGGCCATACCCTCGCCGATCTCGACGCCCTTGACCGCATTGATCGACATCATCGCTGCGGCCAAATCAGTGTCTAATTTGGCATAAACTGGCGCACCAAGACCGGCAGGAACGCCGCGCGCGACCACTTCGACCACGGCACCAACCGAGTTTCCGGATTTGCGCAGATCGTCCAGAAAAGCCGCCCAACCCTCGGCCGCGTGCGCATCCGGGGTCCAAAACGGATTTTGTTCGATCTGGGACCAGTCGAAATTGTCGCGATTAATCTTGTGGGGTCCGATCTGCGTCATGTAACCGGTGATCTGAACATTGGGGGCAATCTGTTTGATCGCCTCACGCGCTAGACCTCCGGCCGCAACACGAGAAGCCGTTTCGCGGGCCGAACTGCGCCCGCCACCGCGATAATCGCGGATGCCGTATTTCTGCCAGTAGGTGATATCGGCGTGGCCCGGGCGGAACTTGTCCATGATGTCGCCGTAATCTTTCGAGCGCTGATCGGTGTTTTCGATCATCAGCTGCACGGGGGTCCCGGTGGTCTGGCCTTCGAACACACCCGAGAGGATTTTCACCTGATCCGGTTCACGCCGCTGGGTGGTGAACTTGTTCTGCCCCGGTTTGCGCTTGTCCAGCCAGTGCTGGATCATTCCCTCGTCGATCGCGACGCCCGGCGGGCAGCCATCGACGGTCGCACCCAAAGCGGGTCCGTGGCTTTCACCCCAGGTGGTGACGCGGAAAAGATGGCCAAAGCTGTTCATCGACATGAGGCGTGCTCCTTTGCGCGATGTGATTAGCGGTCGCGGGGCCCGGCCTCAAGCGGATTTGCTGATTGGTCCGGGGGGCGCTGCCCGATGGGCAGCGCGTTTTGAGTATTTTTGAAAAGATGAAGTTCAGGCGACTTGCGCAATCTCTGCACGGGATTCGGTGATCTTGAGAGCGGCCTGTGCGGCTTCGCGCCCTTTTTGAACGAAATGCGCACGATAGATGGCGTTGTGGTGGTCGGTTTCCTGATACTGGTGCGGCGTGAGCGAGACCGACAGGACCGGAACGCCCGTGTCCATTCCGGCGCGCATCAGCCCGTCGACCACGGCCTGTGCCACGAAATCATGCCGGTAGATGCCGCCATCCACGACAAAGGCGGCGCAGGCAACAGCGGCGTAGCGCCCGGTTTGGGCCAGATCGCGGGCCAGCAGAGGCATCTCGAACGCGCCCGGCACGTCGAAAACATCGACCTGATCGGCAGGGATCAGTTCCAGAAACCCGTCGAGCGCCCGGTCAACGATGTCCGAATGCCAGTTGGCTTTGACGAATGCATAGCGGGTGTGTGTCATCAAGATCTCCTTTCGGTTTGGTTGCCAACTGGCTGTCGCGAGAACCTGTTCCCACTTTTCGCTGCCAGCCCGGCATGACACGTCACCCAAGGCGATCACGAGCCGCCGCGCCGTTTGGCGGCGCGCCAGCACGTTCTCTTTCATCCGGACTGTAACCGTCGGCTCTGGCCTCTCACCAGATCTGCTGACACCCCGGTCGCCGGGGCCGCTCGCGGGCTTGCGGGTCGTGACCCGCATACCGCCGGTGGGGAATTCCGCCCCGCCCTGAGAACGCGCGGACCTTGCCAAGGTGCGGGCGGTTCTGCAAGAGATTTCGCAGGAGGATAGACATGCACCCGAACCCTGCCTTCCGCGCTGAAGACACTGCGCGCCATATCGCCTTTGCCCGAGAACGGGCGTTCGGGGTTCTGACCCTTTCCACGGATCAGGCGCCGTTGCTCAGCCATGTTCCCTTCATACTCAGCGAAGACGGAGCCGTTGCCGACCTGCATCTGGTGCGATCGAACCCGATTGTGCACGCACTGAAACAGCCGCGTGTTGCCCGGATCGCCGTGTCCGGGCCGGACGGGTACATCTCACCCGATTGGTACGGGGCCGAGGACCAGGTGCCGACATGGAACTATGTCGCCGTGCACCTGACAGGCCGGATCAGGGTACTGCCACATTCTGAATTGCGGGATTTGCTGGATCGCCAATCCGCTTTCTACGAAGAACGCCTGCGGCCCAAGCCGCCCTGGACCGCCGGAAAGATGAACTCGGACGCGTTGGAGCGCATGATGCGGATGATTGTCCCGTGCAGACTGCAGGTGGACGACATTCAGGGCACCTGGAAGCTGAATCAGAACAAAGCCGACAAGATGCGGCATTCTGCGGCCGATTACGTTGAAGCGGATGGTTTTGGCAGCGAGACCGGATTGCTGGCCACATTGATGCGGGGAACATGACCAGCCGGATCGGTCATTCGCTGAAGGTCGCCAGATAGGCCGCGATATCGTCGGCGCCCTTTTTCAGCCTGACGCTCATGTTCGGACGCGCGGTTTCGTCATTAAGGTACTCCCTGATAAAGCCAATCGGATCTTGGGAGTAGGCAGAAATGTTCTCTTCGGTCCAGACCAGCCCTTCTTCGCCCGCCCGTATCATGTCGTCAGTAAACATGCCGATCGGCAGACGCTCGCTGCCATAGCGATAATCATTTTCGGCTCCGGCAACGCGACCTACGACACCAAAGAGATTCGGACCGGTTATGCCGCCTTTGACCAAAACCTCGCCATCTTTGATGATTGCGTGGCAAGAAGAACAACGGTTGTAGAGTTTTTCGCCTTTTTCCGGATCGCCGGCGGCAGTGGCCTGAGATGCAGCGGCCAGCGCCAGGGTCACGACGGTTGCAAAGAGCTTTGACATAGAGAACGTCCTGTTGCGGGTGAGGTTTCCCCTGCCCTTCCGGGATTCCCGTTAAAAGTGCAATCGAAAACAGCCACATCTATGCGGTTGAAAAATATGTATTTTCAACTCAAAATTTACGTGACGGTGGAGGCCCTTAAAGTGGAAATTTGTGCGGCGAAATCTGGTCAGGAGTATGCAGACCGGGGACCTTGTGGCACGTCCGGTGTCAGCATCAGGACAGGTTCCCCGTTTCGATATGTGACCCCGAATCACGTTGCGCCCGATCTGCGGTGATCGGCAAATTTCCCCGCTTAACCCCACCGCTATCTTGAAAAAATGCCCCTTCGTTGTGACATGAATGCCCAGATGCGGCGTAGTGCGCGCCTATGACCGCTGGACGAACCGTTTTCTCCCGGATAGATAGCCGCGATGAGACGCCGTATTTGATGCGGTGCTGATGCATGTTTGCCCGGTCCACCCGGGCGTCGGAATCGGAGAAAACCTCGTGTCCCACGCAGAAGACCACGAAGGCACCCGCAGAGATTTCCTCTACTACGTCGCTGGCGGCGCAGGTGTCGTTGCAACGGGGGCGGCCGTCTGGCCCCTGGTCAACCAAATGAACCCATCGGCAGACGTTCAGGCGCTGTCCTCGATCCGCGTGGATGTCAGCGGGGTTGAGCCGGGTACGCAGCTGACAGTCAAGTGGCTGGGCAAGCCCGTGTTCATCCGTCACCGCACCGGTGCCGAGATCCAGGAAGCGCAGGAGCAGGACGCCGAAGGCGTTGACGCTCTGCCGGATCCGCTGGCCCGCAACTTCAACCTGAACGCTGATGCGCCGGCAACCGACGCCAACCGCGTTATGCCTTCGCCTGAAGGCGAAGCACCGGGCGCATGGATCGTTCAGATGGGCGTCTGCACCCATCTGGGTTGCGTGCCTTTGGGTGATGCCGGCGATTTTGGCGGCTGGTTCTGCCCCTGCCACGGTTCGCACTATGACCTTGCCGGTCGTATCCGCAAAGGCCCCGCGCCTGAAAACCTGCCCGTTCCGCCTGCGGAGTGGACGGATAACTCCACCATTAGACTCGGCTAAGGGAGACCCAGATGTCCGGAATTCCCCACGATCACTATGAGCCGAAGACAAACGGCGAAAAGTGGCTGAACAGCCGCCTTCCCATCGTCGGCCTGCTGTATGACACCCTCATGATCCCGACCCCCAAGAACCTGAACTGGTGGTGGATCTGGGGCATCGTTCTGGCGTTCTGCCTGGCGCTGCAAATCGTCACCGGCATCATCCTGGTGATGCACTATACTCCGCATGTCGATCTGGCCTTTGCCAGCGTCGAACACATCATGCGCAACGTGAATGGCGGCTACTTTATCCGCTATCTGCATATGAACGGCGCGTCGCTGTTCTTTGTTGCGGTCTACATTCACATGTTCCGCGGCCTGTTCTATGGCTCGTACAAAGCCCCGCGTGAGATCACGTGGATCATCGGTATGCTGATCTACCTGATGATGATGGGCACTGCCTTCATGGGCTACGTTCTGCCTTGGGGTCAGATGTCCTTCTGGGGTGCGACCGTGATCACCGGCCTGTTTGGCGCGATCCCGTTCATTGGCGATGCGATCCAGACCTGGCTGCTGGGCGGACCCGCCGTGGACAACGCCACGCTGAACCGCTTCTTCTCGCTGCACTACCTGCTGCCATTCATCATCGCGGCGCTGGTCATCGTGCACATCTGGGCCTTCCACACCACCGGAAACAACAACCCCACGGGTGTTGAGGTGCGTCGTGGCTCGAAGGCCGAGGCAGAGAAAGACACGCTGCCGTTCTGGCCCTACTTCGTGATCAAGGACCTGTTTGCGCTGGCAGTGATCCTGGTAATCTTCTGGGCGATTGTCGGTTTCATGCCGAACTACCTGGGCCACCCGGACAACTACATCGAAGCCAACCCGCTGGTTACGCCTGCGCACATCGTTCCCGAATGGTACTTCCTGCCGTTCTACGCGATCCTGCGTGCGTTCACTGGTGAGGTCTGGGTTGTTCAGTTCGCCAGCTTCATCACCGGCGGTATCGTCGACGCCAAGTTCTTTGGTGTGATTGCGATGTTCGGTGCGATCCTGGCAATGGCTCTGGCACCCTGGCTGGACACGTCGACCGTGCGTTCGGGCAAGTACCGCCCGATGTTCAAATGGTGGTTCTACCTGCTGATCATCGACTTCTTCGCCCTGATGTGGCTGGGTGCGATGCCCGCGGAAGAGCCTTACGCAACCTTCTCGCTGATCGCGTCCGCCTACTGGTTCGCCTATTTCTTCGTGATCCTGCCGATCCTGGGTGTTATCGAAAAACCCGAGGCGCAGCCGGAAACCATCGAAGAAGACTTCAACGCGCATTATGGCAAGGCAGACGCCGACGCCACGCCGGCCGAGTAAGAAGAGGGACCGGAAACATGTTCAAGAAACTTGCAATCGGTGCCGCGTTTGCCATCGCCCTTACCCCTGCTGCGTCCTTCGCAGCAGGTGGCGGCGAGCAGCACATCGAAGACTTCGACTTCTCGTTCGAAGGCCCGTTTGGCACCTGGGATCAAAACCAGCTGCAGCGTGGTCTTCAGGTCTACACTGAAGTCTGTGCGGCCTGCCACGGCCTGAGATACGTACCCCTGCGCGATCTTGAGGCGCTGGGGTATTCGGAAGAAGAAGTCATCGCCTATGCGGCTGGCAACTTTGAAGTGTTCGATCCCGAGCTGGATGATTTCCGTCCGGCAATCCCGACTGACCACTTCCCGGCCAATGACGGCGTTGGCGCACCGGACCTGAGCCTGATGGCTAAGGCCCGTGCCGGCTTCCACGGCCCTTATGGTCTGGGCATCAACCAGCTGTTCAAAGGCATGGGTGGTGCGGAATACATCGCCTCGCTGCTGGATGGCTATACCGGTAAGGAAAAGGAAGAGGCAGGCGCGGTTCTGTACGAAAACACCGCCTTCCCGGGTGGATGGATTTCGATGGCACCGCCGCTGGCCGAAGATCAGGTGGAATTCGCCGATGGCCACCCTGCCAGCGTCGAAGCCATGTCCGAGGACATCGCCGCCTTCCTGATGTGGACCGCCGAGCCGAAGATGATGGATCGCAAGAATGCCGGTTTCGTTGGCGTTCTGTTCCTGTCGGTACTGTCGGTCCTGCTGTATCTGGTCAACAAGCGGCTGTGGGCACCCCACAAAGGCAAGAAGCTGCACTAAGCACTGACCCGCAAAGAACGAAGAAACCCCCGCGCCATTGGCAGCGGGGGTTTTTTTGTTGTGACCGGTGGGAAGGGGCCAGCCCCTTCTTGGCCTGCGGCCAATTCAACCCCGGGATATTTCTGGCCAGATGAAAAGCGGATCAGGTTGTCAGTTGAGTGTCCGTGTTGCCCCTAATGGTGGCGGTCACGATCTTGCCTTCGGTTTGCGGTGTGGAAAACGTCACTTCGGTGAACTGCTCGGTCCGGCCAATGTTCGGGTTCTCCATCAGGATGTGATGGGTTCTGCCGATCTGGGCGGTCAGGTGTTTGGAGACCTGAACCGCTCCTGCCGCGCGTAAACGGGCGGCGCGGTCTTTGATGACATTGCCGTTGATCTGCTGCGGTATTCGGGCCGCCGGAGTGCCGTCGCGTTTGGAATACGGGAAGACGTGCAGCCAGGTCAGGCCGCAGTCGGTCACCAGCTTCATCGAGTTCTCGAAATGCGCTTCGGTTTCGGTTGGGAAGCCCGCGATGATATCGGCGCCGAAGGTCATATCGGGGCGCAGTTTGCGAGCCTCTTCCGTGAAGCGAATTGCATCATCGCGCAGGTGGCGCCGCTTCATGCGTTTCAGGATCAGATCGTCGCCATGCTGCAACGACAGGTGCAGATGCGGCATCAGGCGCGGCTCGGTCGCGATGGCTTGCATCAGGTTCTCATCCACTTCGATGGAATCAATCGAACTGATCCGCAGGCGTGGCAGGTCCGGTACCAGCTTCAGGATTCGCATCACCAGATCGCCCAGCTTGGGCTGCGCCGGCAGGTCTGCCCCCCACGAGGTCAGGTCTACACCCGTCAAGACAACTTCGTTATACCCCCGCTCCACCAGCCGCTTGATCTGATCGACTACAACGCCCGCTGGCACGCTACGCGAATTGCCACGGCCATAAGGGATGATGCAGAAGGTGCACCGATGGTCACAGCCATTCTGGACCTGCACATAAGCGCGCGAGCGCGTGCCGAATCCGTCGATCAGGTGCCCCGCAGTTTCGGTCACGGACATGATATCGTCGACCTGCACGGATTCGGTCTCGCCGATGAAGTCGGCAGCCATGCTTCTCCATGTCGCGGGCTGCATTTTTTCGGTATTCCCGATCACCGCGTCGACCTCGTCCATACTGGCAAATGTCTCGGGCTCGGTCTGGGCCGCACAACCGGTGACAATCAGACGCGCATTGGGGTTTTCCCGCCGAAGCTTGCGGATTTCCTGCCGGGCCTTGCGCACCGCCTCGGCCGTGACAGCACATGTGTTCACGACAACAGCATCTGTCAGCCTCGCCTCCCGCGACAGTTCTTTCATCGCCTCGGTTTCATAGGCGTTCAGGCGGCAGCCCAGTGTGGTGAATTTGGGCGGGTTCATCCCAGCGACCCCAGGAATTCAGGCGTCAGCGTACCGGAGAAGACATGGCAGGTCGGCCCGGTCATCCAGACCCCATCCTCGCGCCAGTCAATCCAGATTGTTCCGCCGTCCAGTTCGATCTGAACCTTGCGCCCCGTAAGGCCCCTGCGCGCGGCCGAAACCGCCGTCGCACAAGAGGACGAGCCCGAAGCCAAGGTAATGCCCACGCCACGCTCCCACACGCGCATACGCAGGTGATCCGGTCCGATGACCTGCACCACCTGTACATTGGTGCGTTCGGGGTAAAGGGGGTGATGCTCGTATCGCGCGCCGAACTCCGTCAGGAGAATCGCCTCGGCGTCCTCGACAAAGAAGGTGCAATGCGGGTTGCCCATGCCGGTGGCGCTCGGGCTGCCCTCAATCGGCAGTTCCAGCGTATCGACCTCTTCTGCGAGCGGAATCTCATGCCAGTCCAATTGCGGAGGCCCCATGTTCACTGCAGTCAGCCCGCCACCCACATCTCGCGCAACAAGCGTACCGCGTTCGGTTGTCAGGGTCAGGTTGGATTTTCCGGTCTCCTCCATCAGAAACCGGGCAATGCAGCGGGTGGCATTCCCGCAAGCCGCAGACGTCGACCCATCTGCATTGTAAAACACCAGATGCGCGTCTTCTTCACCTTGCTGAATGACGGCAAGCTGGTCGAAACCCACACCCATCTGACGATGCCCGATTCCCCGCGCCAGGGCGGGCGTCATCTCCACCGACGCCGCACGTGCGTCGAGAATGACGAAGTCATTTCCCAGCCCGTGCATCTTCATGAAGGGCAATCCGGTATCGAGTCTCAGCTGCATGGCGCGCATATAACCCTGCGCAGGACATGAATCCAGTCTGACAGGGAGATTCGTAAAAAAAGGGGTTGACCCCCCTGCGCCACCTGCCTAATTAGGCCGCCTATCGGGTCGCCTGAAACACTGATTTTTCAAGCGGAACGAGGTGCAAAAAAGGTCTTGAACCCAACCGGGAACTTGCCTTAAAGAGCGCCACGGATCGACGAGATCCAAAAAAGAGTGGGCCGTTAGCTCAGTTGGTAGAGCAACTGACTTTTAATCAGTGGGTCGCAGGTTCGAATCCTGCACGGCTCACCACTTTTTCAAAATCAGGCCTGCACGCAGATGGCTGAGGTGATGTTGAAACCCGGTCGCTCCGTGTCGTGAAAGCCAGCTTCCGAAAGTTCACGCTTTTGGTCTTGATTAACCGCTGTTTCCCAAACACCGAATTCGTAGTGCCCAGCTTTCCTTTCGATTTGAACGGCATCCGAACCAGATAATCCGCCTCGATTTTGAATGCTGTGTGATACCGATCTTCTTCGATTGACCCTAAGTTTTTGTCATCATCCGGCGGGGGTGTGCCAGCACCTCTCTCAGAATTCAGCCATGATGACATCCGTTCAATTGGCATTTTCCCTCAGTAATGGCGCTCTGAATTTGTAAGAGTCCGCGTCAGATGGCTGTCACTGCGTGAATTCACATCTAAATATCTGAAGTTCATAGTTACTATGACAGTGCGCTTCTGAAATTTTTCAAGATCGCCAATTATTCGTAAATTTGTTTACAGAATTTTGTTTCAAATCCAGTTATTTATTGTGAAATTTTCCACCCGCTTTCCATTATTGAAATGCACATAAGTGCGCTTTCGTCTGCTGGAAGAGGAGCCAGACGGCGAAAGAAAGGGAAATGGGAGGAATTAATGACCAACAAATCTGTCACACGCCGCGGCGTGCTGAAGTCTGGTGCCGTTGCAGGTACCGGTCTGGCCCTGCCTACGATCTTTACGGCTTCGTCGGCTGCTGCTTTTACCAACGAACCGACGGGGTCATCCGTCACTTTGGGCTTCAATGTCCCACAAACCGGGCCTTATGCCGAGGAAGGCAATGACGAACTGCTGGCGCAACAGCTGGCGGTCGAGCATCTGAACGGTGAGGGTGATGGCGGCTGCCTGAACACCTTTACGTCCAAGGCGCTGAAAGGGAACGGCATCCTGGGCAAGAAGGTCGAGTTCGTCACCGGCGACACGCAGACCAAGTCAGACGCCGCACGCGCATCGGCAAAGTCGATGATCGAAAAAGACGGCGCGATCATGATTAACGGTGGTTCGTCCTCGGGCGTGGCCGTTGCCGTTCAGGGTCTGTGCCAGGAGGCAGGCGTGATTTTCATGGCGGGTCTGACCCACGCCAACGACACGACAGGCAAGGACAAGAAAGCCAACGGTTTCCGCCATTTCTTCAACGCATACATGTCGGGCGCAGCACTTGCCCCCGTGCTGGCAGCGGAAATGGGCAAGGAACGCCGCGCCTACCACCTGACGGCCGACTACAACTGGGGCTGGACCCAGGAAGAGTCGATCGTCGCATCGACCGAAGCCTTGGGATGGGAAACGGTCAACACGGTCAAGACACCACTCGCGTCAACGGACTTCTCGTCCTACATCACGCCGGTTCTGAACTCGGGCGCAGACGTTCTGGTCCTGAACCACTACGGCGGCAACATGGTGAACTCACTCACCAATGCGATCCAGTTCGGCTTGCTGGACAAAGTGGCTAACGGCAAGGACTTCAAGATCGTCGTGCCGCTGTATTCGGAACTGATGGCCGCCGGTGCGGGCGAGAACATCAAAGGCGTGCTGGGTTCGATGAACTGGAACTGGCAGCTGCAGGATGAGGGCACCAAGGCCTTCGTGAAGTCCTTTGGCGAAAAGTACGGCAAACCGCCGTCCAACTCGGCACAGACCTGCTATGCGCAGGTTCTGCTCTATGCAGATGCCTGCGAGCGTGCGGGTACCTTCAATCCGTGCGGTGTTGTTGAAGCTCTGGAAGATTTCGAGTTCGACGGTCTGGGCAACGGTCCAACCTGGTATCGCGGCGCCGACCACCAGTGCTTCAAGGACGTGCTGGTCGTTCGCGGCAACGAGAACCCGACCAACGCTTACGACACGCTGGAAATCGTCGAGATCACGCCGCGTGCGCAGGTCGAGTACGATCCGGAGCATCCGATGTTCGCCGGTGGCGCACTCGGAGAATGCAACCCGGGCGCGTAAGCCCCTGTGTCTGAGTCTGGCCGCCCCATCGGCGGCCAGACATTCGCGGCAGGGCTGATCCTGTCGCACCACACTCCACACTGACCAAGCCTGAGGTGGGCCAATGGACGCCATCCTACTGCAAATCCTGAACGGTCTGGACAAAGGCTCGGCCTATGCACTGATTGCCTTGGGACTGACCCTTATTTTCGGAACGCTGGGCGTTGTGAACTTTGCCCACGGGGCTCTGTTCATGATCGGTGCGTTCTGTGCCGTAACCCTGCAAAAGCTCATGAACCTGAGCTTCGTGACCGTCGACGAAACCCAAACCGACTTTCTGGGCAACCCTCTGAAGGTCGAAACACCCTATGTCGAGGCCTGGTTCGGTCCCGAGGTCGGCGCGACGATCATCGACTGGTCCGTTCCGCTGGCCATCCTGTTTGCGATCCCGATCATGCTGTTCGTCGGCTATGTGATGGAGCGCGGGCTAATCAAGCATTTCTACAAGCGCCCCCACGCGGACCAGATCCTTGTCACCTTTGGTTTGGCGATCGTGTTGCAGGAAATCGTGAAGTATTTCTTCGGTGCCAACCCGATCCAGACGCCGCCGCCCGACGCGCTGAGCGGATCTATCGACCTTGGCACAATGATCGGCTTCGATCCCAACGCGATCATTTATCCGATCTGGCGCCTAGTTTACTTCGGATTTGCCGTCGCCATTATCGGTGCCGTCTTCTCGTTCCTGCAGTTCACGACGTTTGGCATGGTCGTCCGCGCCGGAATGGCCGACCGCGAGACGGTGGGCTTGTTGGGTATCAATATCGACCGCCGCTTTACCATCATGTTCGGCATCGCGGCCGCAGTGGCTGGCCTGGCCGGTGTAATGTACGGGCCGCTCAACCCGCCAAATTATCACATGGGGATGGACTTTCTGGTCCTCAGCTTTGTTGTGGTCGTTGTCGGCGGCATGGGTTCGCTGCCCGGCGCGGTGCTGGCTGGCTTCCTGTTGGGCATTCTTGAAAGCTTTGCCTCAACGACCTGGGCCACCACCACAATCCCCGGAATCAACCAAATCATCATCTACCTTGTTGCCATTATCGTGCTGCTGACACGCCCGCGCGGGTTGATGGGACGCAAAGGCGTGATGGAGGAATAATCGATGTTGGGACTGAACAAGAAAGACACCAGCCTTCTGATCATCGTCGGCCTTCTTACCCTGCTGGCCCCCTTCATCCTGAACCCGTTCCCGGAAGGCAGCGCCATGGCGCAGTTCAACGCGGGCTATCCGGACCTGATGCAGCGCTTTGTTATCTTTGGCATCTTTGCAATCGGGTTCAACATCCTGTTCGGTCTGACCGGATACCTGTCCTTCGGTCACGCGGCCTTTTTGGGCGTGGGGTCGTATTCGGCCGTGTGGATGTTCAAGCTGCTGAGTTACAACATCATCCCGGCCATAGCGCTCAGTGTTGTGGTGGCAGGGCTATTCTCGCTGCTGATCGGGTTTGTCAGCTTGCGCCGGTCCGGCATCTATTTCTCGATCCTGACACTGGCCTTTGCACAGATGAGTTTTGCACTGGCCTATTCGGTGCTGTCGAACCCCAAGTTCAACCTGACAAACGGGGAAACCGGTCTGCAGGTCTATGCCGACGATCCCCAAATTCTGCAGGGGGCCAACGCGCCGGATCTGCCACACCTGTTCGGCCTGCCGATGCGCGCGACCTATACGATGGATGTCGGCGCGTGGAGCTTTGACTTCAACGCGGGTTATTACCTTTGCGCGATAGTCATGATGGTTGTGTTTTATCTTTCGATCCGCATTTTCCGCTCGCCTTTCGGAATGATGCTGCGCGCGGTGAAATCGAACCAGCAACGGATGAACTATACCGGCCTGAACTCCAAACCCTACACCCTGGCGGCCTTTGTCATCTCGGGCATGTATGCTGGCCTGGCCGGTGGTCTGATGGCGGCAATGGATCCGCTGGCAGGGGCCGAGCGGATGCAGTGGACCGCCTCGGGCGAGGTTGTTCTGATGACCATTCTTGGCGGCACCGGCACCTTGATTGGACCGGTTCTGGGCGCTGGATTCATCAAGTATTTCGAGAACATCTTCTCGAAGATCAACGACAACGTCCTGCATAGCTGGTTCGCCTTCCTTCCCGACGGGCTGGAGGACGCGGTGGTGTTCCTGATCCACCCGTTCATCGGCAAAGGCTGGCACCTGACGCTGGGCATCCTGTTCATGCTGGTGGTGATCTACCTGCCTGGTGGCCTTGTCGAAGGTGGTCAACGATTGCTGAACCGCTTGAAGCGCAAGAAATCGGGTACCGACGATGCGCCGTCGGGCAAAACGGAACCGGCGGAGTAAGGGGCGGACCATGGCAATACTAAGAGTCAAAGATGTCAGCAAACGCTTCGGTGGCCTCAAGGCGCTGACGGATGTGAACCTCAATGTCGAGGAGAACTCGGTTCACGCAATCATCGGACCAAACGGCGCGGGCAAGTCGACCCTGCTGAACTGTCTGGTGGGCAAGCTGATGCCGGACACTGGTTCGGTGCTGTTCGACAACAACTCGGTGCTGGGGCTAGAACCCTTCCAGATCAACCAGATGGGCATCAGCCGCGTGTTTCAGACGCCGGAGATTTTCGGCGAACTGACGGTGATGGAAAACATGCTGATCCCGATCTTTGCAATGCGGGACGGCGCGTTCCGGATGCACGCCTATGAGACCATTGCCAACGAAAAGGCCATAGTCGAGCAAGCCGAGGCGATGCTGGAAGAGATGAACATGGCCGACAAGCGCGAGATGCACGCTGCCGCACTGTCGCGCGGCGACAAACGGCGGTTGGAGATCGGCATGTGCCTTAGCCAGAATCCCCGACTGTTGCTCCTGGACGAACCGACGGCGGGCATGGCGCGGGCCGATACCAACAACACGATTGATCTGCTGAAGCAAATCAAGGACGAGCGCGACATCACCATCGCCATCATCGAACACGACATGCACGTGGTGTTCAGCCTGGCCGAGCGCATCACAGTGCTGGCGCAGGGCACGCCCCTTGTTGAAGACACTCCGGAAAATATCCGCGGAAACCCCAAGGTCCGCGAAGCCTATCTCGGCGAAGCTGCGTAAGGAAAAGCTATGAACGAGAAACCTGACTTTTCAAAAAACGCCAATTTGGCCAGCACTGCGCCTGCGTTTCTCTCGGTGTGGGACATGCACTCCTACTACGGAGAAAGCTATATCGTGCAGGGCGTCAGCTTCAACGTGCACGAAGGCGAGATTCTTGCCCTTCTCGGGCGCAACGGTGCAGGAAAGACTTCGACACTCCGTTCCATTGCCAGAGTGGGCGAGCCGGAAGTGCGGCATGGCGAAATCTGGCTGGACCATCAACCGCTCCACAAAATGACAAGTTACGAAGCGGCAGCGGCTGGCCTTGGTCTGGTGCCGGAAGACAGAAGAATCATTCCAGGCCTGACCGTCGAGGAAAACCTGCAGCTTGCGCAAATTGCGCCGCCAATCGGCTGGTCACTGGACCGGCTTTACGAATTGTTCCCACGACTGGGCGAGCGCCGGAAACAAGAGGGAATTACCTTGTCGGGCGGTGAACAGCAAATGCTGTCCATCGCCAGAGCCTTGGCCAGAGACATCAAGGTCCTGCTTCTGGACGAACCTTATGAAGGTTTGGCCCCGGTCATCGTCGACGAAATCGAAAAAACGCTGATCCACGTTAAGCAGCAAGGTATGACCACGATCATAGTCGAGCAAAACGCAGTTCGTGCTTTGGAATTGGCGGACCGGGCTATTATCCTGGATACGGGAACCATCGTATTCGACGGCACCGCCAAAGAGGTGCTTGAAGACACCAATCTTCGTGAAGAGTATCTGGCGATTTAAGATTGCCTCGAGCTTGAAGGCAGGCGTAATTTTCGGACTACGAGCGGGATTTCTCGAAAGCTCTCGATCCCGGGTCAGGACTGTTCTGGTTTCCTCGGCAGACTGATACAAACGGGATAACAGCGATGGCTGAAATACTGGCTTTCGGGGGCGCGTCATTGTTGGTTCGTGCGCAGACCTGATCAGTTCAGGCGAAACTGAAACCTGGTTCGCGTTACGAAATCAGGGTCTGCTTTGAGCTGTTTCTGATCCCGATTTTGGTACGCGGACCGTCTGTTATGCGGGCGCAGCTGCAAATTTTGCGCACGCGCCTTGCTCAGCCAAGATCAACGCATTGACAGTTTTGAATAAGTTTTTTTCACTTGTTGAGCCCGCATCCTGGGCTTTTTGCAGAGCTACGGAAGGAAATTTTCAATGACAAGATTCAGCGTATTTACTTTGCTGGGCGCAACGACTTTGGCGCTTTCTGCGTGTGACGAGACCAGTGGCACAAGCGGGTCCACCGAAGTCACTCCCGCGCAACAAGCCTGTTTGCGCGACGTGGCAGCCGCAACCAACAACGCGCAAGTTGTTGTGCTTTCGTCCGAGTTCAGCGAGGCCGGAACCCTGGTAAAAGTTGGGGTCGGTCCGGATCAGGCACCATGGAATTGTATCGCTTACACTGATGGTGCAACGGCGGGTATTGAATCGCTCAGCGACGAAGGCGCGCTTTGATCTTTTGCGTGATTGTCGCAACTTCGAGGCTCGGTCTAGCCGCATGAGACCGTGCTCTTGGCTTTCCAGCCCCGGAAAGACGAAGCGAGCGCTTCTTGCGGCCTCACAGGTGCGACACGCTTCGCCGCTTGAACGCGCCAGGACAAACATTCTGCCAAACAGAAGGGAATTGTGATGTTTAAGAAGTTCTTTTGGGCGCTTGCATTTTTCCCAATGCCCGCGTTTTCCGACATCTCTGATGAGGCGAACGCTTGCATCGATGAGTTGATATCCCGCTTTGGCAATGTGGGCGGTGAGGTCCTTGGCCAGGAATTCAGCGAAGCCGCCATCATGGTCCGGCTTCGCGATGGTACTGGTGCCGAGTATGAATGCATCGTTTGGTCCGGACCCGAAGTCGCCGACTTGCGACGCGTGGGTGAAGGCACTGACACTACTGATGATGGAGGCGGCGCCTTGGATGGTGCCTCTGACGCTGCGCCGACAGTTTCAGGGGATCAGGTCGTCAAGTTTGATGCGGGCACAAGTGGCACGACCCTAAGCGCCACACTTCAGGCCGGCACGTCGGTGCGTTACATTCTGGGGGCAAACGACGGGCAATTTCTGAACGTGGACGTCGGATCACATGCTGGCGCTCTGGACTACAGGATCTTCAATCCCGACGGCACTTTGCTTTTGGATTTGATTTCTTCGGAGACGCCGTATCAGGGTCAGCTTTGGCAGTCGGGCGAACATATCATTGAAGTTGTGAACGCGGGCGCACAACCGGTTGCCTTTGACGTCGGGATCGGCATCAACTGACGCCGGAACGACTTGGGCAATTTGACGTACTATCAAAGGGCCGCTTCCCCCAAGCACAATGTTGAATCCGCCTGTTCTTGCCTGCGTCGGGGCGAGATGTGGCTATCCCCAGAACGCCTTCTGCACCTCGGCCCGCCGATCCCCGGTTGGAGTTTGAACCTCAAGCACCGTCCCGGCGTCCCAGTGGCTGGCATCGACCATGCCAATTGCGACATTTGTTTCGAAATCAGGCGACCAGGCGGCGGACGTGACCTGCCCAACCCGCTTTCCGTCTTTGTACAGCGGCCAGGCCGACCGGGCCGGCGGCACCGGATCACCGGGGATGGAAATCGCGCGAATTTGCCGCGCCGGACCTGCCGCGGCCTCTCGCGATAGCGCGTCCCTGCCGATATGGTCGCTACCCTCTGACGGATTGCAGAATTTGCCCAATCCGCATTCCAATGGCGAGTTCTCCATTGTCATGTCGTTGCCATAGCTCAGCAGGCCGCCTTCGATCCGTTCGATCAGGTTCGGACAGCCGGGGCGCACATTCAGATCTTCGCCCGCCTCGAACAAGGCGTTCCACAGAGGCATCCCATAGGCACCATTCTCAACATAGATCTCGTAACCGCCTTGTTTGGAATACCCGGATCGCGCCACCACAAAGGACGTGTCCTGAAAGGCCAGCCGCTTGTAGCGGAAAAAGCGGATGTCACGCACCTCGTCTCCAAAGACCCGCGCCATCAGGTCATCCGACTTTGGCCCCTGAACGGCCAGGGGTGAAACGTCGGGCTCGAACACCTGCACGTCCATGCCCGCACCCACAGCCAGCCCCTTGACCCACAAAAGCAGGTCGCTGTCCGCAATGGAAATCCACCAGCGATCCTCGCTGTGCTTGATCGCCACCGGGTCGTTCAACATGCCGCCATTCTCATCAACGATCGGCACGTAATAGCACTGGTCTTCCTGCATCTTCTCCAGGTTGCGGGGGGTCAGCCGACGCATCAGCCGGCCAGCATCCGGACCGTTCAACTCGATCTGCCGTTCACAGGACACATCCCAGACTTGCACATGAGATTTCAGGTGCCGGTAGTCGGCCTCGACGCTCTCAAACACCGTGGGCAACAGCATCCGGTTGTAGACGGTGTAGGCGGTGACGCCCTTGTCTTCGACCCCTTCGGAAAAGGGCGTTTGGCGCAGGCGGCGGGATTGGGACAGCAGACGCATATCAAAGGTCCATTGATTTGATACGATCCCGAAGCTGGAACTTCTGGATCTTTCCGGTGGAGGTTTTGGGAAGGGTTTCGAATACAACAGCCTTGGGGGCCTTGAACCCGGCAAGGTGATCTCGGCAGAACGCAATGATCTCGTCAGATGTTGCCCTGGCGCCTTCACGCAATTCGACAAACGCACAGGGGACTTCGCCCCATTTCTCGTGCGGCATTGCAACCACGGCTGCGGCCTGCACGGCGTCATGACGATAAAGCACCGCTTCGACCTCGACGGATGAGATGTTTTCTCCGCCCGAGATGATCACGTCCTTCAGGCGGTCGCGGATCTGGATATAACCGTTTTCGTGTACGACCGCACCGTCACCAGACCAGAACCAACCGTCTTCGAAGGCTTTGGTGGTGGCCTCGGCGTCCTTGTAATACCCCGCCATGACCGTGTTGCCCCGGATGGCAATCTCGCCCTGCGTGGTCCCATCGCGCGTGACCGGCGTGCCGCTGGTGCGGTCGATAACCGAGACGTCTTCGACCATCGGAAAGGCAATGCCCTGCTGCGCCTGTAACTCGGCCTGTTCTGCGGGGCTGAGATCGTCCCACTCATCCTGCCAGAGACACTGTGAAATATGTCCGTAGGTTTCGGTCAGGCCATAGACCTGCATGACGTCAAATCCCATGGATCGCGTCTTTTCCAGCACCGACGGCGGCGGCGGTGCTCCGGCCGTCAACACACGGATCGCGGGATCAAAGGGGGCCGCACCGCTTTCGGCTTCGGCCAGCATCTGCAACACAATGGGCGCCGCACCAAAATGGGTCACGCCATGGGTGCGGATCGCATCCAGAATACGGTCTGCTGCCGGAACGCGTGTGAATACAACCGTCGCCCCAAGCATGGCCATCAACCAGGGATGCCCCCAACCGTTGCAGTGGAACATCGGCACCACCGACAGATAGACCGGATAGGGCGGCATCTGCCACGCTGTCCCGGTGCCGAGCGCCATCAGATAAGCTCCGCGGTGGTGATAGACGACGCCCTTGGGGCGCCCGGACGTGCCCGAGGTGTAGTTCAGCGCGATCGCATCCCACTCATCTTCGGGCAGGTCCATCGGCAAAGGGGCGGCGTTGGTCAGCGCCTCATAGGTCTGGCCACCAAGGCTTTGGCCTGCTGCAGCGGGATCGACGATCTCGACCACCGGCAAGGTCCGACCAAGCAGATCAAACGCTTGGGACAGAAGCGGCACAAGCTCCCGGTCCACGATCGCCAGTTTCGTGTCCGCGTGATCCAGGATGTAGGCGATGGTTTCCGGCTCCAACCGTGTATTCAGAGTGTTGAGCACTCCGCCTGTCAGCGGTACGGCAAAGTGCAACTCGAACAGCTCTGGGATGTTCGGGCTGAGCACCGAAACCGTATCACCTTTCTGCACACCAAGTGCCGCCAACCCACCGGCCACCGCGCGAACGCGGGTGGTGGTCTCAGCCCAACTTCGCCGGATGTCGCCATAGATTACCGCCGTGCGGGCTCCATGCAGGTTTTCGGCGCGGTGCAGAAAGGACAACGGCGACAGGGGCACATGGTTGGCCCCTGTCTTCTGAAGAGCTTCAAAATGGTGACGCATCCCGGTACCGCCTTTATCAGCTGTTGGGCCGCACGCGGGCGGCGGTCTTGTTTGCGAAGGCTTCCAGCCGTTCACGGGCGGCGGGCTGGGTATTGACCACTCCGCCCACCACAGCTTCTGCATACGCCGCGTCCATGCCGGACATGTTGTTCAAGTGGCTGATTGCCGAGCAGATTGCAAAATTGGTCAAAGGCAGGTTCTGCGCAATTTGTTCCGCCAGCTCCATCGCCTTGGCCATGCTGCCGCCTTCTTCGGTGATGTATTGCGCCAACCCCAGATCGACGGCCTCTTGCCCCTGATAGACACGGCCGGTCAGGATCATGTCGATCATGCGGTATTTGCCGATCATATCCGAAACCCTGATGGTCGCCCCGCCCCCAGTAAAAATCCCACGCTGGCCTTCAGGCAAGGCAAAATAGGTGCCGGGGTCGATCACACGGATATGCGCCGCGCTGGCCAATTCCAGCCCTCCGCCCACTACCGCGCCCTTCAGCGCGGCGATGATCGGCACACCACCATATTCCATCTTGTTGAACGCTTCATGCCAGCGCAGACAGACATGCATGAAGTCATCCGGGCTGCGGTCGGCCTTCCAATGCTCGACCAGATCAAGGCCCGCGCAGAAATGGTTGCCTTCGCCGGCCAGAACCACGGCTCTGACACCGGCCATACGTGCGCCGCTGAAAAAGCGGATCAGTTCCTCGATCGTGGCCACATCCAGCGCGTTGCGCTTAGAGGGACGGTTCAGGGTCACGACGTACAGACCGTTCTCACGCTCGGAAATCGCAAGGTTCTCATATGTGTCGGGGTTCACGACGTCATTCATGGGTCAGATCCTATCCAGGCGTTATTCGGGGAAAGTCGCGTCAAGCAGACTGCGCGAGCCATGCAGGATGCGGGCGTGTTCGGTGGCACATTCAGGCAGAATGTGCTGGGCAAAAAACAGGGCAGTGGCGATTTTCTGGGTCATGAATTGTATATCCTGCCCGGCGTCCAGCGCGCTTTGCGCAGCTACGGCACCTTTTGCCAGTTTCCACCCCGCCGCCAGTGTACCGGCCAGCATAAGGAACGGGACAGAGCCTGCAAAGGCCGCGTCGATATCCTTTCGAGTGTTTTCCAGCAACCAATCCAGCGCGGCCTCAAATGCGCCGCGCGCCTGAGCAAGACTTGCGCCAATTGCCTTCGCGCTGGCATCTCCTTTTGCCAGTTGCGCTTCAGTCTCGGCTATTCGGACGGCGAACCGGCGGGCGGTTTCTCCTCCGTCGCGCATCACTTTGCGCCCCAGAAGGTCGTTGGCCTGAATGGCTGTGGTGCCTTCGTAAATCGGCAGAATGCGGGCGTCGCGGTAGTGCTGCGCGGCTCCGGTTTCTTCGATAAAGCCCATGCCGCCGTGGATTTGCACGCCCAGCGAGGCGACCTCGACCGCGCGTTCCGAGCAGAAACCTTTGACCAGCGGGACCATGAATTCGGCCAGCGCAGCGATTGCCGGATCGTCCTGATGATGTGCGATGTCCAGCAGGCCTGCCGTTGCGGCCGCCATAGCCCGGCCACCTTCGGTCAGGCTGCGCATCCGCATGAGCATACGGCGTACGTCCGGGTGTTCGATGATGGCGACCGCGTCTTTGGCCTGACCATTCACGGGACGGCTCTGCACCCGGTCGCGCGCATAAGCCAGAGCGCGTTGGTAAGCCCGTTCAGAGGTCGCGATGCCCTGAACCCCAACAGAAAACCGTGCGGCGTTCATCATGATGAACATATATTCCAGTCCGCGGTTTTCCTCGCCGATCAGGAAACCGGTGGCGTCTTTGTATTCCAGAACCGCCGTTGGGCTGGCCCGAACGCCCAGTTTGTGTTCGATGCTTACGCAATTGACCGTGTTCTCGACGCCTGGCGTGCCATCCGGCCCCACCAGTTTTTGCGGAACGATGAACAGGCTCAGCCCCTTCGGCCCGGCAGGCGCGTCAGGTGTGCGGGCCAGCACCAGATGAATGATGTTCTCGGTCAGATCGTGCGCGCCATATGTGATGAAGATCTTGGTGCCAGAGACGCCATAGCTGCCATCCCCACGCTGCGCCGCCTTGGTCGCCACGCGGCCCAGATCACTGCCTGCCTGCGGTTCGGTCAGGTTCATCGTGCCGGACCAGCGCCCTGCGATCAGCGGTTCCAGATAGGTGGCTTTCTGTTCGTCCGAACCGGTCAGCAGCAACGCCTCAATCGCCCCGTCGGTCAGCAGCGGGCAAAGACCAAAGCTCATATCAGCGGCATTCAGCATTTCAACGGCTGCCGCGCCGACGGCACGCGGCAATCCCATCCCGCCATATTCCACCGGATGGGTCAGCGCCTGCCACCCCATTTCGACGAACTGCACATAAGCTTGCGCATCACCTTCGGGCATCGTCACGCGGCCATTGCCGAACTGCGCGCCCAGCGTGTCCCCGATATGTGACAATGGCGCGATCTGTTCGCTGCAGAACCGGGCATATCCCTCGAGCGCGGCACCAATATCCGTCAGGTCGTATTCCGAATACACTTCCACCCGGGACACCTTTTCCCAGTGGGACAAGTGTTCGATGCAAAACATCAAATCCTGTACGGGCGGCTGATAGGACATGCCAGGCTCCCCTGCGGCGACTATGGTTTCGCGTCATCTACCCGCCCAATGGTTTGCCGATAAGCTCATTTCTTGACAAAATGGTATCCGATTACGCCAACCTGAGGTTGAGATGACCAGCCATGACCCCATATCTCTGACGACTGTATCGGCAGGATTTATCCAGGATTGGCTGGATGCGCTGAAGTCCCGTTGCACTCCGGCGGAAATGACATCGCTGTTGGAGCGTTCGGGCTTGCAGGCCAACCCGATGGCACCTTCTCAACGCGTCACATTGAATGAAATCGCCCGACTTTATCAGCTTGCCGCGCCCGAAACCGGGGACGAAATGATGGGCCTCTGGAGCCGTCCGATCCGGCCCCGCGCCCTGCAACATCTGGTGACGGTACAGCGCGAAGCGAGCAGCCTGACCTCGGCACTTTATCGTTTCTCGACATTTTGGAACCTGCTTCTGGATGACTTCCACCTGGACTTGAACAGCAAATCCGACGAGGTGGAACTGGCGTTGGTCCCATATTCGGACGACACCCGCCCGCAGCGTTTCGGCCACATGCTGATCCTAAAACTGGCGCATGGGCTTTTGTCCTGGCTTGGCGGGACGGAAACACCGGTAAAAGCCGTTCGCTTTGCCTTTGCCCGCCCGGACTTTGCCGCCGACTACGCCGTCGTCTTCCCATGCGCGGTCGAGTTTGACGCTCGGCAGACCAGTATCCTTTTCGACCCGCGTCTGTTCACCCGCCCGGTAACCCGCAGTTCGGCTGAGGCATCCGTGTTCCTTGAACGTGCGCCGCTGGACTGGATCTTTACCGGTTCGCGCGCACATACAAACAGCCTTCGCGTCCGCGCGTTTCTCTACGGCGCAACATGGCAAACCTGCCAGCTTCCCGATGCAGCGCGTGCCCTGAAGATGACCCCGCGGACCTTGAACAGGCGTTTGAAAGAAGAAGGAACTTCTTTTCAGGACATCAAGGATGCACTGCGCCGCGACATTGCCATCCGCGCGCTTCAGCAAAGTACGCTCAGTATTGAACAGATCGCCTTTGACACCGGGTTTTCGGCTCCGGCGAATTTTCACCGCGCCTTTCGAAAGTGGACCAGCCGGACCCCCGGGTCATACCGCGTGCACGCGCAGGCTTCCTGACGACGGCACTTCGTCGCGGACATTCGCATACCTCGTGCGAACAGATCATTCACTTGGGCTGATAATCCGCCCGTTTCGCAGTTCCAGCGTGTCTGGTGCCAGTGCTTCCCGAAACGATGGTGCGTGGCTGACCAGCAGAATTGCCTGCGGCAGGCCAAATAGAATCTCTAGAAGTCGCGCTTCATTTTTGGCGTCAAGCGCATTGGTGGGCTCATCCAAAAGCAGCGCCTCCGGCTCCATCGCCAAAACGGTTGCAAGGGTCACAAGCCGCTTCTCTCCACCAGAGAGCTTGTGCGTAATGCGATCACGCAGGTTTAACAGATCCAGATCGGAAAGCACCTTGTCGACGATGGCCAGCGCCTCGGACTTGCTGCGCCCGAGGTTGAGAGGACCAAATGCGATGTCTTCCGCCACTGTCGGACAAAACAGCTGATCATCAGGATCCTGAAAAACCAGCCCGACCTGACGGCGGACTTCGTGAAAATCCGCCTCGACGCGCCTTTCCTTTCCCAGGACGGTCACGCGCCCGGCGCTTGGTGTTTGCAGGCCAAGGGCAATACGAAACAGGGTAGACTTTCCCGCGCCATTCGGGCCCGCAATCGAGAGGCGCTGCCCCGGTTCAAGCTGCAGCGAAGCGCCGTCCAGCACTGGTGGCTGGCCGGGATACGCAAAACAAATGTCTTCAAGCTTGAGGATCGTCATAGATAATCCAGGAACAGCAGGCCAAGGCAAACGGTGCACAGCATCGCGGCGAACATGTGATCGCGTCGGGTCATGTTAAAGTCCTGCAGCAACAAAAGACGCCCGGAAAACCCCCGGCATTTCATCGCCGCCAGAATCCGCTCTGACCGTTCAATCGCGCGCACCAGCATCATGCCGACCAGATACCCGAAGCTTCGGTAGGTGTGCCAGTTTGTGCCGGGGCGAAATCCGCGGATCTTCATCGCGCCGCGCAGGCGCAGGTATTCTTCCCGCAACACCTCGATGTAGCGGATGGTGAACATCAAAAGGTGCACTAGCACCTCGGGGCAGCGCAGCTTGTGCAAAGCGTGTCCCAGCGTCACGGGTTCCATCGTTCCGACCAGAACCATCAGCGCAAGGATGACCGCGTTGGCCGTCAGTGCAATCTCGACAGCTTTCCAAAGGCCCTGCCAACTGGCCGGGAAGCCAAAAACCGTGAACATCGCGTCACCGGGCATTGAGAATGGCAGCAACACCAGCATGAAGATGATGAAGCTGTCCATCATGGCCATACGCTTGACGGTCTGGTCGACTGGCAAGCGTGACATCACCAGTAACCCAAGCGAGACGGACAAAGCGCCGATCAGCGCCGGAATGCTGTTGAGGGCAACCGTGACGATGGCAAAGATGCAGGCCAAAACGATGCGCATACGGGGATCGTAGTCTCCGATCATCCCGAAATGGGCGGCTTTGCCTGCCTCGGCCAGTGTTTTGGCCTGTGGTTCCAGCGCATGTGCCATCAGGTGGCCATCTTTTTTCGCGCGGCCAGGTAAAAGCCGATGCCGAACAGACCAATGATATAGCCAATACCACCCAAGATGTTCTGCAGATCATTGTGCTCGCGGTAGGCGGCGATCTCGCGCCGCAGTGGGCGGGTTTCGTCGCGCACCGCTTTGGCGATGGCCGCTCGTTCCTCATCCGAGAGCGAGGCCACAGTCACCGCTGCCGCGCCATCCGCAGATGCAACCGGCGTGGCTGTTTCAGAAAGCTCGGCTTCGACCCCCATGATTTCGGCCACTTCGTCGGCCGGCATGGCAACTTCGGCGACGTGTCCTGCACCCAGATCTGCCTTGAATGTATGAGTCACAGCTCTGGTCGGGCTGTAGAGAAAGAAACCGTCCGTATCGGTTACTGTGCGTCCCAGTTCAGAGCCGTCGGGGCCATAGACGATGACTTCCTGGTCTGCGGCCATATCGCCATTGGAAAACCCCAGCTCGCCTTCTATTGCGTCGCCTGCCGGAAAAACGCCTGCAATAACCTTATGCGCAAGTGCCGGGAGCGGGGCGAGAGCAAGCGTACAAACAAGGATCAACTGTTTCATGTGGACGCAACCTATACAAAAAGTTCCGGTTTGACCTTGCGGGCCAGAAGAACGGCAAAACCTGTCAGCACGGCCTCGACAGCCATGACGGGAATGTGGGCGAAAAAGACAAGCTTGGCAGCCGGCAGGAACTCATCGCCGGACAGCGCCAGCGAAACCGCGACGAAAGCAGTTGTGGCCGCGATGGAGAACGCGCCGCCAATTCCGCCCCAGATTGCCCCCTGAACAGGTGAGCCACGTGCGATCAGTCGACCAAAGATCATCCAGGTCAACACCGCCGGAAGGGCGATATTCACCGTGTTGATCCCCAGCACGGTCAATCCGCCAAAACCAAAGAACACGGCCTGCAGCAGCAAGCCGACAAAAAGAGCCGGAAAGGCGGCCCAGCCGAGCAGAAGCCCGGCCAGACCGTTCAGAATCAAATGCACAGACGACGGGCCAATCGGCACATGGATCAGCGAGGCGACAAAAAAGCTGGCCGACAACACGCCCGCCGTGGGAATCCGATCCAGATCCAGCGATTTCAGGCCCAATGCGATCCCGCCAGCCGCGGCGACCGCACCGCCGATCACGACAGGGTTGGAAAGGGCTCCGTCGACGATGTGCATTCAGGCTTACTCCAGATCCCAGGCGCGGATCCAGATGACCGCATCCTGGCTCAGCTCTTTGCCTTCATGCTTGGTTTCCGGACCCACGCCCAAAGCGGCGAAGCCCCAGTACCCGGCTTTTGGCACACCAAAAGTGAAATATCCGTTGTCATCCGAAATCGCGACCAACGCGCCGCCCGGCAATGGGGACACTGTGGCGTCCTTCGCGCCGGTGCCGGTCATGTCCGGTGCTGCGGCGATGTACTCGATTTCGATTTCTGCGCCGGTGACGGGCTGACCCTCGCTCAACACGCGACCGGTAAAGGTTGACCCGGCGATGATATTGTAAGGCTTGTTCAGCGGCAGAATCTCGGTGGCCAGCCCCTGCGGCCGATCCCAGTCGGTCGGCAGTTCGTTTCGGTTGAGGTAAGCCTTGGTGATCTGCTGGATATAGATATCCTCGGATTCTTCGTAGTAAGGCGCAGGAACTGTAACCACCACATAGTCACCCGAGCGTTTTACCGGAACCGAGCCCAGGAACGCTTTGGCAATGTTGTCCGGTCCTTCAAAGGTGGTTTCTTCCAGCGTATCCATCAGATCGGTTTTTTCACCGTTGTGGATTACAAAGAATTCTTCCGGTCTTTCCAGGGTCATCACGTGACCGGCTTCAAACGGGTGCCAGAAAACCAGTTTGACCGGAACGTCACCGGGGCGTTCGATCATCGTGTCGTCGGAATATTCCAGCAGGAAATGGGCCTGCGCCAATGCAGGCATCGCCAAAGCAGCCGTTGCAGCCACCAGCAGTTTTTTCACAAATCGAGTCCTTCTCACGTCGCGCCTTCCCCGGCACAATTCTGCTTTGACGATGGGGAACGCGAAGCCATCTGCCTTGTCGGGCAAACAGATCCGGCGCACACCCCGTCGCCGATGATGAACGCCCCTTCCAAGGGCGCATGTTCGGCAGGTCTCCTGACTTGCGGGTCAAAGCGCTAAACTAACCTTCCCGGGATATCCCAGTGGCATTATCAGCCGCGCTCGCCGCCTACAGTTGCGGGGGCAGTTGCAGAGTTGGCGAAATGTGCCGCACTGCATTCCCTATTGCTTCCGAGGATGTCCCCGGAACCGAACATTGCGCGTTCATGCCAGAATATGTAAGACACGGTCAACAATTGATTGCGGCGTTGCATGGGCCATTTGCGAAATCAGAAATAGCATGTTCGCGCTTGCTACGCGGTTTGGTGTGCGCCACCGGGAGTGTGTGTATTTTCCTAGATATCTTTCCGCGTTCAATAGTCGTCGGTTCTGTTCGCGGACTTGAGATTTTTAGGCCTGAAACTGCGGGCGTTGACTCGCGTGTAAAATTGAACTCGCCGCAAATATGTAGGGTCGCTCCGATGCACAAAAGGTCCGACCGGCCCAGCGCTCGATGCAGAAGCAGAGTTGTTGTATTTGCCGCCGTGTTCACGCTACCATCGGGCAAAACAACAGTGCAGGTGCCTCGTGACCACAGAAACAAAACGCCCGCTTACCCTTCGCGATGTCTCGGAAGCGTCGGGGGTATCCGAAATGACGGTCAGCAGGGTCCTGCGCAATCGGGGTGATGTATCAGATGCGACCCGAACACGGGTTCTGGCCGCCGCGAAAGAGCTGGGATACGTGCCCAACAAAATTGCTGGTGCGCTTGCATCCAGCCGGGTCAATCTGGTTGCGGTCATCATCCCCTCACTGTCCAACATGGTCTTCCCCGAGGTCCTGACCGGCATCAATCAGGTTCTGGAAGACACCGAATTGCAGCCAGTGGTCGGCGTAACCGATTATTTGCCGGAAAAAGAGGAAAAGGTCCTTTACGAGATGCTCTCGTGGCGGCCTTCGGGCGTGATCATCGCGGGTCTGGAACACACGGAAGCGGCCCGGGCGATGCTGGATTCCGCGGGCATTCCGGTGGTCGAAATCATGGATACCGACGGCAAACCCGTGGATGCGATGGTCGGCATTTCGCACCGCCGTGCCGGTCGCGAAATGGCGCAGGCCATTCTGAAGGCCGGATACCAGCATATCGGTTTTATGGGGACCAAGATGCCTTTGGACCACCGCGCCCGCAAACGTTTCGAAGGCTTTACCGAAGTTCTGGGCAAACACGGGATCGAGATCGAGGATCGCGAGTTCTATTCCGGCGGCTCAGCACTGGCCAAGGGGCGCGAGATGACGCAGGCGATGTTGGAACGGTCGCCGGAACTGGATTTTCTGTATTATTCCAATGATATGATCGGCGCTGGCGGACTGTTGTACTTGCTGGATCAGGGGATCGACATCCCTGGTCAGGTCGGGCTGGCCGGGTTCAACAATGTCGAATTGCTGCAAGGTCTGCCCCGCAAACTGGCAACCATGGATGCATGCCGGCTGGAAATCGGCCGTCAGGCCGCAGGGATCATCGCCGCACAGCTAGCCGACCCGGAAGCCGAGATTGAAACCCGCGTAACCCTGACGCCAAAAATCAGCTACGGCGACACACTGAAGCGGCGTTAGAGTCTTGGCATTGCCGAAACTGGACAACCGGACAGCCCGTGCGGTATTCATGGATCGTCACTTGCTGTCCGAAACCCCGTCGGGCAGCGCAAAGGGCGCGGATCTTCTGGACCTGATCCGACGGCTTGGTTTTGTTCAGCTGGACAGTATCAACACCGTGGCCCGCGCCCATGACATGATCCTGTTTTCGCGCAGGCCCACCTATCGCAGCACACATCTGAAGCGCCTGTATGAACGGGACAGGGCGCTGTTCGAGCATTGGACACATGACGCCGCCGTCATTCCGATGGAGTTCTACCGGCATTGGCACCTGCGCTTTCAGCGCGACGCCGATTTGTTGAAAGCCCGCTGGAAGAATTGGCGGCGGGATGGATTTGAACAACAGTTCGCCTCGGTTCTGCTGCACATCCGCGATCACGGTCCGGTATCCTCGTCCGATGTGGGAAAGGACGAAAAGAAAGGATCGGGCGGCTGGTGGGACTGGCACCCGTCCAAAACCGCGCTGGAGTTCTTGTGGCGCTCGGGCGCGCTGACCGTCATTGGCCGGGATGGCTTTCAGAAACGCTACGACCTGACCGAACGGGTGATAGAAACTCATCTGTGCCCCGGTCTTGCGCCATGCGATGCCGAAGGAACGGTGGACTGGCTGTGCAACGCCGCCCTCGACAGGTTGGGGTTTGCAACATCGGGCGAACTGGCTGCGTTCTGGGATACGGTCAGCGCGGCCGAGGCGAAAGACTGGTGCGCCGCGGCCCAGAAAAAAGGCGCAATTGAGGAAGTCGAAATCAGTTGCGCGGATGGGCGTACAAGGAAAGTGTTTTCCCGCCCGGGTTTGGTTGAAGAGGCCCGTGAACTGCCCGCGCCACCGGGTAGGATTCGCGTGCTCAGCCCGTTTGACCCGATGCTGCGGGATCGAAACCGCGCCGAACGCCTGTTCGGGTTTCACTACAGGATAGAAGTGTTTGTGCCCGCGCCCAAAAGAACCTACGGCTATTATGTCTTCCCCCTGCTCGAAGGTGATCGGCTGATCGGCCGGATCGACATGAAGGCCCACAGGGATAGCGGCGAATTGCGGGTACAATCCGTCTGGCCCGAGCGAAAGTTGCGCTGGTCAGAGGCGCGCACCCGCCGTCTGGAGGCCGAGCTGGACCGGGTGCGCAGGTTTGCCGGCCTTGATCGTGTTGAGCTTGCCGACGGCTGGCTGAAAGACCCTAAATAGGCTCTATTCAGCCTGTGACAGGGTCAGCTGGATCGGTTCAAGACCGTCAATTCCGCCATCAATCACATCACCGGCCTGTACCGCACCGACACCGGCCGGGGTGCCTGTCATGATCAGATCGCCCGGACGAAGGTGATAGTAATTTGAAAGATGGCTGACGATCTCATCTAATTTCCAGATCAGCTCATCCAGGGTCGCATCCTGCCGGACTTCACCGTTGACGCTCAGATGAATGCGTTTGTCTTCGTCCGGCGACCAGTTCTCTGACCGGGTCAGCGGCGCAAAAACGGCACCGTTTTCCAGATCCTTGCCCAGATCCCACGGGCGCTGTTTGTTCCGTTCACGGATTTGCAGGTCGCGGCGGGTCATGTCTAGCGCGCACCCATAGGCAAACACCGCGCCCAAAGCCTGCTCGCGACTGACGCGGAACACCGGCTGACCGATTGCAATCACCAGTTCCATTTCGTGATGATAGTTTTCGGTACCCGGCGGATATGGCACGGTCGCCCCGGTCAGGATGGCGTTTGGTGCGGACTTGGTGAAATAGAACGGCGCCTCGCGGTCCACAGTATTTCCCATTTCAGCCGCATGGGCCGCATAGTTCCGCCCGACGCAAAAAATTCGACCCACCGGATATTCAGCCTGCTCGCCGACAACCGGTATCGCAACAGGGTCGGGAAGAGAAAACAGCTTGTCCTGCATGACAGCCCCCAGTTTGAAACATCGCCGGCATCTTAGGTGTCTTCCAATCACTGGCAAGACGTTGGCGACCGGGATGCACACCGTTTTGACCTGACATTCAAGACTTCGGGTTTCTTAGACGCATTGACCTTTCGCTCCGGATAACTCTCACTGCCCCGGAAATTCAAACACCCGGGACATCCCGGATCAGGCGGAAACACGGGGAACAGCATGCAGTGGAACGAATTCGCGGAATGGGGCCGAAAAGTCGCTGACTGGACGCAGAAATATCACGAAACCGTTGGTGACAGGCCCGTCCGGGCACGGTGCGAACCGGGTGAGGTTCTAAATGCGCTGCCAGCTGAACCTCCCGAAGCCGCCCAGCCCATGGAAGACATCTTCCGGGATTTTGAGCAGATCGTAATGCCCGGCATCACCCATTGGCAGCACCCCCGGTTCTTTGCCTATTTCAATTCGAACGCCTCGGCCCCGTCGGTTCTGGGTGAGTTTCTGGCCAGCGCCATCGCACCGCAATGCATGTTGTGGCAAACCTCGCCCGCTGCGACCGAGATGGAAACCCGGATGATGGATTGGTTGCGGCAGGCTTTGGATTTGCCGGACGGATTCGCCGGTGTGATTCAGGACTCGGCCTCGTCGGCGACGCTGGCCGCCGTGTTGACGATGCGGGAAAAGGCACTGGCCTGGCAGGGCAACAAACAGGGGCTGTTCGCGCAGAAACCCCTGCGCATTTATTGTTCATCCGAGGTTCACACCTCAATCGACAGGGCCATCTGGGTTGCCGGAATTGGCGAAGACAACCTGGTGCGTGTTCCCATCAAGGGCGACTGGCGCGGAATGGACCCCGGCGCGCTGGAAGCGGCCATTCAGGCAGATTTAGACTCTGGTTTACAGCCTGCGGGCGTCATTTTGTGCGTCGGCGGAACCGGCGTCGGGGCAACCGATCCTGTGGATCGTTGCTTGGAAATCGCCGCCAAATACGACCTCTATTCCCATGTCGATGCAGCCTGGGCCGGGTCGGCCATGATCTGCCCCGAATACCGACACTACTGGCCCGGGATCGAACAGGCTGACAGCATCGTCTTCAACCCCCACAAGTGGCTGGGGGTACAGTTCGACTGCTGCGCGCATTTCCTGAAGAACCCCCAAGATCTGGTCCAGACGCTGGCTATCAGCCCGGAATACCTGAAAACACATGGTAAAGACGGGATCGTCAATTACTCGGAATGGTCCGTTCCATTGGGGCGTCGCTTCCGCGCGCTGAAACTGTGGTTCGTGATACGCACCTACGGGCTGGAAGGCCTGCGCCAGCGGATGCGAAATCACGTCAACTGGTCCAAAGCGCTGCATGACAAACTTGCGTCGGAACCGGATTTTCAGATCACGACGGCGCCCATGTGGTCACTCTGGTCCTTTCGGTACATGCCCGAAGGCTGCGCCGACCCGGATGATCTGAATTTGCGGCTGGTCAACGCCATCAATGATGACGGACGGATTTATCTGACACAAACACGTGTGGATAGCGATCTGGTCATCCGGTTCCAGGCCGGACAATTCGAAACCACGGAACAGGACGTGATGATGGCCTATGACGTCATAACGGACATTGCCCGTGGCCTGACACCTTAGAGACTAAGCCCTCATCCCTGCGGCGGCCTGGGCGTATCCGCCGGATGCGCCGTCAACAAAATGCACGTGATCATCGCGAACGGCCGAGGGCACAAAACAGGTCATCATCGCCTCGTCCTGAGCATGGATGCCATAGCGGATCTTGCCCTGCTGGCGCGCCTGTTCCAGCATCTGCCGGATGCGTGCCAGAGTGGCCTGATCGCAATCCAGCGTCATCTTGAGGCCGTCGTCAAATTTGCGGAAATCCGCATTTTTGCTGACCATTTCCTTGTAATGCTCGGGCTCGAAACTGCCCAGTCGCCTGCCGGACAGAAACAGCAGAAAGATGAACAGGTTTTCACCCAACATCTTCACGGTGTGCCAAAGAATGTTGCCGCCGGCGCGCATGATACGCGCATTGATCGCAATACCCGGCGGCGGCCACGAGATTGGCGGCCCGTTGACCGGCACCGGGTGGCCCGCGCGATCCAGCGCCTCGGACACGGACAGCACCGACTGCGCCAGATCCGCAAAATCGATTTCTGTCGCGGTCGCGATCGGTTGCACAACCAGCGATACGATCTGGCCATTTTTCGCCGGGCTGTTGGACCACCGGCAGGACAAGCCCGTCAGATCCGGGTGCGCGCCGGGTGCCGCATCGGGAACAGCGTATTGTCCCGACTTCATCTGCGTCTCGGCCCAGGCCAGCCCACCGCCCGAGAACATCGCGTAGTCCACGCCCGACGATGGCGCATAGCGGGCAACGCGCACATCCCGGCCCGCATTCCGGATATCCGCAACCGGCACCACGGCGCCGCGCAGGGAAACCGAAAACTCTTCATGCGCCCAGCGCTGCAAAGCGGACAGGGTGGCGCGGGCTGTATCCGCTGCGCTGGCCGGGACAGCGAAACCCGCGCCGTCGCCGCCAAAGATATAGGGAAACAGCTTGCCGCCCACTGCGTTGATCATGCCCGAAATCACCGCCGCACCAACCATATTCACGGTCTTGTACCGGCCCCGCGCGATTTCACCGGTCGAATCGACGATATCAGCAACCCCGACAACCCAGTCATCCGGCACCGGTGTAAATCGCGCAGGCTTTGCAAGTTCGGTAAAGTCCCACAACAGCGGCAGGGATTCATAGAATTCGGAATGAACGTCTTTCATTGTTCCCTCAGCGTTGGCGCCTTGTGTCGGTTCCTGATTTGAACAATAGCCCGATTGTGATGTCTGTCCGCCAATTTCTGCATAGCACACGCGCTTGTGCATGGTGGCACGACATGCCAAGCATGGCCCGTATTCAGGTTGAGGGCAGATCATGCAGGCAGGATTGGTGGTTTTGTGTCTGGCCTATGTGCTCAGCCAGTTTTTTCGCGCATTTCTGGCTGTGCTCAGCGTGGATCTGGGCCGGGACCTGGGGGCCACGCCCGAGGACCTGGCCTTTGCCTCGGGCTTGTGGTTCTTCATATTTGCCTTGATGCAGATTCCGGTCGGCTGGGCGCTTGACCGGATCGGACCCCGCCTGACCACTTCCTTGCTGCTGCTGATCGGCGGTGCAGGAGGGGCCGCTGTTTTTGCGATGGCAACTGCGCCGTTGCATATCAGTATCGCGATGGCCCTGATCGGCATCGGGTGTTCTCCGGTGCTGATGGCCTCGTACTATATCTTCGCGCGCGAGTTCCCACCCGCCCGTTTTGCCACGCTGGCCGCCGTCATGCTGGGTGTCGGTTCCGTCGGTAACCTGGTGGCCTCGTACCCGACGGCACTGGCGGTCGAACTGATGGGCTGGCGCGCAACGCTGGCCGGACTGGCGGCGATCTCGGGCTTTGTAGCGATTGGAATCTGGCTGACGGTCCACGATCCGCATAAGATCGAAACAGAACAGAAAGGATCGTTGCTGGATCTGCTCAGGGAACCAGCGCTCTGGACGATACTTCCGTTGATGCTGGTGGCCTATGCGCCTTCCGGGGCGCTGCGAGGCTTGTGGGCCGGGCCGTACCTGCAGGGCGTCTTTGGCCTGGGCACCGCGCAAATCGGGCAGGCAACCCTGGTAATGGGCGCAGCGATGATTGCGGGAACCTTTGTCTATGGCCCGCTTGACCGCATTCTTGGCACGCGCAAATGGGTGATCTTCGGCGGCAACGCGCTCAGCGCTGTGTCCCTGATCCTGTTGTGTATCTGGGTCGCCGACGCGGTCTGGGTGTCCGTCATCCTGCTGGCCCTGATCGGATTTACCGGCGCCACATTTCCCGTGATTATGGCGCATGGCCGTGCCTTCATCCCCCCGCATCTGGTCGGCCGGGGCGTCACCCTGCTGAACCTGTTTGGAATTGGTGGCGTTGGCGTGGCGCAGTTTGCCACCGGGCGGCTTCATGCCGCTACAGAAGGCGCGGAGCCCGCTGCGCCCTATACGGCCATTTTCGGGTTCTTTGCCATAACAGTTGCTATTGGCTGCCTAATTTACCTATTCAGCCGCGACAGCATAGACTGATGCCAATCAACCCTGAACAGGAGATCACAGTGCGGGAAATCGAGGTCATCGCACCCAACCTGAAACACAGCCTGTCAGGCGTGACCACAACGATCATTCGGCTTTTACCGATCCAACGCGACATGATCGAAATTCGCGCGACAGGCCCCGGCCTGCCCGACGATCTGCCGCACATCCGGCTTTGGAAGGTCCCGTTTCTGTCGAACCGGGTGCAACGGGTCTGGCATGCCCGGCGCAACACCGAGATGCTGGCAGGACTGGTGCTGAAACATCTGTTCCGGCGCAATTTCCGCCTGCTCTTCACTTCGGCCGCGCAGCGCGATCATTCGGGGTTTACCAAGTGGCTGATCTCGAAGATGGATGCGCTGATCGCGACCACGCCGCAGGCGGCTTCGTTTCTGAAACACCCCGCAACTGTCATCATGCACGGGGTGAACACGGACCTGTTTCAACCCGCACAATCCAAGCAAGCCCTGCGCCAGAAGCTCGGTCTGCCCGATGGCGTTCTGATCGGCTGTTTTGGCCGTATCCGCCCGCAAAAGGGCGTGGACCTTCTGGTGGACGCCGCAATCGAGGTTCTGCCGTCCCACCCCGACGCGCAGATTATCTTCACCGGCCGGGCCACCAAAGAGTTCGAAGGCTTTCAGCAGGAACAGGAACAAAAGCTCAAGGCCGCCGGGTTGGCGGACCGGGTGCATTTTCTGGGCGAGCGTCCGTGGGAAGAGATCGTGGAAACCTATCGCGCGCTGGACCTGTTCGTGGCCCCGGCACGGCACGAAGGCTTCGGCCTGACCCCGCTCGAGGCGATGGCGTCGGGTGTGCCTGCCATCGCCTGTCACGGTGTTGGCGCATTCAGCGCGCAGATCAAAAATGGTGTGACCGGCCGTCTGGTCGAGAAAGACAATGCAAAGGCGCTCGCGGGCGCGTTGCAGGACATGTTGGAAGACCGCGAAAAGCTGGCGCAGGCCGGGCAGGCTGCACGGGCCTATGTCGAGCAGAATTTTCGAATCGAGGGCGAGGCAGAAGCCATCGTTCGAGTCTATCGATCCTTGTTGGAGACGCATTGACCCGCTCCAACGGTGGCAAATTGGTGTTCCGCGCCGAAATTCGCTTCGATTAGTCTTTTTTCTTCGCCGCAACGCGGCTATGAACGCGCGTCCTTAGACTTCAGGAGACATGATATGGGCTATCGCGTCGTCGTCGTTGGCGCCACAGGCAATGTGGGCCGCGAAATGCTGAACATCCTGGCTGAACGCCAGTTCCCCGTGGACGAACTTGCCGCGCTGGCAAGCCGCCGTTCGCTGGGCACCGAGGTCAGCTTTGGCGACAAGACATTGACGACCAAGGATCTGGATACATTCGATTTCAGCGGTTGGGACATCGCGCTGTTTGCCGTGGGTTCAGCGGCAACCAAGGACTATGCGCCCAAAGCCGCGGCTGCCGGCTGCGTGGTGATCGATAACTCGTCGCTGTATCGCTATGACCCTGAAATTCCGCTGATCGTGCCGGAATGTAACCCACAGGCGATCCACGACTACAAGAACAAGAACATCATCGCCAACCCCAACTGCTCGACCGCGCAGATGGTTGTCGCGCTGAAACCGCTGCATGACCGCGCCAAGATCAAGCGCGTCGTCGTGTCGACCTATCAGTCGGTTTCGGGCGCAGGCAAGGAAGGCATGGACGAGCTGTGGGATCAGACCAAGGCCGTGTACAACCCAATCAACGAGGTTGAGCCGAAGAAGTTCCAGAAGCAGATCGCTTTCAACGTCATTCCGCAGATCGACGTCTTCATGGAAGACGGCTCGACCAAGGAAGAGTGGAAGATGGTTGTCGAAACCAAGAAGATCGTCGATCCGTCGATCAAGGTCACGGCCACTTGCGTTCGTGTTCCGGTCTTTGTCGGCCATTCCGAGGCGGTGAATATCGAGTTCGAGGAATTCCTCGACGAAGACGAAGCCCGCGACATCCTGCGCGAGGCACCTGGCATCATGGTGATCGACAAGCGTGAGGCGGGTGGCTACGTCTCGCCCATTGAATGCGTCGGTGATTTCGCCACTTTCATCAGCCGTATCCGTCAGGACTCGACCGTCGAAAACGGTCTGAACCTGTGGTGTGTGTCGGACAACCTGCGCAAGGGTGCGGCCCTGAACGCCGTTCAGATTGCCGAGCTGCTGGGCCGTGAGGTTCTGAAAAAGGGCTGAATTCTTCCCATCCGAATGAACGAAGGGGCCGCTTCACATGAAGTGGCCCTTTTTTCTCGGCCCCGGCCCGGTGATAGGCCGGATGTTCGAGACCCTCACACCAGTTTCAACTGGACGTATACACCACAAAATGCACAGTGTTTGCCCTGAGCATTTCGATTGAGGCAGAACGTGCGTTTCCTGAACAACAACAGGTTTGCCCGATCCGCTATTCTGGGTTGTGCAACGCTTCTCATGGGTTTGGTGATCTTTGGATTCACCGGACGGTATTTTGCACCCGGTGACTCGGTCGCCCTGATGAGACCCCAGATTGGCGTGCTGCTGATCGTCTTTGCCGCGATCCTCATGGCCGTGCGTGCCAGGGGTTTCGCGTTGGCCTGCCTTGCTTTCGCAGTGATTGCGGTGGGGTCCGTTGCCGCCGGGCTCGTACCTGTATCAGACGAATGCGATGATCCTTGTGTGACCTTGTACCAAAAGAACCTGATGTCTGTGGCATGGCCCCGGTATTCCCTTGCCGACGACATCCTTTCTTCGGACGCGGACATCGTGACACTTCAGGAAGTTTCCAGCCACAACCGGCAATATATGGAAAACCTGTTCGGGAATTACCCGACATCGGCAATATGTGAGTTCAGGCCCGAGCAGAACGTTGCGATACTGACCAGACTGGCCGTTGTTGAGGGTTCAGAGTTCTGCCTACAGGGGCTTGGACTGGTGGGTCTTAAGGTCATCGGTCCGGGTGGTCAGCCGGTTTGGGTCGTCTCCGTTCACCTCAACTGGCCCTACCCTTATGGCCAGTTCGAACAGAGCAAAAAGATCGCCCACCAAATCGAACAACTGGACGGCCCTGTTCTGATCGCCGGCGACTTCAACATGGCCCATTGGGGCAGCAGCGTGCGCCGTATCGGTATGGCTGCCGGCAATCACGTGTTTGGCGCAGTTATGAACACGCACATTCTTGGCAACTGGATGATGCCAATGCCGATCGACAATCTGCTGGTGCCGAGTGGCACGACGGGCACGGCGGAACTGCGCCCGTTCATGGGATCCGACCATATGGGGATCAGGGCCCGCATCAGCCTGCCCTGAGAACTCATATTTTCAGCTTTTTAGAGCCTGTTTGTGCCTTACTGGCCGGATTCGACCAGTTCTTTGAGGTTGGAAAGCCCGCGCTCGTAATCGCCGCCGACCCATTCATCCATCATGAGCCCCATCCAGCGCGACATGGGGTTCACACCAAGATCACTTTCAAAGCCCCACGTAATCTCGGTCTGATCGCCTTCAGGCTGCAGAGTAAACGACGCATTTGCCGTCCCCATGGATCCGAAATCCAGCGCGGTTCTGACGAACTGGTTTTCAACGCTTTCGATGATTTCTTGTGATCCCGATCCGACCTGAGGATGCTCAGAGCTCCAGTTCAGGGTATTCCCGACGCCGGCTTCTGGGCCGCTGTAGGCCAGTTTGGTTTCCGGATCGCGCGACAGCCATGGCGACCATTTCTCAGTCGCCTGCATCGAGTTCACAAAAGGAAAGATGGCAGCAGCCGGTGCGTTGATGGTGACGCTTCGCGAGACTTCGGCCCTTCCGGGCAGCAGATAGGACGCGCCTACCAGAACCAGTAACAATACAAGAAAAATCAGAAGAAGTCGTTTTATCCATCGCATGGCTGTCTCCGATTCCAAGCAGAATAATCTCATGTTCAAAAACCGGCGGCGCCAGATTGGACCAGAGCCGCGCCAGCTTGACCTTGCCGCGCCACGCAAACGGAATTCAACATAAATTCGAAGAACTTTCCCGACCCATTGCAAGGTTTTGCAAAGATTATGGGGCGCATTCTCTGCCCGTGCCGTGGGGGCATGAAAATAGGGGTGAACGTGGTGGATAATGTAATCACGCTGGAGCACACGGAATCCGTGCGGCTGGATCCGGATCGCATTGGCGGCTTGTGTCGTCAACTTGGTGACAAGAACGCGCTGGATGTCATGTGCCGCACGGTTGAAGAACTGGCCGTGCGTCTTTCGAACTGCGAACGATTCTGGCGGCAACGCAATTGGGCCGATCTTCGCAAATGCGCCAGATCACTGGTGGCGATTGCCGATCAGATCGGAATGACGGCGCTGGCCCATGTGGCAAGTGATGTAGCCAGGACAGTCGATGCCGGGGACGCCGTGGCCTCGGGGGCGACGCTGTGCCGCCTGATCCGTGTGGGCGAGCGGTCGCTGACGGCTATTTGGGATCAGCAGGATCTTTCCGTTTGACGGGGGTTGCAGGCGCGCGTCCGGTGGCTAGTCTGGGCGCGAACCGAGCCAGCCGAGAACCCCATGACCCTGTCCTTTGCACCTGCCTCTGAACCGTCCTTGCCGCTTCATGTGATCGAACAATCCCGGCTGGAGGACTGGCTCAAAAGCCAGAGCGCGAAAGTGCAATCATGGATTGCCGCCAACGGTTTCACCGGTGCTTTGGGTCAGGCCCTGTTGATACCGGACATTGATGGTGTACCGGGCTGCGCAGTTGCGGGATACGGAACGGGCGCCACGCGGGCGCGTAAACGTTTTCCTCTGGCGGCCGGGGCCGAAGCGTTGCCCCAAGGCAACTACCGCATAGCGTCCGGTGTACCCGATGATGCGCTGGAAACAGAAAGCCTTGGCTGGCTTTTGACCGGATACACATTTGATCGCTACGCCAGCCAGTCTCCTGTTGGTGCTGCGCTGGTTGCACCCGACGGGTTGAATAGCGCACGGATTGAAGCGATCGCCGCCGCCGAGGCGCTGATCCGAGATCTGGTCAACATGCCCGCGTCCGACATGGGGCCGGATCAGTTGCAGGCCGCCGCGGAAACGCTCGCGCAGGAATTCGGGGCCTCTTGCAACGTGATCGCAGGCAACGCTCTGCTGGAAAACAACTTTCCAATGATCCACGCTGTCGGTCGTGCCGCCGCGCAGGAACCTCGGCTGATCGAAATGAACTGGGGCACCAGCGGCCCCAAACTGACGCTGGTGGGCAAAGGTGTCTGTTTCGATACCGGTGGGCTGGATCTGAAACCGGCGGCGGCGATGGGACTGATGAAAAAGGATATGGGCGGGGCGGCCAATGTGCTGGGTCTGGCCCGCATGATCATGTCCCTAAACCTTCCGCTACAGCTTCGGGTCTTGATCCCTGCCGTGGAAAACGCGGTTTCGGGTAGTGCATTCCGTCCCGGCGACATCCTGACCTCGCGCAAGGGGTTGACCGTCGAGATCAACAACACCGATGCAGAGGGGCGGCTGGTTCTGGCCGATGCCCTGGCATTGGCGGATGAGGGGCAGCCGGACCTGCTGATCTCGATGGCCACGCTCACCGGCGCGGCGCGCGTTGCGGTCGGAGCGGATCTGGCTCCATTCTACACCGATGACGATGGCGCGGCGGAAATCCTGACCGGCGCGGCGCGGTTAGCGGCGGATCCCGTCTGGAGGATGCCGTTCCACGAACCTTATGAAGCCTTGATCGAACCCGGCATAGCAGATCTGGACAATGCCCCATCGGGCGGGTTCGCAGGTTCGATCACTGCGGCCTTGTTTCTGCGACGCTTTGCAGGCCAAAGTCGCTACATGCATTTTGACATCTATTCATGGCAACGCGCCAAGGAGCCGGGACGCAGCAAAGGTGGCCTTGGACAAGGCCCTCGGGCCTTGCTGGCCGCGTTGCCGGAGTTGTTGGACCTATGAGCCGTCTTCGAGTCATCGAACCGGTTGTCGACCTTCTGCGCCAACCGGACGGACCGCGCGACCGTCAATTGCTGTTTGGTGATACGGTTGAGGTCCGTGAAAACCGGGAAGGGTGGAGCCGCGTCACTTCGGACAAGGACGGATATCAGGGCTGGGTTGCGACAGACCGTTTGGGGCCCGAGGCGTCACCGACCCACTGGATCACGGCCCCGTCGACTCATACCTATGTGTGGGCGGACATCAAAAGCGCGGATCGGGCATCGCTGAGTTTTGGCAGCAAGGTTCAGGCTCTTTCCAAGCAAAACGGGTTTCTTGAAACCGAGCTGGGGTTCATTCCGTCCACCCACGCCACCACAATTTCCGACACAGTGAATGACCCGGTTGCCGTAGCCGAACTGTTTTTGGGCACGCCCTATCTTTGGGGTGGCAACAGCCGGTTTGGCCTGGATTGCTCGGGGCTTGTTCAGGCCGGGTTGCTGGCCTGTGGCATTGCCTGCCCCGGTGACAGTGGCGATCAGGAAAGGGCGTTGGGACACCTGGTGCCGCAGGATGCACCCGCAAAACGGGGCGATCTGTTATTCTGGAAAGGACATGTGGCCTGGGTCAGCGGCAACAACATGCTGCTGCACGCCAACGCCCACGATATGGCGGTCGTATATGAACCGATGGATCGGGCCATTGCCCGTATCCGGGAACAGGGCGACGGGCCGGTTACGTCACATAAAAGGCTCTAATCCGGGTCAACCGCCCGGATCAGCTTCCGCTCAAGCACGCGCAGCACGGTGCGCAGGTCATGCCCGCGCTTCAGAATGCGACCGTCCATGCCAATGACCGAGTACATTCCTTGCCGCTGCCGAAGGCGGGGATGTTTTTCCACCCGATAGATCGGATGCTCGGCCGTGCGTCGGAAGATCGAAAAAACTGCCGTATCCCGTAGGTTTGAAATGCCATAGTCGCGCCATTCTCCGGCGGCGACCATTCGGCCATAAACAGACAGGATCTGGGTCATCTCGCGCCGGTCAAAAGCGACTGGCATCTGAGCCGGGCTGGCAGAAAACCCGCTGGGTGGCTGCATGTTCATACTCTCAGCCTTGCCGGAAATTCTATTTTAATCAACCCCGAGGCAGACACGCTGGTTCATTTTGCCTTGAACCTGTTACCTGCGGCCAACCTGCCGGCAGATCAGGATAACCGGCAACAATCCAACAGCCAGTATCACAAGCGAGGGTACGGCAGCCCCTTCCAGCCGCTCATCAGACGCCAATCTGTAAGCCTGCACTGCCAGCGTGTCGAAGTTGAAGGGCCGCATGATCAGCGTCGCGGGCAGTTCCTTCATGACATCGACAAACACGATCAGCAGCGCGGTCAGCAGCGATGGCGTCAGAATCGGCAGGTGCACCCGCCGCAGCGTCGCCAGCGGCGTCTGGCCCAAAGACCGCGACGCGGCATCCATATTTGCGTGAACCGTGCTTTGTCCGCCTTCATAGGCGCTGAGCGCGGCGGCCAGAAACCGCACCATATACGCCGCGACCAGCAACCAGATCGAACCGGTGATCAGCAACCCTGTCGAAATATCGAAGGTCTTGCGCATCCACGCGTCCAGCGCGTTGTCGAACCCGGCAAAGGGCACGATCAGACCAACCGCAATGACACCGCCCGGAACCGCGTATCCCAGCCGCGCCAGATAAGCCGCCGCTGACGAGACGCGCCCCGGTCTCAGGCGTTGATAAAAGCCCACGCAAATGGCGGCGAACACGGTCACCACTGCGGCTATACCGGCCAAAGTCAGCGAGTTCTGGATGAACCCGATATAGCGCCGCGACAGAAGGTTCTGTTCAGAGGTCATCCCCATTTGCACCAATATGATCACTGGCAGAAGAAAACCCAGGACGACCGGTATGATGCACAGAACAAATGCCCCGACCGACTGCCAGCCTTTCAAGTGTGCTGTTGGCAGCGCGGCGTGGCTTTTACCGGCCTGATAGTATTTGGCTTTGCCGCGCTGGGTCCGTTCGGCCACGGCCATCAGCAGCGCGAACCCTAGCAGGCACAGGGCCAGTTGAGCGGCTGCGGCGCGGTCGCCGATGGAAAACCAGCTTGTATAGATCCCGGTGGCAAAAGTCTGAACGCCGAAATAGGCGACTGTTCCAAAATCGGCGATGGTCTCCATCACCGCCAGCAGAACACCGCCCGCAATCGCCGGGCGCGCCATCGGCAGGGACACGCGCCAGAATGCCATCCACGGGCTGTTGCCCAAAGCCCGGGCCGCCAGAAAGGCTGAACCGCTTTGCTGTATGAACGCCGCGCGCGCCAGCAGATATACATAGGGATACAGTACCAGAATCAGCATGACCGCCGCGCCTTCGGTCGAGCGGATTTCGGGGAACCAGTAGTCGCGTGGCCCCCAACCCGTTATATGCCGCAGGTTGGTCTGAACAATGCCGGGGTGATCCAGAATGAAGGTGTAAGCATAAGCCAGAACATAGGCTGGAAAGGCCAGGGGCAGAACCAGAGCGATCTCGAGAAGTCGCACACCGGGAAAGCGTGTCATGGTCACAAGCCACGCGGCACCGACACCGATCGAAAAGGTCCCCACCGAAACCAGGACCACCAGAACCGCCGTGGTCAGCGCGTATCCGGGCAGAACCGTGGACATCAGATGCGAGATCGTGGCCGTACCACCGGTTGCGGCGGCCAGAACAACCGCCATCATCGGCAGCAGACAGGCCGCAGCCACAAAAAGAGCGACCCCGCCAACAAGCCTGGTGCCCAATACGCCGCGGTTGCGGGATCCGTGTTCTGAATACTCTATTTCGGCCATTGTCCCGGCTAATGAGTGGCAAATGCGCAGGTTTGGTCTTTCATTGACCAAAACGCTCGGAAAAGCCAGTAGGCGGGGCAACAATTCTGCGGCACTTACTGCCGCAGACTGTTCCGATGCGTCATTCGTAGACGCGTTGATCCTCGATCACCAGCCCATCCTTGGGAAGCGAGCCGGGTGCCACCACCTCGACCGCGCCCTTCAGCTTCAGGACCTCGACGACCGATTTGGCATAGGCCGCGTCGTTTTCGCAGGGGCTTTCGATCTGAACCGTCATCATGTCCATCTCGCCCTGGCGGGCTGCAATCACGCGCGCTTTGACGATTTCCTCGTGCTTGTCCACCAGCGCCGCAACCTGTTCCGGACGCACGAACATGCCCTTGATCTTGGTGGTCTGATCGGCGCGGCCCATCCAGCCCTTAATGCGGGTATTTGTCCGCCCGCAAGGGGACTGGCCCGGCATCATGGCCGACAAGTCACCGGTGGCAAAGCGGATCAGCGGGTAATCCGGGTTGAAGGTCGTGACCACAACCTCACCAACCTCGCCGGGTGCAACCGGAATTCCGGTGCCGGGGGTGACGATCTCGACGATGACATATTCGTCGATGATCATGCCTTCCATCGCGGCACTTTCATAGGCGATGTTGCCCAAATCCGCCGTGGCATAGCATTGCAGGCAGGAAATACCCCGGTCGGCATAGTCCTGCCGCAATGAGGGAAACAGCGCACCCCCGCCCACAACCGCCTTCGAGAAATTCAGCGAAACGCCCATCTCGTCAGCCTTATCCAGGATCACTTTCAGGTAATCGGGCGTTCCCGCATATGCGGTGCATCCGATATCACGGGCAGCAGTGACCTGAAGCTCGGTCTGGCCGGTGCCTGCTGGCAACACGGCAGCGCCGACGGCCCGCGCGCCGTTCTCAAAGATCATTCCGGCTGGTGTCAGATGATACCCAAAACAGTTCTGCACGATGTCTCCGGGCCCGACTCCGGCGGCGTGCAGAAACCGGCCCATGCGCCACCAGTCGTGATCCGTGCTGCCCGGTTCGTATATCGGACCCGGTGATTGAAACACATGGTGGAAATGACGCGCCGGTTTTACCGTAAACCCACCAAATGGCGCACGTGCGGCCTGCCCCTGTGTCAGGTCGGACTTCCGCAAAACCGGCAGTTTCGCCAGATCCTCGATCGAGGCAACCGCGTCGACATCCGCATCCGCAAAATGAGCCGCAAATCCCGGTGCCGATTTCGCCCGCTGCAATTGCGCGCGCAATGCCTGGGTCTGATCAGACAAACGCTGATCGGCCGAGCGGGTTTCGAGTGCATCGAAGTAAGTCATCGCCAAATCCTCCATCCGCTCATAGCCACCGCTTGCGGCGGCGATAAGAGCGCACGTCCCGAAAGCTCTTGCGGCCTTCATCCGACATGCCGAGATAGAATTCCTTTACGTCCGGGTTTTCGCGCAATTCTGCGGCGGGGCCGTCCATCACGACGCGACCCGATTCCAGAATGTATCCGTAATGCGCAAACCTAAGCGCGACATTGGTGTTCTGTTCGGCTAGCAGGAAGGACACGCCTTCTTTCTCGTTCAGATCCTTCACAATGCCGAAAATCTCTTCGACCAGCTGCGGCGCCAGTCCCATCGACGGTTCGTCCAGCAGGATTGTCTCGGGCCGGGACATCAGCGCCCGTCCCATCGCAACCATCTGCTGCTCGCCACCCGAGGTATAACCGGCCTGGCTTCGGCGGCGTTCCTTGAGGCGGGGGAAATATGTGTAGACCAGCTCAAGGTCCTGCTGAATCGCGGCCTTGCCATCCTTGCGGGTATAGGCACCGGTCAGCAGGTTTTCCTCGACCGTCAGGTGTTCGAAGCAATGGCGACCCTCCATCACCTGGATCACGCCTTTCTGCACCAGATCGGCCGGATCGCTTTCGTGAACACTGGTTCCGCGATATTTGATGGAACCTTTGGTCACCTCGCCCCGTTCGGAATGCAGCAGGTTCGACACCGCCTTGAGCGTCGTCGTCTTGCCTGCACCATTGCCGCCCAGCAAGGCCGTGATGCCGCCCTTGGGCACAGTCAGGCTGACGCCTTTCAGCACGAGGATCACATGGTTGTAGATCACCTCGATATTGTTGACTTCAAGCAGGGTTTCCGCCTGCACGTCAGTGGTTTGTGCCGCATCCAGCATCAGCGTGTTTCCTCATGCCTGCCCCATCCGGGGCGGTTCATCAGGAGCGGCAGGCGCGCCGCCGCTCCGATTGTTTGGCGACCCCGGATCGCTCCGGGGCGCGGAGTCTTCTCTTATTCGCAGCGGGCTGCGACGTTGTTTTCAGCCGCGTACGCGTTCGAATCTTCCGCAACCAGCGCGCCGATCACTTCGCCATCGGTTGGCTTGAAGTCGGAAATGAGGCTCCAGGTCTTGGTGCCTGCATCCCATTGGGACACACCGATCAGGCCTGGGCCACCATGGTTGTCGCACGACACCTGGAAGGTCGGGCCAAAGTTCGGCATGCCCAGTGCGGCCATACGCTCTTCGGTGATATTGAGGTTCTCCATCGCGTCACGCACCATGCCCGGTGTGACGTCGCCGGTTCCGTTGGCCTCTTGCGCGTCTTTGATCGCCTCAGCGGCCAGCATCGCGGAATAGAGACCGCGGTTGTACAGAACGGTACCGACCTGATCGCCTGCGCCTGCGGCCTTACCGGCATCGACAACATGCGTTTTGATGTCATCGAATACGGGGAAGTCATTACCGACCGCGTGGAAGGTGACGGCCTTGTACCCGTTCGCCTTGTCGCCTGCGGGCAGCACGTCATGCTGCGCACCCGACCACCAGACGCCGATGAAGTTTTCCATCGGGAAACGGATGTTCGCGGCTTCCTGAATGGCGACCTGGTTCATCACGCCCCAGCCCCACATCAGAACGTAGTCCGGCTTTTCGCGGCGGATTTGCAGCCACTGCGACTTCTGCTCCTGACCGGGGTGATCGACCGGCAGCGTGGACAGTTCAAAACCGTGCTTCTTGGACAGCTCTTCCAGCGTGCGGATCGGCTCTTTGCCGTAGGCCGAGTTGTGATAGACCAGCGCGATTTTCTTGCCGTTCAGATCACCGCCATTTTCTTCCAGCAGATAGTTCACCGCGCCCGAGGCGCCGTCCCAGTAATTGGCGGGATAGTTGAAGACATGGCTGAACACCTTGCCGTTGCGGGCCGAAGTCCGGCCATATCCCATGGTGTGAAGCGGGATGTCATCGGCCGTCACTTTCGGGATGAGCTGATAGGTGATGCCGGTCGACAGCGGTTGATAGATCAGCGCGCCCTCGCCCTTGGTCGATTCATAGCATTCCACACCTTTTTCGGTGTTGTAGCCGGTCTCGCATTCGACAACACGAACGGGAACACCGCCGATACCGCCATCCCTCTCATTCAACAGAGTGAAATAGTCGTTGTAGCCGTCCGAGAACGGAATACCGCCCGCAGCATAAGGCCCTGTGCGATAGCTGAGGTCCGGGATCACAAGATCCGCCAAAGCGGGTCCTGCGGCCATCAGAGCGCCCAGCGCCATAGTTGCCAGTTTCTTGTTCATCGGGTGTTTCCTCCCTTGGTTATTCCGATGCGGTTTCGGGCTTTGCACCCGTCTTATGATTGGGCCGGTTCCGTTTAGTGCGGGAACGGCCAGAGTCTGAGCTTTTCCTTGGCCACGCGCCACAGCTGCGCCAGCCCGTGTGGTTCCAGGATCAGGAACATGATGATCAGCGCACCGACGATCACAAGCTGAAGATGCGCCACGATATCGGTGGGCCAGCCCAAAACGTCGACCCCGACAACCTTCAGAACCACCGGCAACAGCACAAGAAACGCAGCCCCGGCAAAGGATCCGAAAATAGAGCCTAATCCGCCGATAATCACCATGAACAGCACCAGGAACGACTTCTGGATGCCGAACACCTCGCCCACTTCGACCGCGCCCAGATAGACCGCAAAGAACAGCGCACCAGCGATGCCCACAAAGAACGAACTGACGGCGAAGGCGCTGATCTTCGCTTTCAGCGGGTTCACCCCGATGATCTCGGCTGCGATGTCCATGTCGCGGATCGCCATCCATGTGCGCCCGGTGGTGCCGCGCGTCAGGTTGCGGGCAATCAGCGCGCTGACCGTCAGGAAGATCAGGCAGAACAGATAGGTCGCCCAGGCCGGAGCATTCGGCCCCGTGATGATGATGCCGAACACATCACGTTCGGGCGCATTGATCTGACCCGAAGCGGAATAGTTGTAGAACCACGGCACCCGGTTGAACAGCCAGACCAGAAAGAACTGCGCCGCCAGCGTGGCCACCGCCAGATAGAACCCTTTGATCCGCAGCGAAGGCAGACCGAACAGCACACCCACGATGGCCGTAATGCCTCCGGCAAGCAGGACATGGATGAACATGCTGACATCGGGAAAGGCCGTCATCAGCTTGTAGCAGGCATATGCGCCCACAGCCATGAACCCGCCCGTCCCCAGCGATACCTGCCCGCAATAGCCCACCAGAATGTTCAGCCCGATGGCCGCAATTGCGTAGATCAGGAACGGCAACAGCAGCGCGTTGGCCCAGTAATCGTTGATGATGAACGGAATGATCCCGAACGCCACCGCCAGCACCACGTAGTAGCGGTACCGATCAAACTTGATCGGGAAAGTCTGGCTGTCATCCACGTACGAGACTTTGAAGTCCCCGGCTTCACGATAGAACATGTCTTACTTTCCCCATTCTTCCTGCGCCCGGTTCCGGGTCGCAGCGTCCAATTGTTTTGAAGACTTGGCGTAACCGCTCTGCTCGGTGTTGCGCACCAGTTTCATATAGGCCAGCACGCCCGTCACCAGACCGGCAAACGCCAGGATCGCAGCGATCATCAACTGGCCGTCTGTCAGCCCCTCGGCTGTGATCGCGATGTAGCCGAAGGCCCAGAACCCGGCCCAGGCGATGACGTTAATGATGGCGATCAGCTTCTGCACGACCTAAACCCTTTCGATGATCTTCTCACCGAACAGACCCTGAGGCCGGAACACGAGGAAGATCAGCGCCAGAACATAGGCGAACCAGTTCTCGGTCGCGCCGCCCACCATCGGGCCGATCGCGAATTCGAACAGCTTCTCTCCCACACCGATGATCAGCCCGCCCACGATCGCGCCGGGGATCGAGGTGAATCCGCCCAGCATCAACACCGGCAGCGCCTTGAGCGCGATCAGCGACAATGAGAACTGCACGCCGGACTTGGTGCCCCACATGATCCCTGCGACCAGTGCCACGAATCCGGCCACCGACCAGACCATGACCCAGATGAAGTTCAGCGAAATGCCGACCGACAGCGCGGCCTGGTGATCATCCGCAACGGCACGCATGGCCCGGCCCTGTTTGGTGTACTGGCTGAAGGCCACCAGCGCCGCGACCAGCAGCGCCGCAATGACCGTCGCCACGATATCCAGATTGTCGATGAAAAAGCCGTAATCGAAGATGTTGAACGTCGTCTCGTCAATCCACAGGTTGATACCCTGCGGCAGGCCAACATCCAGCGTCTTGATCTCGGATCCCCACATCAGGTCGGCCACGCCTTCAAGGAAATAGGCCAGACCGATGGTCGCCATGAACAGAATGATTGGCTCCTGCCCGACCAGATGGCGCATGACGAACCGCTGCACCGCCCAGGCCAGCAAGACCATCACCGCCATTGTCAGAATGATCGCCAGCAACGCGGGCACGTTCCAGCCGAAATAGTGGACATGGGTGCCGAAGATCGCGTTTATCAGATGCGCAAAGGGCACCTGACCGTTCATGATCCCGACCAGTGTCATCGCCGCAAAAAGGGCCATAACCCCTTGCGCGTAATTGAAAATCCCGGACGCCTTGTAGATCAGCACAAAGCCCAGCGCGACCAGTGCATAAAGCACCCCGGCCATCAGACCGTTGAGGATGACCTCCATCGCAAATACGAGTTGTTCAGGCATGTCAGTCCCTCCCCAATTCTGCCAAGGCTTCAGTCATGGCTGACCCCCAGATAGGCGTCGATGACTTCCTGATTGTTGCGCACCTCGTCGGGTGTGCCGTCTCCGATCTTCTTGCCGTAATCCATCACGACCACCCGGTCGCTCAGGTCCATCACAACGCCCATGTCGTGTTCGATCAGGGCAATCGTGGTGCCGAACTCGTCATTCACGTCGAGGATAAAGCGGCTCATGTCCTCTTTCTCTTCGACATTCATGCCCGCCATCGGTTCATCCAGCAGCAACAGTTTGGGTTCCGCAGCCAGCGCACGGGCCAGCTCGACGCGTTTTTTCAACCCGTATGGCAAGCGCGCCACGGGCGTCTTTCGGATGTGCTGAATTTCAAGAAAGTCGATGATCTTCTCGACTGCCTCGCGGTTCTCGACCTCTTCCGCCTCGGCCTTACCCTTCCAGAACGCCTGCTGCAGGACGTTGGTCTTCATGAAGTTCAAGCGGCCGGTCATCACGTTGTCCAGCACGCTCATCCCCTCGAACAGGGCGATGTTCTGGAACGTGCGCGCAATGCCCTGGCGCGCAACTTCGTAGGGGCGCATCGCCGGGCGTTTCGATCCGTGGAACCAGACCTCACCCTCCTGCGGAACATAGAACCCGGAAATCACGTTCAGCATCGAGGATTTACCGGCCCCGTTCGGCCCGATGATCGCGCGTATCTCACCCTCACGGATGTCGAACGAGATATCCTTGATCGCCACGACGCCACCAAAGCGCAGGGTGATGTTCTTCATTTCCATCACCACACCGCCGATCTTGCGGCCGTCTTCGGTGACATATCCTTCGGAATTATCCAGCATCAGTCGCTCCCTGACGTTTGGAAAAACGGGACGGCGGTCGGGGCGAGCGGCGTACGACCGGCCCTCATTCTGCCGCCACCTTGTGCTGCGCGACAGGCACGACCGGCGCATCGACAATCTTCAACGTCGCGCTGATCGCGCCTTTGCGTCCATCCTCATAGGTCACTTCCGTGGTCGTCGAAATGCTCTCGGACCCGTCATAAAGTGCCTGTATGATGTCGTGGAACTTCTCTTCGACGAAGCCGCGCCGCACCTTGCGGGTCCGGGTCATTTCACCGTCATCCGCATCAAGTTCCTTGTGCAGCACCACAAAGCGATGCACCTGGCAACCCGACAGCATCTCATCAGCGGCAACGGACTTGTTGACCTCTTCCACATGGCCGCGAATCGTCTCTAACACACGGGGATGCGCTGCCAGTTCCTGATATGACGCATAGGCCACGTTGTTACGTTCGGCCCAGTTGCCGACAGCGGTCAGGTCGATATTGATGAAGGCCACGCAGCGATCCTTGCCGTTGCCGAACAGGACAACTTCAAGAATGTCAGGAAAGAACTTCAGTTTGTTTTCGACATATTTCGGCGCAAACATGGACCCGTCGGCCATTTTGCCCACATCCTTGGCGCGGTCGATGATCCGCAGATGGCCGCTGCTTTCTTCGATAAATCCGGCATCCCCGGTCGCCACCCAACCTTCGGCATCCTTGGTCGATGCCGTCGATTCCGGGTTGTTGTAATACTCGACGAACACTCCGGGCGAACGGTAGTGAATCTCGCCCTTGTCGTCGATCTTCAGTTCGACATCCGGCGCAGGGACGCCAACCGTATCGGCCCGAACCTCTCCATCCGGCTGAACGGTGATAAAGACCGTCGCTTCGGTCTGGCCGTAAAGCTGTTTCAGATTGATACCCAGCGAGCGGTAGAAATCGAAAATCTCCGGCCCGATTGCCTCACCCGCCGTGTAGCCGACCCGAAAGCGACCGTAACCAAGCGTGTCCTTCAGCGGGCCATAAACCAGCAGGTTGCCCAGCGCGTATTTCATCCGGTCGCCGAAACCCACCGGCTTGCCGTCCAGCAGCAGGCCTCCGACCTTCTTGGCATGAGCCATGAAGTGGTGGAACATGCGCTGCTTCAGTTTGCTCGCATCCTCCATCCGGATCATCACGTTGGTCAGCTGCGTCTCGAACACGCGTGGCGGGGCAAAGAAGTAGGTCGGTCCGATCTCGCGCAGGTCCGTCATCATCGTGTCGGCGCTTTCGGGGCAGTTCACGCAGAAGCCGCACCAATAGGCCTGACCGATCGAAAAGATGAAATCCCCCACCCACGCCATCGGCAGATAGGACAGAATGTCTTCGTTCCGTGTCAGATGATCGAAATCGGCCGAGTTCTTGGCGCTTTCGATCACGTTGCGGTTCGACAACACCACGCCCTTGGGCTTGCCGGTGGTGCCCGAGGTGTAAAGCATCACGCATGTGTCGTCATAGGTGATCTCGGAGATGCGCTTGTCCAGTTCCTCATCGAACCGAGCATGGCCTGCGCTGCCCTCGGCCATGATATCGGCCAAAGCGTTCATCTGACTGTGGTCGTATTTCCGCATCCCCCGCTTGTCGGTATAGAGGATGTGTTTGACCTGATCCATTTTTTCCTGGATTTCGATGACCTTGTCGACTTGCTCCTGATCACCGCAGACGACGTATTTCGCGCCGCAATGTTCCAGAACATAGGCCATCTCTTCAGCCACCGAATCCTGATAGAGAGGCACCGGAACCGCGCCCACCATCTGGGCCGCGACCATGGACCAGTAATGCGCCGGGCGGTTGCGGCCGATCACCGCGATATGGTCGCCCTTCTCGACGCCAAGCTCCAGAAAACCCAGCGCGATGGCGCGGATTTCCCGGGCTGCTTCCGCCCAGGTCCAGCATTGCCAGATCCCGAATTCTTTTTCCCGATAGGCCGGGGCATCCCCGAACCGGGTCACATTGCGGTGTAACAGCGCCGGAAGAGACTGCATCCCTTCGGCGCCCGACTGCGTCTGAGCCAATCTTTTCTCCTCCCCATCCGACCCCTCTCCCAGGGGGCGGAAATGGCGGGTCCGGAACAGGGTCCGAACGCCAATGCCCCGATTTGGGACAGTGGCACAATCAGCGTCAACTTTTTCCTGATGTTTTCTCAATTCTTACGAATTGTAACAGGGGTAGAGTGGTGATCTTCTGATTTGTGCAAAGCGCGCACTTAGAGAAAGAGTGCTTCCGGCAAAAGCGAGGCGGAGAAATGACCGCCCATTCTTCAAATGGTCACTGACATTGCGGCGGGCTGGAGGCGGGGTGCGCGGGTGATTTGAACGGTCCCGAAACAGAAACTGCGCAAGTATTGCAACTATGACCAACAGTGATTGCTCGGTTGCCCAAATTGCACAGGAAGCTTAATCTGGATGAATTGCCAGCCCCAGTTTCTAGGCTGCGGTCACGAGTGGATGACCGCAGCTTGCCAAGGTTCAAAGCCGTTTGAAAACTGATGCTTAGGATCGTCGCGGATGAAGACATTAACCCTGCGCCGCCAACTGAGCCCAATAACTTCTCTGGAAGCATCTTTCGGCAAAAGGCAGCTCCGATTGAAATAGTCGGGTGCCTACGACCCGACTTTGACAACCATCTTTCCAAAGTTCCCGCCAACCAGCAGCTGATTAAAGGCCGCAGGAGCGTTTTCAAGCCCTTCCACGACGTGCTCTTTGTATTTGACAGACCCATCTTGAAGCCAAGCGGTCATGTCCCGAGCAAACTCTTTGTACAGCGACAGCGGAAAACTGTCGTAGATGATAAAGCCCTGCATCTTAACCTTCATACGCAGTATGGTGCCCATGATGGCCGCTCCCATATCTGGTCCCTCTGGAAGACCAGGCAAATTATACCAAGCCACCACACCACACACGGGGATACGAGCAAAAGGGTTAAGCAGCGGCAAAACCGCGTAAAGCACTTTGCCCCCAACGTTTTCGAAATACACGTCAATCCCGTTCGGACATGCTTCGCGCAATTCGGTGGCCAAATCATCCGACCGGTGATCAATGCAGGCATCAAACCCGAGGGTTTCGACCACGTGAGCGCATTTCTCGGGCCCTCCGGCAATACCAACGACCCGGCATCCTTTCAGCTTTGCGATTTGCCCGACTGTTGCCCCGACCGGCCCAGCTGCCGCTGCCACAACGACGGTTTCGCCCGGTTTTGGCTCTCCAATTTTCAAAAGTCCTGCGTATGCGGTGTAGCCAGGCATCCCAAGTATACCCAAAGCCCAGGATGGGTTCTGCGGGTTCTTACCCAAGTTTATCACCTGAACTCCGTCGGAGATCGCATAGTCTTGCCAGCCACTGCCGGAAAGCACGAAGTCGCCTTCTTCGTAGCCCTCGAGATTGGAAGTCACCACCTGCCCAACGACCTGGGCAGTCATGACTTCTCCGATCGCCACAGGCTCGGCGTAGGACTTGGCATCATTCATGCGCCCCCGCATGTAGGGATCCAAGGACAGGTAAACCGTGCGCACCAGCATTTCGCCTTCGCCGGGCACTGGCACATCGGTTGTCTGCAATTTCAGTGTGTTGTCGTCTGGTTGACCTTTTGGTCGCTCGGCGAGAACAATTTGACGGTTGATATCCGATGTCTGTGCCATTTTGGCCTCCTTCTGTTGCCGAACCACAAAGACATTGCCACGTTATGGGCCGGTGCAGAAGGCGCGTGGCGTGAAACATGCTCCTTGCGGGAAAACTCGGGTCCGATCAATGCGACATTGGCTTTTGGCCGTGTTCCGAACATCGGCAGTGCGCTCCAAGCCGTCTCTGGGTCCGCATACCCGGCGTCCAGGCTGATCACTCTAACTGTCTTAGGCATTCCACTCTACAACCAATCCCGCAGGATCGGGATCAGCGGCACATCCGCCGCAGGCATCGGGTAGCTGCGCAAATCATTCGCGCGGACCCATTTCAACGCCTGCCCTTCTTTCGACTGCGGGATGCCCTGCCATTTGCGGCAGGCAAAGAGCGGCATCAGCAGATGGAAGTCATCATAGCTGTGACTGGCAAAGGTCAGCGGGGCCAGGCACGACGCCCAGGTGTCGATACCCAGTTCTTCGTGCAATTCGCGGATCAGGGCGGCCTCAGGGGTTTCGCCGGGTTCGATCTTGCCACCGGGGAACTCCCACAGGCCAGCCATGGATTTACCCTCCGGGCGCTGCGCCAACAGCACCCGGCCCTCAATATCGATCAGGGCGACCGCAGACACTAACACGGTTTTCATGGTCGCAATCCCGGACGCAAAACCGGGCTCCACTTTTGCTGGAATTGCTCCGGTTTCACGAGCGATAGTCCGCGTTGATCTCGATATAGCCGTGGGTCAGATCGCAGGTCCAAACGGTGGATTTCCCCTCGCCCAACCCCAGATCAACGGCAATGACCAAATCCTGACCTTTCATATATGCGGCCGCGTCTTCTTCGCGGTAATCCGGGCTGACCCAGCCTTTTTCGGCCACCAGAATATCCCCGAAGGAAATGCTCAGCAGGTCCCGATCCGCTGCGGCACCGGACTTACCGATAGCCATGACCACGCGGCCCCAGTTGGGGTCTTCGCCCGAGATGGCCGTCTTGATCAGCGGAGAGTTGGCGATAGCCAGCCCATGCACCTTGGCATCCGCATCCGAGGCCGCACCAGTCACGCGAATTTCCACGAATTTCGTGGCGCCTTCACCGTCGCGCACCACTTGTTGCGCCAGATCCAGCATGACGCCCTCCAGCGCCTCGGCAAACGCCGCATTGCCGGTGGCATCCACCCCCGAGGCCCCTGTCGCGCACAACAGCAGGCTGTCCGAAGTCGAGGTGTCGCTGTCGACGGTGATGCAGTTGAACGTCCGGTCCGTCTGCCCGCCCAGCATCGCTTGCAGTGCCGATTGCTCGACCCGGGCATCCGTGAAGATGTAGACCAGCATCGTCGCCATGTCCGGCGCGATCATGCCGGAGCCCTTGGCTATCCCTGCAATAGAGACTGTTTTACCATCGATCTGAACCTGCGCTGAAGCTCCTTTCGGGAAGGTATCGGTGGTCATGATGGCGCGGGCGGCATCCTCGATCGCATGACGGCTGAGCCCCGCCTTCAGCGTCTCAAGCTGAGCCACGATGCGTTCATGCGGCAGCGGTTCACCAATCACGCCGGTTGATGAGGTAAAGACCCGTTCGACCTGAACGCCGGTGGCCTTGGAAACGGCCTGGGTCACTTCTGCCACCGAGGTCTGGCCATAATGGCCGGTGAAGGCGTTGGCATTGCCCGAGTTCACAACGATCGCTGCCGGTCCTTCGCTGGATCCGCCAATCTTGTCCTGACAATCCAGCACCGGGGCCGCGCGAGTCGCCGAGCGGGTGAATACCCCGGCCACGGATGTGCCCGGATCCAGCACCGCCAGCATGACATCAGTACGGCCCTGATAGCGCACACCGGCCTCGACGGTCGCGAAACGCACGCCGTCGATGGCCGGAAGGTCGGGGAAGCCCGCAGGTGCCAGCGGCGACACTTTAGTGATATTGGCCAAGGGGATTACTCCTGAATCAGATCCAGCTGCCGCATGATTTCCGGACCGGCACCTTCCAGCGCCGGACGCTCGATCTGGGCTTTCTGGGTCAGTTCGTCGATACGGGCCTGAATGGCTTCCTGCTGGATGGTCTGGGCCAGTTCATTGCGAACCTCGGCAAGTTCGGGGGCCTCGGACTTGCGCTGATCGTTCAGGATGATCACGTGCCAGCCGAACTGGGTCTGCACAGGATCCGAGACCTGGCCTACTTCCAGCTCCAGCACGGCGGCCTCAAACTCGGGCACCATGCGGCCCTTGCCGAACCAGCCCAGCATGCCGCCATTGGGGCCTGACGGGCCGGTGGACTTTTCCCTGGCGAGCTCCGAGAAATCCGCGCCATCGTCCAGCTGGGTCTTGATTTCCTTGGCCTCATCCTCGGTTTCCACCAGAATGTGGCTGGCCTCGTACTCGTCCTCGCCTTCAAACTCGGCGATCTGCGCGTCATAGGCGGCCTGAATCGACTCGTCCGTCACCAGACCGCCGGTGATTTCGGCAACCGTCTGCACGGCCCTCAGCGAACGTTCCTCGTTCTTGAGTGTCAGGGCGTTGTAGGTGGAAAGGCCCTCCTGTTCCTGGCTGAGCAATTGCTGCTGGACCAGTTGCTCGACAATGAAGTCAAAGAGGAGCTGGTCTTCCATCTGCTGGTATTGCTGCGGCAGGCTTGCGGCGGTGGCGATCACGTGACCCAAAGTGATCTCGTCCCCGTTGACGCGCGCAACCACAGTGGTCGCATCCGGCTGGGTCTGGGCGGCCAGTGGCAGGGCCATCACGGCGGTCAGGGCCAGCGATGGCAGAAAAGTGAGGCCTTTGGGCATTGAATTATCCTATTTCCATGCCGCGACAGGGCGCAGCGTTGACACTCTGGAACCTGCCGCTTACATCGCTTTGAAGCCTTGGACAGGGCCGCCTTTCACCCCCCGTATCTATGGGTTGCGCGCAAGGTGGGCAAGCCTGTCGCAACCAAGACAAGAACAGATCCGCTGGAGTGAACATGCTGGGACTCGGAACGCTTGCCAAAAAGGTGTTCGGAACACCGAACGACCGCAAGATCAAGGCGACCCGCCCGCTGGTCGAAAAGATCAACGCGCTGGAGCCGGAGTTTGAGAAACTGTCGGATGAGGGGCTGATCGAGAAAACTGAAGAGCTGCGCAAACGCGCGCTGGATGGCGAGAGCCTAGATGCCTTGCTGCCCGAAGCTTTTGCCAACGTACGCGAGGGTGCAAAGCGGGCTCTGGGTCTGCGGGCCTTTGACGTGCAACTGATGGGCGGCGCGTTCCTGCATCAGGGCAACATCTCGGAAATGAAAACGGGTGAGGGAAAGACGCTGGTCGCCACCCTCCCGGCTTATCTGAACGCGCTGACCGGCAAGGGTGTGCACGTGGTCACGGTGAACGAATACCTGGCCAAGCGTGACGCGGAATGGATGGGCAAGGTTTTCTCGGCCGTAGGCATGACGACCGGTGTGATCTGGTCCGGTCAGCCGGACGAAGAGAAAAAGGCGGCCTATGCCTGCGACATCACCTATGCCACCAACAATGAGCTGGGCTTCGACTACCTGCGCGACAACATGAAGGCGGACCTGAACGACGTCTATCAGAAGCACCACAATTTCGCGATCGTGGACGAGGTAGACTCGATCCTGATCGATGAGGCGCGGACACCGCTGATCATCTCGGGTCCATCGCAGGACCGGTCGGACCTGTATACCGCCATCGATACGCTGATCCCGTTGCTGCAGGACGATCACTATTCGCTGGACGAAAAGTCGCGCTCGGTCACCTTTACCGATGAAGGCAACGAGTATCTTGAGCAGCAGTTGCTGGCAAATGACCTGATCCCCGAAGGTCATTCCCTGTACGACCCTGAAAGCACGACCGTGGTGCATCACGTCAACCAGGGCCTGCGCGCGCACAAGCTATTTCAGCGCGACAAGGATTATATCGTCCGCGACGGCAATGTGGTGCTGATCGACGAATTTACGGGGCGGATGATGCCGGGCCGCCGGTTGTCCGAAGGCCTGCATCAGGCCATCGAAGCCAAGGAAGGCGTGCAGATTCAGCCCGAGAACGTGACCCTGGCCAGCGTGACGTTCCAGAACTACTTCCGCCTTTATGACAAGCTGGGCGGCATGACCGGTACCGCGTTGACCGAAGCCGAGGAATTTGCCGAGATCTATGGGCTGGGTGTGGTCGAAGTTCCGACCAACAAGCCGATCGCCCGTCTGGACGAGGACGATCAGGTCTATCGCACCGCCCCCGAGAAATACAGCGCGATGATCAAGGAAACCAAAAAGGCGGTCGAGAAGGGCCAGCCGGTTTTGCTGGGCACCACCTCGATTGAAAAATCAGAGGTGCTGAGCCAGATGCTGACCGAGGAGGGCATTCAGCACAACGTGCTGAACGCCCGCCAGCACGAGCAGGAAGCGCAAATCGTCGCCGAAGCAGGTCGTCTGGGCGCGGTGACCATCGCCACCAACATGGCCGGACGCGGTACCGACATTCAATTGGGTGGCAACGTGGAAATGAAAGTTCTGCAGGCACTTGCCGAGAACCCAGAAGCGGACCCCGCCGAACTGCGCTCGGCGGAAGAGGCGCGTCACGCCGAGGAAAAACAGAAGGTGCTTGAGGCCGGTGGCCTGTATGTCATGGCCTCGGAACGGCATGAAAGCCGACGCATCGACAACCAGTTGCGTGGTCGTTCGGGCCGCCAGGGCGACCCGGGCCGCACCGTGTTCTACCTGAGCCTCGAAGACGATCTGATGCGCATCTTCGGCTCGGAACGGCTGGACAAGGTACTGACAACGCTGGGTATGAAAGAAGGCGAGGCGATCATCCACCCATGGGTGAACAAGTCGCTGGAACGTGCGCAATCCAAGGTCGAAGGCCGCAACTTTGACATGCGCAAGAACGTTCTGAAGTTCGACGACGTAATGAACGACCAGCGCAGGGTGATCTTCAGCCAGCGGCGCGAGATCATGTCGACCGGTGACCTGTCGGAAATCGTGTCGGACATGCGCGAACAGGTGATCGACGATCTGATCGACGAATATATGCCGCCGAAAACCTATGCCGACCAGTGGGACACCGACGGTCTGCACGAGGCGATCAAGGACAAGCTGACCATCGACGCGCCAGTTCAGGACTGGGCCGCCGAAGAAGGCGTCGATGACGAGCAGGTGCGCGAGCGACTGATCAAAGCCGCAGACGAGATGATGGCCCAGAAGGCCGCCGCGTTTGGTCCCGAGAACATGCGCAACATCGAAAAGCAGGTGCTGCTGCAGACCATCGACGGCAAGTGGCGCGAACATCTACTGACGCTGGAACATCTGCGCTCGGTCGTGGGCTACCGCAGCTATGCTCAGCGCGATCCGCTGAACGAGTACAAGAACGAAAGCTTTCAGCTGTTCGAAGGGATGCTGGACAGCCTGCGCGAAACCGTGACCCAGCAATTGTCGCGTGTTCGCCCGCTGACTGAGGAAGAGCAGCGTGAGATGCTGGCCCAGATGGCGGCGCAGCAGGCCCAGGCGCAACAGGCGGTCGAACAGGCCGCCGGTCAGGCCGAAGCAGTCGCAGAAGCCGACGCCTCGGGTGATGCCCGGCCCGGATTTGACGAAAGCGATCCGGCGACTTGGGGTAACCCGTCGCGCAACGACCGCTGCCCCTGTGGATCCGGAAAGAAGTTCAAACACTGTCACGGCAGACTGACCTAACGTCACCCAGATTCGAACACAATGACTTCGCGTCGCGGTCACAAATTGGCCGCGATTGACCGGGAAAGTGAGACTCGCTCCTTCAACTGGGGAGGGTGTCTTGTTCGTTGTAAGAAACTACGTGACCATGGGTGGCACTGTCGTCTGCGCGCTCGCCATCGGTTACCTAATGCAGAATGGATCTGCCGCGCAACCTGATGGAAATCAGGCCGGTATCTCTGTGGCTTCTGCCGCGGGTCAACCTGTTGGGCTGGCCGGGCTTGAGCAGTTCGCGCTTACTTCGTCTTCTGCCAGCACCGCGTCACTTTCTGCTCCGGAACCTTCGCAGCGCAACCTGCAAGCCGGCCAAACCGGCCCCGAAGTAACGGCCGACTGCAACCTGAGCGCGCGCGCCACCGCGGTGCCTGGCGCAGCGGCAAGGTTGATCGTCAAGGCCCCCTGCCACGCCAACCAACGGATCGAGGTCCATCACAGCGGGCTGGCCGTTTCTCAACAGACGGATGAAAACGGCGCCTTGGATTTGACGATGCCGGTGCTGTCGGAATACGCGATTTTTCTGATTTCCTTCGACGATCAAAAAGGTACGGTGGCAACAACGCACGTGCCGGACATAAGCCAGTACGACCGTGTCGCGCTGCAATGGAAGGGCACGACCGATCTACAGATCCACGCGCTGGAGTTTGGTGCCAGCTATGGCGGTGACGGGCATGTTTGGGCGGACAGTACGGCAACGGGTGTCGGCGAAGTTGTCCATATGGGCCAACCGGGTCTTGGCACCGCGCAGAATATCGAGATTTATTCCTTCCCTTCCGGCCAGTCTGCACAATCGGGCGCCATCGGCCTGACGGTCGAGGCTGACGTGACCAAGGCCAATTGCGGCTCGGAACTGAGCGTACAGTCGCTGGAACTGCGCGCCGACCGCCGCCTGCGCTCGCGCGATCTGGTGCTGAACCTGCCCGACTGTTCACAGGTCGGAGACTTTCTGGTGTTGAATAATCTGTTCCAAGACCTGACAATCGCGGCAAAGTAAATCGCAGGCAGGCTCGAAACTCCTATGACATCCTTGCGTGCAGCAGTGGCTGCACTTTTTCTGGCAACGCTGGCATCTGGTGCTCAGGCACAGGACATCACGCTGACCTCGCATGACGGCAAGGTCGAGGTAACTGGAAACCTGCTGGGATATGATGGCGAGTTCTATCGCATCGATACCCAATTCGGTGAACTGACGGTGGACGGGTCCGGCGTGACCTGCGATGGCCCCGCCTGCCCCAATTTGACCGATTTTGTGGCAGAGGTCCGGTTCTCCGGGTCGTCGGTCATGGCCGAGAAGGTCATGCCTGCCCTGATTCTGGGTTTTGCCCAACAAGAAGGGTTGTCGGCGACCCCATCACGGATTGACTCGGGAACCTTTGCCTACGAACTGTTTCAACCCGGTAGACCCGCACCTTTGGGGCGGTTCTTTTTTCGCGTGGGCAATACAGGCCGGGGGTTTTCCGATCTGAGCGCGAATGAAACCGATATCGTCATGGCCCTGCGCGAAATCCGTCCGGGTGAGCGAATGGCCGCGGAAGACGCCGGGATGGGCGATCTGACAAAAGCGCGGCGATCCCGGGTTGTGGCGCTGGATGCGATGGTGCCTGTGGTGTCCGCCGTCAACGCAATACGACAGATCTCGCCCACGGATCTGGCACGCGTGTATTCCGGCGAAATCCTGAACTGGGCCGAACTGGGCGGAGCCGATGCGCCGATTGCGCTGCATCTGCCGGACATAGGATCGGGCTTGTCCCAGGCCTTCGAGGATCAGTTGCTTGCGCCCGCCGGCGTGGCGCTGTCCGACACGGTCCTGCGGCATGGGCGCAGCAACGACTTGGTTCACGCAGTGGCCGAGGATCCGTTTGCCATCGGAATCGCCAGCCGGGCCGAAGCTGACAAGGTTCGCGCGCTGCCGCTTGCCGGGGGCTGCGGCCACGCGCAGACGGCGACCCGGCAATCGGTCAAGACCGAGGATTATCCGCTAACCTCACCTATGTTCCTGTACCTGCCGTCATACCGCCTGCCCCGGATCGCACGACAGTTTCTGGCCTATACCCAAAGCCCGGAAGCTCAGATGGCGATACGGCAGGCCGGTTTCGTGGATCAGGCCCCCGAGACCATGCGCATTGGATTGCAGGGGGACCGCCTTGCCAACGCCATCGCAAACGGCGGGGACGAAGTTGGCCTGGACAGCTTGAAACAGATGATCGAAACACTGCGCCCGATGTCACGCCTGTCGCTGTCTTTCCGGTTCGAGGCCGGGTCTTCGCGCCCGGATGCCCAGTCCCGCGCGAACATCCTGCACTTGGCGCAGGCGCTTGAGGCCGGGGCCTACGAGGCTCGGAAGCTGACCTTCGTGGGATTCAGCGATGGTGACGGGCCAGCGGCGGGGAACGCCCGCATTGCGCTATTGCGGGCCAAAACAGTGCGCAACGCAGTTCTGGCCGCTGTTGAGACCGCGATCCCAGACAGTGTCGAGATCTCGGTCGAAGGGTTCGGCGAAGCCATGCCCATGGCCTGCGACAACACCGAATGGGGCCGCAAGATCAACCGCCGGGTCGAAGTCTGGATCAAGTGACTTCGAATCCCACCGACAGCTACAGATAGCCCTGCGACCGGAAACTCAGCTCTGTCGATTTTCCGATGATCAGGTGATCGTGCAGCACCAGGCCAAGCGCGGTGCAGGCATCTTGAATCCGATTGGTCATGTCGATGTCGGATTGTGATGGTGTGGGGTCACCCGACGGGTGGTTGTGCACCAGGATCAAAGCCGAGGCATTCAGTTCCAGCGCCCTTTTCGCCACCTCGCGCGGGTAGACGGGAACATGGTCCACCGTGCCCTTGGCCTGTTCCTCATCTGCGATGAGGACGTTCTTGCGATCAAGGTAGAACACGCGAAACTGCTCGGTCTCGCGATGGGCCATGGTGGTGTGGCAATAATCCAGCAATGCGTCCCAGCCCGAGATCACATGCCGTTGCATCACCCGTGCGCGGGCCATGCGATGGGCGCAGGCTTCCAGAATTTTCAGGTCGATAATCACGCTGTCGCCGACACCCTTGATCTGTCGTAACCTTGCTTCGGGCGCGGTCAGCACCCGGTTGAAGTCGCCCAGTTCGTCCATCAGGACCCGGGCCAGGGGCTTTACATCCTGCCGGGGGATCGAGCGGAACAGGACCAGCTCCAGCAGTTCATAATCCGGCATCGCTGCAGAACCACCTGACATGAACCGTTCGCGCAGCCTTTTGCGATGGTCCTTGATATAGGACGGCAACCGGCCTGCCGGCAGCGGCTGCACCGGGGCTTCGTCGTTTTCAAAAAGCATCGGGGCTTCGGCAAAGGCGTCGTTGGTCATACGCGCAGACTGGCGCAGAATTGTTTTCCGAAACGTTAACGCACCTCACCCGCCATGCGCGCCGTGGCGCGGTGCACGACCATGTGCAGCAGGATCGAAAATACACCCAGGGTCAGCATGGCCGCGAACATCAGATCCGTCTTCGCCCGGCCGTTGGCCAGTAGCATCAGGTTCCCCAGACCCCCGGAGGAACCACCGACCCATTCTCCGATCACGGCCCCGATGGGTGCGTAGACAGCCGCCAGCCGCATCCCCGAAGCCAGCGAGGGCAACGCGGCTGGTATTCGGATATGCCACAATACCGCGCGCGGACTGGCCTGCATGGTGCGTGCAAGGTCCAGATATCCGGCCGGAGTGCGCATCAATCCGTCAAAAAAGGATGACGTGACCGGAAAATAGATGATCAGCATGGCCATTGCCACTTTCGACCAAAGATCAAACCCCAGCCAAAGCGTCAAAAGCGGTGCCAGGGCAAAAACCGGCAGGGCTTGCGTGAACACCAGCAAGGGTCGCACCAGGATCCGGGTCATGCGCGAACTGGCCAGCGAGACGGCTGTGACAACGCCCAAGGTTACACCAAAAACGAAGCCGGTCAGTACCTCGACCGCCGTCACCCAGGTGTCCTTTGCGATGATCCACCGGTTGTCCCACCATGTTTCGGCGACAATGGCCGGGCCGGGCAAGATGAATTTCGGCCAGCCCGTGAAGGAGACGATGCCCTGCCAGAAGACAAGGCCAAAAAGCGCGGCCGCAAGCGGAGAGAGGTATTTCATGCTGCCTCCTGTCTCAGCAGGCGCAACAATGCGCCTTGCGTGGCCAACGAGTCCGGGTCGTCCACTTTGCGGGGGGCCGGGGCCCGAGGGGGCTGGCATTTGGTCAGTCCGTGCCGGGTCATGACAATAATGGTTTGCCCCAGCCGGGCGGCTTCGGCCGGGTCGTGGGTGACCAGCAAAACGGTGCGGCCCAGCAACACCTCGGCCGCGAGATCCTGCATATCGGCGCGGGTTCGGGCATCAAGGGCCGAAAACGGCTCGTCCAGCAATACGAACGGGCGGTCTTCCATCAAAGTTCGGGCAAGGGCCACGCGCTGGCGCTGACCACCTGACAGTTCCGACGGTTTCATGGTCAGGTGATCCCAAAGGCGCATCCGTTTGATCAGACGGTCGCGCCGGTTCAGATCGGCCTTTTCCCCCCTGAACTGTGCGCCCAGCGTGATATTTCGGGCAACACTTGCCCAAGGCAGCAACAGGTCGTCCTGCGCCATGTACGCGACACGTTCTGGCACCGGCAAGCCATCGTCAGCCGTGATTTGCCCTGAGAACTCCGCCCCGGTCTGCAATCCCGCAATCAGGCGCAGGATGGTGGTTTTACCGACGCCGGAACCGCCCAGAAGACAGGTCCATTCCCCTGCCGCCATTGTAAGCGAAAGCGGCGCGAACAGGGTCGCGCCGCCGATTGTGGCCTGTCCGCTGATGGTCAGGGCGGGGGCAGACATCATGGCGTCAGGCCCATCTGCCAGAAACTGACTTCAAGTTCGGTCGCGGTGCGGAACGTCCGGCTCAGGCGGTCCCAGCGAGGGGAGGCTTCAAAATCGTGCCCAATGCGCCGTGTTAGAGCCTGATCAAGCAACTCTCCAACCGCCTTGCAAGCAGCCTGATAGTCTTCGCTGGCATAGGCGTTGATCCAGTCCCGATAGGTTTCGGACGTGGCCTCGGTTGCCAGCCGAGCGCCAATCTCGCCATAGCCCATGACGCAAGGCGCAAGCGCTGCCAGCAGGTCCAGCAAGTCACCGCTGTAGCCTGCCTCGAGCACAAAGCGCGTATAGGCCAGGTTCTCGGCACGCTCGGGCGTCGCAAACAGGTCCTGCTGTGAAATACCTGCAGCTTCGCAGACACCGATATGCAGTTTCATCTCTTCGCTGATCAGACCGTTCACTGTGCGCGAGGCGGCCAGCATCTCTTCGTGGGTTTCCGATTTCACCACCGCAAGCGCCCAGGCACGGGCAAAATGGATCAGAAATACATAGTCCTGCCGCAGATAATGAAGAAACGCTGCGCGCGGAAGCGTTCCGTCCTTCAACCCTTCGACAAAGGCGTGGCGGGTATAATCCCGCCACGGCCCCTGCGCCGCATCGCGCATCAGCGCGAAGGCCGTGCCATATTCATTCATTGCGCAGTAACGTCGATGGCGATGGTGCTGACCGGGTTGATGCTGTCGATCATGCCGCTCTCTTTCAGAAAAGCCTCGAACCGGGTGTACCGCCCGGCATCGAACCCGGCCGGGCGCAAGGCAAAACGCGGCAGCGTGTCGACCCAGGCACGGGCGTTCAGCTCATCCTGCAGCTCGGGCGAGGTTGCTGCGAAGATTTCCCAGCTTTTTTCGGGGTTGTTGACGATGAACTGTGTTGCCTTTTCCGTCGCGGCCAGAAAACGGGCGATCTTGTCGGTATCCATTGTGTCCGGGTTCGCGACATAGATCAGTTCGTCATAGGACGGCACGCCCTCTTCCTCGATATAGAAGCAGGTGCCGGGATGGTCTTCGATGTCCATCTGGTTCAGCTCGAAATTGCGGTAGGCGCCGATCACCGCATCTACCTGCCCCGACATTAGCGACGGTGAAAGCGAGAAGTTGACGTTGATCATTTCGACATCGGCCAGCGCGACGTCATATTTGCCCAGAACGGTGCCCAGAACCGCCTCTTCCACGCCAGCGACAGAAAAGCCGATTTTCTTGCCCTTCAGGTCCGCCGGGGTTTTGACCGGGCCATCTTCCAACACCAGAAGGCAGTTGAGCGGTGTCGCGACTAGCGTGCCTACACGTTTCAGCGGCAGACCTTCGTGGATCTGCAGGTGCAGTTGCGGCTGGTAGGACACAGCCAGATCGGCCTGCCCGGCAGCAACGAGGCGTGGCGGTGCGGACGGGTCCGCAGGCGGGATGATTTCAACTTCAAGCCCCTGTTCGGCGAAATAGCCGTTTTCCTGCGCCACGATTATGGGGCCGTGATCGGGGTTGATGAACCAGTCCAGCAAAATGGTCATCTTGTTTTCAGCCCAAGCCGGTGCAGCGGCCAGCAGCGATATGACTGTGATCAGTTTCTTCATAACTCGCGTTTCCTTCCTGTTCACGAGGTTGAGGCCGCGACGAGGACAATCTCGCCCGGCCAATCCGATTGAATCCGTTCGGCTGCGCGCCACGCCCGCAGACCAGTGGCGCAGCAAAGGGCCAATCTTTTTGCTTGTTTAGGCTCTAATCCGGACAATTCGACTGGCGTTAGTCGTTCTGCGCCGGGGTGTATCGGAACCAGCGCTTCATCCGCGCCGCGAAGTTCGATGATCCGGTCTTCGGCCGTGAGTTGGCTGGAAGACAGGAAACGGAAACAGCTTGCGGGTTCTGGCGCATCATCGAAACGGAAACTGTTGCTGCGCAGGGTGCGGGCATCAAAGTTCACCATCTGGCCCAGCGGCGATGGTTGCAGGCCCAGGATCACGCTCAGCGCCATTTGCGCCTGCGTCGCGCCGATCACACCGACAACCGGACCCAAAACACCTGCTGAGGCGCAGCTGGCACCACTGTCGGGCGCGTCAGGAAACAGCGCACGTAAAGACGGCGCGCCGCCGCAAAAGCCGCCCACATAACCTGACAACCCGAGCACCGAGGCGCTGATCAGCGGCTTTCCCTGTGCCAGACAGCTGTCCGACAGGACATAACTGGCCGCATAACTATCCGCACAATCCAGGACCACATCCGACCGCGACACCAGATTTGCCGCGTTTTCGCATGTCAGGGCCTGACTTTGGCTGGTGACTTCAAGCTTGGAGTTGAGGTCGCGACAGCGCCGCGCCGCAACTTCAGCCTTTGGCAGGCCGATATCCCGTTCCGTGAAAAGCGTTTGCCGGTGCAGGTTCGACAGATCAACGACATCGCCATCAAAAACCATGATGTGACCCACCCCTGCCCCGGCCAACAGCGGCAGAACCGGCGCGGCCAACCCTCCTGCCCCGACGACAAGTACTCGTGCAGCGGACAGGCCCGCCTGCCCTTCGGGTCCCACTTCGGGCAGGATCATCTGACGTCCGTAACGGTTCATCGCGTGATGTCGATCCATTCGCGCAACCGCGCTTCGGGGTCAGGGTTCAGCGTGATGTCGGTCACTGCCGCGACAATATCGGCCCCGGCCTCGAACACGCCAGGCGCGCGCTCGACCGACATTCCGCCAATGCCGACCAATGGGATACGCCCCACCCGCGCCTTCCATTCGGTCACGCGGGGCAGACCTTGCTGCCGCCACTTCATCTTTTTCAGGATGGTCGGATAGACAGGTCCTAGCGCCACATAGTCGGGGTCCATCGACAGAACCCGCTCAAGCTCATCATCGTCATGGGTTGAAACACCAAGTTTCAGGCCTGCCCGGCGGATGGCATGCAGATCGGCATCATCCAGATCCTCCTGCCCCAGGTGGACCCAGTCGCAGCCCGCCTCTATTGCCTGCTGCCAATGGTCGTTCACGACCAACTGAGCGCCATGGGTGCGGCACAGTTCGAGCGAGATCATAATCTGGGCGCGCACCGCAACGTCCGATTGGCCCTTGATCCGCAACTGCACCAGTTTGACGCCCAGAGGCAGCATCCTCTGCAGCCAGTCGGAATGATCGAAGATCGGATAGAACCGGTCCAACGTCATGACAGAAATGCCTTTCCGATCACGGGGGTTGAGGGTTCAGCCATATCGCGTGCCACGATCGGGTCGGCCTTATGGGCCAATTGGCCGGCCTGAACCGCCAATGCCATTGCACGCGCCATCCCCACCGGATCACCGGCACGGGCCACCGCCGTGTTCAGAAGAACAGCATCATAGCCCAGCTCCATCGCATGCGCGGCGTGGCTTGGACGGCCGATCCCGGCATCAATGACAAGCGGTACATCGGGAAACGCGGCCCGCAGCGCCCGCAGCGCATATTCGTTGTTCAGACCGCGCCCGGACCCGATGGGCGCGCCCCACGGCATCAGAACCTCGCAACCCGCCTGCAACAGGCGTTCACCGACGATCAGATCGTCCGTTGTGTAGGGAAAGACCTGAAATCCATCTTCCGTCAGGATGCGGGCGGCTTCGACCAGTTGAAACACATCCGGTTGCAAGCTGTCGGTATGACCGATCAGTTCCAGCTTGATCCAATTTGTCTGAAAAACCTCGCGCGCCATCTGGGCGGTTGTCACAGCCTCTTTCACCGTGTGGCATCCGGCGGTGTTGGGCAGGACAATGACACCCAGGTCGCGGATCATCCGCCAAAAGCTCTGCCCGGCCCCACCCGCGCCTTCACGGCGCAGGGATACCGTGGCAACACCGGCCCCGCTGTGGTGAAATGCCATTTCCAGAATGGCCGGACTGGGATACTGCGCCGTGCCCAGCATCAGCGGATTGGACAGTTCAGTGCCGTAAAAGGTCTTCACGTCAGCCCCCCTGCATCGGGGCGACAACTTCGACCCGGTCACCATCTTCGAGTTTTAGTGCCAGTCGAAGGCTTGAAGGGACGAACTGTTCATTCACAGCAGTGGCGACGCAGCCCGAGAATCCACATTCCGCCAGCAAATCTGACAGGGTTTCTGCGCGGCTTTCGCGCGCCTCGCCGTTAAGCACGATCTTCATCGACCATCTCCGAATGTTTGTTTTCCAGCGCCAGATCGGCGACGCCCTGTGCCAACGCGGGCGCAAGCAAGTAGCCATGGCGATAGAGGCCATTGGCATAGATCGTTCGACCCAACCGGCGGATGCGAGGCAGGTTGTCGGGAAAAGCGGGGCGAAGATCGACACCGATTTCCAGGATCTCAGCCTCACCAAAGGCCGGGTTCAGCGCATAAGCCGCACTGAGAAGCTCCAACATCGAGCGGGCGATAATCCGGCCGCTGTCCTCGGATTCGATCATCGTTGCGCCCAGCATGTAGACCCCGTCACCCCGCGGGACGACATAAAGCGGCATGCGCGGGTGCAGCAGACGCACAGGGCGAGAGAGCGTGACATCCGGGCAGCGGATCACCAGCATCTCGCCTTTGACGCCACGCAGATCATGCAAGATCTCGCGCGCATGCAACCCCCGGCAATCGATCGCATTCTCCAACCGGGAAGGGGCCAGTTTACGGTGAAAGGGCACACCTCTGTCCCTGAGGTGACTGTAGAGGTCCCGCAACGCTTGCCGGGGATCAAGATGGGCCTCTGCCCGGAAGAAGAGCCCGTTACCAAAATTGCCTAAATCAGGCTCTAAATTGTATATTTTTCCACTTCCGACTTCTGAATACCCATCCGTTCGGCGTGCAAAGCGGCGCAGATCCGGCAGGTCGCGCGAATGCGCAACAACCAGCGTTCCGCACCGATGCACCCGCGTTCTGGCGGCCCACCAGTCAAGCGCTGTTTGTCCAAGCCGCAGAACCGGCTCCTCGGCATTTTCATATTCACACCAGGGGGCAAGCATGCCACCCGCCCACCAGGAACAGCCATGTGGGCCTGGCGGGCCTGCAGGGTCGAATATCTGCACGTCAGCGCCGCGCGATGCCAACTCGGTTGCGACAGTCAGACCGGCTACTCCGGCACCTATGACCGACCAGACAGTCATGCGGGCCAAAGCTGATGAAAATGATGAACTGGCCCATGCCCGCGACCAATGTCCAGATCATCGGACCGGGCTATCGCGCCTTGCAGATAGCTGTGCGCATCTGCAACGGCCGTCATCAGCGTTTTTCCCAGCGCCAGCCCGGCAGCAATTGACGCGGACAATGTACAACCGGTGCCATGCGTGTTTTTGGTATTTCGGCGCGGCGCCTTGAACTCTGCCACCAGACCCGAAGCGTCGATCAAGAGATCACGGCAAATGTCGCCGGATCCATGCCCGCCCTTCATCAGAACGGAACCTGCGCCCATGTCACACAAGGCAAGCCCCTGTTTTACCATCTGATCCGGCGTCTCCGCTACCGGGCAATCCAAAAGGCGTCCGGCCTCAGGCAAGTTCGGCGTCAATAGCGTGGCTATGGGCACGAGCACCGCCCGTAATGTCTCAACCGAGTCTTCTGTCAGCAAGGCATCGCCGGATTTGGCGATCATCACAGGATCCAGAACGATGGAACCATGAAACGCGGCAAGGCTGTCTGCAACACATCGGATGATGTCCGGCGTCGCCAACATGCCAATCTTGACGGCGCCCACGCTCAGATCAGACAGAACGGCATCGATCTGTGCGGCGACAGTATTCAGCGGGATCCCGTGAACGGCGGTAACGGCCCGTGTGTTTTGCGCGGTCACGGCAGTGATCACGCTGGCACCATAAACCCCCAAGGCAGACATTGCCTTGATGTCAGCCTGAATTCCGGCCCCACCGCCACTGTCCGAGCCTGCAATTGTGAGCGCAATAGGCGTCATATCGTTGCTCCATCAAAATTGGGCAACGCGCGCATGGAAAACGTCTGACAATCTGAGACCGTTCCCTACGCCGGTATTGCCCGGATCAGGTTCGATGGGTTAGCGCATTCACGCCTCTCAGCCCTTCGATCAGGGCACCCCAACGGTTGGCCGGACAATCACAGGCACATCGGAAAAACACAAGACTGAATTTGATCTGTTTTATGGCCACCCTGACACCTTGGGTAAGGCCAAAAGTATTTGCGAGGCTCTGCCTCGCGCTCCGGGATATTTTTGGCCAGATGAAGGAAAGATCCCTTGTTCGTCTGGCTCCAAATATCCCGGGGGAGGCGCCCAAAAGGCGGCGGGGGCAGCGCCCCCTACAACAAAAAAGCCGCCCGAAACCGGGCGGCTTTGGTCGGGAAAGCGGTTCCCCTAGCTTTTCATGCCATCCCAGAAGGACTTGACCGACGAGAAAAAGCTTTTTGATTCCGGGTGGTTGTCCTCCCCCAGATCGTCAAACTCACGCAGCAGTTCTTTCTGGCGACTGGTCAGGTTGACCGGTGTTTCCACAGCCAGTTCGATGAACATGTCACCCACGCCACCGCCACGCAGGGCGGGCATTCCCTTGCCACGCAAACGCATCTGGCGGCCCGACTGGCTACCTGCCGGGATCTGCACCCGGCCACGACCGCCATCGATGGTGGGCACTTCGATCGAACCACCCAGAGCGGCCTTGGCCATGCTGACCGGCACGCGGCAATAGAGGTTTATGCTGTCACGCTCAAACAGCTTGTGATCGGACACTTCGACAAAGATGTACAGATCGCCCGGGGGGCCACCACGCATTCCGGCCTCACCCTCACCCGCCAGACGGATACGGGTGCCGGTTTCGACACCGGCGGGGATGTTGACGGACAGTGCCCGTTCTTTTTCCACGCGCCCCGCGCCGCCGCAGGAATTGCACGGATTCTTGATGATCTGACCCAATCCCGAGCAGGTCGGACAGGTGCGTTCAACGGTGAAAAAGCCCTGTTGCGCGCGGACCTTGCCCATACCCGAACAGGTCGGGCAGGTCGTCGGTTCAACGCCGCTTTCAGCGCCCGACCCATCACAGGCCGAACAAGCCACGGCAGCGGGCACGTTGATAGTCTTTTGCAGACCCGCAAACGCCTCTTCCAGCGAGACGCGCAGGTTGTAACGCAGGTCGGAACCGCGTGCGGCACGACGGCCACCGCCACCGCGCTGGCCACCCATGAAATCGCCGAACAGGTCGTCGAACACGTCCGAAAACGCGCTGGAGAAATCGCCCTGACCAAAACCGCCGCCGGGTCGGCCGCCGCCACCCATGCCGTTTTCAAACGCGGCATGGCCAAAGCGGTCATAGGCGGCCTTGCGTTCTGCGTCTTTCAGAACGTCATAGGCTTCGTTCGCTTCCTTGAACTGCGCCTCGGCTTCCGGGTTGTCCTTGTTGCGGTCGGGATGCAACTCTTTGGCTTTCCTGCGAAAACCTTTCTTGATCTCGTCCGCCGATGCACCCTTGGACACGCCGAGTACATCGTAATAATCGCGTTTTGACATCAGTGTTTCCTTCTGCCTCAACGTAAACGGGCCGGCCCGGTATCCGGACCGGCCCGAATTGGCCCGGTTACCCGTTAGTTACGCTTGTCGTCGTCCAGATCTTCGAACTCGGCGTCGACAATATCGTCATCACCCGGAGCGGCGTCCGCAGCTGCCGGTTCATCCTCGGCCTCTTCGGACTGCGCCTTGTAGATGGCCTCGCCCAGTTTCATGGCCGCTTCGGTGACGTTCTGGATGCCCGATTTGATCTTGTCGGCGTTTTCGGTTTCCAGCTCGTCTTTCAGCGCGGCAATTGCCAGCTCGATGGCCTCGATGGTGGTCGGGTCGACCTTGTCGGAATGCTCTTCCATCGACTTCTCGGTCGAGTGGATGAGGCTTTCCGCCTGGTTCTTGGCGTCGACCAGCTCGCGGCGTTCCTTGTCGGCTTCCGCGTTCTCTTCGGCGTCCTTGACCATCTTTTCGATGTCCTCGTCGGACAGACCGCCCGAGGCCTGGATGGTGATCTTCTGTTCCTTGCCGGTGCCTTTGTCCTTGGCCGAAACCGAGACAATGCCGTTGGCGTCGATGTCGAAAGTCACCTCGATCTGCGGCATGCCTCGCGGTGCGGGCGGGATGTCTTCGAGGTTGAACTGACCCAGGATCTTGTTGTCCGAAGCCATCTCACGCTCACCCTGGAACACGCGGATGGTTACGGCGTTCTGGTTGTCCTCGGCCGTCGAAAAGACCTGAGACTTCTTGGTCGGGATCGTGGTGTTGCGGTCGATCAGACGGGTGAACACGCCACCCAGGGTTTCGATGCCCAGCGACAGCGGGGTCACGTCCAGCAAAACCACGTCTTTGACGTCGCCCTGCAGAACACCGGCCTGAATGGCGGCGCCCATGGCAACCACTTCGTCCGGGTTTACACCCTTGTGCGGCTCTTTGCCGAAGAATTTGGTGACCTCTTCGATCACTTTCGGCATCCGGGTCATACCACCGACCAGAACAACCTCGTCCACGTCAGCAGCCGACAGACCGGCGTCTTTCAGAGCGGCGGCGCAGGGCTTCATCGACTTCTTGATCAGATCGCCAACCAGCGATTCCAGCTTGGCGCGGGTCAGTTTCATGACCATGTGCAGCGGCTGGCCGTTCGAACCCATCGAGATGAACGGCTGGTTGATTTCGGTCTGCGAGGTCGAGGACAGCTCGATCTTGGCTTTTTCAGCAGCTTCTTTCAGACGCTGCAGCGCCATCTTGTCGGCAGACAGGTCGACGCCGTGTTCCTTTTTGAACTCGTCCGCCAGGTAGTTGACGATGCGCATGTCAAAGTCTTCACCGCCCAGGAAGGTGTCACCGTTGGTCGATTTGACCTCGAACAGGCCGTCGTCGATTTCCAGGATTGTCACGTCGAAAGTACCGCCGCCAAGGTCATAGACCGCGATGGTTTGAGTGTCTTTCTTGTCCAGACCATAGGCCAGCGCGGCAGCTGTCGGTTCGTTGATGATCCGCAGCACTTCCAGTCCGGCGATCTTGCCGGCGTCCTTGGTGGCCTGACGCTGCGCGTCGTTGAAGTATGCCGGGACGGTGATGACGGCCTGTGTGACTTCCTCACCCAGATAGCTCTCGGCGGTTTCCTTCATCTTGCCCAGAGTGAAGGCCGAGATCTGGCTTGGGGAGTACTTTTCGCCGCGGGCTTGGACCCACGCGTCGCCATTGCCGCCATCAACGATGGCGTACGGCACCATTTTCTTGTCTTTTTCGACTTCGGCATCATCCACACGACGACCGATCAGACGCTTGACGCCAAAGATCGTGTTGTCGGGGTTGGTGACCGCCTGACGTTTTGCAGGCTGACCGACCAGTCGCTCATCTTCGGTGAAGGCGACGATCGAGGGCGTGGTCCGCGCCCCTTCGGCGTTTTCGATGACTTTCGGCTGCGAGCCGTCCATGATGGCCACGCACGAGTTTGTGGTACCAAGGTCAATCCCGATTACTTTACCCATATTTTCAATCCCTTTCTCTTCAAGGCGATGTACCGAGGCCGGGACCCGTTATGGCATCCCTGCCCCGATCTGCATTGCGTAATGGCCCTACACCATTGCGCGTCCCGGCGTATATAAGGGCGCGACGAAAGGCCTGCAAGCGGTGTAAAACGCAGGTTTTCGGGATTTTGTGGCCTTTTTCGGCAAGGTTTTGGCAAGGATTGAGGATTCTGGGATGGCCCGGCTGATTTTGCGCGGATTCGACATCAGAAAGGGCTGGCTGGATGCATCGGCCCAGACGCAACTGATTGAAACGCTGCGCCCGATTCTGAAAGCAGCGCCACTGGTGCGGCCAGTGACGCCGCAAGGCAAGGCGATGTCGGTGCGCATGACCTCGGCCGGGGCCGTTGGCTGGGTCACGGACCGGGATGGCTACCGGTATCAAACACAGCACCCGCAAGGGAAGGCCTGGCCCGACATTCCCGAGCCGATCTTGAACCTGTGGCACGACCTTGCCAGCCGCGACCGCGACCCCGATTGCTGTCTGATCAATTATTACGGGGAAGGCGCCCGGATGGGTCTGCATCAGGACAAGGACGAGGCCGATTTTTCCTGGCCGGTTCTTTCGGTTTCGCTGGGGGATGATGCGCTTTTTCGGATCGGCAACACCACCCGAGGCGGCAAGACCGAGTCAATCTGGCTGAACTCGGGCGACGTTGTCATCATGGGCGGGCCGGCACGGCTGACTTATCACGGGATCGATCGCATCCGCTTCGGATCTTCCAAACTCTTGCCAAAAGGCGGGCGGATCAACCTGACGCTGCGGGTGGCCCGTTAGCGGCGTGCGTCCCAGCTTTGAGACACGTGTTTGCGTGTAAAGAACTCACCCAACAGCCCGATCATCAGCAGCGCTATGCCGACCCACAAGGCATATTCCCAGTTTGTGTTCCGTGGAAAATAGTTGCGGAAAATGAAGCCCCGGGCCTGGTCGATGATGTGAAACAGCGGGTTCCAGGCGAACATCATCAGGATATAGCCGCCCAGCGCATTGGCGACGAACATCTTGCCCGAGAACACCATGTTCAGACGCCGATAGATGTTTTTCAACATCTCCGCCGTCCTTGGAAACCACGGCTTCAGGGCCATCAGGTTCAATCCCACCGTGCATCCCACAAACCAAGACAGGATCAGCATTCCGAAGGCGCCGCCTGGGTCCAGAATGTCCAAAGGCTCAACCGCGACATGATACACGAACAGAATCACCAGTATTGAAACGAGCTGCGTGTAAAGCGCGCCGAAGGCCGCCGCCAAAAGCATGATCATCGGATTCATCGGCGAATGCAGCATCATCGGATTGTTCCCCGGCGCAATACCGGCAATCGCGGATACCGACTTTACATGCATGATGAACATGAAAACGCCCGACAGCATGTAAAGCACGAAGTTGCCGCGGATTTTGGCAATCCGTCCCCCCATGAATGACAGGATCAGGTAGAAGACAGTGGCCAGAATGACGATCTGCATGATGTTGATGAAAATCGCGATAACAGCATTCGAATGTTGCGAGCGTATCTGCCGCACGACGGCGTGAAACACCAGTTCCGCCGTGGTGAAGGCACCGCCCAAAAGCGTTTGGTTGCGCTTGTAATAAAACACCCGACGCGTCTTTCCTGCTTCTTTGCCCAAAAACTGGCACGAAATTCTTGCCGTTCCGTAACCGTCACATCATAAGTCCAACAGGACATTGGATCAACAAATCCCAGGAACGGAGCATTTTTGTGACCTACGACGCGTTAATTCCCGTCATCAGACGCCTTGCCCTACAAGCAGGGAACAAGATCATGCAGATATATGAGGCGGATGATTTCGACGTGAAGGTCAAATCCGATGCCAGCCCCGTGACCGAAGCGGACGAGGCGGCAGATGCCCTAATCTCGGCCGGCCTGCGCGAAGCCTTTCCCGACGTCCTGCTGGTGACCGAGGAACAGGCGGCCTCGCACACGCAGAAGGGCGACACGTTCCTGATCGTCGACCCGCTGGACGGCACCAAGGAATTCATCAACCGGCGAGGTGATTTCACCGTCAATATCGCGCTGGTGGAAAACGGCATTCCCACGCGCGGCGTTGTTTATGCACCTGCCCGGGGCCGCATGTTCTACACGCAGGCCGATGGCCGGTCGGTCGAAGAAACAGGTGCGCTTGAGATGGACATTATCGGGGACGTTACGCCAATTTCAGTGTCTGAACCGGACAATTCCGCCCTTTTGGTCGTGGCTTCGAAATCGCATCGGGACCAGGCGACCGAGGATTACATCAACAAATATCAGGTGAAGGACAGCAAAAGCGCCGGCTCGTCGCTCAAGTTCTGCCTTGTGGCCACTGGCGAGGCCGACATCTATCCACGGGTTGGCCGCACGATGGAGTGGGACACCGCCGCCGGACACGCGGTTCTTGCCGGCGCCGGGGGCAAGGTCGTTCGCTTCGACGATCATTCACCGCTGAGCTATGGCAAGGAAGACTATGCAAATCCGTTCTTCATTGCCTACGCTCCGGGTTTGGAACTGAAGGAAGCCTGATGTCTGTACTGATCGCAATCCCCGCCCGTTACGCGTCGACCCGCTATCCGGGCAAACCGCTGGTGCCGCTGACCGGTGCAAATGGCGTGTCCATGACCCTGATCGAACGATCCTGGCGCGCTGCGTGTTCGGTATCCGGCGTGGACAGCGTTGTAGTGGCCACAGACGATGACCGCATTCGTGACGTGTGCGAAGGGTTTGGGGCGGAAGTGGTCATGACATCCGAGACCTGCGGCAACGGCACGGAACGCTGCGCCGAAACCCATGCCAATCTGGGTTCGGGTTACGAGATCGTCGTCAATCTGCAGGGAGACGCACCGCTGACACCGCATTGGTTCGTCGAAGATCTGATCGCGGGGTTGCGCACGGCCCCTGACGCGGGTGTGGCCACGCCGGTCCTGCGCTGTGACGGTGATGCGCTGAACAGCCTGCTGAATGATCGCAGGAACGGACGGGTCGGCGGAACAACCGCCGTTTTTGGGGCAGATCACAGCGCAATGTACTTCTCGAAAGAGGTAGTCCCCTTTACCACGGCCACTTATGCGGGTGACGAGCCAACCCCGGTGTTCCATCACGTGGGTGTTTATGCCTATCGACCCGATGCGTTGGCCGCTTATCCCGACTGGCCGGTGGGGCCGTTGGAGAAACTGGAAGGACTGGAGCAGCTTCGGTTCATGGAAAACGGCCGCAAGGTATTGTGCGTCGAGGTTGAGGCCAAAGGCCGCCAGTTCTGGGAACTGAACAACCCGCAGGACGTGCCCAAGATCGAAGAAATGATGGCCGCGATGGGGTTGGATTGAGCGTTTTTCCCCATTTCACCGTTTCCTTTCATGGCCTAGTGTTTTTTGACATTCGGAAATTGGATCACCCATGACAGTTGTTCTTGTCACCGGCGGTGCCGGATATATCGGGTCGCATGCCTGCAAGGCCCTTGCTGCCGCAGGCTATACGCCTGTGACATATGACAATCTGGTTACCGGCTGGCAGGACGCGGTGAAATTCGGGCCGTTCGAGCATGGTGATCTGCTGGACCGAAACAGGCTGGATCAGGTCTTTGCCAAATACCGTCCCGCTGCGGTGATGCACTTCGCCGCCCTCAGCCAGGTGGGCGAAGCGATGGCGCAACCCGGCAGATACTGGGCGAACAATGTCACCGGTTCGCTGAACCTCATCGAAGCAGCCGTCGAAGCCGGGTGTCTGGAATTCGTCTTTTCGTCGACCTGTGCCACTTACGGCGATCAGGACAACGTGGTGCTGGACGAAAACGCGCCACAGAACCCGGTGAATGCCTATAGCTCCTCGAAACGCGCGATTGAGGATATTCTGCATGACTTCGGGGCCGCGCACGGGCTGAATCACGTCATTTTCCGCTATTTCAATGTTGCAGGAGCTGATCCTGACGCAGAAGTTGGCGAGTTTCACCGGCCCGAAACCCATCTGGTGCCGCTGATGCTGGATGCCATCGACGGCAACCGGGATGGTCTGACCGTGTTCGGAACCGATTACGATACGCCAGACGGCACCTGTATCCGCGATTACGTTCATGTCTGCGATCTGGTCGATGCCCATGTTCTGGGGCTGAAATGGCTGGAAAACAGCAAAGGCAACCGGGTGTTCAACCTGGGGACCGGGTCGGGGTTTTCGGTGATGGAAGTGATCGAGCAATCCGGCGCGGTCACCAACCGAACAGTGCCCTATACGATCGGGCCCCGTCGCGCCGGGGATTGTACGCGGCTGGTTTCGGGCTCGGACCGGGCGGAACAGGAACTGGGCTGGCGGCCTAAAAGGTCAACGTTAGAGACAATTGTCAGGGACGCATGGCGCTGGCACCAGACCGGACACTACGAGAAATGAGGGTCATGTGACCGCGCACCCGGTACAGGATCTGCCATCCATTGGCTGGGCGCAGATGTACCGGTTGCGGCTGAAACGCCGCGGGCTCTTGTGGCGCTCATTCCGAAGCCGCCGCCAGCTGTCTTGTCTTGAGGACCGGATGGAAAAAATCGGTAAGGGCGATATTCTGGCCTTTACCACACTGCGCAATGAGATGACGCGGCTGCCGTGGTTTTTTGGCCATTACCGAGCCCTTGGCGTGGATCATTTTCTCATCGTCGATAACGGCAGCGACGACGGATCGACCGAGTATCTGTTGGAACAACCCGATGTTTCGGTCTGGTACACGACGGCCAGCTACCGTGCCGCACGGTTTGGCCTGGACTGGCTGACCTGGCTGCAGATGCGATACGGGCATGGGCACTGGACCCTGATGGCTGATGCAGACGAGTTGCTGATTTACGCCCATCACGAGACCAGATCGCTACATGATCTGACCGCATGGCTGGAGTCGCACGGGCAAGACGCCTTTGGCGCGCTGATGCTGGATCTGTATCCGCAAGGGCCGCTGGGGAATCAAACCTATGACCCCGAGACCGACCCGATCCGGGTACTGGACGGGTTCGACAACGGTCCCTACCGGGTGCAGCGTCAAAGCCCGCTGGGTAATCTTTGGGTGCAGGGCGGAGCCCGCGAGAGGATGTTTTTTGCAAGTGCCCCACGTCGGTCGCCCACGCTGAACAAGATACCGCTGGTGCGATGGTCCCGGCATTATGCCTTTGTAAACTCGTGCCATTCCGCGCTGCCGCGCCGGTTGAACACCACCTATGACGGCCCGGGGGGGACTGCGGCCTCGGGTATCCTGCTGCACACCAAATTCCTGCCGGATGTCGTCGACAGGTCCGAAACCGAGAAGACCAGGCGTCAGCATTTTCATGATCCGGACCAATTCGGGCCATATTACGATGGCATAATTGCGCAGCCTGTCATGTGGACAGAGCGATCAGAGCACTACGCCGGATGGCAGCAATTGCGAGCGCTGGGGCTGATGAATGACGGGGGCTGGAACTGAATTGCCGCCTTCCCGACAGAATTGCAACGCCCCCGGCTAACAACTTTTAAACCCGTTGCCTCGCAAGATGCATAGGTGGCATAAAACGGCAATGGCTCGGTTCCACTCAGGCTTGGACAGGCCCCGGGCCTGCTCGCGTAATAATAAGGGTTGGGCAGTCGCGTGAGCCTGTTGGATTCATATAGAATGAGGCTTCGGCGCAAGCGCCGTCTGGTGCGGTGTGTGCGTAAACGGCGTGAGTTGCGCGCGGTTTCGAACAACACCGCGCAAATACAGCGTGGCGATGTCCTGCTGATGAGCGTTGTGCGCAACGAAAAGATCAGGCTGCCGTTCTTTCTGGACTATTATCGCAACCTGGGAATCAATCACTTCCTGTTTGTCGATAACGACAGCGATGACGGAACCTGCGCCTTTCTTGAGGCGCAGCCGGATGTGTCCGTCTGGCAGGCCGAGGCCAGCTATAAGCGCGCATCCTTTGGTCTGGACTGGTCCAACTATCTGCTGCGCAAATACGCGCCCGATCACTGGGTCCTGACGGTCGACCCGGATGAGTTCTTCATTTACCCGTTTTGTGACACCCGCCCGATCCGCGCGTTGACGGACTGGCTGGATGGCTGTGCCGTGCGCAGCTTTGGCACCATGCTGATCGACATGTATCCGCAGGGTCCGGTCGATGAAGCGCCATATCAAGAAGGGCAGGATCCGTTCGAAATCGCGAACTGGTTCGACTCGGGCAACTACATGATTACCCGAAACCCCGATTATGGAAATCTGTGGATTCAGGGCGGCCCCCGCGCGCGGGTGTTCTTTCAGGACAATCCCTCAAAAGCTCCGGCGCTCAACAAAATACCGCTGGTCAAATGGGACAAGCGGTATGTCTATGTCAGCTCGACCCATTCCCTGCTGCCGCGCGGGCTGAACCAGGTCTATGACGAATGGGGCGGTGAAAAGGCCAGCGGCGCGTTGCTTCATGCAAAGCTCATCAATACTCTGGGCGACAAGGCGCGTGAAGAATTGCAGCGCGGCCAGCATTATCGCGGCTCGGGCGAGTACCGGGCCTATGCCCAGCGGCTGGAAGGCAAACCGGTTTTTTGGTGCGACTGGTCCGAGAAATACATCAACTGGAGACAGCTTGAGATTCTGGGCCTCTTGTCGAAAGGAAACTGGGCATGAGCGGTCTGGGCGTCGTCATGCTGGTGCATACAGCACTGGACCGTGCCGAGCAGGTCGCGCGCCACTGGACAGCGTCCGGCTGCCCGGTAGTGATCCACGTGGATCGCAAGGTTTCCGACCAGGCTTTCGCCGAGTTTTCCGAAGCCTGCGCCGACAATCCCCAGATTGTATTCTCGGACCGGCACGCCTGCGAATGGGGAGGCTGGGGCATCGTCGCCGCCTCGCAATGCGCGGCGACGCTGATGCTTGAACAGTTCCCGGATGTACGCCACGTATTTCTGTCATCCGGGGCCTGTCTGCCCCTGCGGCCCGTGCAGGAGCTGATCGACTATCTGTCGGATCGCCCGCGCGTCGATTTCATCGAAAGCGCGACCACCTCCGATGTCAGCTGGACCATCGGCGGTCTGGATCATGAACGGTTCACCCTGCGGTTCCCGTTTTCCTGGCGCAAGCGCCGCAAATTGTTTGATACTTACGTCAAATTTCAACGCGCTCTGGGCTTGCGGCGGCGTATCCCTGACGGGCTGGTCCCGCATATGGGCAGCCAGTGGTGGTGCCTGACCCGGCAGACCCTGTCGGCCATCCTGCAGGACCCCAAACGCCCCGTGTATGACCGCTATTTCCGCCGCGTCTGGATACCCGATGAAAGCTATTTCCAGACGCTCGCAAGGCTCTATTCAACGCATATCGAAAGCCGCTCGCTGACCTTGTCCAAGTTCGACTATCAAGGTCGGCCGCACATATTCTATAATGACCACCTGCAATTGCTGCGCCGTTCGGACTGTTTTGTGGCCCGCAAGATCTGGTGGAAGGCCGACCGGCTGTATAAGTCGTTTTTGACCGATCAAGCTGGGGCGATGAAACCGGCCGAGCCAAATCCGGGCAAGATCGACCGGGTGTTTTCCAAAGCGGTCGAGCGGCGCATGCGCGGGCGCGACGGGCTATACATGCAAAGCCGGTTCCCCCGACATGGCAGCGAAAACGGCCTGACGTCGTTTCCATATTCGGTATTTCAGGGCTTTTCCGACCTTTTTGAAGATTTCGAAACCTGGCTGGAAAACACAACAAACACACGCGTACATGGTCATGTGTTCAGTCCTGAACGGGCAGAGTTTGCGGGTGACCAGACAATTACGAACGGCGCACTCAGCGATTGCGCGACTTTGCGCGACTACAACACGAAGGCTTTCCTGTCGAACCTGATCTGGAATACTCGTGGCGAAAGGCAGTGTTTCCAGTTCGGCCCGGCGGACACGCAGGATATCAACTGGTTTCTGGCGCGCGACAAGAACGCACAGATTTCAGTGATCACCGGTGCTTGGGCAATTCCGCTGTTCCGGTCGAACCGGAACTTCGCCGATATCCGCAACGAGGCCGCGCGCCTGCAACGGATCGAAAGCAAACAGCTTGAGGTTCTGACCTCGGTCTGGACCAAGGCGCGGGTGCGCACCTGGTGTCTGGCAGAGTTTGTCGAATCTCCGATCGAGGCGCTGCATGAGGTGATAGACGAGATCGGGACCCAGCAACCGAGCCACCTGATTGAGGCGCCGAAGATGGTTGATCTGTCGGGCTTCGGGCAATTCCTGCAAAACTTGAAGAACCAGGGAATGCACCCGTATCTGATGGGCGATTTCCCAGTAGACGACGTGTTTGGCAGCCAGACTAAACCGTTCCGAAAACCCTATTTGGTACAGTAAATCGCCATGTCCGGTCCCTGGGATTACTTCATCGTTCTTGGCGCCATGCGCACGGGATCCAACCTGCTGGAAGCCAATCTGAACGCTCTGGAGGGCGTGACCTGCCACGGAGAAGCGTTCAATCCGCATTTCATCGGCCGATTGAAGTCCGAGGAATTGCTGGGTGTTTCGCTGGACGAACGCGACCAAAATCCCGACCTGTTACTGGACGCCATCAAAGCAGCCCCCGGCGCACTGAACGGGTTTCGCTATTTTCAGGGGCACGATCCCCGCGTGCTGGAGCCTGCGCTGAACGACCCGCGCTGTGCCAAGATTGTTCTGACGCGAAATCCGCTGGACAGCTACATCTCACTGAAAATTGCGCGGGAGACCATGCAATGGCAGTTGAAGAACATAAAGCGCCGCCGCGATGCTCTGGTCACGTTTCAGGCTGAAGAGTTCTCGGACTACCTGGATCAGCAGCAGGAATTTCAACTGTTGCTGCTGAACCAGCTGCAGAAAACCGGGCAGACAGCATTTTTCCTGGCCTATGACGACCTTAACCGACTGGATATTCTGAACGGGCTGGCATCGTGGTTGGGGGTACAGGCGCGGCTGACGGCGCTGGACGACACGCTCAAACCCCAGAATCCCGGTCCCGCCCTTTCCAAAGTCACAAACCCTGAGGAATTGGAACAGGCGTTGTCCGAAATGGACACGTTCAACCTGCATCGTAACCCGGGATTCGAGCCGCGCCGCGGGCCGGCAGTAGGCCAATATGTCACTGCCGCCCGGACACCTTTGATGTATCTTCCCCTGCGCGGCGGAAACGACGACGTGGTGACGGCTTGGATGGCCGATCTTGATGGCAGCGCGCCGGTCACGAACCGCAATCGCAGGCAGATCCGACAATGGCTGGAGGCCAACCCCGGACACCGGAAATTCAGTGTCTTGCGCCACCCTCTGGCGCGGGCCCATACCGCGTTCTGTTCAAAGATTCTAAGTACCGATCCAGGTGCCTATGCTTCCATCCGAAATACCCTGCGCAACCGTTTCAAACTTCCCATTCCCGGCCAGATCCGTGACGGTAATTACCCCTTGGAACAGCACTATCAGGCGTTTGCGGCCTTTCTGAAGTTCCTGCACCACAATCTGTCCGGGCAAACGTCCATTCGGGTGGACGGCGTTTGGTGCAGTCAGGCGCAGGCGCTGGAGGGGATGTCGGCCTTTGCGCTGCCAGATCTGATCCTGCGGGAAGATGAACTGGCCGCCGCCCTGCCGGAACTGGCGCGTAAAACGGGCCATCCGTCACCCCCCCAACCGGCAACATGTGCGCCGGACACCCCCTACGCGCTGGATCAGATTTATGACACAGAACTGGAAGCGCTGGCGGTTAAAACCTACCAGCGCGACTATCAGCAATTCGGGTTTGGAGTCTGGGAACCGGTCTAGGATCAGGGGCGCAGGGTGATCAGCGTGCCTTTGTTCACCATCGCGTAAATCTCTTCGATTTCTTTGTTTTTTACGGCGATACAGCCTGCCGTCCAGTCGGGCGTCTTACGGGAGCGGCGGATTTCAGACCTGAGGCTGGGCTCACCATGAATGAAGATGTCACCGCCCGGATCGACGCCTGCGGCCTTGGCCTGCGCAATGTCTTCCGAATTCGGGTAGGAAATCCCGATCGAAAGGTGATAGCGGCTGCGCGGGTTACGCCGGTCAATCAGGTACGACCCTTCGGGTGTGCGGCCATCGCCGCGTTTTGTCTTGGTGCCTTGGGGCGCAAAGCCCAGCGCGACATCGTATTCTTTCAGTATCCGTTCGTTGTGCAACAGATACAGCTTGCGCGCGCCCTTGTTGACGACCAGCGACGTCACCTCGGGTCCGCGATATGTCAGAAATTTCGGGTTGGCGGATGCACATGCCGAAAGGGCCAGCGTCGCCATCGCCCCTAATCCAAATACTCGACGATCCATATATTCACTGCCTGCTTCTGCTTTTTTGCGATGATTATGCCAGAAAACGCGAAATTTGAAATCACTTTTTGCTGTTCAACTGCCTGGTCAGGTGGCGCTCGATGGTTTCCAGACGCTCCAGAACCTCATCGCGGTAGGCATCGGTTTTAACTTCATCCTCGGCATGGTGGGCATCCTGCATCGAGTTGACGATCAGACCGACCAGCAGGTTCACCACGGCAAAGGTCGTGACCATGATGAAGGGCACAAAGAAAATCCACGCGTAGGGATAGACCTCCATCACCGGGCGGACGATGCCCATCGACCAGCTTTCCAGCGTCATGATCTGAAACAGCGTATAGGCGGACAGGCCAAGATCACCGAACCAGTCCGGGAAAGACTGAGAGAACAGTTTGGTCGCGATGACGGCGCCGATATAGAACAGGATCGCCATCAGCAGAAACACGCTGGCCATGCCGGGAAGCGCCGAGATGAACCCTTCGACAACGCGGCGCAGGCGCGGGGCCACCGAAATGACACGCAGAACCCGCAGGATACGCAGCGCCCGCAGCACTGACAGGCCCGCACCACCCGGAATGAGGGCGATACCCACAATTAGAAAATCGAAAATATTCCAGCCGCTTTGAAAGAACCGCCGACCGGTTGCCACAAGCTTCATGGCAATCTCGGCCACAAAGATTGTCAGGCACAGGCTGTCCAGAGTCACGATCAGGGGGCCGGCGCGTTCCATCAGACTGGGCGAAGTTTCCATGCCCAGCAAGATGGCGTTAAAGATAATGACACCGGTGATGAAACGCCCGAATGCCGGGGCTTCGATGACAGTCGAAAGGCGCTGGGTGATCCCCATTGTGAATATCTCCGGTCTGATCATTGTGCTGGGCCTAAAGTGAACCGCGCGGCAAGTTCGGTGTGTGACGACCACCGAAATTGGTCAACGACCTGTACCCATTCAAGGGCATATCCGGCATCAACCAGAATTTTTGCATCCCGCGCAAAGGTCACGGGGTTGCAGGACACGTAGGCCACAACCGGACGCAGCGCCTGCGCCAGTTCGGCCACCTGCGCCTGCGCGCCCGCACGAGGCGGGTCCAGCACAATGGCGTCAAAAAACTTGAGCTCATCCGGCATCAGGGGTCGGCGAAACAGATCGCGGGCCTCGGTCGTGATCCGTTTCAGACCTTTGGCTTTGCGCCAGCCCTGGTCCAGCGCCTTGGTCATCGCCGCTTCGCCTTCGACGGCGTGAACCTCGGCCTGTTCCGCAAGCGGTAACGAGAGCGTACCGCAACCCGCAAACAGATCGGCGACGCGCTTCGCGCCCTGCGTGGCCTGCAAAACCGCCTGTATCAGAGCCTGTTCTCCGTCCTTGGTGGCCTGCAGGAATGCGCCGGGCGGCGGGGTGACTTCCGCCTGACCAAACCTCTGGAACGGAGGCGTACGCATGGCGATCACCTCTCCATCCCAGGCCAGCCTTGCCAGCCCATATGCCTCAGTCGCCTGCGCCAGCGCCAGTTCCAGCGGGCCGTCCAGCGGCTTGCCGCCCTGAACGGATACATCCAGGCCAACCTCGGATAATGTCAGCGTCACGGCCAGCACGCCTTTTCGGCTGCCGCCTAGAACGGCCAACGCTTCGGCAATGGGGACGGCAGCGACCAGCGCCGGGTCGAGCAACTGGCAATCGGGGATCTCGGTGATCGTGTCCGAGGCGCGTCCGTGAAACCCGGCCAACGTTCCCTTTTTTGTTCGACGAACCGCGATTGTTGCCCGACGGCGCGACCGTTCCGGTGACGTATGGATCGGACGCATGGGCGCGCTCAGGTCCTGTGCGGCCAGCGCGTTGCGCACCACTTCGACCTTCCAGTCCGCTACAAAACTGTCGGCTGCATGTTGCAACTGGCATCCGCCACAGGCTTTGTAGTGGCGGCACGGTGCCTTGACCCTGTTTTCCGATGGGGTGTCCACGCGGATATCGCCGAGAATCTGGCCCTGCAACGTCCCGCTGACCACTTCTCCCGGCAGGGTGCGCGGCGCATAGACCGGGCCTTCGGCGATGCCGTCGCCTTGATGGCCAAGACGGGTGATGATGAATTGCTGCGTCATGCGTGGCCTGATACCGGGGCTGCGCCCGCAACAAAACCCCTGACTGAACGCTTTGCGCCTTATTCCGCCGCTTCGGCCTGAATGAATCCGCCCGACTGACGGTGCCAGAACCGGGCGTAAAGACCACCCTGTTCCAGCAGCGCCTCATGGGTGCCGCTTTCCACGATGCGTCCATGATCCAGCACGATAATCCGGTCCATCTCGATCAGGGTCGACAGGCGATGCGCGATGGCCAGAACGGTTTTGCCCTGCATGACGCGATGCAAGGCGGCCTGGATCGATGCCTCAACCTCGGAATCCAGCGCCGAGGTTGCCTCGTCCAGAACCAGTATCGGCGCATCCTTCAGAATGGCGCGGGCCAGCGCGATTCGCTGGCGCTGACCACCGCTAAGCTTGACGCCCCGCTCCCCCAGATGCGCTTCATAACCGGTTCGACCCTGCGCATCCTCAAGCCCGAGGATGAATTCATGCGCTTCAGCCTTCCGCGCGGCGGCGATCAGTTCGGGTTCCGTAGCGTCGGGCCGGCCATACAGAATATTCTCACGGGCCGAGCGGTTGAACATCGCCGTTTCCTGCGTGACCATCCCGATCTGGCTGCGCAGGCTGTCCTGCGTCACCTTAGCAACGTCCTGTCCATCGATCAGGATCGCGCCCTCTTCCCGGTCATAAAGCCGTAGCAGCAGGGAAACCAAAGTCGATTTTCCGGCCCCCGAGGCACCAACCACACCCAGCTTTTCGCCGGGCGCGACGGTCAGGTTCAGATCAGCAACCCCGCCGATATCCCGGCCATAGGCGAAACTGACATTTTCAAAAGAGATGCGACCTTCAGTAACGCTCAGATGCGTTGCGCCGCTGCGGTCTTCGATCCGGTCCCGCCTGGTCAGTGTCTTCATGCCATTCTCGATCTCGCCGACATTGGCATAAAGGCCCATCAGCGTGAAACTGACCCAGCCTGTCATCTGCGCGATCCGGATCGACACCGCGCCTGCCGCGACGATGTCGCCCGCCGTGGCAATGCCTGCCTGCCACAACCAAAGTGTGGCTCCCAGCAAAAGCACCGGCAACACGCCTGCCAACGCCATCAGGATGGATCGGAAACTGGCCGAGAGCCAACCGAAATCCAGTGACCTTTCGCGCAAGGTCATCATGGCGTCACGTGCGGCCTGATCCTCGTTGTCGGAATGGGCGAACAGTTTGACCGTCTTGATGTTCGTGATGGTATCCACCACTTGCCCGGACACCATTGCCCGGGCTCCTGCCCGCGCGGCTGAACGCAGGCGGATGCGTGGCAAGTACCATCGGATCAACAGCAGATACACCGCAAGCCATCCGGCAAAAGGCAGCATGACCAGCGGATGAATCGACCCTAACAAAAGCAAAGATCCCGCAAGCGAGGCCAGCGCAAAAACGATTGCACTGATGACATCCGACACCACTGACGCCATTGCATTCGACGTCTGCATCTGTTTCTGGGCGATCCGGCCGGCAAAATCGTCGTCGAAATAGGTCGTCGATTGGCCCAGCGTCCAACGATTCAACCGGGCCAGAACCAGCGGCGTAATGTTGGGCATCACAACGTAATTGTTCGAAAAGGACGACAAGGCCGCGATGATCGGCCGCAACAGCATCAAAAAGATTGCGGCACCACCGAAGGCCCACAGGTTCCGTTCATTGAACAGGTTCTCCGGCCCACTGGTGGTGGCAATGTCGATCACCTTTCCCAGTATCCACGCGGTGGCCACTTCTGCTGCTCCGCCCAGCATGGACAGGAACGCCGCCACAAACAGGATCGGCCAGGACCCCGCCAGGCACCAGCGAATGAACGCCCCCAACTTCTGCGGTGGGGGCGTTTCAGCGCCTTTGAAAGGATCGATGAGGTTTGCAAGCCTCATTCAGCAGCCTCAGGATTCAGGAAGCCGCCAGACTGCCGCGCCCAGAACTGCGAGTAAAGCCCGCCTTGCGACAGCAGTTCAGAGTGCCTGCCCTGTTCCACGATTCGGCCCCCATCCATCACCAGAATGCGATCCATCTGCGCAATGGTGCTGAGCCTGTGGGCGATGGCGATTACGGTTTTACCTTGCATCATGCCGTAAAGAGTTTCCTGAATTGAGGCTTCGACCTCGGAATCTAGGGCAGAAGTCGCCTCGTCCAACAACAAGATCGGCGCGTCCTTCAGGATCACCCGCGCCAGCGTGACCCGCTGACGCTGACCGCCACTTAGTTTCACTCCGCGTTCACCGACATAGGCATCGTAGCCGGTGCGCCCTTGCGGGTCCTGCAGGTCAAGGATGAAGTCATGCGCCTCGGCCTGTTTGGCGGCAGCGATCATCTGATCTTCCGTGGCGTCGGGTCGACCATAGAGGATGTTGTCCCGCACCGATCGATGCAACAGCGCACTGTCCTGCTGGACCATGCCGATGTGGCTGCGCAGACTGTCCTGCGTGATGTTGGCGATGTTCTGATTGTCGATCAGGATTGCACCGCTCTCGACGTCGTAAAACCGCAAAAGCAGCTTGACCAGGGTCGATTTCCCGGCCCCCGACCGCCCGATCAGGCCGATTTTTTCACCCGGGCGGATTGTCAGATCGACGTGATCCAGACCGCCGGTTTCACGGCCATAGTGATGCGACAGGTCGCGGATTTCGATCTGGCCTTTGGTCAGCTGCAAATCGTCGGCCTTCGGTGCGTCCAGCAGGTCGATGGGCTGCGCAATCGTTTCCATCCCTTCGGCAACGATACCGAGCTGGCGGAAAAAACTGGTCAGCGCCCACATGATCCAGCCGGTCATGGCATTCAGCCGCAGGGTCAGGGCGGTGGCGGCGGCAACCACACCGACCGTTGCGCTGCCCTGCATCCACAGGGAAATGGCCCAGCCCACAACGCCGACGATCAGCAGACCGTTCAGCGTGACCAGAACGGCATCCATCACGGTGAAGATCCGCATCTCGACCTGAAAGGTCCGCCGCGTTTCCTCGATCGCTTCGCGGGCGTAGTCGAGCTCCTGCGTATCGTGCGCGAACATCTTCACCGAATGGATGTTGGTGTAGCTGTCCACCACCCGCCCGGTCACGTTCGAGCGCGCATCAGACGCCGCCTTTGACGCCGGTTGCACTCGCCGCACGGTCCACCGGACCAGAGCTGCATAGAGCGCGAACCAGATCAGCAGCGGGATCAGAAGACGCGCGTCTGCCGCATAAAGCAGGATTGCCGCACCGATCAGATAGGCCAGCGAAAAGGAAATCGCGTCGAAGACCTGAAAAATCACCTCGCCAGCAGCCGGAGGGGTTTGCATGATCCGGTTTGCGATACGACCGGCAAAGTCGTTTTCAAACCAGCCAACAGACTGGCGCAGCACGTGTTTATGCGCGCGCCACCGGATCAGGGTGCCAAAATTCGGCAGGATCGCGTTGTTCAGCAACAGCACGTCCACCACATGCAACAAAGGCCGCAGGAACAAGACAAAGACCGCCATCAGGATCAGTTCCGTGCCGTGCGCCTGCCAAACCTCGGTGGGCGATCCGCTGAGCAGGTCCACGACGCGCCCCATATAGTAGATCAGACCGATCTCGACCCCGGCCACGATGACAGAAATCAGCGCCGTCCAGATGAAGATCCTGTAGAACGGGCTCGAATAGTCCAGCATGAATGGCCACAGCCGCGTCGGCGGTGTGTCGGTCTCGGTATAGGCGACAAAAGGGTCAACAAGGTTTTCGAAATAGCGAAACATGGAGAGTGCTCCGATTGAGCATAAACTAGGGGCGTGCGAAGAAAGATGGCGCCAGAACACCACCCTTACGGGTCAAAGTGTTCCGGCTTTAGCCGAACCAGATCCCGTAATACATTCGCATTCCTCCATCCATGTGACAGGGGCAAGTAACCACAAACGATTTGACTTGTCATTCCTTTTTGAGACCTCGCGCTAATCGGCAAGCAGCTCTTTGCGGCTTAGCCGGAAGCCCGACTCGATCCAACGGCGCTCCAGTTCGGCAAGTTTCTGGCCCAGTGCGGGCCCGGAAAAATCGGGGATCAGGTCCGTTGCACCGATTGGAAAACGGGCCGCCGCGCCAGCTTTCAACTGCTGTTTCAGGTCATCCGACCAGGGTTGTTCCAGCAACGCACAGCGCAACAGGGTTTCGTGCAATCCACCCTCTTCGCCATAGCGATAACCCAACTCGGCCACGCTTGCGGTCCCCGAGGCCTCTTCCCGCATTCGGGTCAGCCGCTGCAGTTGCGCCCGGCTAAGGCGCAGGGTCGCGGCGTCTTCGGGTGTTGCAATGGCTGCCAGCCTGCGCACTGCGTCAGGGGACGCGCCCGCCTGCTGTTCCAGTGCAATCAGCGGCGCCAGTGATCTGTCATCCGCCCCGGGCAGCACTTGCATCAGAACGCCGGTACTGCGCATTCCCGCCACCGACGGTGCGGGATCAGGGGCTGCCAGCAGCTTCAGCAACTCGGCCCCGACCCGTTCGCGCGACAGTTGACGCAGCCCGTCCGGGTTTGCCGCAATCGCCGCCAGCGCATCCTGATCGAACCCGGCCTGCGGATCGCCATACCAGGCGTGGAACCGGAAAAAGCGCAGGGATCGCAGGTAATCCTCGCGAATGCGGTGTTCGGCGGTTCCGATAAAACGGACCCGACGGGCCTGCAGATCGGGCAGGCCGTTCAACGGGTCAAGAACCGTCCCGTCCGGCGCGGCATAGATCGCATTCATGGTGAAATCACGGCGGGCGGCGTCTTCTTCCACCTCATCCGAAAATGCCACTACGGCCCGGCGACCGTCCGTTTGCACGTCCCGGCGGAACGTGGTGATTTCATGCGCGACGCCGTGACAAACGACCGTGATGGTTCCGTGATCAATCCCGGTAGGGATAGCCTTGAGACCCGCATGCTGGGCAAGCTGCATGACCCGTTCCGGCGGCGCATCTGTGGCGATGTCGATATCCGACACCGGTTCGCCCAACAAAGCGTTGCGCACGCAACCACCGACAAACAACGCCTGCGCCCCGGCTTCTGTCAGGGCTGCACAGACCTTCTGCGTTGCCGGTTCCGAGACCCAGGGTTCAACAATCCGCTTCATTCATTCAACCGTGCTGCCAATCCCCGCAACATGCGGGCCGTTGCGCCCCAGATGTAATAGGGACCGAAAGGAACTGTGAAATAGTGCCGTCTCTGGCCCCTCCAACGACGCGATTCCACGATATAATTCGCAGGGTTGAGGACATGTGCAAGCGGAACCGAGAAAACTTCCTCCACCTCACCGGGTTCGGGGATCGGGGTGAAAGGCCGCCGCAATATGGCGACGACCGGTGTCACCTGAAACGATGTCACGGTCTCATGCGCGGGCAGGTGTCCCAGGATTTCGGGCAGTTCAGGTGGCAGCGCGATCTCTTCGCGGGCTTCGCGCAGGGCCGTGGCAGTGACGTCGGCATCGTCACCGTCCTGCTTGCCACCCGGAAAGGCGATCTGCCCGGGATGGTGTTTCAGGGCCGACGACCGTTTGGTCAGGATCAGGCGCGGCTGCTCCCCGACCAGCGAAATCGGCACCAGCACACCCGCAGGACGCAGTTTCCGCCCGGGCGGAAGAACCGCATCGGGGTTCAGGTCAAAATCGCTGGACCCACCGCCCGGTCGGCGCAGGGCCGCCCTGAGCTGTTCAGTCAGGTCATGCACCGCCGGACTCTTTGGCATCGAAACCCACGGTTTCGGGGTCAAGCACGTAATGTGCGCCACAGAACTGGCAGTCAGCCGTCACCTGACCTTCGGGCGTGGTCATCTTTTCGATGTCCTTGGCGGAATAGATCGACAGGCTCTGCCGTACACGGTCCTCGGAACAGGTACAGCCGAACTGCACGGCTTGCGCGTCATAAACGCGGGGCTGTTCCTCGTGAAACAGGCGGATCAGCAGGTCGGTGGGTGCCACCGAAGGCCCGATGAGTTCCAGATCTTCGACCGTATCCAGCAGGATATTGACCCGGCCCCAGTTTTCGCCTTCTTCGCCGTCGACGAGATCCGTTGCCGTCAGGATTTCGCCCTCGCCCTGACTGCTCGCCACAAAGGGCGAAGCCTTGGGCATATGCTGCAACATGACACCACCCGCGCGCCAGTGTTCGCCGACGCCGGGTTCAGTCGATTTGCCAAAACTCAGCGAAAACCGGGTTGGCAATTGCTCGGATTGCGCGAAATATGCCTCGGCGCAGGCGCTGAGCGAACCGCCGGCCAGCGGTGTGATGCCCTGATAGGGCTGTGTGCCTTTCCCCTGATCGATCAGAATCGCGAAATAGCCTTCGCCCACCTGATCAAACGGCGCGGCATCGGTCAGCCGATCGCGGTCAAAGCTTGCATAAGCGCGGATGCGGGCAAGCTCACCCTCTTTTTGAGGCGCGTAATAATCCGTTGCAATCATCCGCACCGCACCCTTGGACTGTACCTGCAGCGAAAGCTTCCAGCGCAACGCGACGGTCTGTCCGATCAGCGCGGTCAGCAGGGCCATCTCGGCCACCAATGCCTCGACCTTTTCGGGATAGTCGTGCTGTTTCAGGATGCCGTCCAGAACGCCGTCCAGACGGGCCACGCGGCCGCGCATATCCGATACATCGAGTTGAAAGGGCAGGACGGTGTCGTCCCACGCGATTTTCGTTCCAAGAGACATGGGGTTTCCTTACACGCCACGGGTTGGCATACCGCCACCATATAGGTCGAACAGATTGGGTTGTAAGGGGCCATACATGATCAGACGGTTCGGTGAAACCCCGGAACCGGGGCGCAAGTACATACGCAGGGTGGGCGTTTACGGTCTGCTGCCGCGAGGCCGGCACCTGTTGCTGACCTGCCAGACCGAACCTGGGCCGGACCTTCAGTTACCCGGTGGCGGTATCGATCCCGGCGAATCCCCGATCACTGCGCTGCACCGCGAGGTTTACGAGGAGACAGGTTGGCAAATCGCCGCGCCCCGGCGCATCGGCGCGTTCCGACGGTTCACGTTCATGCCGGAATATGATCTGTGGGCCGAAAAGGTTTGCCTGATCTATCGCGCAAGGCCTGTGCGCCGCATGGGCCCGCCCAGCGAACCCTTTCACGAAGCATTGTGGATGCATGGCGCGGACGCGGTTGAGATGTTGGGCAACGGCGGCGATCGGCACTTTGCCAGACTTCATTTGAACAGGCTCTAACAAACATTAAACTCAAAAAAACGGCCGAGACATCGTCGTCCATGCCTTCACCGGGCGAAGCGGTCTGGGTGAGCTGCCAGAACATGTCGTCCAGAAACTCGCTTCCTGCCCGGTCCGACGCGCAGCCCAGCGCCATTTGCTGCAATCCGGATTCGTCCAGCAAACCGCCATCGGCCAGGCGGCATTCCGTGAACCCATCGGAATACAGCATCAACCTGTCGCCGGGCTTGAGGTAGAGTTCGGTCTGTTGGAAGTGAACATCCGGCAGCAAGCCGATCGGCAGACCGCCCTCACCCAGAAACTCAGCGCTGCCATCCTGGCGCAGCAGAAGCGGGTGCGGATGCCCTGCTTGCACCATTTTCACATGACCGTTGCGCAGATCGACAATGGCGTAGACCATCGTGAAATATTCTTCGACACCGGCATCCGCCATCAGGCGTGAGTTGAGCGTTGCAGCGACCTGTTCCGGTGGAAGCAAGGCATAGAACTTGTCGAACCGACGCTCCATCGCCACGTTCTGATCGAAGTGTGTGCTTGACAGATACCCGCCAAGACGCGCCGTCATCATCGCCGAAGTGATGCCGTGCCCGGACACATCAATGCTGTAAAACCCAAGGCGATTGATGCCGGGGGAAAACATGCCAACAAGGTCACCGCCAATGTGGCCACATGGTTTGAGCAACAGACTGACCCGGGATTTGCCGAATTCCCGGCTGAACTCGGGCACCAGTGACTGCTGGATCTTTCGGGCCTGCATCAGGTCCTTGTCGATGGCGTCGTGGGCCTGCTTCAACTCGTTCAGCGCGTTTTCGATCAGACGGTTCTTTTCCGACAGTTCGCGTTGCATATCCAGAATGCGTGCACCGGCCGAGATACGGGCGCGCAACTCATCCGCCTCGAGCGGTTTGATCAGAAAATCGTCTGCACCGGCATCCAGCCCGCGCGCGACCTCCTGCTTTTCGCTTTTGGAAGTTAGAAGGATGAAATAGCTGTAGTGATCGCCGCCCAGCGCCCGGAAGGCGCGGCAGAATTCCAGCCCGCTCATCCCCGGCATGACCCAATCGCTGACAACCAGATCCGGAAGGCTTTCGGCACATAAGGCAATGGCGGCTTCACCGCCGTCCGCCTCGATCACCTCAAACCCCCATTTTCTAAGGGATGCGACCAGAATGCGCCGTTGCAGGCGGCTGTCATCCACGACCAGCACCCTGCGGATCGCACCAAACTCCAGCTCTGCGCTGGCTTCCGCCTGTCCGGGTCCTGACACCATCACCCTCTGCACCGCACGCGTTTTCGAATGTCACAACCCTAGCGCGCGGTGATTTAACATCCGATGAAGGTGCAATCCGAGGTTTCTTCGACCGGCTTAACCGGACCTTTACCGCACAGATGTTAATTCCATGGCCAACAGAACGAGGCGGGAAGGGCACCATGATCCACTGGCACAGGGTCAGACAATTGCGGGATGAGGTTGGCGCCGACGAGTTTGACGAGGTGGTGCAGATCTTTCTCGACGAGGTTCAGGAAGCTCTTGCGCGTTTGCACAATGATACCACGCGGGCAGAACTGGAACAAAACCTGCATTTCCTGAAGGGCAGCGCGCTGAGCCTGGGATTCGATCAGTTTTCCAAACTTTGCCAGGATGGCGAACGGCGGGCAGCAGCCGGTGAAGGCGACAATGTGGATCTGAACGCAATCCTGACCGCCTACGATGAATCCCGGGCAGTATTTTTAGCAAACCGGGCGGAGAGCCTTAGTTAGAGGCTGTTTTTTGCGCTCAGATCACAAACTGGGCCAGTGTTTCGTCTTCAGTTATGTCGGTATAGGTGAACCCGGCCTCGTCCAGATGCGCAAACAGCCGCATGAAGTTTTCCGGCTTGCGGGTTTCGATCCCGATCAGGACCGAGCCGAAATTGCGCGCCGATTTCTTCATATATTCGAAGCGCGCGATGTCATCCTCGGGGCCGAGAATGCCCAGAAACTCTTTCAACGCACCGGGGCGCTGGGGCAGGCGTAGGATGAAATACTTTTTGACGCCGGAATAGCGCTGCGCCCGCTCCTTCACTTCGGGCAGACGCTCGAAATCGAAGTTGCCGCCCGAGGTGACGCAAACCACCGTCTTGCTGCGCACAAAGCTTTGAACATCCGTCACCGCCTCGACCGCCAGCGCGCCGGCGGGCTCCAGAACGATGCCTTCGACATTCAGCATCTCTATCATGGTGGCGCAGATACGATCTTCGGACATCACCAGGACATCCGACAGGTGGCAATTGCGCAGCAGTTCAAAGGGCTTTTCGCCAATCCGGCCGACGGCGGCGCCATCGACAAATGTGTCGACGCGATCCAGCGCCACCGGATGACCCGCCGCCAGCGCCGCGCGCAGGCAGGCCCCGCCTGCCGGTTCCACGAACAGGCAATGGGTGCGATCCCCGAACCAGGTCGCCACACCCGCCGACATCCCGCCGCCGCCCACCGGCAACAGCAGGTGATCAGGCACACCGCCCAGCTGTTCCTCGATCTCGACCGCAAGGGAGGCCTGCCCTTCGATCACATCCTCATCGTCGAACGGCGACAGGAAATGCCCGCCTTTTTCCGCACACCATTTTTGCGCCGCCTTCAGCGTGTCGTCGAAATAGTCCCCGGTCAGATGAATCTCGATATTGTCGCCGCCAAAGATGCGGGTTTTCTGAATTTTTTGCTGCGGGGTGGTCACGGGCATGAAAATCACACCGTTCACACCCATGTGCTTGCACATATAGGCCACGCCCTGCGCGTGATTGCCCGCACTGGCGCAGACAAACAGATCCTGACCCGGCTGCTTGCGCATGGCGTTGAACGCGCCCCGGATCTTGTAAGACCGCACAGGGCTGAGGTCTTCACGTTTGAGCCAGATATCGGCGCCAAACCGGTCGGACAGGTGGGCGTTCCGCTGCAACGGCGTTGGCGGAAACACGGTGCGCATCGCCTGTTCAGCGGCACGGGCGCGGGTCATGAAATCAGTCATGACCGTTTCAGTGCCGCATCAGTGCGAGAAGGGCAAGGAATACATATGTGTACGCGGCTCAGGTGAGTTCGCGTTTTTCGACAAAGATCCCATACATCGTGGTCAGGATGCTGACATTGATCATCGGCAGAATGAGAGATCCGAAGAACACGGTCAGCAAAACGCCCAGAACCGGGATAATGGCAAGCGCCGCAAGCGCAAACTGCACCAGGATCTGAAACACAAAACTGACCACTAGCAGAACAACAATCGCGCCAGCCACGCCCGATGTTCGGTTCCACGCATCGCCCAGTGTAATCGGGTTGCCGATCGCGGCAGCCGGCAGGATGATGGACAGGCGGTAGAAGCAAACAACCAGAACAAGGGCGGCACCGAAGCTTATGACAACCGCGATCAGTCCGGCGCTTTCACCCAGGACAGACAGAATAAGTCCGACCGGTATGAACCCGATTGCCATCAACAGGCCCAACAAAACAAAGCGGCCAAGATAGGCGAGAATTCTGTCGAAGCGGAATGTGGGCAACAGCCCGCTGGGGTATTCTTCCAACAATATGAACCTGTGCCAGGACACGGCGATCCAGAACATCACGATGAACACCACGACGACAACCAAAAAGGTAAAGACCGTAATCGAACCAAGATTTTCTGGCGACGCATTGGCCGTGTCATCAAACGACTCGAGCGGAATTCCCAGCAGCAGAAACAACCCTACGATCACGGCGGTTGCGATCACGGCCGGTCCCAGTGCGATCTGCAAAACCTGTCTGAAATTCCCGAATACCATCCGCACCGAATGCGCAAAAATCTCCCAACCCAGCATCTGAAAACCGCCCTCTCAACCAATCCTTGTTCTCTTTCCAACTGTTTCACCCCAATTCCCGCCCTGCGTCAATCCACACAGCTTGCCCCCGGGTCCAAAACCCGCTAGGGGCCAAGCGTTCTACGCATAAGGGGAAGTCAGATGTCCGCGCCCAAGAAAGTTGTTCTGGCCTATTCCGGTGGCCTTGATACCTCGATCATTCTGAAATGGCTGCAGACCGAGTATGGTTGTGAGGTCGTGACCTTTACCGCCGACCTGGGTCAGGGTGAGGAACTGGAACCCGCCCGCAAGAAAGCTGAACTGCTGGGGATCAAGCCTGAAAACATCTATATCGAGGATATCCGCGAAGAGTTCGTCCGCGATTTCGTCTTCCCGATGTTCCGCGCCAATGCGCAGTACGAAGGATTGTACCTGCTGGGCACTTCGATCGCGCGTCCGCTGATTTCAAAACGTCTGGTCGAGATTGCACAAGCCACCGGTGCCGATGCCGTCGCCCATGGCGCAACCGGCAAGGGCAACGATCAGGTCCGCTTTGAACTGGCGGCCTATGCGCTGAACCCCGACATCAAGGTCATCGCCCCGTGGCGCGAGTGGGACCTGACCAGCCGCACCAAGCTGCTGGAATTCGCCGAGGCGAACCAGATCCCGATTGCCAAAGACAAACGCGGTGAAGCACCGTTCTCGGTCGACGCCAACCTGCTGCACACCTCGTCCGAGGGCAAGGTTCTGGAAGATCCCGCCGATATGGCACCCAACTATGTCTACCAACGCACCGTCCACCCCGAGGATGCGCCGAACGAGCCGGAATTCATCGAAATCGGCTTTGAAAAAGGCGATGCGGTCAGCATCAATGGTGAGGCAATGAGCCCCGCGACCATCCTGACCAAGCTGAACGAATATGGCGGCAAGCACGGTATCGGCCGTCTGGACCTGGTCGAAGGCCGGTTCGTGGGCATGAAATCGCGCGGCATCTATGAAACGCCCGGCGGCACCATCCTGCTGGAGGCGCATCGCGGGATCGAGTCCATTACAATGGACCGCGGCGCGATGCATCTGAAAGATCAGCTGATGCCGCAATATGCCGAGCTGATCTATAACGGCTTCTGGTACTCGCCCGAACGGGAAATGCTGCAGGCCGCAATCGACAGGTCTCAGGAACACGTCACCGGCACCGTGCGTGTGAAACTGTACAAAGGCCTGGCCTCAACCGTGGGTCGGTGGTCGGATCATTCGCTGTATTCCGAGGCGCATGTGACCTTTGAAGAAGACGCCGGTGCCTATGATCAGAAGGATGCGGCCGGGTTCATCCAGCTGAACGCCCTGCGCCTGAAACTACTGGCGGCGCGGGACAAGCGGCTTTCAAAATAGGCCCTGCTCGACCGAATTCTGAAACCCCGGCCCGCAATCCGGTGCCGGGGTTTTTTTGTTGCGTGCTCTGGTTCCTGTTGCGTCACCCTTGCCCGCGGCCCCCGTTTGTCCTTACGCAAAGGTCAATTGGGGAAAGGACAACACATGCTGCAAGAGATCGCCGACGGAATTCAGAAAGGTCTGAACGGCAAAAGCTTTGACGGATCGCTCAAATTCGATTGCGGCGCGGATGGCGTCATCGTTCTGGCGGACAACATGGCGTCGACGACGGATCAGGACACGGACTGCACCATTCGGATTTCCAGAGACAATCTGACAAAGCTACTGACCGGCAAGCTGAACCCGATGACGGGCATCGCGATGGGCAAGCTGAAAATCTCGGGCAACATGGGCGTGGCGATGAAGCTGGGGCAGTTGCTGGGCTAGCGCGCGATAACTTCGTTTCACCAGCATGTGACAAACGATGTCAGCGGATTGCATGATCGGGGAACACGGGGCAGCCTGTCTTAGGAAGGAGACCTGCCATGACCCGGACTGCAAATGCCGTTTGTTTCAAACCGACCCTGCTGTTCATTCTGATCGTTCTGGCCGTGCTGCTGCGCGCACTGCCCGCGCCTGCCGCCGGGACCGAGACACTGACGGTTGCGGGTGGCTGTTTCTGGTGTGTTGAATCCGATTTTGAATCCGTCCCTGGCGTGACCGGCGCCGTTTCGGGTTATACGGGCGGCACGGTGGACAATCCGACCTACAAGCAGGTGACACGTGGCGGAACAGGACACTACGAGGCCGTTCAGATCACATTCGATCCGTCGCGTGTGTCACGTGAAACGCTGCTGAACATGTTTTTCCGCTCGGTCGATCCAACCGATGCCGGTGGGCAGTTCTGCGACCGGGGCGACAGCTATCGGACGGCCATTTTCGTCTCTAACACAGGGGAAAAGGCGTTGGCGGAAAAAGCCAAGTCCAGCGCGCAATCCGCATTGGGGCAAACGGTGGTCACACCCATTCTGAACGCATCCACGTTCTACCCGGCCGAAAAATACCATCAGGATTATTACAAAGGCGACAAACTGGTCTTAACCCGCTTTGGCCCCAAACGTCAGAGCAGTGCTTACAAGGCCTACCGCAACGCATGCGGACGCGATGCGCGGGTCAAACAACTGTGGGGCAGTGATGCGCCCTTCGCCGGGTCCTAATCGAACCGAGCTGCCCGCACTTCCTTCAGATCGGGAATAACGTCAGCCGTACCGTGCCGCATGACCATCAGGGCGCCGGCGCGGGTCGCCTGTGCGATGGCCTGCTCCATCGGCAGCCCCCGGTCCATTCCAGCCAGTACGTAGCCGGTGAATGTATCCCCCGCGCCTGTTGTATCGACAGCCTTGACCGCATGGGCTGGAAAGTCCTGTGGTTCGGCACCCCGTTGATAGTAGCGCGCGCCTTTTGATCCGAGGGTTACGATGACATGCCGGACGGGCAGATCATTGGCGTTCAGACCGGTTTCCTGCTGTAGCTGCTCGGCCTCCACCTCGTTCAGGATCAGGAAATCGAGGTAAGGCAAAACCGCCTTGACCGCATCGGCCTGAAACGGGGCTGCGGCGTAACAGACGGTCAGACCCAGTTCGTGCCCCAGCCGGGCCGCTTTGACCTGCGCGTTGGTTTCGTTCTGCATCACCAGCAGATCGCCGGTATCGGTCGCGGACAGTGCCTGGCCCAACTGATCGGCCTGCAATGCATGATTGGCGCCAGGATACAGGACGATCAGGTTCTCGCCCTGCGCATCCACCGCGATGATCGCATGGCCTGTAGGTGTGTCAACTTCGGCAATGTGGCGGGTGTCCACGCCGTATTCTGTCAGCCGGTCCTTTGCCCAGCGCCCATCTGGACCAACTGCCCCGATATGGCAGACATGCGACCCGGCCCGCGCAGCGGCGACGGACATGTTCGCCCCTTTGCCGCCCAAAAAACGCTCCAGCCCATTTGCGGCCAGAGTTTCCCCCGGCGCAGGCAGGTGCGGCAGGGCATAAACCATATCCGCGTTGATTGAACCGAGGTTCCAGATCGTCATGACTTACCCGATATCGCAAGAGGCCAGGATGGCCATATTCAGAATGTCATTCGCCGTCGATACGGTCGAGCAGATCTGGATCGGCTTGTCGACCCCGGACAGGATCGGGCCAATCACCGTCGCGCCGCCCATTTCCTGCATCAGCTTGGTTGAAATCGACGCTGAGTGACGCGCAGGCACGATCAGGATATTGGCCGGGCCGGTCAGACGCGAGAACGGATATGCCGCCTGCTGATCCACGTTCAGCGCAACATCCACGGTCATCTCGCCTTCGTATTCGAAGTTGACGCCGCGCTGGTCCAGAACCGCTGGCGCGCGGTGCATCTTTTCCGCCCGCTCCGAGACCGGATACCCGAAGGTCGAGAAGCTGACAAAGGCGACCCGCGGTTCGATCCCCATATGGCGCGCCACGGCGGCCGAGCGTTCGGCGATTGTGGCCAGGTCGTTCTCGTCCGGCCATTCATGGACAAGCGTGTCACCGATCAGAACGATGCGCCCCTTATGCAGCAGCGCCGTAACCCCGGCCGCTCCATGAGTGGCGTCGGCATCGAACACGTGATTGATACGATCCAGAACATGCGCGGATTTTCGCGTCGCACCGGTCACAAGCCCGTCTGCGTGGCCGTGGGCCAGCATCAGGGATGAAAACACATGCCTGTCCCGCGCGGCAAGGCGGTGAATATCCTTGGAATCAAAGCCTTTACGCTGAAGCCGGTTGTACAGGAAAGATTTGTAAGTCTCGAGATGCGTGGTGTTTGCTGCATTCACCACCTCCAGCTCACGCACTGCGTCCCCGAGGCCGGCGTCCTCGAGCTTTTTCTTGACGTCATCGGGTCGGCCAACGACCAGGGCCTTGCCGAAACCCGAACGCTGATACATCACGGCTGCGCGCAACACACGGGGATCGTCACCCTCGGCAAAGATCATCCGGCTTTGCGCGGCGCGGGCGCGAGCGTTCAGACCGCGCAGGATGCTGGCCGTCGGGTCCATGCGGGATTTCAGGCTCAGCTCATAGGCGTCCATGTCGATGATCGGACGGCGGGCCGCACCGGTATCCATCCCGGCCTTGGCCACGGCAGGCGGGATACGGTGGATCAGGCGCGGGTCAAACGGCGTCGGGATGATGTAATCCCGTCCGAATGTCAGAGACTTTCCATAGGCCATCGCAACCTCATCCGGCACGTCCTCGCGTGCCAGATTGGCCAAAGCATGGGCACAGGCGATTTTCATCTCGTCATTGATGGCACGGGCATGGATGTCCAGCGCGCCGCGGAACAGGTAGGGAAAACCCAGAACGTTGTTCACCTGGTTCGGATAGTCGCTACGCCCGGTGGCGACGATGGCATCTACCCGAACCTCGTGCGCTTCTTCCGGAGTGATCTCGGGGTCGGGGTTCGCCATCGCAAAGATCACCGGATTGTCGGCCATGCTGGCCACCATGTCCTGCGTGACCGCACCCTTGACCGACACGCCCAGGAAGACGTCGGCACCCTTCATGGCCTCGTCCAGCGTACGCAGCTCCGTCGAGATCGCGTGGGCCGATTTCCACTGGTTCATACCCTCGGTCCGGCCCTGATAGATCACACCCTTGGTGTCGCAGACAATACAGTTGTCATGCCGCGCGCCCATCGCCTTGAGCAGTTCGATACAGGCGATCCCTGCAGCACCCGCACCGTTCAGGACGATCTTCACATCTTCAATCTTCTTGCCCGAGATATGCAGCGCGTTCAGCAGGCCCGCCGCACAGATCACCGCCGTGCCGTGCTGGTCGTCGTGGAAGACCGGAATGTCCATCTCTTCCTTCAGACGCTGTTCGATGATGAAGCATTCGGGCGCTTTGATGTCTTCCAGATTGATGCCGCCAAAAGTCGGCCCCATCAGACGCACGGCGCGGCAGAACTCATCCGGGTCCTCGGTATCCAGTTCGATGTCGATCGAGTTCACATCGGCGAACCGTTTGAACAGGACCGATTTCCCCTCCATCACCGGTTTCGAGCCCAGCGCGCCCAAGTTGCCAAGACCCAGAACGGCCGTCCCGTTCGAGATCACCGCGACAAGGTTCCCCTTGTTGGTATAGTCATACGCAGTCTCGGGCGCTTCGGCGATGGCTTCACATGGAACAGCGACGCCGGGGCTGTAGGCCAACGACAGGTCCCGCTGCGTGGTCATGGGAACGGTGGCCTGCACCTCCCACTTCCCGGGGGTTGGTTCCAGGTGAAAGGCCAGCGCCTCTTCGTTGGTGATCTTCGCTTTGGGCATGTGATGGGTCGTTTCTTTACATCTGCGGGACGATTGCCTCATAGCGCAGGAGAACGCACGCCTCAACGGGAATGAGTTTTCGGCTTTTACAGAAGATGCGGGATTTGTAAGGTCGCGTCCGGAATACGCCAGAAGGGATCAGCCTTGTCCACAGTCACGCCGATGATGGCGCAATATCTCGAAATCAAAGAGGCCCATGCCAACGCCCTGCTGTTTTATCGCATGGGCGATTTTTACGAGATGTTCTTTGAAGACGCCGTCAACGCCGCCGAGGCGCTGGATATCGCGCTGACCAAGCGTGGCAAGCACAACGGAGCCGACATCCCCATGTGCGGCGTGCCCGTGCATTCCGCCGAAGGGTATCTGCTGACACTGATCCGAAAAGGTTTCCGAGTCGCCGTCTGCGAGCAGATGGAAAGCCCGGCGGAAGCGAAGAAAAGAGGCTCTAAATCGGTCGTAAAGCGCGATGTTGTGCGTCTTGTGACACCCGGCACGCTGACCGAAGACGCACTATTGGAGGCCCGCCGCCACAACTTTCTGGCCGCTTATGCTGAGGTTCGGGATGAGGCCGCGCTGGCCTGGGCCGATATCTCGACCGGGGCGTTTCACGTGATGCCTTTGACCTCGGTGCGCCTTAGCCCTGAACTGGCCCGGCTGGCACCATCCGAGTTGATCGTGGCCGATGGAGTTCAGGACAAACTGAACGAACCTGCCCGTGATCTTGGTGTCTCGCTCACCCCGATCGGGCGCGCCAGCTTTGACAGCACCGCGGCGGAAAAGCGTATCTGCGGATTGTTTCACGTAAGCGCCCTGGACGCATTCGGCAGTTTTGGGCGCGCAGAGATTTCGGCCATGGGCGCGCTGATCGCCTATCTGGAAATCACACAAAAGGGCAAACTGCCGCTGCTGCAGACCCCACTCAAGGAATCCGAAGACCGCGTTGTTCAGATCGACAGCGCAACTCGGCGCAATCTGGAACTCACCCGATCCCTGTCTGGAGGCCGCGCCGGTTCACTGCTGTCTGTGGTCGACCGAACCGTCACACCGGGCGGCGCGCGTCTTTTGGAGCAGCGCCTCTCCAGCCCCTCCCGCAATCTGAATGTCATCCACGGGCGGTTGGATGCGGTGAGTTTTGCGACCGAAGACAGCCTGATCGCTTCGGACCTGCGCGAGGCGCTGAGGAAAACCCCTGATCTGGATCGGGCCTTGTCTCGCCTGTCACTGGATCGCGGCGGCCCCCGTGACCTGGCAGCCATTCGCAACGGCCTGACACAGGCAACTGCGATTGCCGAGCTTTGCGTAGATAAGGACTTACCCGTCCTTCTGGCGACCGCGTTGCAAAATCTGGTTGGTTTCGACGACCTGTTGAACCTGCTTGATGAAGCCCTTGTCGCAGAACCCCCGCTGCTGGCCCGCGACGGTGGTTTCATCGCCCCGGAGTATGACGCCGAGCTGGACGAGGCCCGCACCTTACGCGACGAAGGCCGCTCGGTCATCGCGGGCTTTCAGCAGAAATACGCGGAACATACCGGTATCACGTCACTAAAGATCAAGCACAACAATGTGCTGGGCTACTTCATTGAAACGACGGCCACCCATGCCCAGAAGATGCTGAACCCGCCCTTCAGTGAAACCTATATCCACCGCCAGACGACCGCGAACCAAGTACGCTTCACCACGGTTGAACTGTCTGAAATCGAAACCCGCATCCTGAACGCAGGAAATCTGGCGCTGGAGATCGAAAAGCGGCTCTATCAAAGACTTTCTGACGAAATTCTAGACAAAGCCGCGCGCCTGAACCAAGCCTCGCGCGGTCTGGCCGAACTGGATCTGACCACCGCTTTGGCGGATCTGGCGCGTGGTGAAAACTGGTGTCGCCCGCAAGTCGACGCCTCGCGTACATTCGATGTCCAGGGGGGCAGACATCCGGTTGTCGAGCACGCATTACGCCAGCAAAGCGGTGACGCCTTCATCGCGAATGACTGCGATCTCAGCGCCAATGGAGGCGCAGCGATCTGGCTGCTGACCGGTCCAAACATGGCCGGTAAGTCAACGTTTCTGCGCCAGAATGCACTGATCGCCTTGCTGGCCCAGATGGGCAGCTATGTCCCCGCTGAACAGGCGCATATCGGTCTTGTCAGCCAGTTGTTCAGCCGCGTCGGAGCATCAGACGATCTGGCCCGTGGACGCTCGACCTTTATGGTCGAAATGGTCGAGACCGCCGCCATCCTCAATCAGGCGGATGACCGCGCGCTGGTCATTCTTGATGAAATCGGTCGCGGCACCGCCACCTATGACGGTCTGTCCATCGCATGGGCCACGCTGGAACATCTGCACGCCGCCAACCAGTGCCGCGCCTTGTTTGCCACGCACTACCACGAACTGACCGCTCTTGCCGGACAACTGGAAGGCGTCGAAAACGCGACTGTCGCCGTCAAGGAATGGGAGGGTGACGTCATCTTCCTTCACGAAGTTCACAAGGGTGCAGCCGACAGATCCTACGGAGTTCAGGTCGCGCAGCTCGCCGGACTGCCGGCATCTGTGGTCGAACGGGCCCGCATTGTTCTGGACCAGCTGGAAAAAACCGAACGCGAAGGTGGCAAACAAAAGGCCCTGATCGACGACCTGCCTTTGTTTTCGGCTGCGCCACCTCTACCGCCACCGGCACCGAAAGCCTCGCCCGTCACCGACCTGCTGGATCAAGTTCTGCCGGACGAACTGACCCCGCGGGACGCACTCGACCTGATCTACAAACTGAAAGAGGCGGCCAGATCATGACCGCCCCTTCATCTTTTCAAAAATACTCTCACCGAAGGCTTGGCTTCAAAGAAGCCAATCAGTTCGCAGGCATCGACGATACCCCGACCTGCGCCGGACGCAGCAGGCGGTCATGAAGCATGAACCCCTCGGCCGAAACCTGAATAATATCACCCGCACGAGTCCCCGGCACCGGGGCTTCGAACATCGCTTCATGCACATTCGGATCGAACCGGTCGCCAACCTCAGGCGTGATCACTTCGATTCCGTGCTTCTGGAACACGTCCTTCAAGGCCCGCATGGTCAGTTCAACGCCTTCGATCAGACCGGCGGCAACCTCTTTCTGTTCATCCGTCACAGTCTCAAGCGCGCGCTTCATGTTGTCGTAGACCGGCAGCATGTCACGGGCCAGTTTCGAACCGCCATACTGTTCCGCATCGCGGCGCGCCTTGTCGCCCCGCTTGCGCGCGTTTTCCGCATCCGCCAGGGCGCGCATGAACTTGTCCTTGAAATCGTCCCGCTCAGCGCGCAGCGCATCGATCTCCAGCGCCTCTTCGCTGATATCCATCAGTTCCTCAGCAAGTTCTTCCGCCTCGGCGGTTGCGATATCATCCAGAAATTCTTCGTTCTTGGGCTCTGCCATCTCTTACCCTCTAGCTCCGGTCGGATATCAGCTTGCCGACCAGTTGCGCCGTATAATCAACGATCGGTACGATCCGTCCATAATTCAGACGCGTGGGCCCGATGACCCCGACCGCACCAATTATCTTACGATCAGCGTTCATATATGGAGACACCACCAAAGAGGAACCCGAAAGTGAAAAAAGTTTGTTCTCTGAGCCGATAAAAATGCGCACACCCTCGCCTTCTTCGGTCAGTTCCAGAAATTCCGCGATGTCCCGCTTGCGTTCCAGGTCATCAAACAGCGTTCGAATGCGGTCCAGTTCCTCGGTCGCGCCGGTCTCCCCCAACAGATTCGCCCGCCCCCGCACGATCAAACGGGCCGAGTCGCCCGCATCGCCGTCCCAGGCGGCCATGCCGCTTTCGACCATCCCGCGCGCCAGCACATCGATTTCCTGCTTCCGCGCATCGATCTGGGTCTGCATCTGGCGCCGCACTTCGCTCAGCGTCCGGCCCTCAATCAGCGCATTCAGGAAATTTGCAGCCTCCCGCATCGAACTGGGTGTCTGGCCGGGCGGTGGTGTGAACAGCCGGTTCTCAACATGTCCGTCCGCAAAAACCAGAACCACCAGGGCCCGGTCATGAGCCAGCGATACAAACTCGATATGCTTGATCTCGGATTCGTGTTTTGGAGTCAGAACCAGTGACGCGCCATGTGTCACGTGTGACAGGGCGGAGCCGACCCGGTCCAGCATTCCCCCCACATCACCCGCGTTAGAGCCTAATGTCTCATCCAGCTTTTGCCGGTCATCCGCTCTCAGATCGCCAACCTCAAGCAGACCATCGACAAACATCCGCAGGCCCATTTGCGTCGGCACCCGACCCGCACTGATATGCGGGCTGTCGAGCAAGCCCAAAAACTCCAGATCCTGCATCACGTTGCGCACGGTCGCGGCGCTGACTTTTTCCGACAGGGTGCGAGTCAGGGTCCGGCTTCCTACGGGCTCACCGCTGTCCAGATAACTCTCAACGATCAGCCGGAACACTTCGCGCGACCGGTCATTCATCTCGTTCAGAATTTTATTTGCTTCGCTCATCGGCGGTCCCCTGCTGGGTCGTCATTAAATCGCAGGCAATTGAAAGGTCAATCGGGGTTGCATCGTAAGCCAAGGGGGCGTTATCCCCAAGCCAGCAAACAAAGGATTTTCAATGCGACCCTCTGGACGTGATCTAAACGAAATGCGGCCGGTTTCAATTGAAACGGGCTTTACCAAACATGCCGAAGGTTCCTGTCTGATCAAGATGGGCGATACCCATGTGTTGTGTACCGCCACGATCGAGGATCGTGTGCCGCCCTTTATCAAAGGTTCCGGACTGGGTTGGGTCACAGCCGAATACGGTATGCTGCCCCGCGCGACCAATACAAGAATGCGGCGCGAGGCGACATCGGGCAAGCAAGGCGGACGCACCGTGGAAATCCAGCGCCTGATCGGCCGGGCCCTGCGCGCCGGTGTGGATCGGGTTGCATTGGGCGAACGTCAGATCACCGTGGACTGCGATGTGATTCAGGCCGATGGCGGCACTCGCTGCGCCTCGATCACCGGCGGTTGGGTTGCGCTGCGTCTGGCGGTGAACAAACTGATGAAGGCTGGCGATGTGATCTCTGACCCGCTGGTCGATCCGGTAGCAGCGGTCTCTTGTGGGGTCTATGCCGGTCAGCCGGTGCTGGATTTGGATTACCCCGAAGACAGCGAAGCTGGCGTCGACGGCAACTTTATCATGACCGGATCAGGCAAACTGATCGAAGTGCAGATGAGTGCTGAAGGCTCGGTCTTTAGCCGCGCTCAGATGGATAAACTAATGGATCTGGCCGAAAAAGGCGTTGCCGAACTGGCCGCTGCCCAAAAGGCTGCCACCGCATGACCCGCAAGTTCGACGGGGACAGGCTGCTGGTTGCCACGCATAACAAAGGCAAACTTGAGGAGATGGCGCATCTTCTCAAACCCTTTGGAGTGTCCGTCGTGGGCGCCGGTGAAATGGATCTTCCCGAACCGGAAGAAACCGAGGACACGTTCGTCGGCAACGCCCGGATCAAGGCTCATGCCGCTGCCAAGGCCACCGGCCTGCCTGCCCTGTCGGACGATTCCGGGATTACCATCGACGCGCTGAACGGCGCGCCGGGCGTCTACACCGCCGACTGGGCCGAAACCGGCAATGGCCGTGATTTCCTTATGGCGATGACCCGCGCGCATAACGAGCTGGAGGAAAAAAACGCGCCCTACCCCCGCACCGCGCAATTCCGCAGCACGCTGGTTCTGGCCTGGCCCGACGGACATGATGAAGTGTTCGAAGGTATCGCACCCGGCCACCTGGTCTGGCCCATCCGTGGCGAAGGCGGATTTGGGTATGACCCGATGTTTGTCCCCGACGGATACGACATTACCTTTGCCGAAATGGACCGTTGGGAAAAGAACAAGATCAGCCATCGTGGGCGCGCGGTGGAGATGTTCGTGAAATGCTGCTTTGGCGTATGATTGGCGCAACGGGGGCTTTGGCCTGTATGTGCATTGGCCTTTTTGCGAGGCCAAATGCCCCTATTGTGACTTCAACAGCCATGTTTCCAGAAATATCGATCAAAAACAATGGCTTGAAGCGTTTCTTGCTGAGCTGAACCGCTCGGCCGCCGAAACGCCAGGCCGGGTTCTGAACACGATCTTCTTTGGCGGCGGAACACCATCTTTGATGGCGCCGGAAACCGTTGCTGGTGTGATCGAGCAGGCGCGCAGCCTGTGGCACCCATCCAACAGTCTTGAAATTACACTGGAAGCCAATCCCGGTTCGGTCGAGGCCGGACGCTTTGCCGCCTATCGCGACGCCGGGGTCAATCGCATTTCGATGGGCATTCAGGCCCTGAACGATGAAGACTTGCGCCGGTTGGGGCGCATTCACACAGTGGCCGAAGCGCAAGCGGCGTTCGACATTGCCCGTCACTGTTTTGACCGCGTCAGCTTCGACCTGATCTATGCCCGCCAGCACCAAACGCTGGAGGTGTGGAAATCGGAGTTGACCGAAGCACTAGGCATGGCGGTGGACCACCTGTCGCTTTATCAGCTGACAATTGAAGAAGGCACGGCTTTCGGTGACCGCTATGCAGTCGGCAAACTGCGCGGGATTCCGGAAGATGACAGTGCGGCAGACATGTATCTGGCCACGCAGGAGATTTGCGAAGCTCATGGTCTGCCGGCATACGAGATTTCAAATCATGCCCGCACAGACGCGGAATCCCGACACAACCTTATATACTGGCGGTACGGAGATTACGTCGGCATTGGCCCCGGTGCACATGGGCGCCTGACGCTATCTGGGCAAAAGATGGCGACAGAAACCTATTTGTCTCCGACCAAGTGGCTGACGGCTGCTTTGAGCGGCAATGGCGAAAAGTCCCGAACCGCCCTGTCATCAAAAGATCAGGCAAATGAATACCTTTTGATGGGGATGCGCATTGCCGAGGGGCTGGACATGGACCGGTTCGCAACCCTTTCCAAAGCCCCGTTGAATCCGGACAAATTGGATGAGCTCGAGTCCTACGGGATGATCAGACGTGATCAAAACCGACTTTTTGCAACCAAAGACGGTCGCGCGGTGCTGAATGCCGTGATCCGCGAATTGTTGGAGTAGCGCATGCAGTTTCTTTGGGCCGGACTGGGGTTGCTATGCGTGGCACTGGCGGTTGTGGGGATTGTCCTGCCGTTGCTTCCAACGGTGCCGTTCTTGCTGCTTGCAGCGTTTTTCTTCGCGCGCTCCTCATCCCGGTTGCACAATTGGCTGATCACCCACAGAACCTTTGGCCCGATGATCCTGGATTGGCAAAGTTCCGGTGCGATCCGCCCGGCAGCAAAAAAGGCGGCAACCTTGTCAGTTGCCGCCGTGTTTGGATTGTCTGTTCTGCTTTCCCTGCCAGCCCACGTCCTGATCATTCAGGTCCTCGTTCTGGGCGGCGTAATGGGTTTTATCTGGACCCGACCTAACGGCTGAGCTTGGCGCACAAATCGTCCAACTGATCCAAGTTTTCATAGGTCAAAACAACCTGACCCGATTCCGTTCCGGCCTTGTGATTGATGGACACCTTCATCGCAAGGATTGCCGAAAGATCTTTTTCCAGCGCTCGGGTGTCCGCATCCTTGCCCGCATCCAGATTTCTGGCCCTGGGTGTCGTTGTTGCCGGACCATCTTGCTTCTTTTTGACCAAAGCTTCGGTTGCTCGAACAGACAATCCATCTCGGACGACAATTTTTGCCAATTCAGACGGGTTTTCGGCCGTGATCAGCGCCCTCGCATGTCCTGCGGACAATTTCCCTTCAATAACAAGAGTTTGAACGTCAATTGGCAGAGACAGAAGGCGGAGTAGGTTGGCTATGTGGCTACGGCTTTTGCCCAGGGCTTCTGCAAGCTTTTCCTGCGTGTGACCAAAGCGGTCCATCAACTGTTTATAGCCCGCGGCCTCTTCCACCGCGTTCAGATCAGCGCGCTGGATGTTTTCAATGATAGCAACTTCCAGAACCTCGGTATCGTCAAAGTCCCGAACAATGACCGGGATGTCGTGCAGCTGCGCCATCTGTGCGGCCCGCCACCGTCGCTCCCCCGCAACGATCTCATACTCGCTACCATTGATCTGGCGCACGATCAGCGGCTGGATGATGCCCTTTTCTTTTACCGACGCCGCAAGTTCATCCAATTGATCGGTTGAGAAAGTCCGGCGTGGCTGGTTCGGGTTCGCACGCAGTTTTTCGATCGGAACCTTGAGATCAGGGCGGCGGGATTCAGAAAAGCCGCGCCCATCTGTTTCAGTTGCGACATCAGCCATAAGGGCCGACAATCCCCGCCCCAATCCCCGGGATTTTGTTTTTTTGACGTTCACGTCGGCCTCCTCACTGCTACTTAGGCTGCGGCTCTGTTATTTTTTTGCATGACTTCCCGGGCCAGATGACGGTAGGCCATCGCCCCCAGAGACCCCGAGTCGTACTGCAAGACCGGCAACGCATAAGACGGCGCTTCGCTGACCCGAACATTTCTGGGTATCTTGGTTTTAAATACCATCTCACCCAGATTGTCACGCGCGTCTTTTTCAACCTGGCGGGACAAGTTGTTGCGGTTGTCATACATGGTCAACACAACACCTTCAATTCTCAGGTCCGGATTTGCGGTCTGGCGAACCTCTCGAATAGTCAACATCAACTGAGACAGCCCCTCAAGCGCGAAGAACTCGCTTTGCAGCGGAACCAGCACCGAATGGGCCGCAACCATGGCGTTGACCGTCAGCAAATTCAGGGACGGCGGGCAATCGATCAGCACATAATCCAACTCAAACTTGTCAATTGCGGTTTGACGTAGCGCATCGTGAAGCAGATAGCTGCGTTTTTCATTGGAAATAAGCTCAATGTCGGCTGAACTCAGATCGACAGTGGCAGGGACAACAAACAGCCCGTCAATCTCCGTTTCCTGGATCACCGCCTCCAGCGGAGCATCGTCAAGAATCAGGTCATAGGTCGTCCAGTCGCGATCCTCGACGCCCAGACCGGTTGATGCGTTCCCCTGCGGATCAAGGTCCACAACCAGAACTTTACACCCCGCTTCGGCGAGGCCTGCCGCTAAGTTGATCGCTGTTGTGGTTTTCCCTACCCCACCCTTTTGATTGGCAACCGCAATTATCCGAGGCCCTATCGGGCGAGACAGATCAACCACGTGATACTCCTTTGACCTTAAGGATAACGGCTTGGGGTTCGGTTAAACTTCTAATTGGCTCAACACCAAAATTCCATTCCTCTCGCGCTTCTTCCAGTTCTTTTTTCCAGTTTACGCCTTTTGGGAACAGCGCCACGCCGGAATCGGCTAAATGCCTGTCGCAGAACGACAATAACTTGCTCAGATCGGCCAACGCTCTGGCGGATAGCACATCTGCCCCGGTAGGTTCCGCCAACTCGATCCGCTTGGAAACTACAGTGCAATTTGCCCCGCATTCGCGGGCTACGTTTCGCAAGAAAGCCGATTTTCGCTGATCGCTTTCCAGGAAAGTAAATCTGGTATCAGGTGCTTCATCAATGGCCATAAGTGCGCAAACCATGCCCGGGAAGCCCCCTCCGCTACCCAGATCCACCCAATGCCCAAAGCTCTCGACACAACGGAATACCTGCACGGAATCCAGGATGTGGCGTGTCCAGATCTCCGAAAGACTGTTTTTCGAAACAAGGTTGATCTTAGGGTTCCAGCGATTCACCAAATCTACGTAGGTCTCAAACCGAGCAAATGTTTCACGTGAAACATTCAGCCCGTCAAACAAGGCAAACTCTGAGCTCATGCTTTCCGGGCCTTCAGGCTGCGCCTTAGTTTTGCAAGAACTAGTGCCAGAGCGGCAGGAGTAACGCCTTCGACCCGGCTGGCCTGTGCGATATTTTCGGGCCTTGCTGACGAGAGTTTTTGCTTCATCTCTGAAGAAAGCCCGTCCATCCCGAAATAGTCGAAATCTCGTGGGATTTCATAGGATTCATCCCGCTTCATAGCTTCGACATCCCTTTGCTGGCGCGCGATATAATTCGCATAAAGCGCGTCTCGCTCGACCTGCAACCGAATTTCATCTTCGACCTGTTCAAGATCCGGGAGTAGCGGGCTCAAATCCTGAAAACTGACATCTGGGAAGGCTAGGATTGCCATTCCATCCCTGCGGTTTCCGTCCTGGTTGACATTGATTCCCGCAGCTCGCACCTCCTTTGGCGTGAAGCTTTGTTCTTTCAGGCGCGACTTAACCTGATCCAATTTTTGAACTTTTTCTTCAAACTGGATTCTTCGACGTTCATCGATGCAACCCAGTTTCATCCCAATGGGTGTCAACCGTTGATCTGCATTGTCAGCACGAAGGGACAGCCTAAATTCTGCCCGGGATGTAAACATTCGATAGGGTTCTGCCACACCACGCGTTGTCAGATCGTCGATCATGACACCGATATAGCTGTCGGCCCTTGTAAAGTGTACCGGATCCCGCCCTTGCGCTTCCAAGGCCGCATTCAGACCTGCGACCATACCTTGTGCCGCCGCTTCCTCATATCCTGTGGTACCGTTGATCTGACCCGCAAGATATAGACCCGGTACATCAGGCAAAGACAGTGAACTCGTCAGAACACGTGGATCCACGTAGTCATATTCGATCGCGTATCCAGGTTGTAGTATTTCAGCGGCCTCAAGTCCCTTTATGGACCGCACATAGGCCAGTTGAACATCCTGAGGCAGAGATGTCGAAATTCCATTCGGGTAAATTGTGTGGTCTTTCACACCTTCTGGTTCAAGGAAAACCTGATGGGAATCCTTGTCCGCAAACCTAACGATTTTATCTTCGATCGACGGGCAATATCTGGGCCCAACGCCATCTATGTGACCGCCATACATCGCCGAACGGGACAGGTTGTTTTGAATTATCTCGTGGGTACGTTCGTTGGTATGGGTGATCCCGCATGAAATTTGTGGCGCGACCGCTGTTTTTGTCAGAAACGAAAAGAATGTTGGATCCTCATCGCCCTTTTGCTCATCCAGCCCCGACCAATCGATGGTTCTGCCGTCCAATCGCGGTGGTGTCCCGGTTTTGAGACGTGACATCGGAAGATCAAATCCGTCCAGGCGCTCCGCCAGTTTCACCGATGGCCGGTCCCCCATCCGACCTCCGGGCTTTGACGCATCTCCGATATGTATCACGCCCCGAAGAAAGGTACCTGAGGTCAGAATAACAGTTTTCGCGTGAATCTTTGATAAATCAGCCAGTTGAACTCCGGCAACTCGTGATCCATCCATCAGGAAGTCGACGACTTCCCCGGTAATCACGGACAGGTTTTCCTGTCTTTTCGTCGTCGCTTGCATGGCGGACCGATACAACGCGCGGTCAGCCTGTGTTCGGGGCCCCTGCACGGCCGGACCCTTGCGGCGATTAAGCAGGCGAAATTGAATACCAGCCTGATCGGCGACCTGACCCATGACGCCCCCCAGGGCATCAATTTCCCGAACCAGATGCCCCTTGCCCAGCCCGCCGATTGCCGGATTGCAGGACATTACTCCGATATCCGTTTCAGACAAGGTGACCAATGCGGTGGCGGCACCCAACCGGGCTGCGGCATGTGCGGCTTCGGTTCCAGCGTGACCGGCACCAATTACGACGACATCAAACATTGAATGTTTCACGTGAAACACTCCCTACTTACCCAGGCAGAAGCTGGAGAATATTTCGTCCAACAGGTTTTCAACATCTATTCTGCCGACCAGTGATTCAAGGGCGCGTATGGCTGAACGCAGTTCCTCGGCAGCGATATCATACAGATCCGGACCTGTTTCCAGAACGCTGGTTGCGTCGGACAAGGATTGCAGAGCTTTTTTCAGCGATACACGGTGCCGTTCGCGCGTGGCGATACCATGGCTGGTAGATCTCTGCGCCAAGACACACGATATCTGGGAAATTAGCTGATCTATCCCTTCCCCGGTTTTTCCTGATATTCCACCTTCGGAATGTGAACGCAGGTCGGATTTCGGAAAGACCTGGATATCTCCTTCGCTCATCGGAACACCCAGATCTTGCGGAGAATCAGCCAAAAATACTCGCAAATCAGCAGCTTCGGCGCGTTTTCGCGCCAGTTCGATCCCTAGGTTCTCTACGTGGTCCTCGGTTTCGCGCAACCCGGCCGTATCCAGCAATGTGACCGGCAACCCGGCAAGATCCATGCGAACCTCGATCACATCACGGGTTGTTCCGGCAAATTCCGAGGTTATTGCAGCTTCCCGCCCGGCCAGGGCATTCAGCAAAGTGGATTTGCCCGCATTCGGCAGACCAACGATGGCCACTTCAAATCCTGTTCGGATTCGTTCGGCTATTTTTACGCCTTCCGCTTCCCGGCGCAGGTCATCCATGACACCCGATACAAGCGCCCGCACCTCAGGCGTAACATCTGTCGGCACGTCTTCATCGGCAAAATCGATAACCGCCTCCAACAAGGACGCGGCGCGGATAAGGTCACGACGCCAGCGCTCGGCCAGAACACCCAATTCACCGGCCAAAATCGTTTGCGCCTGTTTACGCTGAGCTTCGGTCTCCGCGTCAATCAGATCGGCCAGACCTTCGACTTGCGTCAAATCCATCTTGCCGTTTTCCAATGCTCTGCGCGTAAACTCTCCGGGTTCGGCCAAGCGCAAACCTTCCATACCAGACAGACAGCGCAATACGGCGTTCACTGAAGCCGTACTTCCGTGGATCTGCAGCTCAGCCACATCTTCGCCGGTAAAGCTGGCCGGTCCTTCGAAGGTCAGGACAAGTCCATCATCCAACCGCCCCCCATCCTGCGCATACAGGGATCGGAGGTGCATGCCGCGGGAAGGCAATGTACCGCGGGTCAGTTCTGCCGCGGCCTCATGCGCCCGTGGACCAGAGAGGCGGATAACCGCCACCCCTGCTTTGCCTTGCGCGCTGGCCAAGGCGAATATCGTATCCATTCGAAGGCCTCGCGTCGGTTAAGACCTCTATCAGGTATTCATCGAATCGAAGAACTCGCCATTTGTCTTGGTCTGCTTCAACTTCGACAACAGGAATTCGATCGCGTCGGTGGTGCCCATCGGGTTGAGGATGCGGCGCAGGACAAAGGTCTTGGCCAGATCGCCCTTGTCGACCAGCAGATCCTCTTTCCGGGTACCGGACTTGAGGATGTCGATCGCCGGGAACACGCGCTTGTCAGCGATTTTGCGATCCAGAACGATTTCCGAGTTACCCGTACCTTTGAATTCTTCGAAGATCACCTCGTCCATCCGGCTGCCGGTGTCGATCAGCGCGGTGGCGATGATGGTCAGCGAACCACCCTCTTCAATGTTCCGCGCGGCACCAAAGAACCGCTTGGGCCGCTGCAGCGCGTTGGCGTCCACACCGCCGGTCAGAACTTTACCCGAGGATGGCACCACAGTGTTAAAAGCCCTACCAAGTCTTGTGATCGAATCGAGGAGAATAACAACATCTCGCTTGTGCTCGACCAGACGCTTTGCTTTTTCGATCACCATTTCCGAAACAGCCACGTGGCGCGTTGCCGGTTCGTCGAAGGTCGAGGACACAACCTCACCCTTCACCGAGCGCTGCATATCGGTCACCTCTTCAGGGCGTTCGTCGATCAACAGGACGATCAGGTAGCACTCCGGGTGGTTCTGTTCGATCGAATGCGCAATGTTTTGCAGGATCACCGTCTTACCGGTGCGCGGCGGTGCGACGATCAGCGAACGCTGGCCTTTACCAATTGGCGAAACCAGGTCGATGACACGCGCCGATTTGTCCTTGATGGTGGGATCTTCGATTTCCATCTTCAGACGCTCATCCGGATACAGCGGCGTCAGGTTGTCGAACAGGATTTTGTGCTTGGCCTTCTCAGGATCTTCGAAGTTGATCTTGGTGACCTTGGTCAGCGCAAAATAACGTTCGTTCTCATCTGGTGCCTTGATCTCGCCTTCAACCGTGTCCCCGGTCCGCAGTGAGTGCAGGCGGATCATGTCAGGCGAGACATAGATATCGTCCGGACCCGGCAGATAGTTCGCCTCGGGCGAGCGCAGGAAGCCGAATCCGTCCTGCAGCACTTCAAGCACACCATCACCGCCAACGGTCCAGCCATCATCCGCGCGTTCGCGTAGAATCTGGAACATCATCTCGCCTTTCCGCATGGTCGAGGCGTTTTCGATCTCCAGTTCTTCGGCCATCGCCAGAAGGTCTTTGGGGCTTTTGGCTTTCAGGTCGGCCAGATTCAGGGCTTCAGTTGTCATGATATATACCTTCACCGCTGGCATCGCGGCTCGAAGTGGAATTTCAGTACGGAAGATACGCCGCCCGGACGGGCGTGTTGATCCCTACATAAGCGCGACGGCTGGCAGAGTCAAACAGGCCTTCAGAACTTCAGAATGACCGCCAGAACGATGGCAACCATCAAAACGGTCGGTACCTCGTTCATCATGCGATACTGGCGCCCTGTGAGCTTGTTTCGGCCTTCAAGAAAGTCCTTGCGACGTGCCATCAGCCAGTGATGGAACCAGGTCATACCGATCACCGCTGCGCCCTTGACCCAGGGCCAGGACCAATCCCAGCCGACGACACCCGGAGTAAACACCATGATCAGGCCACAGGCCCAGGCCACGATCATTGCCGGGCGCATGATGACCCGTAACAGTTTTTCTTCCATTTCAAAGAAAATCTGTTCGGCCCCGTCGACGGATTGCGCCTTTTCCACGTGATAGACGAACAGTCTGGGCAAATAGAACAAACCTGCCATCCAAGAGATTACGGCCATGATATGTAAAGATTTCACCCACGGGTAAATCGTGAAAAGAAGATCGGTCATTCTGGCTCCGGGCGTTGTTCGGAACTCTCCCTAATAAAAAATTAAGAAAAGAGAAAGGATGATGGTTTTGTAGGGCGAACAGAATCCGTGGATTACTTTTTTACCCTTCACTTTTCCCCAGGTGGATAGAGTTGACCGCAATGCCGATAATCTTGTTAGTGTAATAATTTATATATTAAATTCATATAGTTAGTATACTATTCCGCGATCTTCACTGTGGATAACTCGATGGCCAACTGGGGACATCGTGGTTTTCCCGATTTCCAAAGTTATTCTTGTCCCGCTTTGACAGTTTTCGGGCGACTCGGGGAAGATCCGCGCCGAAATCGCGGGGTTGCGTGTCAACCTGAAAACCATACAAAACGTCCCAGATCACTCAACGCTTTGCCCACGGGGTTTTCCACATGCCTGTCCCCATCATACTCGCTTCGGGCTCGGCCATCCGGGCGCAACTTCTGGAGAACGCAGGTGTCCCGTTTTCCGTTCAGGTCGCGCGCGTAGATGAAGATAGCATGAAACGCGCGCTGTTGGCTGAAGAGGCGTCACCGCGCGATATTGCTGATGCGCTGGCCGAGATGAAGGCGCGAAAAATCAGCGACAAGAACCCGGGGGCCATGGTTCTGGGATGTGATCAGGTTCTGGACTTCGAAGGCCGTTTGTTGTCCAAGCCGGAGACGCCTGAAGACGCACTGGCCCAGTTGAAGGCGATGCGGGGTAAACGGCACATGTTGCTGTCGGCTGCAGTCATTTATCAGAACGGGGAACCGATCTGGCGACATGTGGGGCAGGTTCGTCTGCGGATGCGGGCCAGTTCGGATGCCTATCTGAAGGATTTTGTGGCGCGCAATTGGAACAGTATCCGATACGCCGTAGGTGCCTATAAGCTGGAAGAAGAAGGCGCGCGCCTGTTCGCCACCATTGACGGCGACTATTTTAACGTCTTGGGTATGCCCCTGTTGGAGTTGCTCAGTTATCTGGCCGTAAAAGGGGTGATCGATCAATGACGGAACATCGTATTCCTCTTGCCGGGGTGATCGGGCACCCGGTGGCGCATTCCCGGTCGCCCAAGCTGCACGGTCATTGGCTACAGACCTATGGTCTGGCCGGGCATTATGTTCCCATGGATGTCACGCCCGCAGATCTGGAAACTGTTTTGCGGAGTTTGCCGAAAGCCGGGTTTGTGGGCGCGAATGTAACGGTTCCGCATAAAGAAGCCGCAATGCGCCTGGCCGATCATGTGTCTGACCGGGCTTCGGTCATCGGGGCAGCGAATACGCTTGTCTTTCGCGACGATGGCTCGATCCATGCCGATAACACAGACGGGTATGGCTTTATGGAGAACCTGCGCTCAGGCGCGTCCGACTGGAATCCGCAGGACGGGCCGGCCGTGGTCTTTGGTGCCGGTGGTGCAGCGCGCGCCATTCTGTCCGCCCTGGCGGATGCTGGCGTCCCCGAGATCCTGCTGACCAACCGAACCCGCACTCGTGCCGATCATCTGAAAGAAGAATTCGGCCAGCGCATTACCGTGATTGACTGGGTGCAGGCCGGAAATGTCATTGAAGAGGCCGAGCTTGTGGTGAACACAACTTCGCTGGGAATGCAGGGTCAGCCCGAACTGCGCGTGCCGCTGGATGGCTTGCAGCCCGGCACCGTGGTGAATGATCTGGTCTACGCCCCGCTGCGCACCCGCTTGCTGCAACAGGCTGAAGAAGCCGGATGCACAACGGTGGACGGTCTGGGCATGTTGTTGCATCAGGCGGTTCCGGGATTTGAGCGCTGGTTCGGAGTGCGCCCCGAAGTCACTGCGGAAACCCGCGCGGCGGCCCTGGCATGAGTTTTGCCCTTGGCCTGACCGGCTCGATCGGCATGGGCAAAAGCACGACGGCGCAGATGTTCGTGGCCGAAGGCTGCGGGTTGTGGGACGCGGACGCGGTAGTCCACCAGCTTTATTCCGCAGGTGGGGCGGCAGTTGCGCCGATGGCTGCAGTGTTTCCCGAGGCTGTCCTTGACGGCGCTGTCAGCCGGGATGCGTTGAAACGGATCATCACCTCTGATCCTTCCGCTCTGAAAACCATAGAAAGCATAGTGCACCCGCTGGTTGCTGTGGATCGAGCCAGGTTCCGGGAAACCGCGGCCGAGGATATTCTGGTGTTCGACATTCCGCTTCTGTTCGAAACGGGCGGAAACGTCGCGATGGATGCCGTTGCCTGTGTCTCGATACCGGCCGAGGAACAAAAACGCCGCGTGATGGCCCGCGGAACGATTTCCGAAGCGCAATTCGAGCAAATTCGCGCCAAGCAGATGCCGAATGAAGAAAAATGTGCGCGCTCGGATTTCGTGATTGTCACCGATACGCTGGACCATGCGCGCGCGCAGGTGCAGGATGTGGTCAGGCAGATCAGGGCAGGACTGGCAAATGCGTGAGATCGTTCTCGACACCGAAACCACGGGCTTTGATCCCGAAAGCGGCGACCGGATCGTGGAAATTGGCGCGGTCGAGCTGTGGAATCACGTCGCGACGGGCGAAACCTATCATGTCTACATCAACCCCCAGCGCTCGATGCCGGAAGAGGCATTTGGTGTGCACGGGATCGGTCCGGATTTGCTGGATCCGCCCCGCCCGCCAGAAAAAGGCCAGGTGACGCTTAAGGACAAACCTGTATTCGCCAAGGTCGGCCAGGGATTCCGCGATTTTGTGGGCGATGCGCGATTGGTGATCCACAACGCATCCTTCGATATGAAATTCCTGAACGCCGAACTGGGCTGGATGGGCCTGGCCCCGATTCCGATGGATCAGGCTCTGGATACGCTGGCCATTGCGCGTAAGCGTTTTCCGGGCTCGCCCGCCTCGCTGGATGCGCTGTGCCGCAGGTTCGGCATCGACAACTCGAACCGTGTTCTGCACGGCGCTCTGCTCGACTCGGAGATTCTGGCCGAGGTGTATCTGGAACTGATCGGCGGGCGGCAACCCGATTTCGGCCTGTCTGCGTCCACTGCAAACTCCGCCGGCGGCAGCGAGGATTGGCGTCCGGCGCCGCGCGCAACACCGCTTGCGCCGCGGATCACCGAAGATGAACGCGCCGCACATCAGGAATTTGTAGAAAAACTGGGCGAAAATGCCCTTTGGACCCGCGCCTGAACCAGTGTCCGGCGCGGGTCAGATTGATCAGGCTTCGGCCTTCTGAGCTTCGGCCTGGCGGCGCATCAACTCGTTACGGTAGAGGCCGACAAAGTCGATTGTGTCCAGATTGACCGGCGGGAAACCACCGTCGCGGGTGATGTCGCTGACAACGCGGCGCAGGAACGGGAACAACATCCGCGGGCATTCGATCATCAGGAACGGGTGCAATTGATCCTCGGGCACACCTTCCACGTGGAACAGTCCGCAATAGTCGATTTCGCACAGGAACAGGATGTCTTCCATGCCCTTGGCTTTCGAGGTCAGGTTCAGCTTGATCGAAACCTCGAACTGGTGGTCTGCCGGGCGCTTTTTCGCGTCCAGATTGACCTGCACGGCAATCTCTGGCTGCACGTCGCCGGATACGCCCTTTTGCGCCATCACGTTTTCAAAGGACATATCGCGGATGAATTGCCCCAGAACCCGCATCTGAACCTGCGGGGCGGTTTGTGCCGCAGCGTTGTCTGCGGCTTTTTCTTCGGCCATGGATCTACTCCAAAATTGAATTTCGCCACTGCTTATCAAGTTGGGCGCGGCACCTCAATGCTCGTGCGGACCATCCACCCATTTCGACGGTTTTGTTGGTTCTTTACGGGGGCGAACCTCGGTAAACTCGCCATCGATCACGTCATCCTGACCAAAGGGATCATTGTGCTGGTGAAATTGTGCACCGGTGCCCATCTGAAAATGCGTCACCGTTACTTTGGATTTCAGATACCGGAACACGGCAACCCTTACGCCGGGGATAAGCAGCGCAAAGCCCACGGCATCGGTAAAAAAGCCGGGCGTCAGCAACAATACGCCTGACAGAATGATCATGGCGCCATGGGCCAGGGGCTCGGTCGGGTCATCGAGATTGTTGAATGTTCTCTGTAATTCACCCAGCGCAATGCGGCCTTGCGTCCGCACCAAAGCGGTGCCCAGAAAGGCTGTCAGGACAACGATTGCAAGTGTCGGCCAAAGTCCGATCAGACCGCCAACCTGAATGAACAGGGCAATCTCGATGATCGGCACCAACAGAAATGCCAGAAACAGATACATTTTCGTCATCCTTTCGCGTGCGCAGGGCAGTGGACTTGCCCTAAACTGTCACCTACATAGTGACATGAGGCCGCGTATACAAAGTCGCGGTTCTGAAAAGAGGATGAAATGAACGAACCCATGATCCAGCTGCTGGTCCTGGCCGGAATTGCCGTTTTCCTGATCCTGCGCCTGAAAAGCGTTCTGGGTACGCGTGAAGGTTTCGAGAAACCTCCTCTGCAGCAGCCCGGTTCCAACAAGGCACGCCGCGATTTTGAAGTGATCGACGGCGGCCCGGATCATGACATCACCGACCACGTTCCCGAAGACAGCGAGCAGGCCCAGACACTGGCGGCGATGAAACGGATCGAGCCCGGATTTTCCGTCACCGAATTCGTGCAGGGCGCGCGCGGCGCTTACGAGATGATCGTAATGGGGTTCGAAAAGGGTAACCTGGACGAAATCCAGCCTTTCCTGTCGGAAGAGGTCTTTGACACTTTCGTTTCCGTTGTGGCCGACCGCGAAGACCGGGGCCTGACCATCGAAGCCGAATTCATCGGTGTGCGTGAAACCGCGCTGGCCGATGCCCATTTCGACAAGGACACCAATCAGGCCGAGATCACCATGAAGTTTGTGGGTGAACTGACCTCGGTGGTGCGGGATCGCGGCGGGGACATCATCGAAGGTAGCCCCAACACGGTCAAACGCCAGAAGGACAGCTGGACCTTTGCCCGTGTCATGGGCTCGGATGATCCGAACTGGCTGCTTGTCGCCACGGACGCATGATTGCCACGCTCCGGTCGCTCTTACTGGTGGGCGCGATGACCGCCGCCAGCGCCGCCGGAGCCGAGGCGACGCGATCCATCTTGTCATTCGACGATCTGGATGGCTGGGCCGCCGACGATCACGGGGCGGCCCTTTCGGTTTTTCTGAACACCTGCAACGATCTGAATGACCCGGATTGGCGGGCGCTGTGCGGCGTGGCCCAGACTTATTCCCCAGACGCAGCCCGGGCCTTCTTTGAACTCTTCTTTCGCCCGGTTCTTGTCGAAGACGGCAAGGAGGCTTTGTTCACCGGATATTTCGAGCCGGAACTGGACGGGTCCAGAACCCGATCGGATCGGTTCAGATATCCGCTATATAAAATTCCGCCCGAGGCACGCGCTGCCGACAAATGGCTGAGCCGCCGCGAAATCCTGATTGGCGAGGCCATGGCGGGACGCGGGCTTGAGATTGCGTGGGTCGACGATCCGGTCGAATTGTTCTTTCTTCAGATTCAGGGCTCGGGGCGAATTCGTTTGCCCGATGGCAGCGCCTTGCGGGTCGGATATGGCGGCGCGAACGGCCACCCCTATCGGTCGATCGGGGTCGAGCTGATCAGGCGCGGTGTTCTTGGCGCACACGAGGTCAGCGCCCAGATGATCCGGGCCTGGGTACGCAAGAACCCCGAGGATGGTGCGGAACTGCTGTTCCACAACCCGTCCTATGTGTTCTTCCGCGAAGTCACACGGGTCGCTCCTGACCGGGGACCGCTGGGTGCCATGAACCGATCGGTCACGACCATGCGCAGTATTGCGACGGACCCGGCCTATACGCCGTTGGGGGCACCAGTCTGGTTGGAAAAGGATGGGGCAAATCCGCTGCGCCGCCTGATGATCGCGCAGGACACTGGTGCGGCCATCAAAGGGGCGCAGCGCGCCGATATCTTTTTCGGAACCGGTGACACCGCCGGGCAGGCCGCCGGGCGGCTGAAGGATCCGGGCCGCATGGTTGTGTTGCTGCCGATTCAGCGCGCTTATGCCATGTCGCCGGATGAGTTCTGATGTCCCGCCGAAAGCTCACCGCAGAAGAGGTGGAATTGTGGCGAAAGGTCGCGAAACGGGCCGAGCGTTTGCACCCCGAGATTCCGCAGACGGTCCACCCGACCGTATTGCCGAAACCCAAGCCAAACCGGCAGCCAAAACCGAGATTTGACGAGTTTGATCTGGGGCAGAATGCAACGACAAAGCCGGCGCAACATGCCCTGAAACCCGCAATTGGAGACAGTCTGCGGGCAAGTCCGGTGCAGATGGACACCAAGGCCTTTGCGCGAATGAAGCGCGGCAAGCTGAAGCCGGAAGGCAAGCTGGACCTGCACGGAATGCGCGTGGACACGGCACATCCGGCTCTGGTGCGGTTTGTTCTGACTGCGCAGGCTTCTGGCAAGCGTCTGGTTCTGGTTGTCACCGGCAAAGGCAAGGACAGGGATGAGCCCGGACCGATCCCGACGCCGCGGGGTGTCCTGCGCAATCAGGTTCCGCAATGGCTGTCTTTGCCGCCACTGGCGCAGGCCGTCCTTCAGATAACACCCGCCCATATCAGCCACGGCGGTGACGGAGCCTACTACGTGTATCTGCGCCGAACGCGTTAAAGTGTGCGTGCGGCTTGTGTGATTCCGACCCAAGTCACCCCGCAGACCAGAACAAAAAACCCTCCGATCCAGAGAAACTGGGTCGCAAGCGGAATGCCGGTATCAATCAGAACGCCCGTCAGTCCGGGGCCGATGGCCGACCCAAGCACCATGATCGCAGTTGCCAATGCCTTGATCGCACCGATGTGGCGCGTTCCGTAAAACTCGGCCCAGAATGCGCTGGGCAGCGTGCTGTTGGCCCCGACGGTCAGCGCCAGAAGGACCAGACCGATCAGGGCGCCACCAATCGAACCGGTGAAGGACAAAACAAGAAACCCCAGCGCCATGGGCAACTGGTAAAACGGCATAATGCGCGCCGTACCCCATTTGTCCAACGCCAAGCCCGCCGCAAACATCGACAGCACGCCAACTGCGGTGAAGACCGGGAACAGGGCCACCAGTTCGATATGAAACCAGCCTTTGACCTCGGCCAGATGAACCTGATGAAAAAAGAAGGCCGTGATGAAGGCGGACGGACCCAACAATGCAGGTGCCATGAACCAGAACAGCGGATGCAAAAGCGCGTCCCGGCGGGTCCAGTGGCGGCCCTTCATACCGGTCGCGGTATATTCACTGGCCAGACTTTGAGGTGTTCGTTCCTGGCGTAGCAGTCGGATCAGGATCGGTATTCCCAACGCGGCGACGGCAGCGCAAACAAGCCATAGTGTTCGCCAGTCGAAATGGGCCATTGCGGCAACAAAGATCAGGGGCAAAAGCGCCTCGCCGATGGAAAACCCGACCGAGGCGATGGCAAGCGCCCTGCCCCGCGTTGCGGTAAACCATCGCGCCATGGCGACCAGCGCCAGATGGGTGCTCATCCCCTGTCCAAACAGGCGGAGAAGGAAAACGACCAACGGCAGCAGAACAACCAACTGGTTCAGCGCCATCGCCGCTGTCGCCACCGCCAGCCCCGTCAGAACCGCCGGGCCCAGCGCCCGCACGCGAAAGATATCGGTCAGCCCTCCGGCCCAGACCATCACCACCGCAGACATCAGCGTGCCCAGCGAATAAAGGCTTCCCCATGCACCGTGACTCAGGCCGAATTCGGATCGGATCTGGCCCGAGAAGATCGAGATAAAGAAGGTCTGCCCGAAACTCGACAGAAAGGTCAGCAGCGCCCCCGCGCTCAGCCAGCTTGCGTTCTGGACAAGATACCGACGCAGGCCGCCCGGGTTCACGGAGTCGTAACCTCGGCCTGCCCTGTTTCTGTAAGGACTATTTCGGTTGCACCGTCCGGGTTCCGCTGGCTTGGCGGGACAAGGATGTCGATAGCCGGTCTATCTTCTGGCCCGAACGTGTTGTTGACGCGTCTGAGCGAGCTGAGGATCGCCAGCAGCGCCGGAGACGTCGCGGCCACGAAATGCGATGATTCTGCATCGCTGTTGAATGCGGTGGTGTCGATCACGCTGATCGGAAATTCTTCAAGACTGTCGATCGAGCTGATATTGCCCAGCCGCTCACCCTCATCCGTCCCGCGCAAACGGGCCGAGATGTTCAGAATCCTGTCCTTTTGCGAAACCATCACGAGAAACGGATCCGGCGGGGACTTGATCCGCTCCATCTGCGAGCGGAACAGATCCACGTCCAGATCCGGTGAAATCAGAACCACGCCTTCCAGGTTCCTCTTGGCCCAACCCGGTTCCTGCAACTCGGCCTGACGCATCATCTCCATTGTCAGGGCGCTGCCCATGGAATGCGCGACCAGAATGACCCGCTTGACCCCCATTGATTTCAGAGAGCGAATGGTCTGTTCCAGCCCGTCACGGGCGAACAGCATGCTGTCCAGATCATAGGCATAGCCAAAGCCTGTCGCACGGCTGGGCCATGAATACACCAGAGTGTTTCCGGGCAGGCCGATATCGTGGGACAGTTGTGCGGCCCGAAACAAGGTCTCGGTCTGGGTCGAGTTGTATCCGTGCACAAAAATTGTGACGTCTTCTTTGCCGCGCAAATGGGTTTTCAGGTCCTGCGGCCCATCCAGTTCGGTGACGTTCGCCAACACGAACTCTTTCTTCGGATTTGGATTGGCGTAGGAAAACTTCAGGGTTCCCGGGGTGTGATTTGGCGGAATCGAAACCGTGGTTTCCAGGTAGCGCAAGGATTCACCGCGACGGAACCCGTATGACCCATTCGCCTCTTTGGCGCGGGTCGTGGTTGCCAGGATCGTTTTGGGCGTGCCGACAACCGCAGCCGAAGGCACGATTTCAGACACCGTCCTGTCGACACAGGCGCTGAGTGAAAGACAGGCAAGCAGCAGGATCAGATGGCGCAACACGGACAATCCCCGGATCAGGTTTGCGCCAAGCTATCGAATTCTCGCCCCACGTCCAGCGGCGCGGGGTAGAAGAAAGGCAAAATCCGGCTGAGCGTGTTACAAAACGTAACGGCTGAGATCGGTGGATTTGGTCAGTTCACCCAGATTGCTGCTGACAAATTCCGCGTCGACCGTGATTTCCGTTCCGGCTTTGTCGGGGGCGGCGAAAGACAATTCTTCGAACACGCGTTCCATCACGGTGTACAGCCGGCGCGCACCGATGTTTTCGACGCTCTGGTTCACGTCCGCTGCAATGCGGGCAAGCGCCGCGATGCCATCTTCGCTGAACTGGACAGTAACATCCTCGGTCCCCATCAGCGCGGTATACTGAAGGGTCAGGGCGTTGTCTGTTTCCGTCAGGATGCGCACAAAGTCTTCTTCCGTCAGGGCGCGCAGTTCGACCCTGATCGGCAGACGCCCCTGAAGTTCCGGCAACAGGTCCGAGGGCTTGGCGATGTGGAACGCCCCGGAGGCGATAAACAGGATGTGGTCTGTTTTGACAGGGCCATGCTTGGTGGACACGGTTGTGCCTTCGATCAAGGGCAAGAGGTCCCGCTGAACCCCCTCCCGGCTGACATCAGCGCCGCGTGCGTCAGAGCGGGCGCAAACCTTGTCGATCTCATCCAGAAACACGATGCCGTTCTGTTCGACGGATTCCAGCGCCACGCGGTTGACGGTTTCATCATCCAGCAGCTTGTCGGCCTCTTCCCCGATCAGAGCGTCATAGCTTTCTGCGACAGTCATCTTGCGTTTGACCGTGCGCCCGCCAAAGGCCTTGCCGAAGATATCTCCCAGGTTCATCATCCCCATCTGGCTGCCGGGTTGGCCGGGAATGTCGAACATCGGCATCGGGCTCGAGGTGTCCGAGAGTTCCAGCTCGATCACCGTATCGTCCAGCTCACCGGATTTCAGTTTTTTGCGAAACATCTCGCGCGTGCCTTCGCGGGCGTCTTCCCCGGCTATGGCGGCGATGACCCGGTCTTCGGCAGCCTGATGGGCGCGCGCCTTGACGTCTTCGCGCATGAACTCGCGGGTCTGCAGGATGGCGGCGTCCGCCAGATCCCGCACGATCTGTTCTACGTCGCGCCCGACATAGCCAACCTCGGTGAACTTGGTGGCTTCGACCTTGATGAAAGGCGCGCGGGCCAGTTTGGCCAGACGACGGCTGATCTCGGTCTTGCCGACGCCGGTGGGGCCGATCATCAGGATGTTCTTCGGATAGACCTCGTCCCGGATGTCGTCAGGCAACTGCTTGCGCCGCCAGCGGTTTCGCAGCGCGACGGCAACCGCGCGTTTGGCATCCTTCTGGCCAATGATGAAGCGGTCCAGTTCCGAGACAATCTCGCGCGGGGTCAGGTCGGTCATATGCACTCAATCCGTTTGTTTCGAAGCGGAACCTAATCATAAGGCGCGAAAACACAAGCCGATCACGAAAACATCACGCCAACACACGGCGCGCACACAGAAATTCGTCCCGAAGTGATTGGAGTATGCGGCGAGGCCTGCGGCATAACGGACAACATCGGGCAAACCAGTCCGTGTCTACCAATGGAGAAAACTCATCATGATGACTCGTCGCTCGCTCTTTGTGAAAGCCGCTGCAGCCGGCGCGGCACTGACATTGACCAGTGCCAATGCCGCCGTTGCTGGCGGTGCCAAGAAGAAAGGCACGTTCGAGGGCCGTTCGAAGCACATCACCTCGGGTTCGGTGAAGCTGGTCAAGAATGGAGACCGCTACATTGTCGAACTGGGCGACGATTTCTCACTGGATGGCGGGCCCGACCCGCGTGTCGCTTTCGGCAAGGACGGATCATATGATCCTGACAGCAAGCTGGGTGCGCTGCTGAACCTGACCGGCAAACAATCCTATGCCGTTCCGCCGACCATGGACGTTTCCGGCTACAACGAAGTTTACATCTGGTGCGAGGTCGCGGGCGTGCCGTTGGGCGTGGCGTCGCTGAACTGATCCACACGCGATCAGGACTGCCGGGGGCCGGGTAAAACCCGGCCTTTTGCATGGTGTTAGGTGTCAGAACACCTGTCTGCTACACTCACCCCATTTGAAGAAACGGGGCGGGTTGCATGACGAAGATTGCCAAAATCACTTTGTTGTTTGTTGTATTTGTAGATCTGATCGGACAGGGACTGGTCTTTCCCATCATCAACTCACTGATCATGGAGACGAAGTCCGGGTTTCTGCCGGAAAATACGCCGGTCGGTCGGCGGCATTTCTACTATGGCCTAGTGATTGGTTGCTTTTTCCTGTCCTGGTTTCTGGGCGTTGTCTACGTGTCCAAAGTCTCGGATTCGATCGGGCGCAAGAACGCTTTGCTGGTTTGTCTGAGCGGAGCGCTTGCGGGGTACGCCATCACCATCGCGGCGCTTTACCTCAACAGTTTGCTGCTGCTGATTGCCGGCCGGTCAATCACCGGCTTTACCGCCGGAAACCAACCCATTGCACAGGCGGCAATGATTGATGGCAGTACGGATGCGGCGGATCGGGACCGAAACATGGGCTATATCGTGACCGGCGTCAGCTTTGGTCTGGTGGGCGGCCCGATCATTGGTGCGGTCCTGTCGGATGCTGCTCTGTTGGGTGGTGCGGCCACACTCAAAACGCCGTTCTATGGAGCCTTCGTTCTGGTGTTGATCGCGATTTTCCTGGTGCTGTTCTATTTCAAGGACACAAGAACCGAACGCACGGCCTTTGTCTTCCGTCCCCGTGACGTCACCGACAGCCTGATCGCAGTCCGTGGGCATCCCATGGTGTTGAAGATCCTGCCTGTCTATTCGTTCTTCATGATCGCCAACGTCACGTTTTATGTGTTCGTGGATAATTTCCTGACCAGCGCTTTCGGCTACGGCGTGATTGGCGGCAGTATGGCGATGGTGGTTATCGGCTTTGCACTGGCGTTCTCAAGCACGTTCCTTGTGAAACCAGCACAGGAGAGATTCAGCAAACACAGCATTATCTACACATCGCTTGTGGTCATGATCATCTGCGGCATTGCCTTTGCGTTCAGCCCCAGCGGTGTATTCAGCTACGTGCCAGTGTTCTTCTTCTACTTCCTGTTCGGCGTGGCCTATCCGACCATGCTGGGCCTGTTCTCTTCATCGGTCAGCGAAACGGATCAGGGTTGGGTCATGGGCGTGACCACTGCGGTGTTTTGCCTGGCCGGAGGGATCATGTCTCTGGTCGGCGGCGGCTTGATGAGCATCGACATCCGCGTGCCCTACTACATCGTGGTCATTGCCGCGATACTGGGCCTGATCGGAATGCACCGCCGCTGGAAGGGGAAAGAGATCTCGGCCCTGTTAGCCTGAGATCGTTTCGACCGTCAGCTTGCCGTTGGTGTACACACAAATGTCCGCCGCAATCGCCATGGATTGCCGGGCGACGTCTTCCGCCGACTTGTCGCTGTCCATCATCGCGCGCGCAGCGGCCAGAGCGAAATTTCCGCCTGAACCAATGGCTGCCACGTTGTGTTCAGGCTCAAGCACATCCCCTGCCCCGGTGATCACGAACAGATCCTTGCCGTCGGTGACAATCAGCATCGCCTCGAGCTTTTGCAGATATTTGTCTGTCCGCCAGTCCTTGGCAAGCTCGACCGAGGCGCGCGCCAGCTGGCCCGGCGTCGCCTCAAGCTTGGTTTCCAGCCGCTCGAGCAGGGTAAATGCATCTGCGGTGGAACCGGCAAAGCCTGCCACAATCTCGAACCCGCCGGGCGACAGACGGCGTACCTTGCGGGCCGTACCCTTGATCACGGTCTGCCCCAGGCTGACCTGCCCGTCACCGGCAATGACAACCTTTCCGCCCTTTTTGACGCCGATGATCGTTGTGCCGTGCCATCCGGGAAAGTCGCTGTCCGCCATGAAAGTCTCCGTTTGTTGTCCGGGCTCATATATGGGCTGCGCTGATGTTATGCGCAACCGCTTCCCGAAGTGCCTAATTGATATGCACAAAATGCATTGCGGGTTTACCAGACCGGCATTTGTGAGTCTGTGCCGGGCATACTAGATGAGGATCACAACCGACAACGGGTCGGCTGTTTCTGTTAGAAGGAATGCGCAAATGGCAACCACCGCAAACATCCATGCGCCGCTCGGAGCAGCTACCATCCTGCACGTAGTGGACGCATTCACCGGAGCTTTCGAAGCTGCCGCACAGTGGAACGAATCCCGCAAGACCCGCAAGGCGCTGTCAGTTCTGTCCGACGCCCAGCTGGATGATATCGGCCTGACCCGCGCCGACATCAAGAACCTCTGATTTCAAGGCAAGTCAGACCATGAGATGAGCCGCTCGACCGAGCGGCTTTTTTCTTTTTCAGGACTGCACGAACTTTCCCGACTGATCCGGCAAAAAGGCCTCGATAGCGGCGGTCGCTACGACGTGCCGGGTGCCGGCGTCGCTGTCTTCTATATCCAGCCCGCCCTTGACGGCGTGCACCTGCGCCCGCCCCCGGGGCAGATCGGCGGCGACCAGATCGCAATCCACCAAATCTGGGTTCTGAACGCCGATTGTCACCTGGACCCGCATTTCCGAGTGATCGATTCCCAGCTTCGAAAACAGCGTGATCGAAGAATGATGCAACGCGTCCTGAACCGCCCGGCGCGCAGCCTTTGTGTAATCCTGACCGTACAGGTCATTTCCGGTTCCCATTTCCAGAATGATGCGTTTTTCGGTCATTGCGCAGGCTCCATATCGAAGGAAACGATGACGGCCGCGTTGGCGATGACCGTGTAGCCATCGGAATTCGGTTTGTCGATGTCCAGACCGCCATGTATCACCGTGATATTGGGCTGCCCGTAAGGGAACACGTCTTTCAGAATCTGGGTGTCGACCTTGTCCGGCTGCTGCACACCGATTTGCGCATCGATGATCATTGCTTGCTTTGGGAAATCAAACAGCTCGGCCATATTGACGGAGTTGTGCCACAATGCATCCTTGATGGCCCGCAACGCAGCCTCGGTATAGTCCTCGCGCCGCAAAGACGTCCCCATGCCGAATTCAACCAGAACCCGAGTTTTTGCCATATTTGACGACCCTCCTGTCAGACTTTTGGCCAGGGCACCCTGAAAACCGGATGCGCTAACGCATTGAAATACGCCCTTTCAGGTAAGGACAAGTGATGCCGGTGCTGTGCAATGGCTCTTTGGTGACAGTTGCGGGGCTTGGATCAAATATCCAGTCGTGCGATGTCGGGCAGTCCGGGAAGCGCTGACAATATCGCAGCCCCTCCTGACCAGATGGCCAAAAAAAACGCCCCGCGGAAACGGGGCGTCTTCTGCCGAAATTCACAGGGTCAGATGGATTCGTCGATCCAGCTTTGCAGCGCCGCCTTCGGTGCCGCACCAGCGCGGTTGGATACCACCTGACCGTCCTTGAAAATGAACAGGGCCGGAATACCACGCACGCCCATTGCGGCAGCAGCGTTCGGGTTGCTGTCCACGTCAACTTTGGCAATTTTTACCTTGCCGCCATATTCTGCAGCCAGTTCTTCCAGGGCCGGACCGATCTGCTTGCAGGGTCCGCACCATTCTGCCCAGAAATCTACTACAACGGGGATATCCGAATTCTTGACTTCGGCGTCAAAGGTCTCGTCAGTAACGGCAACGGTCGACATATTCTGTCTCCTGAATGGGGTAAACTCGGGCTGAGAACGTAGGGGCCGATGCAGGCAACGTCAAGATACGCGGGAGCGGGTCAGAGCATCTGTCACAAGATCGTGTGGCAGCCACATAAGCCGGGCGGTCCGGGTCCAAAGGATCGCGGTACGGATGGTGCGCCCGGGATAAATCTGCGACAGCGCGCGGGCATAGGCGCCCATTTGGCGCAAAAGGCCTTCGGGGCATTGCTCTGCAGTGTCAGGGACAGTGAAATTCGATTTGAAATCAATCGCCTGAACTTCGGCTTCCGTCACGATCAGGCGGTCAATGACACCGTGCATCCGTCGGCCGTTCAATTCGCCCGAGATCGGAACTTCGGCCAATGTATCTGGCGCAAACACCAAGGATAGCTGGTCGCAGGTTAGCACGCGCGTTGCCTCTGCCATCAACTCCAGCCTCTCCGCTTCGTGCATATCAGGCAGTAGGCGGGCGCAAAGCTGAGCCCAGCGTTCCTGAGAAACGGATGGAAGGTGTTCGAGCAACAGATGCAATTGCGTTCCGCGCAGCTTGGCGGCGTATTCGTCCAGACCAGCATCACCGGGTAAAGCCTTGGCACCGCCCAGATCAGAAGGGCTTATTGTCTCCGCTGTTTTGGATGCTTCCCCGGCGGGCTGCAGAAACATCTGCGGCAAGTCCGTCGTGCTTGCCAGGTACTGCTCCTGTTCCGTCAGAGCCAGTCCGTCCCAGTCGCCATGCGCCAGCCTGAGTGTGTCTGTTCCCGGCAGCCGGGTGGCGCCCGCCTGTTCCATTGCGCCCTTGACCATCTGATACCAACTGCCGTCCGCCGGTCCCACATCGCCCGCCGCAGCCACTATCAGCCACTTTTCGGCCCGAGTCAGAGCCACATAGAGCAATCTCAGCCGTTCGTTTTCTTCCCGCTCCCGCGCGGTGTTTCGCGCCTGCGAGATCAGCACAGGCGATGCGTCCGAGGGGACTTTCCACAAGGGCAAATCATCCGCAACCATAATCTCGGCATCGCGTGGCGGCTGTCGCTTGGCGGTGTCCGGCAGGATCACGATTGGGGCTTCCAGCCCTTTTGAGCCATGAACGGTCATAACGCGGATCATGTTGCCCACACCGCTCATCTGGCGCTTGATTTCCAGATCGTCGGTCTGCATCCAGACCAGAAATCCGGTCAGGCTGGGAATATCCGTCCGCTCATAGGCCAGCGCCTGCGACAACAGCGCGTTGATACCGTCCTCGGCTTCGGCCCCCAGACGGCCCAGCAATTTGCGCCGTCCATCATGGCGCGTAAGGATACGCTCGATCAGGTCATAGGGGCGCAGAAAGTCGATCTGAGCCCGAAGATCGTTCAGAACCGCACTGGTTTCAGGAAACTCATCTGCCCGCCTGCGAAGCGCTGCCCACAGAAACTCCTCGGACCGGCGGTGCGCCAGATCAAAAAGCTGCTGTTCCGACCATCCAAACAACGGGGATTTCAGAACCGTGGCCAGTGACAGGCTGTCTTCGGGCGTGGCCAAAAAACTCAGCAACGCGGCAAGGTCCCTGACCGCCAGTTCCGCCCCGACCTTCAGTCGATCCGCTCCGGCGATGGGCAATCCCTGTGCCTTGCAGGCGCGGATAATCTCGGCAAACAGGTCCGAGCGGCGCTGCACCAGGATCAGGAAATCGCCCGGTTCAATCCGTCGACGTACAAAGCTGCCTGGGTTTTCGCCATCTTCCGGAATGGTTTCACCACTTTCGATCATGCCCTTGATCGAATGTGCCACCTGTTCCGCCAGAATGACTGTGTGATGGCGTGCGCCGGGCCGGTCGACCGGATCGGTCCAGTCGCCGTCCTCTTCATCCTCGACCTTTTCCACGACCGGCCACAGATCGACGCGACCGGGAAGATCTGCCTTGAAGGCGCGGTGGAGCGAGTCCTTGTGAAACCCTGCATCTGTCTTGTTTTTAAACAGGACATCGACCAGCGCCAGAATGGCGCTGGAGGACCGGAACGAGAATTCAAGTGTTGAATCCCACAGTTTAGAGCCTGATTCTTGGAGTTTTCGCCCAAATTCCGCCTGCATCCGGTCAAAGGCCTGCGGGTCGGCGCCCTGAAAGGAATAGATCGACTGTTTCTTGTCACCGACTACAAAAATCGTACGTTCGACCCCGGACCGGGCCCCTTCCCCGCTGGTAAATTCCTGTGCCAGTTTTTCAACCACATCCCATTGATCCGGGCTTGTGTCCTGTGCCTCGTCCACAAGGATATGGTCGATGCCGCCATCCAATCGATACAACACCCATTCCGCCACGGCCGGATCGTTCAGCACATTGCGCGCGCGCAGGATCAGGTCATCAAAGTCCAGCCAGCCGCGCAATTGCTTGCGTCTTTCGTACTCCGGCAGAAACGCGAACGCGAAACGATGCAGAACCCGCGATTTCTGCGCCGCCATCAGCGCTAGCCTCTTTTCCCGTGCAGCTTCGACACGCAGCATCAGCGCCTCAAGCTGCGGCATCCGGTCCGCAAGGGCGCCCTCGCGCAAGGCCTTGGTCGGGAAGCTATTGGTTTTGGCGGTAAAGGGCTCCTTTGCGCCTTTCCCCGTCAGCAAAACGGATTCCAGCAGCGGCAGATGCCCAATCCGTGCTTCGTTGAATCCTGCAAGCTTGGCCGCCGCCTTGGCATTGTTGCCGCCACTTTCGACCAACGCAGGCAGTAGTGACCGGATCAGTTCCACCTCGCCGCCCAGAAAGACGATGCGCGACAGGGCGTTGTCGTCGAAACCAGGCGGCAGGTCAAAGCGTTTCAGCAGGGCGTCCCAATCCAGAGGATGAGAAAACAGGTTCCTCTTGTGCGTGATGTCGGCCGCCAACTTGTCGAAGCCGGTATCCGTGACAAACCGGGCAATGTCTTCGACCAACCCGGATTGTGGACCTTCTGCGAAGTTTTCGATGATTTCTTCCCGCAGAAGGGCGGCTGCGCGGTCTTCCATTTCGGCAAACTGGGGGCTGACGCCGGCCTCCAGCGGGAAGCGCCGCAGAAGCGATGCGCAGAATGAGTGGATCGTCTGTATCTTCAACCCGCCGGGTGTTTCGATGGCACGCGCGAACAAGGTTCTGGCCTGCGCCAGCCGCCCGGGGTCAATGATTCCCGGAACCCCCAGTTCGGTCAGTTGCGCCAACAACTGCGGATCGCCCAACATCGCCCATTCGCCAAGGCGTTTGAACAACCGGTTCTGCATCTCGCTGGCGGCGGCCTTGGTGTAGGTCAGGCACAGGATATGCTGCGGCTGCACGCCGCCTAGCAGCAACCGCGCCACCCGGTCGGTCAGAACCCGCGTCTTGCCGGACCCCGCGTTGGCGGCAAGCCAGGTCGAGGCATCGGGTCGCGCGGCCTGCACCTGCCGTTCGGTTGCATCGTTGCGGGCGTTCATGTCAGGTCCTCGGGCACCGTTTCGTCAGTGCGATCCCATTCCCCGAACCGCGCCAGATGATCATAGTCGCCAATATCAGTGTCCTTGTGTAGCATCCGACGCGACGAGTAGCCCTGATCAGGCTCTAAATAAGCGGAAATAAGCTCTTTCAACTCGGCCAGAACCTTGTCGGCAGGTTCCTTGGCCAGCGGCGCGGGCACCTCTTTGTAGGTGCCGCCCATACCGATGAACATCGCCTCGGCCACTGGCAAGGGGTCGAATCCTTCGATGCCGCCCTGCTCGGCCATTGCGGCCTCGATGAGAAGCTGTTTGTCGAATTTGGCCTGTTGGCTTTCGGTCGGCGGCACACCGGTTTTGTAGTCGATGATGCGCAGTGCGCCACGGCTGTTGCGATCGATCCTGTCGGCGCGCCCGGCGATCGTGAAGTCCAGCGGTGTAAGAACCAGCTTCATTGCCGTTTCGAAGGCCACTGGCCCACCATCGCTTCGCCTCCTGGTTTCGGCAAGCAGGAATGCGTCGGCGATCCTTTCCAGACGCGCTAACCAAAGTTTTCGCGCAGTCGGCCAGGCGACGTGCTGTTCCAGCAACGTCGCTGCGCGTTTGAGGAAATTCTCGCGCGTCAGCAAGGCGGAATCCAGAACGCTATCTTCGATGAAATGTTCCAGGATTTCGTGAATGACGATGCCGCGCAACAACGCGTCCGGAGCCTGTACCAGTGGGTCCAGCGGCCTCAGCCGCAGCACGTGTTTGGCGTATATGGCATAAGGATCACGGATCAGCCGCTTGATTTCGGTGACGCTCAAACGGCGCGGACGTGCGGCAACCGGGGGGCGTGGCGAGGGGCGATGCGCCGAAGCGATATCGGGCGCGCGTTCCAGCGTTCCGGTCCAACGAAGATACCCCTTTCCGCGCGCCCGCATTTCGGCCAGGGCGTCGGGCCCACCCTGATCCGGCAGGCCCTGCAACAGGTTGGTCAGGCGGTTCAGCCAGCGCGACGGGACGGTTTCCGCGTCATCCGACCGGGTTGCCCGGGTCAGCCACACTTCGGGCGCGCCGACGGCCTGCTGGAAGTCATGGGCTGACAGACCAATGCGACGCTCGGGCAGCAGCAGACCGGCCTGACTGCGCATTTGCCGGTTCAACCACGGATCAGGGGCGGCGGCCTCGGGCCAGCTGCCTTCGTTCAACCCGCCAAGGATCAGCAGGTCAGCGCCTTGCACGCGCGCCTCCAGCGTGCCCCAGATCATGATATGAGGGTGCGGCGCGTCCCGGTCGCGCACCTCTTCCGTTGCCAGCAACGCGCCCAGAAGATCGGCGAAATCACGGGCGTTCATCTGGCCGCCATATGAGGCCTCGTTCTCCAGCGCGGTCAAAACGGACAAGGCCTTTTGGCCAGCGTTCTTGTCCCATAGTGTGCCGGGGTCGCCTGTACTGCCCGCAGAAATCGCTTCGGCAAGTGCGCGCAGGTTTTGCACCCATTCCGCCAACGGACGCTCACCTGCAACCACCTGATCGCAGAAATGAGTGGTGACCCAACGCACCCAGTCGTCCGAAACATCCTTGCGGATCGCAAATGCGTTCAGGCTGGTACTGTCGGGGAACGGCGGGCCGTACCGCCGCAAATCCAGTTCCAGATCGCGGGTATGAAGCAAATGCGCCCCTCGCTCGGCGCCGTCATGACACAGCGGGTGTTTGAGCAGGGTCAGGAGGGCCTCACCCTCAAGTCGTCGGACGAACAATCCGGCAACGTGGCGTAGAAACCGACCGGGCGGCGACAGTTGCAGGGGCAGGCCGGCGCTGTCATCCGGCAGGATGTTCCAGCGGTCCAGCGCGGCACTGACCTGACGGGTCAGCATTCGGTCAGGTGTGATCAGGGCGGCGGTCTGGCCGGTTTCCGCCGCCTCGCGCAACCGCAGCGCGATGGCCAATGCTTCGCCCCGGGGGGATGCGGCCTCGACAAGGGTCAAATCTCGTGTTGCACCGGCCAGATCGGTCAGTCGCGGACCCTCTGTCATCCACGCGTCGGTGATCGGTGCCGGGCGTAATGCCAGTGAAATCAGCTTGTTGCGCGCGGGTGAGGGTGGCTGGTCGTCGGTCCAACTGGTGATTTGGCCGGGTGTCAAACCCAGCAGGGTCATCAGCTTTCGAAACCGAAACTGGGGGTGATCTTCCGAGGTCAGCGCCTCATCCAGTCCTTCCCAGACTTCATTCGGTAGATCGAAATCGAAGCCCGGAAGGATCAGCGCGCCTTGTGGCAGCCTTGCGACGGCTTCCATCAGCATCAGGGTCGTGCCACGCGATCCGGTTGACCCGGCAAGAATGATGGGGTGTTCGGGCGGGTCGTTCCGCCAGCGGTCAATCAGGTTATTGACGACGCGCCGTTGCCGTGCCTGCGCGTCCAGGGCGTCTTCGCCGGTGTTGATGAATCGATCGGCGATGCCAAAGAATTGCTGTGCGCGGGCCCAATGGCCGGACATGTCGCTGACATCCAGTTGCCGGATGGCGTCGGGCGAAACGCCTTCGCCCTGCATTTCGTCGATCAGGCTGGCCAGACTGTCCGCCAGATCGAAGATGGAAGACCTTGCCGCCAGATCGGGTTGTTGGTCCAGCAGTTTCGCCACCAGCTGGGTCAGTTCCAGTCGCCGACGCAGCGCTGGAATGGCCGGAGGCAACTGCGCCAGATCAACCGATTCCCCCAGATCTGTCACCAGCGAGATTCTTGGCAACAGGCAGGGCGGTCCCTGATCGAACAAGTCCCGCACGCGGCGGGCCATGCGGCGGGTATTTACCACCAGTTGCACCCGCGCCAGCGCTTCGGGCGGAAGATCCGCACTGCGCGCCCTTAACCCCTGCACCAGCACTTTTGGAAAGTCTGCCCCGGGGGGAACCGCAAAAACACGGGGCAGGGTGCCGGGTTCAAACATTGTCCAGCAACCCTTCGGCCATTGCGATGCCTTCGGGGCGGCCAACGTCGCACCAGCGACCAGGATAGGTCAGGGCGAACAGACGATCCTGCTGTTGCATCTGATCCCACAACAGGTTCAGCGAAAAGGCCGGTTGCTGAAACCCGTGCAAACCGTCCGTTCGAAGGATCTGAGCACCCCCATATACCAGCCCTCCGCCGCGCGTGATGCGCCCTGCTTCGTCTGCCGCAAAATCGCCCGATCCTGAATGTCCGATTGTCTGCGCGATCGGGATACACATCAATAGCGCGTCCATCCGGTCAGGGTTCCATGCCTCGCGCAGCAATGTCAGCGGGTTTGGCCCCGACCAGATTGCATCGGTGTTCAGAGTAAAGACCGGATCAGGCCCTAACAAAGGCAAAGCCGCCCGCAATCCGCCACCGGTTTCCAGTATTTCGGGCGATTCCCGTGACAATAAAACTCCCCGAGGAGCCAGGTGCGCCGCGAGCTGATCCGCATGATAGTGCAGATTGGCAACGACACGCTGGGGGCCAAGATCGTTAACCAGATCCAGTGCGTGATCGATCAGCGGTTTGCCGGAAACTTCGATCAGCGGTTTGGGCCGGTCTTTGGTCAATGCCCCCATACGGGTGCCAAACCCGGCGGCGAACAGCATGACAGCTTCGGGCGGTCGGGTCATTGCGGTCTTAGCCTGGCCAGGTTTACGGGTGTCGGCGCGGGCAGGGATTCGCGCAGCAGATCAGCCACTGATACCAGCGCCGGGTGCTCGAGGTCCCGCATCAGATGCGACCACGTGGCCGGGATCAGATCGACATAGTGTGGTTTGCCATACTCGGTCGCCAGACGCGCGAACCCGCCCAGAATGCGCAGGTTCCGCTGCGCCCCCAGAACGCTGTACGCGGTGCGAAAATCGTGATCATCCATTCCGGTTGCGGCGATGTACCGGTTGACCATGCGCATTTCGGTACCCGGCGAGACTGAACGGCGCACATCCTGCAACAGCGACATCAGATCGTAGGCGGGATGGCTCAGCATGGCGGTCTGGAAATCCAGCAAACCCACTTTTTGCAAACCGTCCCGATCGGGCATCCATATCAGGTTTTCTGCATGATAATCCCGCAACACAACAACTTTCGCGCCCGAAGTTTCGCGGTGCAGGATATCCTGGAACCGGCGTTCAAACAGGTCGCGCGCGTCTTCGTCATGCGAACCCAGAATACCTTGTGCATATTTGGTAAAGGACAATGCGGCCAACTCGGTCATCAGCGAAGGCCCGTAAGACGGCAAAGACAGTGTCGGCGCGTTGTGAAGATGGATCAGAACGTCGGTTGCGGTCTCGTACAAGGCAAGTTCCTGTTTGGGATTCTTTTCCAGAACACGGGCAAACAGATCGTCGCCCAGATCCTCGAGCAACAGAAATCCGAATTCCATGTCTTCGGCATAGATTTCGGGTGCGTTCAGACCGTTTGACCGCAGATATTCCGCGACACGCACGAATTGCGCGACATCCTCGGCCTTGTCCGGCGGGGCGTCCATGAATACGGCCGTGCGCCCGGTATCCGGGTCTGTCAGGCGTTCATAACGGCGATTGGACGCATCACCTGCCAATGCTGCGCGTGAGGCGTTGGCCCAGGGTGTTTGCTCAATCAGTGCTTTGGCCAGCACTGCGCGGTTGGTCATGCGGCGGTCTCCAGTTTGGGTGCCCATTTCGGGTCGGACCAGGACAGGGTCAGGTGTCTTGTGTCGGGTAAATCAGGGTCGGTGCGAAATTTCAACGCAAGGGCCGCGTCAGGCATAAGCGGACCCAGTTTCTCGGGCCATTCGATCAGGCAGATTGCAGTGTCGAATGCCTCGGTCAGGCCCAGCTCCTCGATCTCTTCAACGGCACTTAACCGGTACAGATCGCAATGCCATATTTCTCCGGCCGGGGTGTCATAGGCCTGAACCAGCGTGAAAGTCGGCGAGGGTACGTCTTCGGGTACATCCATCAAGGACTGGATCAGACTGCGGGCAAAATGAGTCTTGCCGCCGCCAATCTCACCTTCCAGCAACAGGGTATCGCCCGGCGCCAAGCCGGCTGCGACCCGGGTTGCGAAATCCGCAGTTTCTTCCGGCGAATTCAAGGTGATCGAGAGCGGGGTTCGTGGCATGGCGCCACAATGAACCTGCGCCCGTTCGGCTGCAACCCGGTTCAGGCGCTGATCTGTTGTCGCACCATAGGCTTGCTGACGGTTTTCCCGTCCGCAAAGCGCACGATGGTAGCGCCATTCTGCATCGGACTGACGGTGCAAAGGATGTGCGTTCCGTCGCGCATGAACAGCTCGCCGGACCATTCGGCCCGATTGTCTCGCATTTCAACAAAATCACGGATCTCGCCCAGCAAGGGCGTTGCAGCACAGCGTTGTTGCCATCTCCGTGTGACCTCAAGAACGGATTCCGGTTCGAACCCGGTCTGGCCTGTGTCCTGCCACAACACGCGATAGGCATCATTCGTGCAGGCCAGCGTCCCGTCATCGGCAAACACCGCAATTGCATCTGCAAGCTTTTCCAGGATCGATTGCATTAGGTCCATTTCCGAACGGAACCTTCGGGTCAACGTGATTTCTGCGGTGATATCCTCGAACAGAAACGCAACCGCCCCGTCAGGATGAGGTCGCCCGCTGACCGAATAGACGGACCCGGAGGGCAGAGACCATGTTTCCTGATAATTCCCGTCCTCGGCGGCTTCCAGAAGATCATTCATCTGGCGGCGCCAGCTGCGGTAATTCTTGGGTTCGGGCATCATGTGTTGATCGCGCAGACGGTCAAAGAAACTTGACAGGCTGGGGCGGCAACTCAGGAAATCCGGGGGCAGGGTGGTCAGGTCGATCAGGGCCGGATTGAACAGGGCCAGTTGCCTGTTGCGGTCGAAGATGACCAGACCGATGGACAGCTGGGCAAAGGTCTTGGTCATCGTCTGAACGAATTTGCGCTGCGTGTTTTCGGCGGCGACAATGGCGTTTATGTCAACGGCATAGCACAGCCGCCCTTCGGCGTGATCGATCAGCGTCAAATCGAACCAAAGTTTGCTGTTACTTTCTTTGACGTCTGCAGAAACCCGGATCCTGGTATTCAGGCGCGTATCGTCGGCCAGCGTTTGAAACAGAGGGTCTGTCAAATCGGCATCCTGTCCGCGCACTTTTCGAACCAGTGAAACATAGGCTGCGTTGCACCACCGGACACTGGCCTGATGATCCAGCAGCCAAACCGGATAGGGGGCCTGGTCCATGGCAAGTCGGATCGGGTCATTGGCGTCGCGTCTTACATGGGTGGGGGCATTGCACTGTTCCCGCAACTGAACCCGCACAACGCCGTCGATCCATTCACACACCACCTCGCGCCCGACCGTGCAATCGATCGCCGGGACCACCAGCGTCCCGGCGCTTCGGACGCAATCCGGCGTTTCGGGAAAGCTTGGGAAATCCCGATGCAGCAACCGGCGCAGATCGCCCCACTCGGCGACTTTGTCGAACCCTGTCAAAGCGATGTCCGAGTGGCTGATCAGGCGACTTTCGTCAAACAGGAAGACGGTGTCGAACAAAGACGAAGGCGAAGCCAGCCCGAAACTGGCATCGTATTGCGCCTTGCGGGGCAACAGCCACTGCACCGCGAAACAGGATGAAACCAGGCTGATTGCGACAAGAATGATCCAGTCGGCCATATGAAATCCGACACCAGTAAAGTTGGGCCGGACTATGGTCTTGATTGGTTAACGGTTTCTTAACTCACACCTCGATCGGCTGGTTGAGCCCGGACGGTACCGGCGTATCCCCGGTCTGCGCGTCAATCAGGTTGCGTGGCCACGATACTTTGACGATGGCACCCCGCCGTTCGGGATTGTCGGTCAGTGACTGGTAGGGGTCGGAACCGTTGGCAAATTCCAGCTCTGCCCCGCTGCGCTCGAGCAGGGTTTTCGCGATGAACAGACCCAGGCCCATCCCCTCGTATTCCGGGCGGGCCCGCTGATCGGTTTCGGTCCTACGCCGCCGCATGAACGGATCACCGATGCGTCCGATCATCTGCGAGGGGTATCCGCGCCCGTCATCCATGATGTTGACGGTAATCCTGTCTTCGGTCCACTCGGCCTCGACCCAGACATTGGCGCGGGCGAAATCCACGGCGTTCTGAATCAGGTTGCGCAATCCGTGGATGATCTCGGGCTTTCGCAGGATCGAGGGCTGCTGGACATCGCCACCCTGCGCCGGACCTTCGGCAAAATGCATTTGTTTGCCCCGATTGATATGCGGCTCTGCCGCTTCAAAAGTGACGGTTGAAAGCGGCGCTTGGCGCAGATGCAGGTCGTCTTTGCCTGCCCGACCCATATTGCGCAGAATATCGCGGCACCGGTTGGCCTGTTCGCGGATCAGGGCCGCGTCTTCTTTGAGATCCGGCCTGTCGTCCAGCTCTTCAAAAAGCTCGGAACTGGTCAGTTTGATCGTGGCAAGCGGCGTACCCAGCTCATGCGCCGCGGCAGCCACGACACCCCCCAGATCCGTCAGTTTTTGTTCACGCGCCAGGGCCATATGCGTGGCCGAAAGCGCCTCGGACATGGACTGCACCTCGGAACTGACCCGGTGCGAATACGCGCCAAGAAAAACGATTGCGATCACGATCGCCGCCCAGTTGCCGAACAGCAGGATATCGGGTATTCGCAGTTCGAGCCCCAGATTGGTGCGCAAGGGCAGGTGAAACTCGGCCAGCAGCGTGGTCAGGACGATTGCCACGGCCCCGACAATCAGGGTGGAACGGGTGCTCATGACACTGGCCGAGATCGTCACCGGGCCGACCAGCAGCAAGGCGAACGGATTGTTCAGCCCGCCGGTCAGGTACAACAGGAAGGCCAGCTGTAGCAGATCGAACAGCACCATCAGAAAGTTCTCAAACTCCGACAGGCGTTTGCTGCGGGGAAACAGAAGAATTGCGGTCAGGTTGCCCATGACCGAAACGCCTATGGCCAGGTAGCACAAACCGGCCTCGAGCTGCACATGATAGGTTTGCTGTGCCACGGTGATTGCCGTGATCTGCCCGACGATGGCGACCCAGCGCAACAGGATCAGGGTGCGCAACCGGATCCAGCTGCTGCGTTCCTGACCGTGCCAAAATGTGATGTTGGAATCTGCCATGGGTCAATTATGTCCTATTGCACCGTTTCCTCATGTTGATAGGTGTCCCGACCGAAACGATCAACAACCCCTCTGGTATCAGGATAACGTCATGATCCGCCTTTACGCCATTCTCGCTACCGTCATTCTTGCCGTTGGATTGGGCGCCGTCTGGCTGCTGGTGCAGGGTTCAGCGTCGGACGACAAGTTTGCCAAATGCCGGTCCAGCCAGATCGCCGGTGGCGCAGCAGCCATTGGCGGGCCGTTTGAACTGGTGAACGCGCATGGCGATACTGTAACCGACAAGAATGTGATCACCGAACCGACACTGGTCTATTTCGGTTATACGTTCTGCCCCGATGTCTGCCCCTTTGACATGTCGCGCAATGCCGAAGCGATCGACATCCTGGCCGAGCGCGGGCAGTCTGTGACACCCCTGTTCATCTCGATCGACCCGGATCGCGACACGCCCGAAGTGGTCGGGGACTATGCCTTCAACCTGCATGAACGGATGATCGCGCTGACCGGCTCGCCCGAACAGGTCAAGGCCGCCAGCAAGGCCTACAAGACCTATTACAAGGCGCAGGACAAAAGTGACGAGTATTACCTGGTCGACCATTCGACCTTTACCTATCTGGTCACGCCCGAGGACGGGTTCCTTGAGTTTTTCAAACGTGACGACACTGCGGAGCAGATTGCTGACAAGGTCGGCTGCTTTCTGGATCAGACGTGATCGGTTTGACCTTTGTCATGGCGCTGCTATGACTTAGTGCTAGGCCGAAGGCAGGAAACAGCGGAAAGAGCGGAATATGGCGGACAGTCATCAGTATGATATCGGGCCCGATAAATCATTGCTTCTGGTCGATGATGACGAGCCGTTCCTGAGACGTCTGGCCAAAGCAATGGAAAAACGCGGATTCGAAGTTGAAACCGCAGGCTCGGTCGCGGCAGGGCGCGCCATTTCCACCGCTCGGCCCCCGGCTTATGCTGTGGTCGATTTGCGGCTCGAGGATGGCAACGGCCTGGATGTGGTCGAAGTGCTGCGTGAAAAGCGCCCCGACAGCCGGGTCGTGGTGCTGACCGGATATGGTGCGATCGCGACTGCAGTGGCCGCTGTGAAGATCGGCGCGACCGATTACCTGTCGAAACCTGCCGATGCTACCGACATCACCAACGCGTTGCTGGCCAAGGGCGACGAACTGCCCCCGCCCCCGGAAAACCCCATGAGCGCGGACCGCGTCCGCTGGGAGCATATCCAGCGGGTGTATGAACTGTGCGACCGGAACGTGTCCGAGACAGCACGGCGGCTGAACATGCACCGCCGCACATTGCAGCGGATATTGGCAAAGCGCAGCCCGCGTTAAGATCGAACCAAAGCTGGCATTCGCCCTGCTCTGGATGTGGAAACTCAAACAAGCGCACTATTTCGGAGGGTATTGGCAAGGGCTGCTGATACCCTTTCTCTTGTTTGCTGTTGAACGAGGAGTTTCCAAAGATGTCTGCACTAACCTTTTCCCACATCGGAATAACCGTTCCGGACCTTGAAAAAGCGGTCGAGTTCTACTCCAAGGCCTTTGGGCTTTATGTCCTCATGGAACCCACCGAAGTGCTGCATGACGACAGCGCCATAGGCCAGATGTGTGACGATGTTTTTGGTGAAGGCTGGGGTTCATTCCGCATCGCCCACCTGTCGATGGGGGATGGAATCGGCATTGAACTCTTTGAGTTTCCGAACACGATCGAAGAGGAACGGCCGTTTGAGTTTTGGCGTAGCGGTCTTTTTCATTTCTGCGTGCAAGACGCCAATCTGGAAGAGCGGGTTAAGATCATAGAAGAGTTGGGCGGAAAACAACGCATGAGCCAGATTCGAAAATACTATCCTGGCGAAAAGCCTTATCGAATGGTCTACATGGAAGACCCGTTTGGGAACGTATTTGAACTTTATAGCCACTCGTACGAACTGACCTATTCGGCTGGCGCGTACGTGTAGGTTTGTCGGCGGCCGCACAGACGGCTGCATATCAAATAACAAGAAAAAGTGATATGTGAATGCCGTCCAATTGCGGAGGGCGGCATGAATAATCTTTCGACGGCATTTCGGCGGGCACTGTCAAATTACGCCAACTTCCACGGGCGCGCTTCGCGCGCGACCTTTTGGTGGTGGGTCCTGGCCGTATTTCTTGTTTTTTTGGTGACGCGAATTGTCGATGGTGCATTGATCGCGCCGATGCTTGGATTTGGCGCGTTTGAACCGAGCGCGGGCCAGCCGCTTTCAGTTTTGGTGTCACTTGGGCTGTTGCTTCCCAATGTGGCGATCGGGGCCAGACGTTTGCACGACATCGGGCGAACCGCTTGGTGGTTATTGATTGGCTTCATTCCGCTAATCGGAACCGTGGTTTTGATCTATTTCTACATTCAGCCAAGCGAGAGTGGTTTAAACCAGTTTGGAGAACCTGACACTTTCCCTTGAAGTTCCAGGTGGAAAACGGGGATTTGGGCTACAGTTTCTTTAAAAGTTCCTCGTGACGCGCAGAATAAGCCCGCCGAACCTCAACCGGAGGGCGCAACCGGATTTCCAAACCTTCTATGACCGCCTTGTCCGGTCGCCCAAAGAACTTCGTCGCCTCAGCCTCGGAAAACCCCGCGATCTGTGTCGCCTCCATCCAGGCGCTGATCTTGTCGGCCTTTTTGATCTGCCGTTTCACCGTTTTCGGCACCTCGGCAGGCAGGCCGAACCGGATGTGAATAGCCGCTGCCAGACGATCATCCAGCGCGCTGTAATCCGGACCCACGGCAGATTTTACCGGGGAAATCATATCTCCGATCACATATTCGGGCGCATCATGTAACAAAGCAGCCAGCCGCCATTTTGCCGGCGCCTTGGGGACAATCCGGCCAAAAAGCTCTTCGACCAGCAGCGAATGCTCGGCCACGGAATAGGCGAAATCTCCGTCCGTCTGCCCGTTCCAGCGGGCCACAAACGCAAGTCCGTGGGCGATATCTTCGATTTCGATGTCCACGGGCGTCGGATCCAGCAGATCCAGACGCCGACCTGACAGCATCCTCTGCCATGCCCGGGGTTGTGTTGCCATAATACCATACCTCTCGCGACCCGCCGCGATTGCGCCTCATTTTTAGGGTATGATGTACCTGTCTGGATCACTGGCTGCCAACGTTTTCTTGAGCATTCGTGCTTTGAAGGAATGACAGTCAATCCCGACATAAAGAACTGAGGGGGGCACGCGCTCCTCCCGGTGTGCCCCTCTCGTAACGAAACCCGTAACGAAAGGAGCTTGTAATGTTCAAGCGATTGTTCTCAATAGCCCTGACATTCGGCATGGCCGCGACAGCGCCGCCGGTGTTGGCCCAAAGCTGCGCAGTGCGCGAACACGTGATTTCCAATCTGCAGGACAAATATGCCGAGGAACTCGCCTTTGGCGGTTTGCAGAAATCGCGCGGTGCGCAATCGGTCATGGAGGTCTGGACCTCAAAGGAAACAGGCAGCTATACCGTTCTGGTGACACAGGCCAATGGCATTACCTGTATTGTCGCCGTTGGCACAGATTTCTTCGAGGCGATCCCGATTATCAAGCCTGAGGGTACGCCAAGCTGATTTTGACGGCATAACTCCCTGTTTCCGGCTATCCAAGTTGCCACCTGCATAAAGGAATGCTAGGGCACTCCGGTTCGTGATTTACCGGAGTGGAGCACCTGATGGCCGGGGACTATATCGTCAAAGACATTTCATTGGCCGGGTTTGGCCGCAAGGAGCTGGATATTGCCGAAACCGAGATGCCGGGCCTGATGGCCTTGCGTGCGGAATATGGCGAAGCCAAGCCGCTGAACGGTGCGCGCATTGTCGGTTCGCTGCACATGACCATTCAGACCGGCGTTCTGATCGAAACGCTGGTTGCGCTGGGCGCCGATGTGCGCTGGGCATCGTGCAACATCTTCTCGACCCAGGATCACGCAGCCGCCGCGATTGCCGAGGCGGGCATCCCCGTCTTCGCCATCAAAGGTCAGACGTTGGAGGAGCACTGGGATTATCTGGACAAATCCTTCCTGTTCGAAGACGGCCCCAACATGATCCTGGATGATGGCGGCGATGCGACGCTGTACATCCTGCTGGGTGCCCGTGCCGAAGCGGGTGAGGACATTATCCCTGTGCCGTCTTCCGAAGAGGAAGAGGTGATCAAGAAGCAGATCGCCAAGCGCATGGCAGCAAGCCCGGGCTGGTTCACCAAGATGCGCGACCAGATCCAGGGCGTGTCCGAAGAAACCACCACCGGTGTGAACCGCCTGTATCAGCTGGTGAAAGACGGCCATCTGCCGTTCCCGGCGATCAACGTGAACGACTCGGTCACCAAGTCGAAGTTCGACAACAAATATGGCTGCAAGGAATCGCTGGTCGACGGTATTCGTCGCGCCACCGACACCATGATGGCCGGCAAGGTCGCCGTGGTCTGCGGATATGGCGACGTAGGCAAAGGTTCGGCGGCTTCGCTGCGCGGTGCAGGCGCCCGTGTGAAAGTCACCGAAGTTGATCCGATCTGCGCGCTGCAGGCCGCCATGGACGGGTTTGAAGTGACCCTGCTGGAAGACGAAGTTGCATCGGCAGATATTTTCATCACCACCACCGGCAACAAGGACGTGATCCGCATCGAGCATATGCGCGAGATGAAGGACATGGCCATCGTCGGCAATATCGGCCACTTCGACAATGAAATTCAGGTGGCCAGCCTGAAAAACCACAAGTGGACCAACATCAAGGAACAGGTGGACATGATCGAGATGCCCTCGGGCAACCGTCTCATCCTGCTGTCCGAAGGTCGTCTGCTGAACCTCGGCAACGCCACCGGCCACCCGTCTTTCGTGATGTCGGCCTCGTTCACCAACCAGGTTCTGGCGCAGATCGAACTGTTCACCAAGGGTGACCAATACAAAAACGAAGTCTACATCCTGCCCAAGCATCTGGACGAGAAAGTTGCGCGCCTGCATCTGGACCGGATCGGTGTGAAGCTGACCCAGATGGACAGCGAGCAGGCGGCGTATATCGGCGTAAAGCCGGAAGGCCCCTACAAGCCCGAACATTACCGCTACTGATTGCAGTGAAACTCAGGAAAACGGCGGTCGATCCGGCCGCCGTTTTTTGTTTCAGCGCAGTGGTGGCATGAAATCTCCACGACCCTGCGGTGTGAAATCCAGGATGTTCCAAAGCGGCCATGCCGCATCTATGTGACGCGGATGCCAGTCGCTGGGCTCAAAGAACAGCTCGGATCCCCAAAAATGATGAATACCGTCCTGATCCCGTTGAAACACGTTCAGGATCGGCAGTTGATTACCGTCTTCCGTTTCAGCCAGATAGTCGCGCTGGTATCCCGTACCCAACGCTGAAAACAGGGGCAGGTCATTCCAGCCCATCTGCTTCTTTAACGCTGCCAGCTTCTGAGGCGTATTCTCGGCCACGACCAGAATCGATATTTTCCTTCGGATATGGGCGACTTGCCCGTTCAGCCCATCCAGAAATGCCGAGCACATCGGGCAAGGGCTGGTGGCATTCGGCCCGTACATCAGAGAATAGATGGCAAGTGTGTCATGTTCGCCAAACAATGAAGACATCTTCGTGGCTTCACCGTCCAACGACCTGAACGCATAGTCGTCTGGAACTTGCCCGCCTTTTGGCAGGCCGCGTCGCATGGCGGCGACGGATTCGATCTGCGCTCTTAGCTCGGTTTCAGCCGTCAACAAAGCATTCCTGGCGTCGCGATATTCGGAACTTTCGTTTGGCAGGGATACGGTCATTACTACCTCCGCTTTCATTATTTAACATATAAGTTAAATTAAAGCAGCGTTTCGATCAACCCCTGCTCATCCAATGGCGTTTACCTTAGGGGGGAAAGCGCGGTTTTTTCCCCTTTGTGCAAATCTCCGCGCCCGCTACCGTATGTGCTGTGCTGAATGGACAGGACATGAACATCTAACAGGAGACGAAAATGGGAAAACGCGACGACCTGATCGCCAAGTATGCCGATGACCTGAAATCCAAATGCGGCATGGACCCGGACATGGACCTGCTGACCAAGGTTACGATTGGATGTGGTCCCGCCATTTATGACGCAGACGCCGCGACCGTGGCTGCCAGCCAGGAAAGCGAGCTGGAAACAGTCAAGAACAATTTCCTGATCAAGAAACTTGGCCTGCCCGATGGTCCGGAACTGATGGAAGCGATCAACAAGGCCATGGAAACCTACGGCATGTCCGAGCGCAACAAATACCGTGCTGTCGTCTATTACATGCTGACAAAGCATTTCGGCAAAGAGTCGGTCTACGGCTGATCCCGGATTCCGAATCTGATTGCGCCTGAACGGGAATCGACACCCGCTGATCTTACGGCGGGTGTGCTTAGTTTTACTTTTATTCTAAACACTTGATTGTTGAACGACCTGCAAGAAACCGGGTAGGTTCAGTTCAGGACCAGGACGGTCAGAGCCAAGAATTCTATACACGTGTGGTGAGTTGGGAGCACGTGGGGTAGGGAAGGTTCTGCATCGTCGGAACCTTCCCGCATATTTTAGTTTGCGCCGCCCAACAGGCGGGCGATGAACTGGTCAAATCTGGTTTGTTTTTCGTCGCCGTCGCTTTTGCTGCTGCCGCCGCCACGTCCAGCCAGATACACCTCAATGCGTCCGGGCCTGGTTTTCACGTTGGAATCCGTAAAGTCTCGGGAAATTGCACCCAGGGCCTTCGCAGTCAGTGCCGCCATTTCCGCGTCGTTCGGGTGATAGAACCGAACCTGCGTTTCCTTGACAGAATATCCCACCCGGGCTGACGCCACCACATTGGCTTCACCGTCGGCCAGAACTTTCAGCGCTACGTTTCGCGCATCCTCTGACACTCGGGTCGGCACAATCAGCGCGACCTCGATATCCAGTTCCGGTTTTAAGTCAGGCAGTACTTCATCGGGCAATGCAGGCTCGACAATAGTGCTGACTGGCGGATCAGGGTTCAACGCCACCAAGCTGACCTGCGGTTCATCGGGCAGGTTTTCAACCTCTGCTTTTGCAACTTCAGCATCATCGATAACTGCGTCTGGGGTTACTGCATCTTCGGCAACTGCGTCTTGAACCACTGGGTCTTCAACAACTGCGTCTTGGATAACAGCAGCTTCTACAATGGCGTCTTCGACGACCGGGGCTTCGACCGCGACTGCTTCGACTTGATCGGCCGGGGGACTCTGGTCTTCCTGAGGCGCAGGCACGCTTTGCGCTTCTTCAGACAGGGCAGACAACTTGGGATCCGGCTGTGCAACACTGTTGGAAAAGGCAGGGCTCCCTCGTTGAAGGGGCATCAGTTCCGCTCCGGGAAGGTTGATGCTGGCCACTTGGCTTCGCGGGTACATCTTCTTTCGGGAGGCCGGCGGTTCAGTTGCAATAGTGTCCGGTGCGGCAATCCTGACCGGAGGCTCATTCTCGGGGGCAGCAACCTCAGCAGGCAGCTCGGGATCGCCCAGCGCCGCGTCCAGAATGGCTTCATCTTCAGCGGCCTGAGACCATTTGGTGGAGACCTTGGCGCCGCCCCATTGCAGGGCCGCGCCGCATGTCATTGCGATAAGCACAACAAGCAGGAGCCTTGTCGTGCCGCGATTGCGTTTCTTATTTGGTAGAATTTCAGGATGAACAGGTTCAGGAACCGCTGGATCGGGCGCAGGTTCCGGGATTGCCTGCGCAGTATCCTTTGATCGTGCGATAGCTGGAATTTTGGCTACGCCATTCCCGGGGGCTGACCCATTCGTACGCGCCAGCGCCTTTCGCCGCTGCTTTCGCGCCTCTTCAAGTCGCGCCTCCCAATTTCTTGGGTTTCGCGGCTTGGACTTCCCAGTACTGCCTCTGGCGTCAGACATGGGCTCAGACTTTCGAACAAGATCAAACTATGAACAAACAACACCAGAAATTAAGGTATCGCCAAAACCACAACCGAGATGCCCCCAACAGGCGAATTCCATTGGGTTATAGCATTTTGAAGGTCGCTTGAGAAGGTTTAGGCCTAAGAAGCGTTTCAATCAGGGCGGGTTTGCCCCAACGCGCAAATGGCGTCCCATTCCGATTCGGTGACCGGTTGCACGGAAAGTCGGGAGTTTTTGACCAAAACCATTTCGGCCAGACGATCATCCGACTTGATCTGATCCAGTGTGACTGCGGTTTCGAAAGGGCGCACGGCTTTGATATCTACGCATTCCCACCGGTCGTCATCCGTCGTGCTGTCGGGATGCGCTTCGGCACAGACCTCGACGATGCCGACAATGGCCTTGTCTTTCTGCGAATGATAGAAAAAGCCGCGATCGCCTAAGGCCATCTGACGCATGAAATTGCGGGCCTGATAGTTGCGCACGCCGTCCCATTCCTCGCCGGTCTCGCCCTTGGCGATCTGTTGATCCCAGCTCCAGGTGGAAGGTTCGGACTTGAACAGCCAATACGCCATCAGCCGATTACCTTCTTCCAGGGAACCAGTTCGACCGATTTGAACAACCCGGCTTTGGCATAGGGATCGTTGTCGGCCCAGCTTTGCGCGGCCGCCAGATCTTCAACTTCCAGAATGATCAGCGAACCAATCATCGCGTCGCCGTTCAGCAGCGGACCGGCCTGGGCCACAACGCCGGTTTCTTCGATATAGGCCAGGTGCGCAGCACGATTGTCCAGTCGCGTTTGCAGCGCCCCGTCCTTGTCGCGGGCGATCAGAGCGATCAGCATTTTATTCCTCCTTCAAAGGGCGATTGAGCAGCGATTGAATCGCCTTGGTTACACTGTATTCACCATGGCTGAGTTCCGCCACTGTTGTACTGATAGGCATGTCCAGTCCCTCGGCCCGGGCAATGTCGGACATGGCCTTTGCGGTGGCCACACCTTCCACTGTTGTTCCGGGGTCGAAACTTTCGTTTCGACCCAAACTAAGGCCAAAACGATAGTTTCGCGACAATTCGGACGAACATGTCAGGACCAGATCCCCCAATCCCGACAGGCCCATCAAGGTCTCGGGCCGGGCGCCGCGCATGGCCGCGAAACGCTGCATTTCCGCGAAGCCCCGCGTCATCAGCGCCGCGCGAGCGCTGTCGCCAAGACCGGCGCCGATACAGGCCCCGCAACCGATGGCCATCACGTTCTTTAGCGCCCCACCCAATTCGGCGCCGATCAGATCAGTTGTCCGATACAGGCGCAGGTTGGTCGTTGTAAGCGCGTGTTGCAGGTGCCGGCCCGGTTCATCCTCATCGCAGGCCAGTGTCAGCGCGGTGGGCAAGCCGCGCGCGATGTCGTCGGCAAAGCTGGGACCGGTCAGCAAAGCGGGCCTTGCATCCCGGGCGGTCTGGCGGATGACCGAAACCGATCCAAGCCCGGTTGTCAGTTCAATCCCCTTGCAGCAGGCCACAAGCGTCTTGTGCCGCAGCAAAGGTGCATGTTCCGTGATGACTGCGCGAAGCTGCTGCATGGGTACGGCCAGCAACAGAACATCGTTGCCGGCAGCGACTTTGATATCCGACGTCGCGGCGATATTCGGGCCGAGCTGAATGCCGGGAAGGCGTTTCGCGTTCTCGCGCCCCTCTTGCATGGCCTGCGCGTGATCCTGCGAGCGCGACCAGAGCGTCACAGGGCCATTCCCGGCAAGTGACACGGCCAGCGCTGTGCCAAACGCGCCCGAGCCTAGGACTGAAATGCTCATGCCTTGGCACCTTTCTTGCCGCTTCCCAGCATGGCCGGGCTGGTTTGGTCCAATGGCCAGCGCGGGCGGGCGGTCAGGTCAATTCCGTCAAGTGCGCCACTGCGGAACCGTTCCAGCCCGGCATAGGCGATCATGGCCGCGTTGTCCGTGCACAGGTTCAATGGGGGTGCCGTAAACCGGGCGCCGGTTTCCGCGGAAACAGTCTCCAACGCTGCTCGAATTGCCCTGTTGGCCGCCACACCCCCTGCCACTGCAATGACAGGTTCAGATGGCATTTCGACGAGATAGTGGGTAATCGCCCGACGGGTCTTTTCCGCCAGAGTATCGACGACGGCCTGTTGGAAGCCCGCACACAGGTCGGCCCGATCCTGACGGGTCAGGCCGCCTTTTTCACCCACGACCTGGTCCCGCATTCGCATCAATGCGGTTTTCAGGCCCGAGAATGACAGATCACAGCCCGGACGATCCAGCAAGGGCCGGGGAAAGCGGAACCGGTCCGGGTTGCCCATACGGGCTTCAGCCTCGACTGAGGGGCCGCCGGGTTGCGGCAGTCCCAGCAATCGGGCGGTCTTGTCGAACGCTTCCCCTGGCGCGTCATCGATCGTGCCGCCCAAACGGGTGAATTGGTCAGGGCCATGGGCGATCAAATATTGGCAATGCCCGCCCGACACCAGCAGCATCAGGTAGGGAAATGCAATGCCGTCGGTCAGGCGCGGTGTCAGGGCATGCCCGGCAAGGTGGTTGACCCCGATCAGGGGTACGCCGGTTGCAGCACTCAACCCTTTGGCGCACATGACGCCCGAGATTACCCCGCCAATCAGTCCCGGGCCGGCCGTCACCGCAATCGCGTCCATATCGCGAAGGTTCAGGCCGGACTCGTTCAGGGCCTGCGCCACGCAAACATCCAGCTTTTCGGCATGGGCCCGCGCGGCGATTTCCGGCACGACGCCGCCAAAGGCACTGTGAAGCTCTGTCTGGCCATGCACGACAGAGGACAGGATTGCAGCCCGTGCACCCTGCGTCTGGCGCACCACGGCGGCGGCCGTATCGTCGCAGCTGCTTTCCAGCCCCAGAACGGTAAGTGTTTGCACCATTGGCCTGATCCGTTGCATCATGATTGCAAAGCGGGGTATCACCCTGCGCGGACGCAAACAATCCCAAGGCCGAAGGCGCCGATAGTTGTATTTGTTGATGACCCGCCCTCACGCCGCATCCGAAAGGTTTGTTGCGCAGTTGCCAAACCGCGTCAAATCGCGGGTTCAAGTGATTTACTCTCCGATTCTGGATATCAGGCCGCTTGCCGTTCAGGTTGACACAAAGGGAATGCGCGGGTTGATCTTCACCTCCGCAAACGGGGTCAATGCAGCGGCGTCGCTGGGCGTAACGCGGAACCTTCCCGCCTTTTGCGTCGGTCCCGCAACAACGTCCGCGGCCCTGTCCGCAGGATGGACTGCCCGGATGGCGGGGCAGACGGCAGAAGAGTTGATGGGAAATCTGCTGCAAATCAGGCCGCAGACCCCATTGCTGCACATTCGGGGGGAACACAGCCGGGGCAATATCGCCGAGCGGCTGACTGAATCCGGCCTGACCGTGCATGAGCAGCCGGTCTATCAGCAAAAGCTATTGCCGCTGTCGTCCGAGGCCGAGGAAATGGCGCACAACGATGATCCGGTCATTGCGCCGTTGTTTTCCCCCCGCTCGGCGCGACAATTTGCCGATATCTGGTCCGGTTCTGCCCCTTTATGGCTGGCGGCAATCAGCGAAGCGACGGCTGAACCGCTTTATGCATTGGACTATGCTCGGCTGAAGGTTGCGAAACAACCGACGCCCGGGAAAATGCGGAAAGCCGTGAAAAAGCTTGTGAAACACGCGATGCGGGTTGAGGGAAAAGAGAGCACGGATTAACTTGGTCAGGTCTGTTGTTCAGGATTTTTTGGAATCGATAAGGGGAATGTGACGGTGGCTGGTAAAAGGAAATCCGATCAGGAGCCGGAGAAAGACCCTAAGTCGGAAGATATTGCCGACATCGTCGAAACTGAAGCCACAGATGAACCGGATAGTAAGCCCCTTGACGCGGATGACCAGCCGAACGAGGTAGTTTCCGAAGCCGAAGCCGAAGCCGAAGCCGAAGCCGAAGCCGAAGCCGAAGCCGAAGCCGAAGCCGAAGCCGAAGCCGAAGCCGAAGCCGCGCTTGCGCCGGTTGCAGAAAAAACTGTCGAACGGGTTGCGGAAAAAAAGGGCGGGTTCGTGCCAGCCCTGATCGGCGGCGTGGTCGCGGCGGCTATCGGCTATGTCGTGGGCAGCGGGTATCTGACCAATGGCTCGGGTTCAGAAGACGCCCTTTCCGCGCTTGAGGCGAAACTGGCCGAACAGTCAGACCAGATTGCGAAGCTTTCGAAATCTCTTGCGGACGCTCCAGATGTTTCCGGTCTTTCCGATCAGATGACGGCTCTGGCTGACAAGCTGGCCCCGGTCGAAACGGATTTGGGTGCCCTGAAATCCAGTGTCGACACACTCAGCAGCAAGGTTGCTCCTCTGGACACCCGCCTGAGTGATCTTGAAAGCAACGCTCTGACCCAGGGGGCATCTCAGGAAACATCAGCTGCCTTCGAGGCTGAGTTGAAAAAGCTGCAGGATTCCCTGGCCGCACAGCGCGCTGAGGTCGAGAAGATGGTAAGCGACGCACAAGCGCTTGAAGCGAAAGCTTCGGCCGAAGCACTGGCTGCGACAAACGCAGCGATCGTGTCGCGCCTGCAGGGTCAACTGGATGCGGGTCAGCCTTATGCCGATCTGGTGGCCGAGCTAAAAATAAACGGCGTGGATGTGCCTGACGCCTTGTCGGGTCCGTCGGACAAGGGTGTGGACAGCCTGTCCAGCCTGCGGGCCTCGTTTGATCCGGCGGCCCGGGCGGCGCTGGCGGACGCTCGTGATGCGGACAAAGGTGCGGGCGTGATTGCATTTTTGCAGCGCCAGACCGGCGCCCGGTCAGTTACACCGCAGGATGGGGACAGCCCGGACGCGATCCTGTCGCGGGCGCAGGCCGCTTTGGCCAGCGGGGACCTGCCGGCGGCGCTGAATGAACTCAAATCCCTGCCTGAAGCCGGACAATCGGCAATGGCAGACTGGGAACAGGCGGCTCAGACACGGGTCGCCGCTGTAGCCGCCGCAAATGCGCTTCAACCAAGCGCAAACTCGAACTGAAGGGCCTGCCATGCTGTGGTCATTGTTTAAGATTCTTGTTTTTGTTGCGATTATCGGTCTGCTGGCCATGGGCGCAGGGTTCCTTATGGAAACCAGCGGCGGTGTTCAGATCACGGCCGGGGGCACGGAATACACGTTAGGGCCGCTTCAATCGGTGATTGGGCTGGGTCTGCTGGTCCTGGGTGTCTGGCTGTTCTTCAAGCTGCTCAGCCTTTTGGTTGCGACGCTGAAATTCCTGAATGGCGACGAAACCGCCTTGTCGCGTTATTTCGACCGCAGCCGCGAGCAGCGCGGCTATCAGGCGCTGGCTGACGGCCTGATGGCGCTGGCTTCGGGGGAAGGACGCATAGCGTTGAACAAGGCTACAAAGGCCGAAAAACTGTTGAACAAGCCCGAGCTGACGAACCTGCTGGTGGCGCAGGCGGCCGAATTGAATGGCGACACCAAAAAGGCGTCAGAGACCTACAAGAAACTGGTTACGAACAACTCGACCCGTTTTGTCGGTGTGCGCGGCATCATGAAACAGAAACTTGCCGAAGGTGATGATGAAACCGCGCGCAAGCTGGCCGAAAAGGCGCTGGCGATCAAACCGCGGCATCAGGAAACGCAGGATATTCTGCTGGGTCTTCAGACCAAGGCGCAGGATTGGGCTGGCGCGCGTTCAACCCTGACGGCCAAACTGAAAGCGGGCCACCTGCCGCGTGATGTGTTCAAACGCCGCGATGCAGTTCTGGCCCTGTCCGAGGCCAAGGATATTCTGGACGAAGATGCGACTCTCGAACAGCAGGAGCACGCGATAGAAGCCAACAGGCTGTCACCCGATCTGGTTCCGGCCGCTGCAATGGCTGCGCGGGCCTATATCGCCAAGGGCAAGCCCCGGGCGGCAACCAAGATTCTGAAAAAAGCCTGGGAGGTTCAGCCGCACCCCGATCTGGCGCATGCCTTTGCCGAGATCGTGCCGGATGAAACGCCATCCGAACGGATCAAGCGCTTTACGGCACTGACCCGTATTCATCCTCAGCATCAGGAAACCCGGCTGATCCTGGCGGAACTCAATATCGTTGCCGAAGATTTCCCCGAAGCCCGCCGCGCGCTGGGCGATGTGGTGGAAAAACAGGCAGATGCCCGGGCCTATACGCTGATGGCTGCAATTGAGCGGGGCGAGGGTTCGTCGGACGCGGTGGTGCAAGGGTGGCTGGCCAAGGCGCTGAACGCGCCGCGCGGTCCGCAATGGGTCTGTGACAACTGTCACGACATTCAGGCTGAGTGGGCCCCGGTCTGCCAGAACTGCCACAGCTTTGATACGCTCAGCTGGCAAACGCCGCAAACACCGGAAATCGCCAGTGCCACAGGGGTGCATATGCTGCCTCTGATCGTCGGCGCGCTTGAGGATAAATCCGAGACGGAACAAGACGTTGTGGATGTTTCGAGTGACGACGCGGACGTGATCGAAATGGATGCTGAGCCAGTCGAGGACAAAACCGAAAAGTCGGCCTAGTGTTCAGACAGAATGCGGTGCCCAGCCGTTTGGGGCATCAGGCTGCGGTTGCATGACCGTGGCCGCTCACCCCCGAACTACTTCTTTTCGAAGAACAGGATAACCTCACCCAAACGGACGCCAAATCGTGACAGGTATGCACGATTGAGAAGCCTGTCGTCGTCCAGCAGCCACATCCAGTCATCGAAATCGGCCCGCATCGTGCCGTCTTTGACCGGCAGGTCGATGCTGTACTTCCAGTTGAATGTATCGCCCCGCTCGATGCCAGATGCGGTGCCCAGAACACCCGGGGCTGTCCCGGTCCAGGTATCCTCACCTGTTTTTGTCAGGGTCCAGACGCGCTGCTCGGTCGCGCCGTCGTCATAAGTGAAGTCTTCGACCAATGTCAGTGTTTCGCCGGTCCACCTGCCTTCAATATCGACCGTGAAGCGGCGCGAGACATTGCCCAAAACATCCTGAAACTGCCCATAGGCCGCCGTCTGACCGTCAAAGAATTCCTCAAGGTTCAGTTGGCGATCAGAAAGAAAGGTCTTGGGAACCTTTGGCTTGGCGGAACAGGTGGCAAGGATCATAAGCGCGGCAATGGCTATACAGCCTGCCAGAAAGCGGCGAAAGGTCATTGCATTGGCCTCGCCTCAGTCGCCGCGTCCCGGCCATGTGCACCGTTCAGGTGGTTGGTCTTGACCGCTGGGGCGGGGCGCATGGTCGCTATCAACTCGACGACCTTCACCCCAAATTTCCGCATCTCGGACCGGTTCATGATCGCGCCGTTTTCGGTCAGGTACATCCAGTCGGTGACGTCCAGAATATGCCCGCCGGCGTCTTCAGGCAGCACGATCCGGTAGGAAAGTCTGACGGTCGACCCTGCGATAACGCCCTTTCCTTCTCCGACAATATCGTCGGCGGTTGCCGTGAAAGTGTTGCCGGTGCCCAGGGTCAGGTACCATTTGCGGGTAATTTGTTTGCCGTTGGAATAGGTGAAATGCTCGGCCAGCGTCCCGGAATTTCCGGTCCATTCCCCCACCATGCGCGCGACAAAGCTGTTGGACATCTTTCCGTTTGGCCCAAAGATCAGCCCTTCGGACAGGATTTCACCGTTCAGTTGCTCTTTCAGCGAAAACTTCGGGCCTGTGTCGGAATAATCTGCGGGTGATTGAGACCGAAAGCTGAAATAGCGCCTTTTTGCAAACAACAGGGCAAGCAGGGCAAACAGGAGAATTGCAAGGAGTTTCATTGGACGGGCTCCTTTGAGGGCAACGTCAGGACCAATCCGAACGCGCCAAGTTTCAGAATGCAGGGCAGCACGGCGTAAGCCAGGTTGAGTGTTTTCAATGCCTGGGCCGAGTTGACCTGTCCGGGGGTGAACCCGCTGCGTTCAAGCAGGGGCAGTGTGAAGAAGGCGGCCAAGGCCAGGCCCAGTTTCCCAGCGAAAGACCAGATGCCGAACGCAGCCGAAGCATTCAGCCCGGCACGGGTCAGAACCACCGAGAACATGGCGGGCAAGACCACCATGTCTGCCCCCAGTGCCGCGCCCGAGGTCATGCAGATCAACGCAAACCCAGTGAGGTTTCCGGTCGCCAGAAGGACCGCCCCGACAAAGCTGGCAATCGACAGAGGCATCGCAATAATCAGAGTCTGTTTAGGGCCAATTCGGTTGCTGAGACGCGCCCAGAACGGAACACTCGCGCCCGCGCAAAGGAAAAACAGGATCAAAAGAGGTCCGGCTTTACCCGGCAGTTGCAGCCGGTCTTCGACAAAGAAAAGAAAGAGTGTGGATGTTATTGCCACCGGCAGGCTGTTTACCAGGGCAAGCACCAGCAGCCTGAGCGCACCAGCCTGGCCCAGGCCGGAATATGTCAGCCCTTCTCCGGCTATCGGCGGTCGCCGCCACATGGGGAATGTTAAAATAATTGACAGGATAGCCATTATCCCAAGGAACAGCCCAAATGCGGGATATCCTTGCGATTGCGCCCCAAGGGCCGCCAGCAATGCCGGCGCACCTGCGGCAAGGATCACCCCGGCCAATTGGCCGCTTTCCCGATAGGCGGCCAGCGTCATCAGCTCCTTCGGGTCGGGCCGTTTGGCAAGTGTCGCGCTGCGGCCATAAAGCAAAATGGTGCCAAGGCTATAGGCTGAAAACAACAGGATCAGAATGGCGACCAAAGTCGCCACACTTGCGCCCTGAGGTAATGAGAACAGCAAGGGAAATCCGACCGCCAGACCCGCCATGGCCATGGCCGCGAACAGAACCTGCGCACCTGCCCAACGGTCTATAGCCCAGCCGATCAGTGGATCCTGCACCAGATCGATCAGGCGGATCGCCAGAAGTACCGTGCCGATCGTGGCCAGTCCAATGCCCAGATTGACGGCAGCAAACCGGGGCAGATGGATATAAAGCGGGATACCGGCCGCAGCAAGCATCAGCGCATACAGGCTGACCCGCGGATAAAGCATCATTTCCCCAACAGCGACTGGGTGAAAGCGGCAGAGCGCGTGTTGTCCCCAACGAAGATCGACATAAAGCTGCGTGTGATCCCCGGGTAAGCCATCGTGCATGTCTTGCGACCGTTCAGCCAGAAGCTCACTTTGTCCGGGCCCTGGGACACGGCCAGAAAGGTGTCGCCTTTGCTGACGGCGTCGAAACAACCATCCAGCTGTTGCCGAACCGGCGCGGCGCGCCCGATGCGTTTCATTTCATCCAGTGTCGAGTTCACGAGCGCTTTTTTTGTCAGGTTCCGCCGATAACGCAATTCCAGGCCAAAATCCCTGCTCCAGCTGAGCGGCGCCCCACCTTGCGTGAACAGTTGCGCGTCATACAGAGGAAAGCCCAGGTACCGGAAGGTCGCCGCGCCGCGCGTCTGAGCATTGTCCAGAACACCAAAGACCGGAGACGCCGCCAGCTCGCCGGGGGCAAGCATCGCGACGGACAACAGCGCGGCACGCCAGCTGTTATGCGTCGGTTGAAACAGGGATGGCAGCTTCTTCAGGAACGCCATGTTCAGCTCCGGGAGTTTGCGAGTTTCCTTTGATCAGCCCGACAACATGCATTGCGCTGGCAATCCCGTCTTCATGGAACCCATGCCGGTTGTAGGCTCCGGCAAACCATGTCCGGTTTTGCCCCTGCATGTTTCGAATCTGCGTCTGCGCCTTTATGGCGGCCTTGTCGAAGACCGGATGCGCAAATTCCACCTGATCATAGATCTTGTCGTCGGCGATTTCGGTCGGCGCATTCAGCGTAACGAACAGAGGATCGCTATCAGGAATGTTCTGAAGCCGGTTCATCCAGTATGTCACGCCTACCTGTCCGGCTTGCGACCGGTAGGTCCAACTGGACCAGCAGGCGCGCCGACGCGGCATCTGGGCGGGGTCGCAGTGAAGTGTTGCGACATTCGGCTGATACCGGATCGCACCCAGGGCAGCCTTCTCTGATGCTGTGGCGCCCTGGCCCAGAATGGCAAGCGACTGATCCGAATGCGTGGCCAGTATCACCTCGTCAAACAGGTCCGAGACACCATGGCTTTGAATTGTAACCCCCAGATCGCTGCGCTGAATGTGATCAACCGGTGCGGCCAGACGGATCTCACAGCCACGCGCACGCAATGCGGCATCAATCCGGCGGACATATTCGATACTTCCGCCCGTGACCGTGTACCATTGATGCTGATTGGCGCGGCCAGAGGCCAACAGAGCATGGTTACGGAAAAACTGAACCAGTGAACGGGCCGGGAACTGGTCGACGAACTCGACCGGTGTAGACCAGATCGCGCCGCACATTGGCATTAGATAGTTGTGGCGGAACCAGTGACCCAGGCGCAACTGGTCAACCAGTTCGCCAATTGTGGTGTCGTCATCCTTGGCCGCATCGGGTGCTTCTTTTCCAAAGCGCAGAATGTCCGCAATCATCTTGTAATAAGCAGGGCGTGTCAGGTTACGTTTCTGCGCCGTCAAGGTTCGAAGGTTGTTCAACCCGTACTCGATCCGGCCGTTGTCGATGGTTGCACCGAAACTCATCTCACTTTTGCTGACGGGAACGTTCAGTTCATCGAACAGGCGCGTCAGATGCGGGTAGGTGACGTAGTTGAACACAATGAACCCGGTGTCGACGGGCTGGTCGCCGTTCCTTCCAGCCATAACCGTTCGGGCGTGACCACCCAGCCGGGGCTCGGCCTCGAACACGGTTACGTCGTTGTCTTCGGAAAGGTAATAAGCTGCAGAGAGGCCTGAAATGCCTGCGCCGATGACTGCGATTTTCTTGCGTACACGCGGGGTTTCGTCGAACATTCCATCCTCGATATGCGTTATTTACTGAGATACGCGGGGCCAAAGACAGTGGATCAATAAAAAGCAATGCTTTGCTGTATCTTAGCATCCCAACGCTGTTTGAGGTGGCATCCCCAGGTCTGGACCGTGGGTGATCCTTTCGGGTCACCGGTGCGTAAAACGACTGTCACAACCGGAATGAAAAGGCATGATCGATTTTGATGGAAAGACCTACTGGATCATTGGCGCAAGTGAAGGGCTGGGCCGCTCGCTGGCCGAGGCGCTGAGCAACAAAGGGGCGCATCTGGTCCTGTCCGCCCGCAACGCCGAACGTCTGCAAGAAATCTGCGGGTCGCTGCCCAATGCGCGCGCCGTTCCATTTGATGTCGCGGACCTTGTGGCGGTTCGCCGTGCGCGGCAACAGGTCGGAGAGGTTGACGGACTGGTTTACAATGCCGGCACCTACGAGCCGATGCCCGCAAAACACTGGGATACCGAGGCCGTTCTTGCGATGAATGACGTGAATTTCACGGGTGCCCTGCGGGTTCTTGGCGAAACAGTGCCGGGCTTTGTTCAGGCTGGTCGCGGGGATATCACGCTGATCGGGTCGTTGTCGGGTTATCGTGGGTTACCGGCGGCGATTGGTTACGCCGCCAGCAAGGCGGCGCTGATTTCATTGGCGGAATCCATGCGGCTTGATCTTGCCGGCACTGGTGTGACTGTGCGCATCGTCAACCCCGGTTTCATCAAGACCCGGCTGACCGAAAAGAACAAATTCAAGATGCCGATGCTGATGACGCCGGAAGACGCGGCAAACCGTGTGGTCAAGGCGATGTCGCGACGCCGGTTTCGTACCGATTTTCCGGCTCCGTTTTCGTGGCTGGTTCGGTTGTTTGATTATCTGCCGGACTTTCTGGTGTTTCGCGGCAGGTAGTATCAGCCGAACTGCCCCTGACAGAACCAGCCCGCCGACAGGGTGCCGCCATGGCCATAAAACAGCCAAAGCCGCTCACCCTGTTCCGTCACCACCACCCAGTAATCGCGCACCCCGCTGCGCCAGTTGGGATCGTCCAGCCACCACTCGGGCGCGATGCGTTCCGGACCGGTGGCCTGCGCCAGCTGCCAGTCCCGCCCGCGCCAGCGAAAGGCACCGGGCACTTCTGGGGTTTCCGGGGCCATCACCGGTTCGGGCTGCCACATCTGCAAAGGCCGGGGGCGTGGCGGGACGGGCCAGTTGCGGGCGGGTTCCGACCACGCGGCGGCCAGGGTCTGAGCCGTTTTCTCGGGGATGTGAGACGCCGCCGGGTGGCGCCGTGTGATCACCTCCAGACCCACCCGCGCGCCCAGCTTTCCGATCAGGTCTTCGACGGCTCTGTTGCCCTCCAGCCGTTCCCGGGCGGCGCGGCTGGCTTCGGCATGGCCGGTTCGGGTCCGGGCGTGGATGGGCTCGGACTGAACCGCCTCAAGTCGCAGCATGTCGATGCCATAACCTGCGTCGATCTTGTCGATTTTCATCTCTAACAAAGGGCGAATACGGTGTGTGTCATAGGTTGGGCGAGCCAGACCGACCTCGATGATCTCGGCCGCCTGATCCGCACGATGCGCTTCGAGCCGTAGGGTACGGACGCCGCGGCCCTTCTCTTCTAATCTGGCGCAGAGCGTGGGCAGAATACGATCGATGGCGGCCATCACGTCCTCGACCAATCCGATCGGGTTGGGCAGGGTCATCCGCACCGCAAAGTGATGCGGCGGACGGGCGGGAGAGACCGGCTCGGGCGCGCTGCCCATCGCCTGATCCAGCCGCAGCACCAGCCCCCGCCCGAACCGCCGCGCCAGAGAGGCGCGGGGCTGGCCCAGCAGATCGCCGATCCGGCGCAGGCCCAGCCGGTTCAGTTGCGCGACCACCTGATCCTCGAGCCGCAACGCTGCGATGGGCAGGGGGCTGAGCGCGCCATAGGATTGCCCCGGTGCTGCGATCCGTGCGCCGCCACCCAGTGCCATCACCTGCGGCGCGGCCCCGCCTTTGGTCCAGTGCCGCCGCTTGCCTGCGCGGGCGCGCGTGGCGCGGGCCTCCTGGCTGATGGCGTCACCGTTGCGGTCGGACGTGGCCTCTTGCCCGGCATAGCGCGCCAAGGCCCAGGCTGCCCCCAACGTATCTGCGATGCCCATCTGCACGCTCAGCCCCATATCGGCGCAGTCGGTCTCGATCACGCTCAGCAACGCTTCTTCGCCACCGAACAGATGCGCGCAGCCCGACAGGTCGACAATCAGCCCGTCCGGTGATTCCTCGGCCACCCAAGGGCTGAACTTGCCCACCCAGCGGCGCAGCGCGGTCAGAAACGCGGCCTCGGCCGGGGCATTACGGGGGCGTGTCACAAGTGCTGCACACATGGCATGGGCGTCGCGCACCGGCTGACCCACGCGCAGACCGGCGGCCTGGGCTTCGGCGTTCAGCGAGGTGACGACCTGCATATTCGACTGCTCGGTCACCACGGCCAAAGGCCCATCCTGCAGGCCCCGCGCGGCGCGGACCAGCCGTTCAGCCCCCAGACGGGGGAACCACAGCGAAAGTATTCGGCGTTTGGGCATCGGCAGACATCAAAATGTTCTTACTTTGTTCTTATCTGAGAATCGATGCCAGAGTCGAGTCCGACCCCTACCCGCAGGCCAGCCGCTGAACGATCCCGGCCCCGTTCACGTAAACGTTCAGCCGGTCGATGCGGTAATCCTGTGTGGCGATGTCATCCGGGCCCAGTACACGGGCTCGCTCGGGCAGATCCGCCTGGATGCTCGAGATCGGCTGGCCAACGGAATCGGCAAAGGGTTCCCCCTTGCAAAAGGCCAGTTCCACCGAAGCGGCTTGGGGGGTGGCGGCGACATCTTCGGGAATGCTGGTGTCGGTACAGGCTGCCAGAAGGATCACAAGCGGGATTAATCGATGCATTGGCGTTCCTCTTTCTGACAATGTCGTTTCTGCAATATCAAACAATTAGCCAATTTGCCATCAAAGCGCAGTTGAAAACGCTCTGCAATTGACGCAGGGTCGGGGCAATTTAAGACAGGGAGACAAACACCATGCGTACCCGTGCCGCCGTTGCCGTTCAGGCGGGCAAACCTTTGGAAGTGATGGACGTGAACCTTGAAGGCCCCAAGGCGGGCGAGGTTCTGGTTGAAATCAAAGCCACCGGCATCTGCCATACTGACGAATTCACCCTTTCAGGTGCTGACCCCGAAGGCCTGTTCCCGGCCATTCTGGGCCACGAAGGCGCAGGTGTTGTGGTTGAGGTTGGTCCGGGTGTGACCAGCCTGAAACCGGGTGATCATGTGATCCCGCTCTACACTCCGGAATGTCGCGAGTGCGAATATTGTCTGCATCCCAAGACCAACCTGTGTCAGGCGATCCGCAGCACGCAGGGCCAAGGTCTGATGCCCGACGGCACCTCGCGCTTTTCGACGCTGGATGGTGATCCGATCCTGCACTACATGGGCTGTTCGACCTTCTCGAACCACACGGTTTTGCCGGAAATCGCGCTGGCCAAGGTGCGCGAGGACGCACCCTTCGACAAGATCTGTTATATCGGCTGCGGTGTAACCACCGGCATCGGCGCGGTGATCAACACTGCCAAGGTGGAAATTGGCAGCCGTGCCATCGTGTTTGGCCTGGGTGGCATCGGCCTGAACGTGATTCAGGGCCTGCGTCTGGCCGGAGCGGATCAGATCGTCGGCGTCGACCTGAATCCGTCCAAGGTCGAGATGGCCACCAAGTTCGGGATGACCGATTTCGTGAACCCGAACGAAGTCGAAGGCGATCTGGTGCCTTACCTGGTCGATCTGACCAAAGGCGGCGCGGATTACACCTTTGACGCCACCGGCAATGTTGGCGTGATGCGTGCGGCGCTGGAATCGGCGCATAAGGGCTGGGGTGAATCGATCATCATCGGCGTGGCACCTGCAGGGGCCGAAATCTCGACCCGTCCGTTCCAGCTGGTCACCGGGCGTTCGTGGCGCGGCACGGCCTTCGGCGGTGCGCGTGGCCGGACCGACGTGCCCAAGATCGTCGATTGGTACATGGAAGGTAAGATCGAGATCGACCCGATGATCACCCACACCATGGGTCTGGACGACATCAACCACGGCTTCGACCTGATGCATAAGGGTGAGAGTATCCGCTCGGTCGTCGTTTACTGATCAGATTAAAAAATCACGGGGCGGGCATTTTCCCGCCTCTTTTCGTGCATACATTCCTCATTACGAATTAAATTCTGATTTGAGGAATTGAAGTGACGATATTGAGTACGGACCGGCTGGCGGTTCTGATTGATGCGGACAACGTTCCCGCAAAACACGCTGCCGATATCTTTGAAGAAATTGCTACTTTGGGTGAGGCAGGGTTAAGACGGATTTACGGCGATTTCTCCAACGGGCCTCCGCAAGGGTGGGACGCGACGTCTCTGGCCGAATACGCCATCGTACCGCATCAACAATTCGCAAACACATCCGGCAAGAATTCAAGCGATATTGCTCTGGTTATTGATGCGATGGATATACTGCACACTGGCCGGTTCAGTGGATTTGTGCTGGTATCGTCGGACAGCGACTTCACGCGTCTGGCAAGCCGTATTCGAGAGCAGGGGCTGGATGTATTCGGGATCGGAGAACGCAAGGCGCCCAAGTCTTTCGTGGCGGCGTGCAACAGGTTTATTTATATAGAGAATATTGAAAAGCCAGCTGCTGGCGCGTTGCAGACAAAAAAGGCTGGAACCGTAAAGTTAAATCATGAATTGAATCATGCTTATCAGTTGATCCGTAACATTGTACTCAAAACAAATGAGGCCGATGGATGGGCTAGCCTGTCGTCTGTGGGAAGCCAGCTAGGTAAGATGTACCCGGATTTTGATTCCCGTACTTACGGGCACAAAAGACTAAGTGATCTAGTTCGGGCCGTAGACCGCTTTGAGGAAGGAGTAATTAACGGCGGATTCAAGATCAGGTGCAAGGAAACCTGAAGGTGGCCTACTCCCCCGGTCTCGACGCCCCCGTATCCGACCTTGGCGATCGTACCCGTAGAACCGGAGTGTTAGCCGAAGTGGTATTGGACCGGCTTTCGCGCCAGACCACAAAAACGCCTGATGCAATGATGATGCTGGCGCCGACTGCGACCCAGCTGTCGGGCTGTTCGCCAAAGAACGCCATTCCGAATATCGTGGCCCAGATGATCTGGCTGTACTGGCTGGGTGCAACAACGCCGGCGGGGGCGGCGCGATAGGCCATGATGATCAGGTGCTGTGCGATCACCGAAAACACGCCGACCAGGGCCATCATCGCCAGGTGCAGCAGCGATGGGGGCAGGTACACCGCCGGTTGGGCGAGGCTCATCACCACGATGGCCAGCAGCATGGGGTAGAGGATCAGAACGGCCGAGCGTTCTTCGTTTCCGATTTTACGCACCAGGACCGAGGCAAAGGCGCTGCAGAAGGCGGCCGTCAGGGCGGCCAGATGGCCCAGCGTGATATCCGTTGTGCCCGGGCGCAGAACGATCAGCACACCGATCAGGCCCACGCCGACCGCGGCCCAGCGTTGCGCGCGAACCACCTCGCCCAGAATCGGAATCGACAGGACCGTGACGATCAGCGGGAAGGAAAACAGCAGCGAATAGACCTCGGCCAGCGGCAGGACCGAGAAGGCATAGAACGCGCAGGACATGGCCGTGACCATCAGTCCGGACCGCAGCAGGACCAGCCATGGATGATGGGGTAGAAAGTTTCCTGTCGTCCGGTCGGTCAGGATCGTGACCGCCATGGGGACAAAGGAAAACAGCGTGGCGAAAAAGATGATCTGCATCACCGAATAGGTGCCGCCCAGGACCTTGATCAGCGCGTCATGGCTGGCAAAGACCGCAAAGCCCAGAAACGCGTAGCCAAGTCCCCGAAGGGTGGAGTTTTGAGTGCTCATCAGTTGGCCTCGGGTCGTGGGTCGGTGTGGTTGCGATTGACGCGGCAGCCCGGATGAATTCTCGGGCTGGCTTTCCCTTTGACTAAACACATTTTCCGGGGGCGGATAGCCCCTATTTTACCGCTAACATGGCAAAGCCGCCATGATCTGAGGTCATTGCAGGATCGGCGGCGCGTCCTTGGGCTGGCGCGCCGATTGCACCCCGGCCTTCATCCCCACACCGATGCGACGAGCCAATGCGACCCACGGCGTGGCGGTTTCAGGCGGTAGCGTTTGGGTGGCGACTTCTTCGAACAGGTCGAGCCAGTGGGCGAAGAGTTCGGGTTTCACATCGGGCCGTTCGATATGGACCCGTTGCGGGTTACCGTTATAGCTGCGCTCGAACAGGATGGCATTGCGCCAGAAGGCGGCGATCTTTTCCTCATGCGCGGGCCAGTCGTCGACATGGTTGGTAAAGATCGGGCCAAGCACGACATCCTCGCGCACACTTGCATAGAAAGCGCGGACTTGCGTGTTGATCTGGTCCGGTGTCGCCGGAAAGCGTGGGGGTAGGGTAGGTCGGGTCATGACGATCCTGGGATTCGACTCTGTTCTTGGGCAATATCCGGTTATCCGGTCAGGCTACAGGGGTGGTTTTGTCGCGCTGGTCCGGCGTCAGCAGGTGCCGCAGCAAGGCCAGCGGATGAGCCTTGAGGCTGAGACGGGTGGCGACGTAATCCTCGACCACCTGCTCGCCCAATGTCATCTGCGGCAGGTAGGCTTCGGGCTCATCCAGCGCCTCGCCCTCGAGGTCATGCGAGAACAGCGGCAGAGGTTTGGCGGTCGCAATCGCCTTGGCCTGCCATAGCGCCTCTCGCCGGGTCAGGTCGCAGGCGGCAAAGGCGTCGGCCTCGGCCAGGCGTTCGATCACCGAAGGGCCAAGGCCTGCCCGACGCCAGACATCGTCGACCTGATGATAGCCATTGCCGCGCGCGGCGGTGAGCCAACTGGCGTCTTCCTCGCTGAGACCCTTGATCTGGCGGAACCCTAGCCGCAGGGCCAACCCACCATGGCCATCGGGTTCCATCACATTGTCCCAGAAACTGGCATTGATGCAGACCGGGCGGACCTGAACCCCGTGCTCGCGTGCATCACGCACGATCTGGGCCGGGGCATAGAATCCCATCGGCTGCGAGTTCAGCAGCGCGCAGGCGAAGATGCCGGGATGGTGGCATTTGATCCAGGCCGAAGCATAGACCAGCAGCGCAAAGCTGGCCGCGTGGCTTTCGGGGAAGCCGTATGAGCCGAAGCCTTCGATCTGCGAGAAGCAACGCTCGGCAAAATCATCCTCATAGCCGTTGCGCTTCATGCCGCGCAGAAACAGGGCGCGGAATTCACTGACATTGCCATGTTTCTTGAATGTTGCCAGTGAACGGCGCAATCGGTCAGCCTGTTCCGGGGTGAAACCCGCGCCCACGATGGCGATCTGCATCGCCTGTTCCTGAAACAGCGGCACGCCCATGGTCTTGCCCAGCACCTCACCCAACGCATCAGACGGGAAAACAACCGGCTCTTCGCCATTCCGCCGCCGGATATAGGGATGGACCATGTCGCCCTGAATGGGGCCGGGGCGGATGATGGCGACCTCGATCACCAGATCATAGAATTTGCGCGGCTTCATCCGCGGCAGAAAGTTCATCTGTGCACGTGATTCCACCTGAAACACGCCCACACTGTCGGCCACACACAGCATGTCATAAACCGCCGGATCCTCGGGCGGCAGGGTGGCCAATGTGTAATCGGTCTGATGATGCTGCCCGATCAGATCAAACGCCTTGCGGATACAGGTCAGCATCCCGAGGCTGAGAACATCGACCTTGAGGATGCCCAGGCTGTCGATATCATCCTTATCCCAGCAGATAACCGTACGGCCTTCCATGGTGGCGTTTTCGATGGGGACAAGTTCGTCCAGCCGCCCCTCGGTAATGATGAACCCGCCCACGTGCTGTGACAGGTGGCGGGGGAAGCCATCGATCTCATACACTAACATTAGAGTCTGTTTCAGCCGTCGATCTTCGGGATCGAGGCTGATTTCGCGCATCCGGTGCGCCTTGAGCCCGGCAGCTGAGAAGAATCCCCAGAGCTGCGACGAGAGCGCAGATATGGTGTCTTCGGTCAGGCCCATGGCGCGGCCGACCTCGCGTATGGCGCGCTTGCCGCGATAATGCACGACCGTCGCGCAGAGGCCTGCGCGTTCGCGACCGTAGCGGTCATAGATATGTTGAATCACCTCTTCGCGGCGTTCATGTTCGAAATCCACGTCGATATCGGGGGGCTCATCGCGGGCTTCCGAGACAAAACGTTCGAAGACCATTGTGCCCATCTCGGGGCTGACTTCGGTGATGCCGAGGCAGAAGCAAACGACAGAGTTGGCCGCCGAGCCACGCCCCTGGCAGAGGATGCTGCGGGAGCGGGCGAAATGGACGATGTCGCGGACGGTCAGGAAATAGGGTTCGTATTTCAGCTTGCCGATCAGGGTGAGCTCATGCGCCAGCATGTTTTGCGCCTTCTCCGACGCGCCTGCCGGATAGCGCCATTTCAGCCCTTCATGCGCCAGACGGTGCAGACGCTCGGTCGGGGTTTCCTGTTCGCTGCCCTCACTGGGATACTCATAGCGCAACTCATCCAGCGAGAAGGTGAGTTGCTCGCTGAGCGCATGGGCGCGGGCGACGGCACCCTCATAGCCTTTGAAGATCCGCAGCATCTCGGCCTCGGATCGCAGGCGCTGTTCCCCGTTGGCCAGCGCATCGCGGCCCAGTTCGTCGACCTTGCGGCGTAGGCGGATGGCGGTCACCACATCGACCAGCTTGCGGCGTGCACCGTGATGCATCATCGGTGTGGCGCTGGCAAGTGTGGGGAGGTCAAGTTGCTTGGATTCAGTGTCTAACAAAGAGAAATATGCGCTATCCGCGCCATCATATCGGGGGTGCATCAACAGGTGTATGCGCCCGGCAAAGCGGCGCGTCAGCTGTTGTGCCTGTGTCCGCCATGCGTTCGCGCCGCCCCGGGACCGGATCGCCAGTGGCCAGAGCAGCAGGTGGAGACCGTCGGAGAACTCCAGAAGGTCTGACAGATGCAGGATGCAGTCGCCCTTTTCGGCGCGCAGGCGACCTGCCGACAGGATACGGCACAGGTTGGCCCAACCCTGCCGGTTCAGGGGCAGGGCGGTGACGGTGGGCGCGTCAGTGAAAATCAGCCGCGCCGCCGGGATCAGGCGCGGCACTGCATGGACCGGATAAGAGAGCGGTTTGGGGATGTGATCGGGGCAGGGCGGGCCGATCGAGGTGTTCTGCGCCTCCCACTCCAGCCGTTCACGCACCTTGCGGGCGATCTCGCGTCCCTGCGTGTGGGCGCGGACGATGCCGGCGACCGAGTTGTCATCGGCAATCGCGATGGCGGGCAGGCCCAGGGTGACGGCACGTTCCATGTACTCCTCGGGGTGCGAAGCCCCGGTGAGGAAGGTGAAATTCGATGTGATCGACAGTTCGGCATACATGGCGATTCCATATTATATTCACGTTTTGTTCTTTTTCGAGTCCTTTGCGCAGGAAACGGGTCGCCTGGGCTTGAGGTCACGGGCATGGTTGCCAAAAGGAGAACCGAAATGTTCAAAATCACCGCATTACCGACCGAAGATGTACGCGCCCTTCAGAAAGGAGGACCGGATGCCTATGGCGCCACCCCGGAACGTGTTGTTTCCACCGGGGCTGGAAATCCCTGCCGACACTGCCTCCAAAACATTCCTGAGGGCGAGGAAATGCTGATATTGGCATATCGGCCTTTTTTAGAGACACATCCTTACGCCGAAACCGGCCCGATCTTCTTATGTGCCGCCCCGTGCGAGCAGTACGGGGGTGAAGCGCTGCCCGAGATTCTGACCACATCGCCCGACTATCTGATCAAGGGCTACGGGCAGGACGACCGGATCGTCTATGGCACCGGCGCGATCACCGCAACGGATCAGATCAGCAAAAAGGTCACGGAGATTTTCACCCGCCCGGACGTTGCATATATCCACGTCCGGTCTGCACGAAACAACTGCTATCAGGCGCGGATAGACCGGGGCTAAAGCTTGACCCGGTGCATGCCCCGGCGCGGCTGGTCTTGATCGGCAGCCGGGGGGTCATCCGTGCGGCTTGACGTCAGCGCGAGGAACACATCCTCGAGATCGGCCTCTTCGGTACGGACATCGCGGATGCGAATATTGGCCGCGCGCACCGATTCCAGAACCTGTTCGGCGCTGGTCTGGGCGCTTCGATACTGAAGGACAAGGTTGCCATCTTCGCGCAGCGTGGCCTCAACCCCCGGCGTAGCGGGCAGGTCGGCGACCGGGTTGTCCGGCACGATCACCATGGTGCGGCTGTCCATGCGGCCCAGCAGGTTCGCTGTGCTGTCCTGCGCGATCTTTTCGCCATGGTTGATGATGGCGATCTCGTCACACATCTCCTGCGCTTCTTCCAGGTAGTGCGTGGTCAGGATAATGGTCATGCCCTGCTCGTTCAGCTTTCGAACATTGGCCCAAAGCATCTGGCGTAGTTCGATATCCACGCCCGCCGTCGGTTCATCCAAAACCAGAATCCTGGGGTGGTGGACCAGCGCCTTGGCCAGCAACAACCGCCGCCGCATACCGCCAGACAGGGTGCGGGCATAGGCTTCGGCCTTGTCGCTCAGGCCAACCAGTTCGAGAATCTCATCGCTGCGGCGCTGCGCCCTTGGCACGCCATATAGACCTGCCTGAACCTCCAAAGCGCCGCGCGGTGTGAAGAAGGGGTCAAGGTTCAATTCCTGCGGCATCACGCCGATGGCCGCCCGCGACTGGCGGGGACTCTGATCCTGATCAAAGCCCCAGATCGACACGTTGCCCGCGGATTTTATCACCAACCCGGCCATAATATTGATCAGGGTGGACTTCCCGGCCCCGTTCGGTCCCAGCAGACCAAAAACCGATCCACGCGGAACCGTAAGATCAATACCTTTCAGCGCCTGCTTTTCGGGCTGGCCCTTGCCGCCGCGATAGGTCTTGCGCAACCCTTCGATCCTGATTGCCGCATCGTTCATGTGGCTCTTGCCCCCGGTTTGCTCATCGCTCATAAACGCACCTAGTACATGCCCGCGAGGCCGACAACCGAAGAAGGATCGCCAGCCGTGACCATCGAAGCGCCGGAAACCAAGATTGTTGAAACCGCTCGTGTCGCCTGCGATGGCGGCGAGGGGGCATTGGGCCATCCGCGCGTCTGGTTGCAGATCCCCGAAGATACCGGCTGGGTTGAATGCCCCTATTGCGACTGCAAATACGTGCTGTCTGGCAGCGAGGCATCAAGCTGACAGCGTGACACGTGCCGCGCGGAACGGAGGCCGGATGCTTTGTGCAGTACAGCTATTGCACCTGTCAGATCAGGAGCCCTTGGCAAAAGGCGGCCACAGAAACGTATACGCGTATCCGGGCCAGCCTGACCTGTTGATCAAGGTAACGCGCCCGCGAACACGTCGAAACCGTTCGTTTTCCAAGCGGCTGATCAGGCGGATCATGCCGGACACCGCATATCGCAACGCCCTGAAAGAGATCGAGTGCGAGCTGAAAGCCGCGTTGAAAAGCGGTGAGGACATTGCGCAACTGCCTTTGGCGCGGTCGTTTGGCGTCGTACAGACGGATGTCGGGCCGGGGGTTGTGGTGGAGCGTGTTCAATCTGAAGACGCCAAACTGGCAAAACATCTGTTGTGGATGTGTGAGCAGCACAAGCTGACCGCGGAAGTCTTGGCCGACCTCAATCGATTTGTTCAAAAGCTGTTCGAATATCAGATCGTGGGGCGCGATATCCACGAACAGAACATCGTCTACGGGCTGCGTGGTCAGGTCCGCATGTTTCTTTTGATTGATGGGTACGGGGAACGTAACCTCATTCCCTTGCGCACGCTGAACCGCCGATTGAATGATCGCTCGCTGAACAAGCAGATGCAGATGATCGCAGATCGCACGGGGTTGCGTTGGGACAAGGCACGCAGGGCATTCAGCACAGCGTAGGTCGACATATCTGCGCCAGATAGATCACCTTCTTGACTGGCCACCCGAGCGCCCCTGTGGCAGAACCATCCCTGACCGACAGGGAGAGCGCGCATGAGCAATTTCGGAAAAGGGTGTCACCTGCATCTGATCGATGGATCGGCCTTTATTTTCAGGGCTTACCACGCGCTGCCGCCGCTGACGCGGAAATCCGATGGCTTGCCGATCGGTGCTGTGTCGGGCTTTTGCAACATGCTGCAGAAATATGTGGAAGGGAACGCCGGGCCGGATGCGCCGACTCATGTGGCGGTGATCTTCGATAAGGGCTCGCACACGTTCCGGAATGATCTTTATGATCAGTACAAGGCTAACCGCGAGGCAATGCCCGAAGACCTGCGCCCGCAGATGCCTCTGACCCGTGAAGCGACGCGCGCCTTCAATATCGCTTGCAAGGAACTGGAGGGTTATGAGGCGGATGACATCATCGCAACGCTGGCCGTTCAGGCGCGTGCGGCGGGGGGCCGTGTGACCATCGTCAGCTCTGACAAGGACCTGATGCAACTGGTCGGTGACGGGGTCGAGATGCTGGATGCGATGAAAAACAAGCGTATCGACCGCGACGGCGTAGTCGAAAAATTCGGCGTCGGGCCCGAGCGCGTGGTGGATGTGCAGGCGCTTGCCGGGGACAGTGTGGATAACGTGCCAGGCGCGCCGGGGATCGGGGTCAAGACCGCAGCGCTGCTCATCAACGAATTTGGTGATCTCGAAACCCTGCTGGACCGTGCGGAAGAGATCAAACAACCCAAACGCCGCCAGACCCTGATAGAGAAGCGTGACCAGATCGAGTTGTCGAAGAAACTGGTGCAACTGGACGAAAACACGCCGCTGGATTTCTCGCTGGACGATCTCGAGGTGAAGGACCCGGATGCCGAAACCCTGCTGGGTTTTTTGGCCGAGATGGAATTTCGGACGCTTACCAAGCGCATAGCTGAAAAGCTCGGGGCCGAGGCTCCTGTCATTGCAGATGCGCCCGCGCCTGCCGCCGAGGTTGAGGAAACCGAAGCGGTTCCGTTCGATGCTTCGAAATACGAATGCGTCAGGGACGCAGGCGCGCTTCAGAAATGGATCGATCAGGCCTATGAACGCGGCTGGGTCGCCGTGGACACCGAAACCACCGGCCTCAATGAAATGATCGCCGGTCTGGTTGGCATATCGCTGTGCGTGGAGGCGGGCGAGGCCTGTTACATTCCGCTGACGCACCGCGATGGATCCGCTGATGATCTGTTCGGTTCGGACGCACTGGCCGAGGGGCAGATGCCGCTGGATGAGGCTCTGACTCTGCTGAAACCGATGTTCGAGGACCCTTCGATCTTGAAAATCGGGCAGAACATGAAATACGATGCCAAGATCTTTGCGCGCTATGGTGTAAACGTTTCGCCGATCGATGACACGATGCTGATGTCCTACGCCCTGCATGGCGGAGAGCATGGCCATGGCATGGATACGCTGTCCGAACGGTATCTGAGCCACACACCGATCCCGATCAAACCGCTGCTGGGGTCCGGAAAATCGGCGATTACCTTTGACAAGGTGCCGATTGACGAGGCGACGGCTTATGCCGCCGAGGATGCGGACATAACCTTGCGCCTGTGGAAGCTGTTCAAGCCGCAACTGCATCAGGTTCAGGTGACGACGGTTTATGAAACGCTGGAACGCCCGCTGGTCCCGGTATTGGCCGAAATGGAAATGCATGGAATCAAGGTCGACCGCGATGTTCTGAGCCGAATGTCCAATGCATTTGCGCAGAAAATGGCCGGGTTAGAGGCTGATATTCACGAACTGGCGGGAGAGAATTTCAACGTCGGTTCTCCTGCCCAGCTGGGCGAAATCCTGTTCGACAAGATGGGGCTTGAGGGCGGCAAAAAGGGCAAGACCGGGAAGTATTCGACTGGGGCCGATATTCTGGAGGATCTCGCGACCGAGCACGAACTGCCGCGCCGCGTTCTGGACTGGCGGCAGTTGTCCAAACTGAAATCGACCTACACCGACGCGCTGCAAACCCATATCAACCCGGATACAGGTCGGGTGCATACGTCATATTCGATCACCGGGGCCAATACGGGCCGTCTGGCCTCGACCGATCCGAACCTGCAGAACATTCCGGTGCGGACCGAGGAAGGGCGGCGCATTCGCGAGGCGTTCATCGCCGAGCCGGGAAATGTGATGGTCAGCCTCGACTACAGTCAGATCGAACTGCGGATTCTGGCGCATATTGCCGATATCCCCGCCTTGAAACAGGCGTTTTCTGATGGGCTGGACATTCACGCCATGACCGCGTCCGAAATGTTCGACGTGCCGCTGGACGAAATGACACCGGATATTCGCCGTCAGGCCAAGGCGATCAACTTTGGTGTGATCTACGGCATCTCGGGCTTTGGTCTGGCCCGCAATCTGCGCATCCCAAGGGCCGAGGCGCAGGGGTTTATCGACCGCTATTTCGAACGGTTCCCCGGGATACGGAAATACATGGATGACACGGTCGCTTTTGCCAAAGAGCATGGCTATGTGCGGACCTTGTTCGGGCGCAAAATCCATACGCTCGAGATCAACGCCAAAGGACCGCATGCGGGCTTCTCGCGCCGCGCGGCGATCAATGCGCCGATTCAGGGCACAGCGGCGGACGTGATCCGTCGCGCTATGGTGCGGATGCCGGAAGCGATCAGGGGGCTGCCCGCCAAGATGCTACTGCAGGTGCATGACGAATTGTTGTTCGAAGTGGCCGAAGACGCTGTGGACGAAACGATCCGTATCGCGCGCGATGTGATGGAGGGCGCGTCCGATCCCGCGGTCAGGCTGGATGTCAAACTGGTTGTCGATGCAGGGAAGGGCGCCAACTGGGCCGAGGCTCACTAACCCGGGAAACGCGCCGCGCATCAGGCCTGGCGGGTCATCTTTGCGGCGGGTCAGGCTTCGGGCCTGACCAGTCGTTCTACCAGCCGTTTCACTGCGGGACCCAGCAGCAGGATCACGGTAAAGGCGATTGGCCAGCAAAACATCCAGGATGCGATCCAGTCGCTCAGTGTGTCCGGCCCAAACCCCACCGCCTTGACCGTGGCAATGCCGGTCACCATACAGGACATCAGACCAGACATGATAAGTCCGTACATAGCATGAGCGTAACGAGCGGGTATCATCCGGTTATCCTGTCAGTTGATTGCCCCCCATGTGTGGCATTTCAGGCCTGAATTCCAGTACCCCATCCCTGCATCCAGCCCAGCGAGGCTGCGGTTCGGTCTGTTGACGGGGTGTATTCGGCGCTGACCCACCCGGTATAGCCGCAGCGATCCATTGCATCGAAAAGCGCGGGAAAATCCGTTTCACCACGCCCCGGTTCAGCGCGGTCTGGGGCCGCCCCGATCTGTGCATGAGTAACAAGGGGGTGAAAACGGTCCCAGATGGCAAGCGCATCACCGTGGATCATTTCTGCGTGAAAGCTGTCATATTGCAGGCCGAGATTTGGGCGATCCACGCCGTCCAGCACATTGGCGGCCAGATCATAGTCATTCAGAAAATATCCGGGTTGCGACGTCGTGTTCAGCGGTTCGATCGTGAATTTCTGCGTGGGCGCGAAATCAGCGGCCCATTGAAGATTTCGCACAAAGGTCTCAAACGCTGCTGAGCCTTCTGCATAGCCGGACATGATGTGGATCTGACCCGCGCGCAGCACCTGCGCATATCTCAGGACCCGGCGGATATCGGTCTGAAAGCGGGCCTCGCCGCCCAGAACGGCGGCATAGCCGGGCTGACCGCCCGTGTAGTTGGGCGGTGGGGCGTTGATCAGCAACAGCTCAAGCCCGTTTTCCAGCAGGGCGCGGCTGGTTTCACGGGCCGCCAGATCGTACGGAAACAGTATCTCCACGGCCGAAAACCCGGCACGCGCGGCCGCCTCGAACCTGTCCAGATAGGGAAGTTCGGCAAACAGAAGCGAGATATTTGCGGCAAATCTTGGCATGTGCTCGGTGTTCCTTTTACCGGGACCTTAGACCCGGGGTGATGTCCGGGAAAGGGACTGAAAACGACAGATTGTCGAAAATCGACCAGAATAGCGGTGGCACATCGCCGACCGTAGGGCCTATGCGGCGAATCAATTTTGCGACGCCCTGCCAACAGAAGGTCTGAAATTCATGGCGATGAGCTCTGAAACCGTTCGCGGTCAATCCGCTTCTGTGCCCCAAGGCCAGAGCTCTGCCTTGTCGGGCAATGGTCTGGCGGTTGCGTCCATGCTGTGCTGGGCTGCCGGGTTTCCGGCGGCTGAGGTTTTGCTTCAAAGCTGGCCCCCGGTCGCCCTGTTGGCGGCGCGTCTGGCTTTGGCGGTGCTTGTTCTGGTGCCGGTCTGGATCCTGATCGACGGTCCGACACGTGTTCTTCGCGCACGGTGGCGGCACGCGCTGTTGGTGGGCGGGCTTGGCATAGGCACCGGCATGTTCCTGATCATCCTCGCACAGAAACTGACGGATCCCGTCACCGTCGCGATCATCGCGTCCTGCGCCCCGCTGACGGCAACTTTGCTCGAGCTTGCCGCTGGTACGCGGCGTCTGAAGTGGAACTTTGCCCTTGGCGTTGCTGTATCAATTGCAGGGGGCCTGATCGCCACTAGTTCAATGGCCCCGGCGCAGCTGGGCTTGGGCGCGGTCTGCGCCGTGCTTTCAACGGCTCTGTTCTGTTGGGCCAGTCAGGCAACGGCGAGGGATTTTCCCGAACTGAGCCAGACCGGGCGCGCCACGATCGTTTTTGTCGGTGGTCTGGTCATGGCGACCATTCTGATGATCCTGTCGCATCAGTTGGGGATGGATATTCTGCCGTCTGCTCCGATTGACGTTGATCAGGTCGGGATGCTGGCGATCTATGCGCTGATTTCGATGGGGATCAGTCAGATTCTGTTTGTCGGTTCCATCGCAAGGCTGGGCGTCGCGCTGGCTTCGTTTCACATCAACATCGCGCCGTTCTACGTAATGCTGATCATGGTGATGCTTGGGGAAGAGTGGAACTGGACCCGCACGCTGGGCGCGGGCATCGTCGCACTGGCGGTTGTGCTGGCACAAGACCGAAGATCGGTGCGCCTGGCCTAGTTACGCTCCAGCGCATCAGACTGGATTAGGGGAAAGAAAACGCCCCCTGACCAGACGCCGAACCAGCCGTCATGGTCAGTGCCGATGTCTACAAGGCGGTAAAAGCTTTTGCGGTCAACGCGCGCTTCAAGGTTTGCGCGCATCAATATGTAAAGGGAAGGTTCATTCGTTTCCGGATGGATGACAATGCGGATCGGATGATCGGGCCCTGCGGCAGCTCTATCGCCCGCCTGGGTTGTGAACGTCAGGACTTGCACACCGCTTTCATCGGTGTTGTCAAAGTCTACGGCGACAAAGGGTGCATCCTCGACGGTGATTCCCACCTTTTCGACCGGGGTCACCAGAAAATACTTCCCGTCTTCTTTCTTAAGAATTGAGGAAAAAAGCTTCACAAGCTCGAAACGGTTGATGGGTGAGCCTAAATAACTCCACGAACCATCTTTGGCGATACGGATGTCCAGATCGCCGCAAAACGGAGGATTCCAAAGGTGAACGGGCGGTAAACCCCGCCTTTTGACCGAATTGACCGAGGCCGCAAGACCATCGGGAGAAGGTGTCACAGGTTTTTGTCCGCTCATTGCTTTTGCCATTTCCTGTCAGCGCGATACACTTCAATCATATTCGTCCACGGAAGGGAAAACCATGTCCGAACCTGCCGACCTCGTCGCCGAGATCGAAGCGCTGGAAAACAAGCTGCAAGAGGCCAAAACCTCGATCACCCGCCGCTTTATCGGGCAGGAGAGGGTCGTGGACCTGACCCTGACGGCGCTTTTATGTGGTGGTCACGCATTGTTGATCGGTCTGCCCGGGCTGGGTAAAACGCGGCTGGTGGAAACGCTGTCGACCGTGATGGGCCTGCATGGCAATCGCATCCAGTTCACGCCTGACCTGATGCCTGCCGATATTCTGGGGTCCGAAGTTCTGGATACCGCCGATGATGGCAGCCGTCATTTCCGGTTCATCCCCGGCCCGATTTTCTGCGAATTGCTGATGGCGGACGAGATCAACCGCGCCAGCCCGCGCACCCAGTCGGCGCTGCTGCAGGCGATGCAGGAGCGCACGGTGACGGTCGCGGGCGAAGATCGCTCGCTGGGTGTCCCGTTCCATGTGCTGGCAACGCAGAACCCGATCGAACAGGAAGGCACCTATCCATTGCCCGAAGCGCAGCTGGACCGGTTCCTGGTTCAGATCGATGTCGAATACCCGGATCGCCAAACCGAACGGGACATTCTGTTGGCGACGACAGGCGTGGAAGAAGACGAGGCCAGCCAGATTTTCACCAAAGAGGAATTGCTGGCGGCACAGGTCCTGTTGCGCCGGATGCCGGTGGGTGAATCGGTGGTCGAACTGATCCTTGATCTGGTCCGCGCCTTCCGCCCCGAAGAACCGGGCGTTTCGGACCGTGTTTCTGAAACAGTCGCCTGGGGTCCTGGTCCCCGGGCGGCACAGGCGCTGATGATGACCGTGCGCGCCCGCGCGATGTTGCAGGGGCGTCTGGCGCCAAATGCCGAGGATGTGCTGGACATGGCGCGTCCGGTGCTCAGCCATCGCATGGCGCTGAACTTTGCAGCGCGTGCGCGTGGTGACAGTCTGGCCAGCCTGATCGACACCACCGCCGCCGGATTGGTGCGTACCGAGGCCGCGGCGTGAATGCCGCGCTGACCCTTCGTGAAAGATCCGAGGCCGAGGCGTCTCGGCTGCCGCCCCTTTTGGCGCGGGCCGAACATCTGGCCGGAACCGTCCTGCTGGGTGACCACGGGCGACGGCGTTCGGGCCTGGGCGACGATTTCTGGCAATACCGCCCGGCGCAGGCCGGTGACAGTCGCCGTCTGATCGACCACCGACGCTCGGCGCGGGGGGATCAGCAGTTCGTGCGCGAGCGGGAATGGCAGATCGCCCAGTCGATCATGCTGTGGGTCGATCAGGGCGCATCGATGCGGTTTGCCTCGGACAGGGCGCTGCCGACCAAGGCGGACCGGGCGCGGCTGCTGGGTCTGGCGACAGCGATCTTGCTGGTGCGGGGTGGTGAGCGCGTCGGACTGACCGGCACCACGCTGCCGCCGCGGCGGGGCAACGCCCAGATCATCCGGCTGGCGCAAGCCTGGTCCGAGGACACCGAGGTCGACTATGCACCACCGGAACACCGGGCCATGGTTCCGCATGCTCGGGCTGTGTTCATCTCTGATTTCCTGGGTCCGCTGGATGAGGTTGAACTGGCGCTCACCAAGGCTGCGGATCGCGGCGTTCGCGGTGTGTTGCTGCAGGTTCTGGACCCCGGCGAGGAGACCTTTCCCTTCCAGGGCCGCACTATTTTCGAAAGCGTCGGCGGCTCGGTCCGACATGAAACCCTCAAGGCCGGAGATCTGCGCGACCGCTATCTTGGCAGGTTGGCCGCGCGCAAGGATGCGCTGACACAGCTTTGTCGTGCAACTGGCTGGCAACTGGGTCAGCACCACACCGGTGAAAGCGCGCAAGCGGCTCTGTTGTGGCTCTACCGTGCGTTAGACGGGGGTACGCAATGACGGTTCTGGCAGGCATCGGATTTACAGCCCCATGGGTGCTGCTGGGCCTTCTGACCCTGCCGATCCTGTGGCTGATTCTGCGCGCCGTGCCACCGGCACCCATTCGCCGACTGTTCCCGGCGGTTACATTGCTGCTTGGGTTGAAAGATGACGAAAGCGTCTCGGACCGAACCCCGTGGTGGCTGCTGCTGTTACGGATGCTGGCGGCGGCGGCGATCATCATCGGGCTGGCCGGGCCGGTTCTGAACCCGTCGCGTGATCAGGCAGGATCGGGTCCACTTCTGATGGTTCTGGACGCCAGTTGGGCCGGTGGAACGCGTTGGTCAGCTACGCTGGACCAGATCGACGCGCAATTGACCGAGGCTGGCCGTGCCGGTCGCCCCGTATCGATTTTGCGCCTGACCGACCCGGAAACACCGGTTTTTCGGGCCGCTGAGGCATGGCGCGGGCGCCTGCCGGGCCTGATGCCGATGCCTTGGCAGCCCAGCCCGAAACAGTTGGATCAGGTGTTGGCGGCGCTGGCCGAGGTTGATGGCGGGTTCGAGACACGCTGGTTTAGCGACCGGCTGAACTACGCGGGCCACGACCGGATGTTGTCCGCCCTGCAGGCGCGCGGGAGCGTCACGGTCTACCGCCCGTCTGCGCCGGTTCTTGCACTATTGCCCGCAGCGTATCAGGACGGCGTTATTCAGGTGACAGCGCTGCGGTCGGAACCCGGACCGGCCATGCCGCTGACGATCTTGGCTCAGGGCCGCGACCCCGCAGGTGCAATGCGTGTTCTGCAATCGGTCGATGTGACGTTCGAGGATGGTGAAACCCAGGCGCAGTTTGATCTGTCACTGCCATCTGAACTGCGCGCCCGGATCACGCGGTTCGAAATTCAGGGCCAGCGCTCAGCCGGGACCACGACGCTGACCGATGACAGCCTGCGGCGGCGCGAGGTTGCCCTGATCGCCGGTACGCTGAACCGCGAGGGGTTGGAACTGCTGTCGCCGCTGCACTATCTCACACAGGTTCTCAGACCGACCGCTGATTTTGTCGATGGCGGTCTGCTGGATGTGTTGCCTGCCAACCCCGATGTGATCGTGCTGGCGGATGTGGCCAAACTCTCCGACACGGAACAGGCTGAACTGGTTCAATGGGTCGAAGAGGGTGGGCTGTTGCTGCGCTTTGCCGGCCCGCGCATGGCGGCAAGTGATCTGGGCCGCAAGGATGAGGACGCCTTGCTGCCGGTACGCCTGCGCAGCGGCGGGCGTTCGGTCGGTGGCGCGATGAGTTGGGGAGAAGCCAAGGGGTTGGCGCCATTTGTCGAAGGCTCGCCATTCTATGGCCTGCAGATCCCCGGTGATGTGACTGTCACTACGCAGGTCATGGCCCAACCAGACCCTAATCTGGCCGATCGGGTGATTGCATCGCTGTCTGACGGAACGCCGCTTGTCACCCGAAAGACATTGGGTCTGGGCCAGGTAGTGCTGTTTCACGTCACGGCTGACGCGGAATGGTCGACCGTTCCTCTGTCCGGTTTGTTTGTCGAAATGCTGGACCGTCTGGCCGTGGCCTCGGCCGCAAAATCCCGGCAGGAGGCTCAGTTGCAGGGCACCGTCTGGGAGCCGATTCAGGTTCTGGACGGGTTCGGGTCGCTTTCGGATGCGGGCAATCTGGCCGGGGTGGACGGTGTTGATCTGTTGTCCCGGGCGGTCGGTCCGGAATTGCGGCCGGGACTGTATGAAAGCGGTAAACAGAAACTGGCGCTGAACGCGCTGACCGATGACGCGACATTCCAACCGGCGGTTTGGTCTGGGGATGTGACGATCAGGGGTCAGGAGGTTAACACGGAAACCCCGATCGGGGGCCTGTTGCTGAGCCTCGCGCTGCTGTTGCTGACCGTGGACGTGATCGCCTCGCTGGCCTTGTCCGGGCGGTTGGGCTTGGCGCGTACGGCGGTGGTGGCCCTTGGCGCAATGATGCTGACCCCCGAGGCACAGGCCCAATCGCCCGAAGATACCGCATTTGCGCTGAGCGCCACACAGGAACTGGTTCTGGCCCATGTGCTGACAGGTGACGAGAATGTGGATGCGATTGCCGGGGCCGGTATGCGCGGGCTTTCGCAAACGCTGTTGTTCCGAACTTCCGTGGAACCAGCCGAGCCAATCGGCGTCGATCTGGAACGCGACGAACTTGCGTTCTTTCCACTTCTGTACTGGCCCATTACGCCGGACCAGCCTCAGCCTTCCTCCGAGGCGTACGCGAAACTCAACGCGTATCTGCGCTCGGGTGGAATGATCCTGTTTGATACCCGCGACTCGGATGTGGCCCGTTTTGGCGCCGCCAGTCCTAACGGGCGCAAGCTTCAACAATTGGCCGGACCTTTGAATATCCCTTCGTTAGAGCCTGTTCCGCGCGATCATGTTCTGACACGTGCCTTTTATCTGCTGCAGGATTTTCCGGGACGATATGGCGGGGCCGAGGTCTGGGTCGAAGCGGCGCCGCCGGATGCGGAACAGATCGAAGGGATGCCTTTCCGAAATCTCAACGACAATGTCACCCCGGTGGTGATCGGCGGCAATGACTGGGCCGGTGCCTGGGCCATCGACCGAAACGGGCAGGCCCTGCTGCCGGTTGGCCGCGGTTATGCCGGCGAACGTCAGCGCGAACTGGCCAACCGTTTTGGTGTGAACCTGGTCATGCACGTTCTGACCGGGAACTATAAATCCGATCAGGTCCATGTGCCCGCTTTGCTAGACAGGTTGGGGCAATGACCGGAACCGTCATCTTTGATCCGCTGATCCCATGGCCGGTATTGGCCATTGTCGCCGGGGTTGCGCTGGGCGGCGTTATTCTTGCGCTGTGGCGCGGTCTGTCCGGCTGGGCCTTGCGCGGGTTGGCGGCTTTGGTCGTTGTCGCGGCGCTGTCCGGTCCGGTCTATCAGGTCGAGGATCGCGCGCCTCTGACGGATATTGTCCTGATGATCGAGGATGAAAGCGCCAGTCAGACCCTGTCGGATCGCGCCGATCAGACGGCACGGGCCGCAGAGGAACTGGCGGCAGAAATCGAATCCCGCGACAATACCGAACTGCGCCGCATCGCCGTCGGCGACGGTGACGGGGATGAAGGCACGCGGGTGATGGCTGCCCTCAACGAGGCGCTGGCCGAAGAACCCCGTGCGCGCATCGCCGGGATACTGGTGGTCTCGGACGGTATCGTGCATGACGTCGATCAGGCCCCGGACCTGCCCGCGCCATTGCATCTGCTGCAAACCGGCCGTGCCGGTGATTGGGACCGTCGGCTGATTGTCCGCAACGCGCCTGCCTTTGCCATTATCGGTGAGCCCGTGACGCTGACCTTGCGGGTCGAGGACAGCGGCGCCGCACCTGCCGGAGCAGCCACCGCGCCGCTTGAAATCTCGGTCGACGGGGCCGCGCCGGATAGCTTCAGCATTCCCATCGGGGTGGATGTCGAGCTTCCCATAACGCTGCCACATGGTGGGCGGAACGTCATCCAGTTCTCGGTGCCGCAGGCCAAGGGCGAGTTGACCGATCGCAACAATACCGCGCTGATTCAGATGAACGGTGTCCGTGATCGGCTGCGGGTTCTGCTTGTTTCCGGAGAACCGCATCCGGGCGGGCGGACATGGCGTAACCTTCTGAAATCGGACAGTTCTGTTGATCTCGTCCACTTCACTATCCTGCGTCCACCGGAAAAACAGGACGGGGTGCCGGTGGACGAGCTGTCTTTGATCGCCTTCCCGACGCGCGAGCTGTTTCTTGAGAAGATCAACGATTTCGACCTGATCATCTTTGACCGCTACAAGCGTCGTGGCATCCTGCCCGCGATCTATCTGGACAATGTCACCAACTACATCAACGAAGGTGGTGCGGTTCTGATTGCGGCCGGGCCGGATTTTGCGACGGCTGACAGCATTTTCCGATCTCCGCTTGCTCCGATCCTGCCCGCGCAGCCGACCGCGCGTGTGATTGAGGAACGCTATGTGCCGAAAGTCACGGATCTTGGTCAGCGCCACCCGGTTACAACCGATCTCGGCGATCCCGAAACCTGGGGCGCGTGGCTGCGTCAGATCGATGTCAAACACCGGTCAGGTGAGGCGTTGATGTCCGGGGTTGATGATCGGCCGTTGCTGGTGCTCGACCGTGTGGGCGAAGGACGCGTGGCGCTTTTGGCCTCGGACCACGCCTGGCTGTGGAGCCGGGGCTTCGAAGGCGGTGGCCCACAACTGGAACTGCTGCGCAGGCTTGCGCATTGGATGATGAAAGAACCCGAACTTGAGGAAGAAGCCCTGTGGGCCGAAGCTAACGGTCAGGTCATGCGCATCATCCGCCAGACGCTCAGCGATGAGGTTGGAACCGTGACCGTGATACGCCCAAATGGCGAAACGCTGGACATCACGCTTGAGGAGGTGTCACCGGGACGGTTCGAGGCCCAATATATCGGACCTGAGATCGGGCTCTACCGCCTTGAAGAAGGTGAGAATTCAGCGGTGATCGGCCTTGGGCCCGCTGCGCCGAAAGAGTTCGAGCAGACCATAGCAACCGGCGACCTGCTGGAACCGCTTCTGGCAGATTTGCGCGGTGGTGTTGTCCGTCTGGAGGACGGGCTGCCGTCGATCCGCAATGTGCGCGTCGGGCGGCCGGCCTCGGGGCGCGGCTGGATCGGTCTGACCCCAAGAGACGCTTATGAGACGCGCGATGTCACGCAGGCCGGGTTGCTGCCGCCCTGGCTGGTCTTGCTGCTGGCTGGCGGGTTCCTGCTGGCTGGTTGGCTGCGTGAAGGGCGGCGATAAGCTACTCGAATGTCACGTTGACGGTAGGATTGCCGGGCAGGCCGTCATACCTGACGGACGCGCCGCCTTTGCCTTTGGCAAGCGGAAACAGCGGACCGAACGAGCCAACCGAAATCAGATCGCCGGGCGCAAATTCGATCCCTTTTGACATCAGCCAGAGTGCCGCGTTTGCCGGATGACCCAACAAGGCTGTGCCAGGCGCCTGTGCCAGAACCTCACCGTCGGCAGCGCTAAGCGTGACCGTCATGCCCATCAAATCCTGCGACATGGCGGCGGGATCGGTGACGGCGATTTCAGACCCTAAAACGCCGAGTTTCGGGGCAACTCCGATTGCGGTCAGGGTGACGGGGGTAATGGGTTCTCCGTCGGCCATGGTCAGGTCAGGCAGTTCGATGAAGGGTCGAACAGACGAGACATGTTCCATCACTTCGTCGGGTGTGGTTGCCTGATTGATCGCTGCGTCGCCGACCACCAGGATCAGGTCCGCCTCGAATACCGGACGGGCCCCCCAATTTTCTGAAACACTTGCCCCGTCATCCAGCATCATGTCGCGATACAGAATACCCTGAACCGGTTCGCTAGCTCCAAACCTGTCCTGCGCGGGTTTGCTGGTCAGGCCCGCCTTGTAGCCAATCAACGGTCAAAGATGCGGCTGCATCGCAGTGACAAGTTTCGCCTGCGTGCAAAGCGCATCCGCCATGCTTCCGTCCGGGGTCAGAGCAACGGTAGGTGTGTTCGTAAGATAGTCCTGAACAAACCGGTCGATCTGGGCGTCAGACGCGCATTCAGCCGCTGTCTGAGTGGCCGTCGAAGCAAGAACAAAAACAAGCCAATTGCGCATTCGTTTTCTCCCGTCATCTGATCTTGAACGAAACCCTGTCGGATTTCCCCAGTGCATCCACCACGACAAGGGCGGTGTGTCCGGGCCCGGGGTTGGGAATTTCAAACTCTCTGTGGTGCTGGCCGGTTACGACGGGCACGCCGTCAGACAGGACGGAAAACGGCCCGGTTCCGCCCCTCAGCTTCAGCGTAAGGGAGGCTCCTTTTGTCTCTAACAAGGCATCCTTGGGCGGAAACAATAGTTGCGGCGCAGAAGGGTCCGCCTCAAAAGCAGCTTGGCGAGGGCGGAACCGCCGCAAAGGCTGGGGCAGTTGCGCGGCACCGATAAGCAGGGTTGATGGCGGCGGCGGCGGCATCGGAGTGAATTTGGGTTTCAGAAGACCGAAGGCTTCAAACAAAACTGGGGCCGCAAGTGCGCCGCCAAACGCACCGGGCACCGGTGTGCCGTCTGCCCGCCCCAGCCAGACACCGATGACGTGACGGCCGTCATAGCCGATCGCCCAAGCGTCCCGGTGCCCGTAAGAGGTTCCGGTCTTATATGCCAATACACCGGATTGCGCACCTGATGGCGGGGTCAGTCCGGTCAGAATATTGCCAACCTGCCAGGCCGCCGGTTCCGACAGGACACGTCGCGTATAATCGTCGCCATCCAATGCCCGAAAGTGCAAGACGGGGCCTTGGCCACCTGCCGCCACCACCGCAAAAAGCTGCACAAGATCGTGCAGGCTGAGCCCGACACCGCCAAGCGAGATCGCCAGACCCGGTGCGCCTCCGTTGAGGCGCGGTTCGGTGTTGGCACGCTGCAGGGCGTCCATGACGCGGGCAGGTCCCAGTTCTTGCGTCAGGCGCACCACGGGAATGTTCAGCGACAGTTGCAGCGCATCGCGAATACGCACGTCACCCCTGAACACGCCGTCGAAGTTGCGGGGTGCATATCGCCCGAACATCACCGGGCTGTCGCTGATCAGGGTTTCCGGATGCGCCAGACCCTGGTCGAAGGCCAGTCCATAGATCAGGGGTTTCAGGGTTGATCCGGGTGAACGCAACGCCCGCGTCATGTCCACAAACCCCTGACGCGCGTCCCGATAACCCGCCGACCCGACCGAAGCCAGAATCGCGCCGGTTTCATGGTCAGCCACGATCATTGCGCCGGAAACGCGGGGTCCGGCCCGTTTGGCGGCCTGCGCGATCAGCGGTTCCAACTTTGCCTGCAACGCCCCGTCCAGGGTCAGGTCCTGCGCCAGAGCTTCGGGCAACCCCGCACGGGCCCGGTCCGTCAGGTGGGGTGCCAGCCGGGGAAAGGGCCGCATTCTGGTTGGCACCGGGTCTGCCATGGCGCTTTGCATCTCGGGTCTGGACAAAAGACCATTGCGATGTAGCCGTTGCAAAACCCGGTCGCGGGCTTTGCGCCCTGCTTGAAGATTGCGGTCGGGTCGCCGTGCCTCGGGGGATTGTGGCAGGGCGATCAACAAGGCCGCCTGCGCAGGCGTCAAACGGGACGGATCCTTGCCGAACCACGCCCGACTGCCCGCCCGGACCCCTTCAAGATTGCCACCATAAGGAGCATGGGTCAGATACAGCGACAGGATCTGATCCTTGTTCAGGCACTGTTCCAACGCCAAAGCCACCCGGATCTGGCGGAGCTTGCCGCTCCACCGACCTGTCGGGCCATCCTCGATCAGGCGGGCAACCTGCATGGTCAGGGTCGATCCGCCAGAAACAGGTCGGCCGTTCCAAAGCGACTGCGCCCCCGCCCGCGCCATGGCCAGCGGATCGATGCCGGAGTGAGCACGAAACCGTTTGTCTTCGTACCGGATCAGCATGTTGACAAAACTCAGATCGACCGGGCCATGCTGCATCCGCCAGATACCGTCCGCCACCGGAAATGCGCGCAGCAGATCGCCGTTCCGGTCCCGCATCTCGACCGATGTTTCCGTCAGAACCGCAGGTAGCGATGTGGAATCGACCCAGTCCGCAAAGCGGTCGCGGGCAAAGCCGGTCACATACAAAAGCCCCGCAAGTGCCAAGAGCAGAAGGCTGACCCTAGGCATCGGCCTTGCCAAAACTTCGATATGTTTGACCCCCGATCATTCGACCACAACGCGCCCAGTGTTGGTGTGCGCCCGGTTCTGCGGGCGATACATATCCTCGACCGAGGCTGCCGGGTGATGAAAGGCACCGGGTGTTACGGCACGTGCCACATACGCAAGCGTAACCGGCTTGCGGTCCTGCAAGTCAACCGCCGCCAAAAACCGGTCAGACCGGAATTCGGTATGCCTGGCTTCGGACAAATCCAGCCAGTCCAGCGATCGCACATCACCCGATCGCAACAGGTTGGGATTGTCGATCTCGATACCAGCGGCCAGCGGGTCGTCGATCATCAGGCGCGCACCGCCATCCTCGAAGGGCGTGACGGTCAGAACCGTGACAAATCGCGTGCCCACCGAAAGTGCGGACTGGTCCAGCGTTTCACCTTCCATTGAGAAATACACCCGCTCGATCGCATATCCGGTTCCGCCCGCCGCAAGTGGGACGTCGGGTATTCCCGTCACCGTCATCGTGATGTCCGTGGCCTGTCCGTCCGCGGCAGTTATGTTCAGTACATCGTCGCTGTCCGAATGCAGGACCTGCACAAACGGCCCCTCGACCGGCGCACCGTTCACACGCAGCCCGGCGCTTTCCGGGTTCGAGATCAGCGCATGCGCCGCCAGCAGCGACCATGATGCCTCTTGCGTTGACAAATGCGCCGGGGCGGAACTGACCCGCCGGATCAGATCGTCCCGGTCGATCACCTCGCTGCCTGCGTCCACCGCCAGCGTCAGCAGTCCGGCCGCATCGCGCAGTTCGGTTCCGTAATCGGTGCGCCAGTAGCTTTGATTTTGATCCGGCCGCTCAGCAAGTAGCTGGGCAGAGCGTGCAAACATCCTGTCCGCTCGTGTCTGATCCCCGTAAGAGGCCAGCGCTGCCCCAAGCTGAGCGGCTGCCAGAGGCGTGGCGAAGGCATCGCCCTTGACGTCGGCGTAATAGCGCAGATCGCCCATGGATGCCGCGCTTTCGCGGGCCAGAACCATCAGCGCATAAGCGATGTCTTGCCCGCCTTCATCGAAATCAGGGGCATAGCTGATCCTGTTTCGCAGGTTGTCCATCGCCTGTGCAAAGGCACGGTCCGGCACTGTATGGCCCTGCGCGCGGGCGCGGGACAGGAAGTCGGTGACATAAGCATCCAGCCAGAAATCGCCGCCCTGGGCGCGCCACAGCCCAAAGGCACCATTCGAGGTTTGCCGGGTCAGTATGCTGCGGATGGCCGTGCTGATCCGCGCTTCGATCGCCGGTCCGTTCCCCAGCCCCGAGGCCTGGGCGACCGAAGACAAATACAGCAGCGGCAGCGCCTGACTGGTGATCTGTTCGGTGCAGCCATATGGGTACCTGTTCAACCAATCCAGCAGGCCGGGCGTGTCGAATTTCGCCAGCGGACCGGCGGACAGGATCGCCTTGACCGATCCGGGCCGGAATCCGTCGAAGACATCCTGCGAAAACAGAAAGCTGTCACCCGCGCCCAGCGAAAATCGGCGTGTCAGAGCAACGGCAGGATCGTTTGCGCGAACCGGCATCCGCAACGTCTGAGGCAGATCGCGGCCGTCCGGTGTTGTGATTGACAGGTTGATCTCAGGGTCACCAACCGCAGTTGCTCGAATTGGAACTTCCAAAACGGTCTTGCCGCCGGGTTGCAACGTGAAACTGGTCGGGGTTGCGGCCAGTTCCAGCCCGGCCGAAGCCGCCAGACCTAGTGCCATTTCACCTGCCGGACCGTCGGCATGCACGATCTCCAGCAGCATCCGGCTTTGGTCGCCAGAGGCCAGAAAACGTGGCAAGCTGGCCGATACGACAACCGGGTCGCGAACGATCATCTCAGCTTCGGCCTGACCGACCGCGTTGCGCGACCAGGCGACGGCCATCAGACGCACGGTGCCGTTAAAATCGGGCAGAGGAATGTCCAGTTCGACTTCGCCCGTTTCATCGACCTGAACCGGACCGCTGAACACGGCCATCAGATCCTGTGTCGGCGGTGGCGACTGCCGCCGCATACCAGCGTCGCTGTCACCTCCGGAACGAACGAGACCCATGGTCCCGTTCATCCCGTCGATCAGTCGGCCATAGACGTCCCGCAATTCGACGCCCAGACGGCGTTGCCCAAAGTAATAGGATTGCGGGTTCGGTGATTCAAAACCTGTCAGGTTCAGGATACCGACATCTACCGCTGCCAGCGCCAGCCAGACGGGATCATTGGCCGGGGCGTTTTCGACCCTGATGCGGGTCTTTTGCACCTGTCTTGGTGTCGTAAGCTCGGGCACCTCAATCCCAACCTGCAGCCTGCGCCCGACCGGTTCAACACTGGCGTGAGCGATCCCCATGGCCCTGGACGGGTTCTGGCCGGCGGATACGTCCATCGGCCGGATGAGTGTGGCGGCGACATAGGCGCCCGCGCCCCATTCCGGCGTGACATCGATGGGAACAACGGTTTCCCCTTCAGGGACTTCGATCATCTGGCGTTGGATCAGCCGGTTCGACAGAACGTCGATCTGCGCAACACCTGCCATGCGGGCCACAATCCTCAGCTGCGCCGTGTCACCGGGGCGATAGCTGTCACGGTCCAATGACATGTCCAACCTGTCCGGAGTGCTTGTGGCGTCGGCGGCCTGGTACCAGCCCGCGTAGAAATCGACAGCCGCTTCGGCGTATGCGCCATCGATCCGCTGCACCACAAGCTCGTACCGGCCCCAGTCGACCGCAGATGTCAAAGTCAGTGGGTCTGACTGAAACTCGGCCTCTCCGGTGGCGATCCGGGTGCGCCGGGTGGTGGGTTCCCACTTCCATTCTCCGTACAGCTGGTACCACTGATACCGGGTTTCAATCCGGTTCAGGGTCCAGCGCAGGCGCATCGGGGTTGCCGATAGGTCCGGCGAAAGTCCGACGACCTGAAATCCGGCTTCGGTGCCTTCAGGCACAACACCGTCAAACAGCGGTTTGATTCCTATGACCGGCTGCGTTGGCCGGACCGGAGCCGTCATGCGACGTTCGACCGGTCGTCCAGACCCGTCTGCCAGCCGGGCAATCACCGTGGCTTCAACGGGCTTCCCTTCGGTCTCTAATACAGGGATTTCCATCGCAACAGTTGCCAGACCGGCAGCGTCGGTGCGCGTATTGCCAAAATAGGTGCTTTTGGTCGAAACCGCTGCGTCATAACGGCCAAACCGATATCCGTCATATCCGGAAACCGCTTCCGCCGGGCGCGCGAGGACCTGGCCGTCGATGCTCAGATCCGACCCTGGTGCGCCGAACAGATAGCGGGCTTCGATCCGCAGGGGCGGGTTGTCGCCAGGGTGCAGCGGGGCGTCCGGCAAGGACAGGTCGAAGTCGATCCGCTCGGGCAGGAAGTCTTCAATCAGTACGGTCTGCTGCGCCAGCGCATCAGCCTTCGGGTCCGACTTGACTTCGATCCGCCATGTTCCGCGCGGTGCATCCACAGCCACGGGCAACGCAAAAACATGACCTCCGGCAACACCGCCGTCCGACACGGCGCGTCGATACTCAACCCCGTCCGGGCGGTGCAGTATAGCAGTCAGCGGCAAACCCTCGATGGCCTGCGCCTGATCGTCACGCGTCAGGGCCGTCAGGTGAATCGTTTCACCGGCGCGGTAGGCGCCCCGGTCGGTGGTCAGAAAGACATCGATTGGTCCGGCTGGTGCCCGACCCTCGACACCACGGTCGGACAAGTCAAAGGCCGGGTCGGTCAGCGACAGGAACCCAATATCGCTGTCGCCATCGGCAGCCACAACCAGCGCGGGCGAGCTTGCCCCCGTTCCCCGAACAAGACCGGCATCAAAAAGGGCATGGCCTTCGGCATCCGTCTTGGCCCAGGCAATAACCGCATTTGCATTCGAGATCACCGAAACCTCGATCCCTTCGCGGGGTGCGGCGTCGGTCAGGCCACGGACCGCGACATGCAGGCCGTCCGTGCCTTGAGCAGTTGAGAGACCCAGATCAGACAGAACGAACCACTGCGTGGCTGACGGGTCATCGTAAGGGTCACTGCCGGGTACCCGCGCGGACAGCGTGTAGATACCGGCCGGTTGATCAGCAATCGCCTCAGCCAGCGGCAGGCGCGCTGTCATGGTCTGGTTCAGCTGGTTTTTGACTTCCGCTGTACCTGTCCAGATATCCTCGGCAATCTCGGTGCTGAACTCGCGTTCTTCCCATTCGCTGAGGGGGCGGCCGAAAAAGCCCTGCTGAACCGCACGCAACAGGTTACGGTCGCTGATACGGCGCAAGGTCAGATCCAGTTCGGCGACGTTGACCGTTTCAACGGGCAAGGCCACATCCGCTGACTTAGGCAGCACATATCCGCGCCCGGGAAACCGGGCCGTTGGCGAACGGTCGCGCACGTAGTGGGTCAGGCTGACGTTGCGGTTCAGCACTTCTCCCGAGGCGGCTGGCAACCCCTCGCGCAAGGTGAACTGATACCGCGCACCATGCGCGACACCATCGACGCAAAGCTGCTTCTCGTCTGCCTGCACCACCAGACCATCGACGCTGCGCTGTACAAAGGGGTCATAGTCGACACCGGCTTTGACAAGCGGTTCCGAGAATTCAACGCAGATGCGCGGCGCGGCAGCATCGCTTTCAACGCTGCTGTCCAAAACCCGGAACCCGTATTTACCGATCGCCTGATCCAGAGCGGCCAGAACATCCTCGCGCGGCTGAAGCTGCTGGGCTAGTCGCAGCGCCGGGATCATGTCACGCCCGCGCTCAACTGCCTCAAGCGCGTTCGACAGGATTATCAGTGCTGATACCTGAGCGCCCTCTGATTCCGCGCGCAAGTATCCGTTTATGGCGGCGCCAAGCGCCCGATCATGAAGGACATTTTTTTCGTTCCAACCCGACGCTTCGATGGCAAGCAGCAGGCGGGCGTAATCTGTCCACAGGTCAGAGGCATCATTTATCGACAGGGCCACACCGGTCCACTGCATGGCCAGAGCCGGCGTATTGGCGGCGCGGGCCGCGTTCATCGCGTCTTCGGCATTGAACCCGCCGGCCGAGTGCAGAAATCCAAGGTTCCTGGCCTGATCACGTGCCCGTTCAAAATCGGTCGGTCGCAGGAAATCCAGCGTGCCTTTGCGGGTTGCTGCCAGTGTTAGGGTCGATTCTGGCGTTGAAACCTTCTGTGCGGACAAAGCGCCGTTGTAGGGTTCCTGTCGGGTTATGTCCTTCTTTGGAAAGCAAGCATCCGAACGTGTGTTGAAGGTAAATGCGGTACAGCTTTGGATGGCCGAACACGCCTGAATGCAGGATTTCAGATCCGTGTCGAACAGCGCATTCAGATCTGTTCCGATAAAATCAGCGTCGCGGGTCGTGATGTATCGGAACTCTGGCGCGGCAGATTGTGCCTGACCCGGGGCTGGCTGGAAAAAATGTGAAAGAAAATAAACTATTGCAATCAAAACCAAGCGGTGCATCGCAACCTCCTATTTGCAGCAACCCTCGCATGTGGCCCGCTTGTTTGGCAACGGCTTAATCACTTCTTCACGGTCTGGCGGGATGGTGCGGGAATGTGTTCCGGGATCACCTGAAATGAGTCTTGCAAACAAACTGGCGCAGGAACGTCGTGCGCGGCCGACTGGCAGGCGCGGATGCAGTCGCGGTGGATGCAGGCAAACCCCGAACCTGTGGTCATTCAGTTTGGAATGGCCAGTATATCAAGCTCATCGATCAACGCGGCAATGGCGGGGACGTGGTCAGCCTGGCGTTGAACATAACCGCCTCGGTCCGGCATGAGGCCGAACTGACGGCGGCGCGGGAACGGGCCGAAGCCGCCAACCGCGCCAAATCCTCGTTTCTGGCCAATATGAGCCACGAGATCAGAACCCCTATGAACGGCATTGTAGGCATGACCGAGTTGCTGGCCGAGACGCAGCTTGGGGAAGAGCAGCGTTTATACGTCAACACCATCCGGAACTCGGGCGAGGCACTGCCGGTCATCATCAATGATGTGCTGGATTATTCAAAGATCGAAGCAGACAGGCTGACCCTGCACCCCGAGCAGTTCGATTTCGAACGGTGCATTCTCGAAGTGGCGATGCTGCTGCAGCCCGGCGTTCGGGAAAAAGGCCTGACCTTACTGGTGGATTATGATCTGTTTCTTCCAACGTTGTTCATGGGCGATCCGGGACGTATTCGGCAGGTTCTGACCAATCTGGTGGGCAACGCGGTGAAATTCACCGCACAGGGCCACGTCCTGACCCGTGTAACCGGAGTCCCCAATGCCAAGGCGCAGACGTGCGACATCCATGTCGCGATCGAAGATACCGGGATCGGAATTGCCGAAAACAAGATCGGCCACATATTCGGTGAATTCAACCAGGTGGAAGATGAACGAAACCGGCTGTTCGAGGGGACCGGCCTGGGGCTTGCCATCACCAAGCGACTGATCACCCTGATGGATGGGACCATCTGGGTTGAGAGCGATCCTGGTAAGGGGTCGTGTTTTGGGTTTCGCATCTCTTTGCCGACCATGCCGGGACCACAGCCGGAGCCACCTGATCTGGGGGGACGTTTGCGTCATGTGGTCGTGGTTGAGGATCTGGCTGTAAATCGCGCCATCCCGAGCAAGCAGCTGGGGCGCCTGGGATCCAGGGTCACAATGTGCGAGACCGGGTCAGAGGCATTGAAAATCGTGGATGAGACGGTCGACCTGCTACTATGCGACCATGACCTGCCCGATATGGACGGGCTTGAATTGGCGGCAATCCTGAAGGAACGCGGACTGGGTGAAACACCCGTCGTCGTCATGTCCGCCAACCCGGCTTTGATCCACGCCAGCGCGTCCCGGCACCTGGTTAATGGTGTCTTGCAGAAACCGATTCCCCGGGCCGAACTGTATTCCCAGCTGATGGCGCTTGGCAAAGCCAGCAGAACAGTGGAAGCGGTCTCTGTCACCGAGGCACCCAGTCGGCTCAAATTGCCTTCCGGGCAGCGTCTGATGCGAGTTTTGGCGGCCGAGAACAATCGCACCAATCAACTGATCCTGAAAAAGATGGTCAAGGATGCGAATATCGATCTGCGATTTGCAGATAACGGGATTGATGCGGTGCAGGCCCATCTGGATTTTGACCCGGACCTGATCTTCATGGACATCTCAATGCCGAAAATGGACGGCAAACAGGCTACGGCTGAAATTCGCCGGCGCGAGGTTGGGACAGGACGCCATGTGCCCATTGTCGCCCTGACCGCCCATGCGATGGACGGGGACGACACCGGAATTTTGTCTGCCGGGCTGGATCACGATCTGACGAAACCGCTACACAAGCAGCGCATACTTCAGATGATCCTGGACACTGTCCCGATGGCGCCTGCCCGGTCATTGCCGAACCCGGACATGTCGAATAGCCTGATCGCATGACCCGCAAGCAAACCTCGGATCACCGCGGATTTCGCCCTCGTGCGTTGGGCGAGATTGCGATCCGCTGCGCCGACATGCCCGCGATGGTTGCGTTCTATGAAAATGTGATCGGGCTTGAGCGTCTATCGGGCGATCACAACAGCGCCATTACCTTTTTTCGCATCGCCGAAGGATTTGGCGGGCATACACAGGTGCTGGCGTTGTTTCATCACACGGCGGCTCCGCGGCCCGGGTTGCACCCGAACAGCGCAAACAAGCCAGTGACCGGAGGCAGGTCATCCTTGCATCACATTGCCCTTTCTCTGCCGTTTTCCGAGCAGGAGTCCGTCATGCGCTGGTACACCGAATTAGGACAACCCTACCGCGTCGAAAAATTCGGCTGGATCGGCTGGCGTGGAGTCTTCACAGAGGACCCCGAAGGCAACACTGTTGAACTGGTGGCTTTTGATCCTTCAATGCTGGATCAGGCCTGATAGGGACGCACAAAGACCGGTTTGTCCTGTTCCGATAGGTCTGGACGGTACTGATAGCCCCCGGTATCGAAATCCAGCAGCCCCTTGGGATCGGTCAGCCGGTGCTGGATAACATACCGTGCCATGGCGCCGCGTGCCTTCTTGGCGAAGAAACTGACGATCTTCGGCGTACCGGCTTTGTCTTCCATGAAAACTGGTGTGATGACCCGCAGTTTAAGCGCCTTCGGGTCGACAGCGCCGAAATACTCCTGACTGGCGCAGTTGATCAGAATGTCAGACCCAATGGCGCTACCTTGCGCGTTAAGGGCCTTGCTCAACTGGTCGCGCCAGTATTCATAAAGGTTTTTGCCGCGCCGGGTCTTAAGCTTGCTGCCCATTTCCAGCCGATAGGCCTGAATGGCATCCAGCGGTCGCAGCACACCGTAAAGGCCGGACAGAATGCGCAGGTGATCCTGCGCCCAGACCAATTCCTCGGCGTCCAATGAGGTTGCTTCAAGCCCTTGATAGGTGTCACCGGCAAATGCCAATGCGGCGGGGCGGGTCACTTCTGCGTCCGGCGCATCGGAAAAAACGCGGTACCGGTCGCGGTTCAACCGGGCCAGATCGTCGCTCAGGTCCATTAGTTTCTTCAGATCGACCAAAGTCAGGTTTCTGGCGGTCTTCGACAGGCGCATCGCATCATCCTGAAAGTCCGGTTGCGTGACATCGACATCCCGCTCTGCCCAGTCCAGCCGCTTGGCCGGGGAAATGACTACCAGCATATCCGCCCTCGTTTTTTGCCTGATGCAGGGTATCTAGCCCGCCTGACGCAGCACGTCCAGAAAGGCAGCGCCAAACCTTTCGTGACGGCGGTCGCCCAGAACCTGCTCGATCGCTCTTGGATCGTCCGAGCGGAGTTGCGCCACCCTGGCCAATTGAGAAGCCGAGCAATTCAGCGGTTTGTCGATCCCGTCCGGACCGCGTGACAAGCGTGTCTGAATTTCAAGCAGGCGATCGTAGATGTCGCCCTGATCGCGTCCGGCCAGCTTGCGTCGCGCGGGATGCACGGTTTCGACCGCACCCGCGATCACCTCAAGAAAGGTATCGCCGTACCGCTCCAGTTTCTTCGCGCCGACGCCACCGATCCGGGCTATGTCATCCAGCGTGCGGGGCGCTTTTCGGCCATCTCGATCAGGGTGCGGTCAGGGAAGATGACATAGGCCGGAACCCTGGCAGATTCCGCCAGCGCCCGGCGTTTGGCCTTCAGCGCAGACAGCAGAGGCGCATCTTCTTCCGACACCATCATCTTGACCGCTGGCCGACGGGTCGCCTTGCGTATTGTATCCCTACGCAAGTTGATCTGCGCCTCGCCCTTGAGGATCGGTTTCGCGGCCTCGGTCATGCGCAGTGCGCCGTGGCGTTCGGGATCGGGGCGGACCAGATCATGGCCCATCATCTGCCGGAAAATCGCCTGCCATTGCGGGCGCGACCAGTCCTTGCCGATACCCCATGTCGACAGATCATCGTGGCGGCGGGCACGGATCTTGTCGGTCTCGTTGCCCAGCAGAATGTCGATCAAGTGACCTGATCCAAACCATTCCTCGGTCCGCAGGATCGCGGACAAGGCCATGCGAACAGGCGTGGTGCCGTCGAACACTTCGGGCGGGCTGTCACACAGATCGCATTTACTGCAGGGTTCAGCCTGTTCGCCAAAATAACCCAGAAGGCTCCGGCGGCGGCATTCCAGCGCTTCGGCCAACCCCAACAGCGCGTTCAGGCGTGCGTGATCGGCCATGCGCCTTTCAGGCGGGGCCAGCCCTTCGTCGATTTGCGAACGGCGCAGGCGGATGTCGTCGGGGCCGAACAGGGTCAGGGTTTCCGCAGGGCTGCCGTCACGCCCAGCGCGACCGATTTCCTGGTAATAGGCTTCGATGGATTTGGGCAGGTCCGCATGAGCGACCCAACGGATATCGGGCTTGTCGATCCCCATGCCGAAGGCGACGGTGGCAACCACGATTAAGCCATCCTCGCGCGCGAACCGGGTTTCGACGATGCGGCGATCTTCGGCCTCCATGCCACCGTGATAGTGGCAGGCAGAATGGTCTTCGGCCCGCAATGCCTGCGCCAGAACTTCGGTCTTGTTGCGAGTGCCGCAATAGACAATGCCCGATTGCCCTTTTCGGGCGGCGGCGAAGTCGAGCACCTGCTTTCGCGGCCCGTCCTTGGCGGCAAAGGCCAGATGGATATTCGGCCTGTCGAAGCCACGCAGAAACTTACGCGGAGCGGTGCCGTCAAACAGTTTCTCGACGATCTCGTCCTGCGTTTCCGCATCCGCCGTCGCGGTGAAGGCGGCCAGCGGCACATCCAACGCGCGCCGCAACTCTCCGATCCGCAGATAGTCGGGGCGGAAGTCATGCCCCCATTGGCTGACGCAATGCGCTTCGTCCACGGCGATCAGACTGACATTGATCCGCCGCAGCATTCCCAGCGCAGATCCTGCCGCCAGCCGTTCCGGCGCCATGTAAAGCAGCTTGAGCCGCCCGGCTTCCAGCGCCTCCCACACGGCGTCGATTTCCTCGGGCGTGTTGCCGGATGTCAGTGCACCCGCTTCGACCCCAGCCTCCTGCAGCCCGCGCACCTGGTCGCGCATCAGGGCGATTAGCGGTGAGATCACCACCGTCACACCATCGCGCATCAGCGCAGGCAGTTGATAACAAAGAGATTTACCACCGCCTGTTGGCATGATCGCCAGCACATTTTCGCCTGCGGTCACGGCATCGACGATCTCTTCCTGCCCGGGGCGGAAGTCGTCGAATCCAAAGACATCTCGCAACATCGGTGCGGCGTCGAACATGTGCGGTGTTGCCCTGTTTTAAGGTCTATCTGCTCTTAAGACAGGACAATCACATACTAAGATTCGGTGAACAAGGCCTCAGACGAAATAGACCGCATTGTTGATCAGGATAATCCGCAGCGCATAAACAGCGACCAACACTATCAACGGCGTCAGATCCAGCCCGCCAATGTTGGGCAGAATACGACGGATCGGGCCGTAGATAGGCTCTAATATGCGGTTAAGCCCGTACCAGATTTGCGCCACCAGCTGTTGATGCAGGTTGAGAACCTGAAAGTTGATCAGCCAGCTCATGATCACATGGGCCAAGATGATGAACCAGACAATGTCCAGGATCAGCAGGAGAATTTGGATCAGCGACAGCATGGGCACTCCGTTTTCACATTTGCTGAGACGTAAGCGCCCCTGCGGCAAAGAGCAAGTGTAAGCCAACAGAACGCTTGCGAATTAGGCCAAAGACCCGTCTTATGAAAACAACGATAAACAGGGGCAGTCATGGCAGAAATTTCCAAGCGCAAGCGCATTTGGGGCTGGTGGTTTTTCGACTGGGCCAGCCAGCCGTATCACACCTTGCTGGTGACTTTTGTTTTTGGCCCCTACTTTGCCGGAGTGGCCGCCGGGTATTACGCCAACGCAGGTTTGGACGCAGATGCTGCCGCCGCGCAGGCACAGACGGTTTGGGCCAACTGCCTGACAATCACCGGTTTGATCATCGCGTTTGGTGCGCCGTTATTGGGGGCCATGGCCGATGTTTCGGGTCGCCGCATTCCGTGGATATTTGCCTTTTCGGTGATGTACGCCGTGGGCTCGGCTGCGCTGTGGTACACGTTGCCGGACGGATCGAATATGTGGCTGATGCTTTCGGCATTTGGCCTGGGCTTTGTGGGCGCGGAGTACGCGCTGATCTTTATCAACTCGCAATTGCCCGATCTGGGTGACGACAATGAGGTCGGCGAGATTTCGGGTTCTGGTTTTGCCTTTGGGTACTTTGGCGGGTTGATCTCGCTGGCGATCATGCTGACGCTGTTTGTTGAACAGCCCAACGGCAAGACGCTGATCGGGATGGAGCCGTTGTTCGGGCTGGACGCCGCCGCGCGCGAGGGCACGCGCTTTGTCGGGCCCTTTACCGCCGGGTGGTTTGTACTGTTCATGGTGCCCTATTTCCTGTGGGTCCGCGACGATGCGCAGACGAACAAGAAGGGCAGTGTCGGTGAGGCTTTGCGCCTGCTCGGGAAGTCGATTACCGCCCTGCGGCACCGGGGCAGTATTGCGGCCTATCTGGGTTCGTCCATGTTTTACCGCGACGCGCTGAACGGGCTTTATAGTTTTGGAGGCGTTTACGCGCGCCTGGTGCTGGAATGGGACCTGATCAAGATCGGTGTGTTTGGCATCGTCAGCGTTCTGGCCTCGGCCATCTTTGCCTGGGTCGGCGGCAAGATGGACCGGAGATACGGCCCTAAACCGGTTATTTTGACCGCTATCTGGGTTCTGATCTTTGTCTGCGTCACTGTCGTTCTGATGGACCGGACGCAGATTTACGGTATTGCGTTGCCCGAGGGATCGAACCTGCCGGATCTGGTCTTCTTCGGTTGCGGTGTTCTGATCGGCGGTATGGGCGGTATCCTGCAATCGGCCAGCCGATCCATGATGGTGCGCCACACCGATCCCGAGGCGCCGGTCGAGAGTTTCGGGCTTTACGGGCTGTCCGGTCGCGCCACCGCCTTTGCCGCGCCCCTGCTGATCGGGATCGCAACCGCCGCGACGGGCAGCGCAAGACTGGGGGTGTCACCCATCGTTCTGTTGTTTATTCTGGGCCTGTTCCTAATGCGCTGGGTTAAACCGGAAGGGGATCAGAGCAGATGATTTTATTACGTTTTTTGGCAATTCTTGCGACTTTGACGCTGGCAGGCGCGGCGGGGGCGCAACCCCTGGCCAAGCAGTTGTTCGGGGCGCAGAGAGTCAGTTCACAACAAAAACCCGCGGCCTTCGGCAGTTATTCGCGCGGATGTGCGGCCGGGTCGGTACAATTGCCCGAAACCGGGCCGACATGGCAGGCCATGCGTCTGTCGCGAAATCGAAATTGGGGGCACCCTGAAGCGATCGATTACGTGCAGAACCTCAGCCGTTTTGCGGCGAAGCAACCAGGTTGGAATGGTCTCTATGTCGGGGATATCAGCCAGCCGCGTGGCGGTCCGATGACATCCGGCCACCGCAGCCATCAGCTGGGTCTGGACATCGATATATGGATGCTGCCGGGCAACGACATGAGGCTGTCCCGCAAGGCACGCGAGAATATCTCGTCGATTTCCCTGCGCCGCTCGAACGGGGCGTATGTGAACGGCAACTGGACCAAACAGCACCATGCTGTTCTGCGAGAGGCCGCCAAGGACAAGCGCGTGGCCCGGATATTCGTCTTCCCGGGCGCCAAAGTTCAGATGTGCAACGACGAAAAGGGCAACCGCGCCTATCTGCGCAAGATCAGGCCATGGTGGGGGCATCACTATCACTTCCATGTCCGCCTGAAATGCCCCAGAGGATCGCGTGGCTGCGTCAATCAGGATACGCCGCCCAAAGGTGATGGCTGTGCCGAAGCGCAGCAATGGGTGCAGAATATCCTCAACCCGCCCCCGCCTGATCCAAACGCACCGGCCCCCAAGAAACGCCGCGAATACCGATTGGCCGATCTGCCCCAGCAATGCACCGCCGTCTTGCAGTCCAACTGATTGCGACACTGGTGCTGGCGGGGCCTCTTCGGGCAGCCGAGGGTCCTGCCGCCACCCATCTGGGCAGTTTTAAGTGGACCCACGGGTCGGACTGGTTTGGCGGTTTTTCGGCGATCCATCTGTCCGAAAACGGTCGCAAGCTGATCGCGCTCAGCGACCGGGCTGTCCTTGTGGCCGCGCGGATTGACCGGGACGGGGACCGTATCAGCGAGGTCAAAGTATTGGGGCATTGGCCTGTCCTGTCCAGCACAGGGCGCGCCTTGCCCGGTTACACAGGTGATTCAGAAGGACTCGCCGTCGCGCCTGACGAAAGCTTCTATATCTCTTTCGAAGGCATTCACCGCATTGCCCGCTATTCGGACCCGGGCGGTGCTGCGCGCGTTCTGCCACGCCCCAAGGCGTTCGACGGTCTGGATGGCAACGGATCGTTCGAGGGGTTGGCGATCGACACTCAGGGGCGGCTGTATACCCTGCCGGAAAAGAACCGCACCGCCGAAGGCAATATCCCGGTCTATCGCTGGAACGGTCAGGCGTGGTCTACACCGTTTGTCCTGCCGCAGCGGGGCCGGTTCCTGCCTGTGTCCGCAGATTTCGGCCCGGATGGCCGATTGTATGTTCTCGAACGCGCCGTATCGCTGACCGGCTTCCGCTCGCGCCTGCGCCGTTGGCAGATCAATGCAGACACACCCATGTCCGAAGAGACCCTGTTTGAAACCGGTACCGGAACGCATGATAACCTCGAAGGGTTGTCGGTCTGGCGCGACGGTCAGGGGCGTCTGCGGGCGACGATGATCTCGGACGACAATTTTCTGGCCCTGCAGCGTACCGAACTGGTGGAATACCTGCTGCCCGAATGACTTGCCAAACACGATTCGACTCGCTAGAAGCGCGGCTTGCCTTGGGATGAACCCTTGGCCAAGTCGCCGCTACCTTGTCAAAACGGGCATCTGAAAATGCAACGCAGCTTTATTCCCGGCATTATTGCCATGGCCACTATCGTTGTGGCCTCGAACATCCTGGTCCAGTTCCTGATCCTTGACGGCCTGCTGACCTGGGGTGCCTTCACATATCCGCTGGCCTTTCTGGTCACTGACATCATGAACCGCGTCTATGGCGTGGGTCCGGCCCGCAAGGTCGTGTTTGCCGGGTTTGTCACCGGTATCATCTGCTCGCTCATCGGCAGCCAGATCATGCTGCAGGGCGATGGCTTCACCTATGCCGCAGTGCCGCTGCGGATTGCCGTCGCGTCCGGAACCGCCTTCCTGATCGCGCAGCTGACGGACGTTACTGTGTTCAACGCGATGCGCGGCGGCCGCTGGTGGCGCGCGCCGCTGGTCTCGACTTTGGTCGGCTCGGCGCTGGACACCGCGTTGTTCTTCACCATCGCATTCTCGGCGTCGGTCACGTTCTTCGGCGCCAATGCCGATGCGGCCATCAGCTGGGCATGGGAACCTGTTCCCTTCATGCTGTCCGGTCCAATGGCACCTTTGTGGGTAACGCTGGCCTTTGCCGACTGGCTGGTGAAACTGTCGCTGGCGATGATCGCACTGATCCCGTTCAAAGTGATCGTTGCGCGACTGACCGCTCAGCCTGTGTAAAAAAGTGCTTTGAGATTGGCACAACTTGTGTCACGCTTCTTTTCAACCGCAACAGATAGAAAAGGAGGTGATCCAGTGTCGAGAAAGAGATTGGAGAGAGGTGTCGGAACAACCGGGGGGATCGCCTGTTAAGGCAGCCCTTGGCGGAGCGCTCGCTCCGGCTGGTCGTTTGATCTAACCGACCCGACCTCCTGAACTTTCGAAGGGCCGTCCCGCCGGGGCGGCCCTTTTTGTTTCTGCGCGCCACCTGTAAGGTCGCGCGCATGTTGCGCGTTACGGACGATATCATCCTGCAGGACTGGGAAATGACCGAGAGCTTTGTGCGCTCGTCCGGTCCAGGCGGGCAAAACGTCAACAAGGTTTCCACCGCTGTCGAGCTGCGGTTTGAGGCGGCGCGCTCCCCGTCTCTGCCGGATCCGGTCAAAGCCCGGCTGAAACGGCTCGCCGGGCGACGCTGGACCAAAGAGGGCGCGATCATCATCCAGTGCGAAGAGACCCGCTCGCAGGCGCGCAACCGTGAAATCGCGCGCGCCAGACTGGCCGAACTGATCACCCGCGCATTGGTCAAGCCCAAGCGGCGTATTGCAACCAAGCCCACCTACGGTTCGGTCAAGCGTCGGCTTGCGGCAAAAAAGGCGCGTGGCGACGTCAAAGCGCTGCGGGGCAAGGTGTCCGAAGATTAATCTGGTATCTTGCCGGGGCGTTGATAGTCTGACCCGGAGCATCGGCAGAGGGGTAACGCGATGAGGCTTAAGGATAAAACCGCAATCGTGACTGGCGGCGCCTCGGGGTTTGGGGCCGGGATTGCCCAGAAGTTTCTTGACGAGGGCGCGCGCGTGATGATCGCCGATATCAACAAGGATGCGGCAAAGCAAATGGCCGCGACCCTTGGCGCGGCAGCCGTCGCCCAGCACGTTGATGTCGCCGACGCGATTTCCGTTCAAACAATGGCAGACGCCGCCATCGCCCAGTTTGGGCAGGTTGATATTCTGGTGAACAACGCAGGCGTGACGCATCTGCCGACACCGCTGGAGGAAGTGAGCGAGGAGGATTTCGACCGCGTCTTCAGCGTTAACATGAAATCCGTCTTTCACACTGCGCGGGCATTTGTACCAGCAATGAAGTCGCGGGGCTCGGGCGCGATCCTGAACGTTGCTTCCACGGCAGGTCTGTCGCCGCGCCCGAACCTCAACTGGTACAACGCCTCAAAGGGTTGGATGATCACCGCGACCAAGACGATGGCCGTCGAACTGGCGCCTTTTGGCGTTCGCGTGAATGCGATCTGCCCGGTGGCCGGAGAAACCCCCTTGCTGAAATCCTTCATGGGCGAAGACACACCCGAGATTCGCGCCAAGTTCCTGTCGACCATTCCACTGGGCCGGTTTTCCACGCCTCAGGACATGGCAAACGCCGCCTGTTTCCTGTGCTCGGATGAGGCAAGCATGATCACCGGAACCGCGCTGGAGGTTGACGGTGGCCGCTGTATCTGACCTGCGCCCTCATTTGTTGAAAAGCAACTCCACCGGGGGCAGCGCTTTGCCGAGACAAGGGAAACCCTCTCGATGAAACTCGGACCTAAGAACCTGATCACCGATATCCCCGGGCTTTTGGTCGGAAATGCTCAGGATGACCGGTTGAAATCCGGCACAACCGTTCTGACGGCCAACCAGCCTTTCACCGCGTCCGTGCACGTGATGGGCGGCGCGCCGGGTACGCGCGAAACCGATCTTCTGGCCCCCGACAAAACGGTGACAAAGATAGATGCCATCGCCCTGTCCGGCGGATCGGCTTTTGGACTGGATGCCAGTTCCGGCGTGTCGGATGCGCTTCGGTCGCAAGGCCGGGGGTATCCGGTCGGCCATACCGTGGTCCCGATCGTGCCCGGGGCAATCCTGTTCGATCTGCTCAACGGCGGTGACAAGAGCTGGTCCGAAAATCCGTACCGTGCCTTGGGGCGCGCCGCTTTTGACGCGGCCTCAAAGGACTTTGCGCTGGGCACGGCCGGTGCAGGGACCGGAGCCCTAGCCGCTATGCACAAGGGCGGGCTTGGGTCTGCATCGCTTGTTCTGGACACGGGCGTCACCGTCGGGGCTCTGGTCGCAGCCAACCCGCTGGGCAGTGTCACCACGCCCGGCGACCGTCATTTCTGGGCCGCGCCTTATGAAATTGGCGACGAATTCGGCGGTTTAGGGCCTGATTTCAGAGCAGGCCTGGGGCTGCCTCAGGTTAGCCTCAAGGCGCAGGCCATGCGCCCGGCCGAGCTGGACAAGACCAACACAACCATCGCTGTCGTGGCGACGGACGCCGCTTTGACCAAACCGCAATGCCAAAGGCTGGCCGTGGCCGCGCATGATGGCATTGCACGCGCCATCCTGCCCGCCCATACGCCGGGCGACGGTGATCTGGTCTTTGGTGTCAGTACCGGGTCAATGCCTTTGGAGAACGAAGCAGAGCTGGGAATGATCGGGCACGCCGCCTCGCTATGTCTGGCGCGCGCCATTGCGCGGGCGATTTATCTGGCGACACCAGCGGCTGGCGATCTTTTGCCCTGTTGGTCCGGGTCACATGACATAAGTTAAGGACGGCCACTATGCCGCAGTGGCACAGTGGCCGCGCGCGGCAATCTGCGCGTTGACTCTTTTTTGCGCCGACGATCCATTCGGTGCAGCCAATTCGTATCGGAGCAAAAGCTATGAATCGCATCCTCGCAACCGCAATCGTCGGCCTGATGGCCCTACCCGCATATGCAGAAGGCGACGCCGAGGCCGGCAAAAAGACCTTTAACAAATGCAAATCCTGCCACCAGATCGCCGACCCTGCTGGCGAAGTGATCGTCAAGGGCGGCAAGACCGGCCCGAACCTGTATGGAATCGCGGGTCGGACCGCAGGCACCGTCGAAGGGTTCAAATACGGCGACAGCATCGTTGCTGCCGGTGAAAACGGGTTGGTTTGGGATGAAGCGACCTTTGTCGAGTATTCCCAAGATCCCAAGACCTTTCTGAAATCCTATCTGGATGACACAGCTGCCAAGTCCAAGATGACCTTCAAGCTAAAAAGCGGCGGCGAAGACGTCTACGCTTATATCGTCAGCGTTTCGGGCGAATAATCTCCAGCCATCAGACGACCTGTGTGAGTACAAAAGGCCGCAGCCCCTGCGGCCTTTCGTGCGGTTGATAACGGGTACGATCAGCGCCACGTTGGGAATGCGCGGCCAGTCACGCTCTGAACATGCGATGCCGCGACGCCAAGCCGATCCGGCCAAAGGTAATCCGCAACGTCCCGTCACACAGGCGGATTGGCAGCAGGAGACAACAAATGGGTATCACGATCCCGGCATGGGTCGATGGCGAACTGACCCCCGTCGACAAGCTTGAGGCGCATGAAAAGGGCCTGCGGCACAAGGCGGTGTCGGTCTTTGTCGTGCGCGGGACCGAGATTCTGCTGCAGCGCAGGGCGTTGGGAAAGTACCACACGCCGGGCCTGTGGGCGAACACCTGTTGCACGCATCCTGACTGGGGTGAAACCGCATCCAAATGCGCTGTGCGCCGTCTGCGAGAGGAACTTGGGATTACAGGGCTATACCCGGAATACCGTCATCGGCTGGAATACCACGCCGATGTCGGCAACAACATGATCGAACATGAAGTCGTCGACGTGTTTCTGGCCAGGGCTCGTGGTGCTCTGAAAATAGAGCCTAATCCGGAAGAAGTCATGGAGATCCGCTGGATCGACTATCACGATCTTTTGGCCGAAGTGCAGCGCCACCCATCCCGGTTTACGCCGTGGCTGAAGATTTATCTGCACAACCACTCTGACACGATTTTTGGCCCCGATCTGATCATCTCGGCGCCGTCCTGACGTCTACGGCTTGCAAGGTCCGCCCAAGCCGCCTAAATCAACGCGTCATGGCCAAACAGAAGACAGACCCGAATTACAAAGTCATCGCCGAAAACCGGCGTGCCCGCTTCGATTACGCGATCGAGGACGATCTCGAGTGCGGCATCGTGCTGGAGGGGTCCGAGGTCAAGTCCCTGCGCGCTGGCGGATCGAACATCGCCGAAAGCTATGCTTCGGTCGATGACGGAGAATTGTGGCTGATCAACAGTTACATCGCGCCCTACGAACAGGCCAAGGTCTTCAAACACGAAGAACGCCGCCGGCGTAAGCTGCTGGTTTCGCGCAAGGAATTGTCGAACCTGTGGAACGCGACCCAGCGCAAGGGCATGACACTGGTGCCGCTGGTTCTGTATTTCAACCACAAGGGCCGCGCGAAGCTGAAGATCGGTATCGCCAAGGGCAAGAAGCTGCACGACAAGCGCGAAACCCAGGCCAAGCGCGATTGGTCACGGCAGAAGCAGCGGTTGATGAAGGATCACAGCTGATCCTTCACTGGTTTCAGAACGCCATTGCGGCGGAAACGGCACGTTTCCAACGGTCATAGGCCGCATCGCGGTCTTCGGCGGACATTTCCGGTTCAAACCGGCGATCCAGCGCCCAGGTTTCCGAGAATCCCTGCTGCTCCGGGTAGATGCTGGCGCGCATCCCGGCCAGCCAGGCAGCACCCAGGGCGGTGGTTTCCTGCATCACAGGGCGGTCAACCTCGGCGCCGAGATAATCCGACAGGCCCTGCATCGCCCAATCCGAGGCGCTTGCCCCGCCATCGACGCGCAGGGTGACATCGGTATCCGCGCCCCAGTCGCCCTGCATGGCATGCCACAGGTCGCGCGTCTGGTAGGCGATGCTTTCCAGCGTAGCCTTGGCAAACTCGGCGCGGCCAGAATTGCGGGTCAGGCCAAACACCGCGCCGCGGCAATCCGGCTTCCAATAGGGCGCCCCAAGGCCGGTGAAGGCCGGAACCAGCACAACATGCTGGTTGGGATCGGCCTGCTGCGCCAGTTCTCCGCTTTCCGGCGCCGAGTCGATAATCTTGAGCGCGTCGCGCAGCCATTGAACCGCTGCCCCGGCGACAAAGATCGACCCTTCCAGCGCGTAAGTCCGCTGACCGTCCAGCTGATAAGCGATGGTGGTCAACAGGCGATTGTTGGATTTGACCGGCGTTGGTCCGGTGTTCAGCAGCGCAAAGCAACCCGTGCCATAGGTTGACTTCATCATCCCGGGCTGGAAACAGGCTTGTCCGATGGTGGCGGCCTGCTGGTCCCCGGCCACGCCCAGGATTGGAATATTGCCCCCAAACAGAGACGTATTTCCGAAGTCCGACGCGCAGTCATGTACCTTCGGCAGCATGTTCATCGGTACATCCAGCAGATCGCAGATCTCGGCGCTCCACTCACCCTTGTGAATGTCGAACAGCAGAGTGCGTGCGGCGTTGGTTGCGTCGGTTGCGTGGCTGCGTCCTTCCGTCAGGCGCCAGATCAGGAAGCAGTCGATGGTGCCGAACATCAACTCTCCGGCTTCGGCCCGTTCCCGTGCGCCGGGTACGGTGTCCAGCAGCCATTTTACCTTGGTGCCCGAAAAATAGGGATCAAGCAGCAGACCTGTCTGGGCGGTGACGTCATCTTCGCACCCGGCTTGCTTGTAGCGGGCGCAAATCTCGGCGGTCCGGCGGTCCTGCCAGACGATGGCGTTGTGAATGGGTTTGCCGGTGGCGCGGTCCCAGACGACGGTGGTTTCGCGCTGATTGGTGATACCGATGCCCGCGATCTGATCTGCGGTTATGCCGGTGTTGTTCATCACCTCGCGGCAGACACGCAGGACGCTTTCCCAAATTTCCTCGGCATCATGCTCGACCCAGCCCTCCTGCGGGAAGTGCTGGGTAAATTCGAGCTGCGCGGTGCCGACGCGCTGCATATCCGTGTCGAACAAAATGGCCCGCGATGATGTGGTGCCCTGATCAATGGCAAGAATATAGGTCACGCCTGCGCCCTCTCCCGTTTGGTTTTGCAGGACTTTAGCGCAAACAATGACAATCGTTCCAGAGTGTTCAGACAGGAATGTTGTCGATCAGCCGAACACCCTCAAGCCAGGCCGCTGCCAGCAGACGGGCAGGCCGCTCAGCATGGCTCAAGGGTTCCAGTGTCTCGGCGCAGTGCAGTTTCAAATATTCCACCTGCGCAAAGCCAGCAGCCAGCAGGGCAGTGTGCGCCTTCGAAGCCAGCGGATCGAAAGCTACCCCGCCATCCAGCGTGTCAGCCAGTTCCTGCATGACCCTGTTCATGTTCGCGGCAGTCTTCAGCCCTTCGGGTGACAGGCGCAGATTGCGCGAGGACATGGCAAGACCCGAGGGTTCGCGCACCGTGGGGCAGCCGATCACCTCGATGGGGATATCCAGATCCCGTGCCATCCGGCGAACGACCAACAGTTGCTGATAGTCTTTTTCCCCGAAATAGGCTCGATCTGACTGTGTTTGAAGGAACAGTTTTGCGACCACCGTAGCGACTCCGTCAAAGTGACCGGGGCGGAATTCGCCCTCAAGCACATTGGTCAGACCCATGACAGATACATTGGTGGCGAAGCCCTGCGGGTAGATTTCCTCGGGCTCGGGCACGTAGATCGCGTCGACACCCAATGGGGCCAGCTTCTGCGCGTCCTCGATTTCGGTGCGCGGATAATTGGCCAGATCCTCGGGGTTGTTGAACTGTTTGGGGTTCACAAAGATCGTGACGATCACCCTGTCGGTGCCCGCCTTCGCGGCCTCAACCAGCGACAGATGCCCCAGGTGCAACGCACCCATGGTGGGAACAACCCCGATCACCTCGCCCTTGCGGCGCCAATCGCTGGTCAGCGCGCGCAGGTCCGCCAGACGACGAAGGATTGGAGCGGTCATTTCCCGGGTCCCTTGGACGGCGTCCGGTCGGCAAAGACATGTTCGTCCGCCGGAAAAGTCCGCGCCCGGACTTCGGCGGCGTATTCGGCAATGGCAGCCTCGGCCAGAGGGCCAAGCTCGGCATACCGTTTGACGAATTTCGGTTTGAAGGCGGTGAAAAAGCCCACCATGTCGTCTACCACGAGGATCTGTCCATCGCACCCGGCGGAGGCACCGATACCAATCGTCGGGATCGCAATCTCAGCCGTAATGCGGTCGGCCAACCCTTGCGGGACTTTCTCTAACACGACGGAAAATGCACCGGCTTCGGCAACAGCATGGGCGTCGGCCAGCACTGCGTGGGCCTGATCATCGCGGCCCTGCACCTTGTAGCCGCCCAGCGTGTTGATCGATTGCGGCGTCAGGCCGATATGAGCCATCACCGGGATGCCACGCCTGACCAGAAAGCGGATCGTCTCGGCCATCTCAACGCCGCCTTCCAGCTTGACCGCGCCCGCGCCGGTCTCTGCCATCAGGCGGGCCGCGTTCTTGAACGCCTGTGCCGGGTCGTGTTCGTAGCTGGCAAAGGGCATGTCGATGACCATCAAGGCCGTCTCCAACCCGCGCGCGACGGCCTGGCCATGCAGGATCATCATCTCCATCGTCACACCAAGGGTCGATTCCAGCCCGTGCAGCACCATGCCGACGCTGTCGCCCACCAGAACAAAATCGCAATGGGCATCCATCAGCCGCGCCATCGGAGTGGTATAGGCGGTCAGGCTGACCAATGGATCACCGCCTTTTCGGGCGCGAATATCCTCGGCATTTGGGGCTTTTTTGCGGGCTGTGGCGCTCATGCTCGTTCCTGCAGGGTCAATGTTGCAGTGCAGCATAGCAGATCGCGCGCTGGCGAAGAAACCCCGGTTGCGCGAACATTTCCTTGAATGACCCGAGGTTTAGAGTGACATTGTTATCAATAAAGCCGGTGACAGCATGAGCCGGTCCGTTTTCAGTGGGGAGTTAATTTCGTGACAATACAGATGTTTCGACCCTTTGTGTCAGCACTGGCCGTCAGTGCCAGCCTGTTTGCCAGCCAGGCCCTGGCCAAATCAGATATCACAATAGCGATGCAGCTTGAGCCGCCGCATCTGGACCCGACAAGCGCGGCAGCACAAGCGATAGATTCGGTCGTATACACCAATATCTTCGAGGGCCTGACCCGTTTCATGGGTGACGGATCTGTTGTCCCTGGTTTGGCGGAAAGCTGGGAGATTTCGGATGATGGCACCGAATACACCTTCACGCTGCGCGACGGGGTGACGTTCCATGACGGCACGACCATGGATGCCGAGGACGTCAAGTTCAGCCTGGATCGCGCCCGCGCCGAAGACAGCGCCAATGCGCAGAAGGCGTTGTTCGCCGGAATTCAGGATGTCGAGGTCGTTGACCCGCTGACCGTCAAAGTCACTTTGTCGGAACCCAACGGCAATTTCCTGTTCAACATGGCCTGGGGCGACGCGGTGATCGTTGCGCCCGAAAGCATCGAAAACATCAAGACAAATCCGGTCGGCACCGGCGCTTATACCTTTGGCAATTGGGTTCAGGGCGACAGCATTACGCTGAACCGCAATCCTGATTACTGGGGTGACCAGCCCGCACTGGAAACGGCCACCTTCAAGTTTATCTCGGACCCGACCGCTGCCTTTGCCGCCATGATGGCCGAGGATGTGGATGTATTCGACATTTACCCGGCTCCCGAGAATCTGCCTCAGTTCGAGGCCGATCCGCGGTTTCAGGTTCTGGTCGGTTCGACCGAGGGCGAGACGATTCTGTCGACGAACAACAAGCTTACCCCGTTCGATGACATTCGCGTTCGCCAGGCGCTGGCTCATGCTATTGATCGTCAGGCCATCATTGACGGTGCCATGTTCGGATACGGCACGCCAATCGGCACACATTTCGCGCCGCACAACCCAGCTTATGTGGATCTGACCGGAAATTCTGCCTACGACCCTGAAAAGGCGAAGGCGCTGCTGGCCGAGGCGGGTCTGGAAAACGGGTTCGAAACCACGCTGCACCTGCCGCCGCCATCTTATGCCCGCCGCGGTGGTGAAATCATTGCCGCGCAGCTGGCCGAGGTCGGTATAACGGCCGAAATCATCAATGTGGAATGGGCGCAATGGCTAGAGACGGTGTTCAAAGGCAAAGAGTTCGGCCTGACCATCGTAAGCCACACGGAACCGATGGATATCGGTATCTATGCGCGCCCCGACTATTATTTCCAGTATAACAGCACTGATTTTCAGGCTCTGATGGATACCTTGAATTCCACGACCGATCCTGACGAACGCGCACGGCTTCTGGGCGAGGCGCAACGGCTGATTTCGAATGACTACGTCAATGGATATCTGTTCCAGCTGGCAAAGCTGGGCGTGGCCCGGGCCGGAGTGCAAGGGCTGTGGCAGAATGCGCCCACCGCCGCAATTGATCTGACCGGGATCAGCTGGTCAGAATAATATCACGCCGGGGCCGCGTCTGGCGGCCCCGGTGATCCTCAACTCAAAGCGAGCCCGAATGTGAAACTGGTCCGCGTCATATGTCTCCTGGCTGTGATGATATGCCTCTCTTTGATCGGGGGCGGGCCGGCATTGGCGCAGAATACGCTGGGCGGCGGGCTTCACGCGCTGAAGGGGACACCGGAAAACCCGTTGCAGGTCGGGATCGGTATCCGGATCGATCAGATCACAAGCGTGGATCAGAAGGCTGAAAATTATGGGGCCGTCGTCATATTGAGGGCCGAATGGACCGATCCGACGCTGGCCTTTGACCGGGATGACGTCGGACGCGAAATTCAGGTGTTCAACCCTTCGGTGCTGGCCAATCACGCCCGTGAACTGGGGGCGGTTTTGCCTGCGTTTGTGGTGCATAATCAGCAATCCAACAAGTGGGTCCATGAAGCCGCCGCCTCGGTGCGCAATGACGGGCATGTTGTCTATGCCGAGAAATCCTCGCTGACCTTGCAGGCCCCGCATTTCGATTTCCGGAAATACCCCTTCGACACGCAGCAGTTCTATTTCGAAGTTGTCTCGGTTTTTCCGACTGAATACGTGTCCTATTACCCGCTTGAGGCGTATTCAGGCCTCGGCGATCTGCTGGGCGAGGAAGAGTGGATCTTGGACAACCCCCGGGTCGAACACTCGACCGTGATCGGACTGTCCGGCCGGGACAGTGACCAGATCGCCTTGGCCTTCGAGGGTCACCGGCATCTGACCTATTATGTGATCCGGGTATTTCTGCCGATGCTGGTGCTGATCTCTGTCGGGTGGGCCTTGTTTTTTCTGGATGAATACCGCCGCCGGATCGAGATCGCCGGGGGTAACTTGCTGGTATTCGTGGCCTTCAACTGGGCTATTTCTGCCGACCTGCCCAAGCTGGGCTACCTGACTTTTCTGGACTTCATATTGCAATGCATGTTCCTGATGACCGGGGCGCTGATCGTGTTCAATGTTGCGCTGCGCAAACTGAAAGTATCCGGTCGCGAGGACGCGGCACGAAACCTGGACAACTATGCGATCAAGTGGATCTACCCGCTGGGTTACGCAGCCATTGTCGGCTATGCGGTTTTTGCCTTTCTTATGACACCTTAGGTGCTGGACCCGTTCGGTATGCGCCCCTAACGTGGTCCTGATGCTGCGCTATGCCCTCAAACGTCTGATTTCTTTGCTGATCAGCCTCGCCGTCGCCTCGGTTGTCATCTTTGCGGTGATCGAGGTTGCGCCGGGTGATCCGGCCTCTTTCATGCTGGGCGTGAATGCACAGCCCGATACTTTGGCGGCGCTGCGGGCTGAACTTGGGCTGGATGGGACAAAGCTGCAACGGTATCTGAACTGGGTCGGCGGCATGTTGGTGGGGGATTTCGGCACGTCCTACACGTATCGTACACCTGTTTCCCAGATGATCGCGGATCGTCTTTGGGTGTCGCTCCCCCTCGCGCTCTATGCGTTGACGCTGTCTACCCTGATCGCCTTTCCCGCTGGGATCTACGCAGCATCCCGCCGTGGCAAGCCGGGTGATCTGGCTATTATGGGTGCCACGCAGCTGGGCATCGCGGTGCCGAATTTCTGGTTTGCGATGATGCTGGTGTTGATCTTCGCCATCAATCTGCGCTGGTTCAATGCCGGGGGGTTTGCAGGATGGAAAGATGGCCTTTGGACCGGTCTGCATTCCCTGACCCTGCCTGCAATCGCGCTTGCCTTGCCGCAGGCGGCGATTCTGGCGCGTGTGATGCGGTCGGCCCTTCTGGACATTCTGGGCGAGGATTTCATGCGCACTGCCCGGGCCAAGGGGCTGACCCGCCGCCGGGCGCTGTGGCGGCATGGCGTAAGAAACGCGCTGATCCCGGTGTTGACCATCATCGGTCTGCAGTTTTCCTTCCTTCTGGCCGGCTCGATCATCATCGAGCAGGTGTTCTATCTGCCCGGCCTCGGGCGACTGGTGTTTCAGGCCATCTCGGCGCGCGACCTGATCGTAGTGGAATCCGTGGTCATGCTGCTGGTCTTCGCCGTCATCACCGTCAATTTCCTGGTCGACCTGGCCTACGCCGCTGTTGATCCAAGGTTAAGGAACCGGACATGAGCCGTAACCTAATCCTAGGCACTGCGCTATCCTCGCTGGTTCTGCTGGCGGCCCTTTTGTCATTTGTCTGGACGCCCTACGACCACGCCACGCTGAACATCCCCGGCAAGTTGCAGACACCGGACCCAATGCACTGGTTCGGAACCGACCATTTCGGGCGCGACATGTTTTCGATGATCATGGTCGGTGCGCGCACGTCGATTGCGGTTGCGCTGGTGGCCGTCGGCATCGGCATGGCGCTGGGCGTGCCCTTGGGACTGGCGGCGGCCGCCCGCAAAGGATCCTGGCTGGACGAGGTGATCATGCGCGGCAACGATCTGGTCTTTGCCTTCCCTTCGCTGGTTATTGCCATCCTGATCACCGCTGTTTTTGGCGCCGGTGCGATCAACGCGATCATCGCCATCGGGATATTCAACATCCCGGTCTTCGCCCGAATTACCCGCGGCGCGGCTCTGTCGCTGTGGGAGCGGGAGTTTATTCTCGCCGCCCGTGTCTCGGGCAAGGGCGGGGCGCGGATATCGATCGAACATATCCTGCCCAACGTCGCCAATCTGCTGATCGTGCAGGGCACGATCCAGTTCAGCCTTGGCATCCTGGCCGAGGCGGGCCTGTCCTATGTCGGTCTGGGTGCGCAACCGCCCACGCCAAGCTGGGGACGGATGCTGGCGGATGCGCAGACGATGGTCAGTTTTGCCCCGCATTTGGCTCTGATTCCGGGGGTGGCGATCATCGTCACGGTTCTGGGGCTGAACCTGCTGGGCGATGGTCTGCGCGACTTTCTGGATCCACGTATTCGGGTGGCCCGCACATGAGCCTGCTGCAAATCGAAAACCTGTCATTGTCGATTCATGGCGCGCCGATCCTCAGACAAGTCGGCCTGACAATTGATCCCGGACAGATCGTGGCCGTAACCGGTGAAAGTGGATCCGGCAAATCCATGACCGCGCTGGCCGTGATGCAGTTGTTGCCGAACGGAGCGGTGGCCAACGGCACCATTCAGCTGGACGGACAGGATCTGATGCAGCGGTCCGAGAGCCAAATGTGCGCCCTGCGTGGCGCGGCCATCGGCATGGTGTTCCAGGAGCCGATGACTGCGCTCAACCCGGTCATGAGGATCGGTGATCAGGTGACGGAAACGATTCTGATCCACAAAGCGATGTCACCCGCCAAAGCCCGTGAGCAAACGCAAGAGGTTCTGACCCGCGTCGGCCTGCCGCCCGACCGGTTTCCGCTGTCGCGCTATCCGCACGAACTATCTGGCGGTCAGCGTCAGCGCGTTGTGATCGCAATGGCCATCGCCTTGCGACCTCGGCTTCTGATCGCCGATGAACCGACCACCGCACTGGATGTCACCACGCAGGCACAGATTCTGGACCTTTTGAAGGGGCTGGTTCGCGAATACGGCATGGGATTGCTGATGATCACCCATGACCTGGCGGTTGTCGCCGACATGGCGGACCAGATTATTGTCATGCGCCACGGCGAAGTGGTGGAAAGGGGTGCAACGAACGATCTGCTGCGGAACATGCAGCACCCCTATACCCGCATGTTGTTCGAAGCCTCGGACCATCAGGTCACACTTCCCGATCCCGTTCGACCGGGCCCGCTGCTGGAGGTGACAAATGTCGTTCGTGACTACCGTTTGCCCCGCAGGCGGTTATTCGAAACACCGGCTCGCCACCGGGCGGTGGATGACGTCAGCTTTACCCTCAGCCGGGGTGAGCGCCTTGGTCTGGTCGGAGAGTCCGGTTGCGGAAAATCGACACTAACACGGGCAATTCTAGGGCTTGAAGATGTTCAGGGTGGGCAGGTTCTGTTGAACGGGCAGCCTGTTTTTGCGGCCCACAAGCCCAATCTTGCGGTGCGCCGTAACATGCAGGTGGTGTTTCAGGACCCATTTGGCAGCTTCAACCCACACCATCGTGTCGGGCGGCTGATCACCGAGCCGTTTCACCTGCTGGACACCCCGCCGACGGGATCAGAGCGGCAGGACAGGATTTCCGAGATGCTGACGGCTGTTGGCCTCAGCCCTGGTGACGCCGGAAAGTACATACATGAATTCTCGGGTGGGCAGCGTCAGCGGATCGCCATCGCCCGTGCGCTGATCATTCGGCCGGAACTGATCCTGTTTGACGAGGCGGTCTCGGCGCTGGATGTATCGGTTCGGGCGCAAATCCTTGACCTGCTGGCCGAGCTTTGTGCGACCTATGATCTGACCTATCTGTTCATAAGCCACGATCTGAGCGTCGTTCGCACGATCACGGATCGGGTCATGGTGATGCAATCCGGACGAATTGTTGAACAGGGTGAGACTGAAGCCGTCTTCAGCAATCCGCAGCATCCTTATACACAAAAGCTGATTTCCGCTGCGCCAAAGCTGCCGGATTACAATCGGGGTGCCGCGTAAACTGCCTTGTTAGAGCCTGAATTGGAGGCATTGAATGACTGATCAGATCTGGTTTGACCCAACTCGGTGTCTGATAGCAGGCGAGTGGATAATACCGGTCGGCGGCGGCACCTTGCCCCTGACCAATCCTTCGGACGGATCAGAAATCTGCCGGATTGCGCGCGGCACGAAGCAGGATATCGATGCTGCTGTTGGCGCGGCCCGGTCCGCTTCGAATGGAGCGTGGGGCCGAATGACGGCGCTGGACCGAGGACGTATTCTGACCCGCTTGGGGCAACTGGTTCTGGAAAAGGTCGAAGACCTTGCCGCTCTCGAGGCGATGGATGTCGGCAAACCTCTGACCCAGGCTCGCGCAGATGCGGTTGCATTGGCGCGCTATTGCGAGTTCTACGGTGGCGCAGCAGACAAGGTCATGGGCCAGACGATTCCATATCTGGACGGGTATACTGTCTACACACTGCGCGAGCCGCACGGGGTTACCGGCCATATCGTGCCCTGGAACTACCCGATGCAGATCATTGGCCGGTCTGTGGGCGCCGCGTTGGCGATGGGCAATGCCTGTGTTCTAAAACCCGCAGAAGAGGCATGCCTGACCGCGCTGGCTTTTGTGCATCTGGCGATTGAAGCCGGCTTGCCGCCCGGTGCGCTGAACGTCGTGCCCGGGCTTGGGGCCGAGGCCGGAGCGGCGCTGTCGGCACATCCGGATGTCGACCACATCTCATTTACCGGATCCGTTGCCACCGGCGCATTGGTGCAGCAGGCGGCGGGGCGCAACGTGGTGCCGGTGACGCTGGAACTGGGCGGAAAGTCTCCTCAACTGGTGTTTGACGATGCCGATCTGGATGCTGCGCTGCCGTTTCTGGTGAACGCAGGTATTCAGAATGCCGGCCAGACCTGTTCCGCCTCGTCTCGCATATTGGTGCAGCGCGGTATTTACGATCAGGTCCGATCGCGCATGGCCCAAACTTATGAACAGTTGTCCGTCGGACCGGCGATGCAGGATTTGCGGGTTGGCCCACTGATTTCAGACCGGCAAAAGCAGATCGTGACCGGGTTTCTTGAAAAAGGTACCGATCTGAACATCGCGGCACAGGGGCGGATCGCTGAGGGTGCGCCGGAAAGTGGCGCTTATGTTCGCCCGATCCTGTTCTCGGACGTGCCGCCGGATCACGTCCTGGCCCGGGACGAGATATTTGGCCCGGTACAGGTTCTGATCCCTTTCGACACCGAGGAACAGGCTCTAAATATAGCAAACAGCACCGATTATGGTCTGGTTGCCAGCATCTGGACCCGCGACGGGGCGCGGCAGATGCGGCTGGCGAAACAATTGCGTTCGGGACAGGTGTTCATCAACAATTACGGTGCAGGTGGCGGGGTCGAATTGCCCTTTGGCGGGGTGGGAAAATCCGGTCACGGACGCGAAAAAGGGTTCGAGGCGCTGTACGGGTTCTCGCAACTGAAAACAGTGGCGGCTTTCCACGGGCGATGATCTAGACAATCACTTCGATCGCCTTTTGCGCGCCAACACCGAATACACGCTTGTAGCGTTCGATCTGATCCGCCGGACCCATAGCCTTTTCGGGATTGTCCGATAGCTTTACTGTCGGGCGGCCATTGGCAGAGACTGCCTTGCACACCAGCGAAAACGGCGCCAGCGCATCATTTGGCACGAGACCCCGGAAATCATTGGTCAACAGCGTCCCCCAACCGAAAGACACGTTGACCCGTTTCGCAAACTGGCCGTGCAATTCCTGAATTTTTGCAACATCCAGCCCATCCGAAAAAATGATACGTTTCTGGCGCGGATCCTCGCCGCGGGATTTCCACCAGTCGATGGCAATTTCGGCACCGGCGGCCGGATCGCCGCTGTCGATACGAATGCCGGTCCATCCGGCCAGCCAGTCGGGCGCGCTGTCCAGAAACCCCTTGGTGCCATAGGTATCGGGCAGAATGATCCGCAGGTTGCCGTCATGTTCCTCGTGCCAGTCGCTCAGGACGTCATAAGGCGCCTGGGCCAGGTCCGCGTCGCTATCGGCCAGTGCGGAATAAACCATGGGCAGTTCATGGGCATTGGTGCCGATGGCCTCGACCTCGCGCCGCATCGCGATCAGGCAGTTCGACGTGCCGGTGAACGAACTGCCCAGCCCTTCGATCATCGCTTGAACGCACCAGTCCTGCCACAGGAAGGAATGACGCCGGCGGGTTCCGAAGTCGGCAATCCCCAAGCCGCCAATACCGCGCAGTTGCTCGATCTTTTCCCAGACCCGTGTCATCGCACGGGCATATAGTACCTGCAGTTCGAACCTGCGCATGTCATTTAGAACCGCGCGCGACCGCAGTTCCATCAACACCGCCAGCGCCGGGATTTCCCACAGCATGACCTCGTGCCATTTGCCCTCAAAGGTCAGCTCGTACTGATCGCCTTTGCGTTCCAGGTGATAGGGCGGCAGGCGCAGGTTTTCGAACCATTCCATGAAATCCGACCGGAACATCTGCCGCTTTCCGTAGAAAGTATTGCCGCGCAGCCATGTGCTTTCGCCGCGGCTGAGGCTGAGCGAGCGGATATGATCCAGTTGCTCGCGCAGTTCGCCTTCATCGATGAGTTTCGCCAGCGGAATGTGATTCGACCGGTTGATCAGCGAAAAAACGACGTCCGTTTGGGGCTTATTTCGAAACACTGACTGGCACATCAGAAGTTTGTAGAAGTCCGTGTCGATCAAAGACCTGACAATCGGGTCGATCTTCCATTTGTGATTGTACACGCGTGTCGCAATATCGACCATGTGGAACTCCTGCGATTTCCATTGTTAGATCAATCGGAACGATGAATGGCAAGAGTCGCCCAATTGGTGACAATGACAAGGTCCAGTCACATTGCGGGCAAATTGTGTGTGCTTTTCACGGGTTAGTGAAAAGAGGGGATGGACATGTGAGTTGAGTTTAGTGAATGGGTCTTGAGTACGACTTTGATATTGTAACGATTGCACAGGACGAAGTGGAGCCAGCTCAGGCGGACACAGAAGCTTCGCAAAATGGGAAGACGCGGGCCCGAGCCTTGTTCCGCGACTTTCAGACGGCAGAAGCCCTGCGCGACACGTCACCGAAAATCCGCAAGATGTTTGTGGATGCCGGGTTCGATTTTGAAACCCGGAACAGCAGTTTGCCCAGTGGTATCTACCGGGCAGAAGACGAGGATTTGCGAAACCTCGTCATCCAGCGCCTTTTTGCCAATATCAAGGCCACGGGCCTGGCGGGCGAGTATTGTGGTGAATTTGATTTGTGGGCGTTTCTGAACGGCATCAAAACCGCCCGCCCACAAGGGAAACGCCGCCGAAAACCACCAATACAGTTGCTGCCCTACATTCAGCCTGAACCGGAAAGCGCACCGCAACCGGTGCCGCCCAAACGGCGGACGCTGCCCTGGCGCGTTGGAATCGCGCTGGGTCTGGCTGTGCTGTTGATTATCTTGCTCAGATTCCTGGCAGCAGCCGGCGCGACGCCTTAGATCAGGGTGACGCCGGCATTCTGCATCGCGTTTTCCGCCGCCTTCAAGGATCCGTCCAGATCAATGGCGCGACAGGCCTCCATCCGGACAGTCACGCCAAATCCCAGACGCGCCGCGTCAAGTGCTGAAAACTGAACACAAAAATCAGTGGCCAACCCGACAAGCGTCAGTTTGGTTATGCCACGGGTGTTCAGATACCCCTCCAGGCCGGTGGGTGTTTTCTGGTCGTTCTCAAAAAAGGCCGAATAGCTGTCGACGGCAGGGCGAAATCCTTTGCGAATGATCAAATCCGCGTCGGTTCTGAGCTCCGCATGAAACGCGCCGCCCTGGCTGCCCTGAATGCAATGGTCCGGCCACAAAACCTGGGGGCCATAAGACATTTCGACCGATTCAAATGGGTTCCGGCCGGGATGCGAACTTGAAAATGACGAATGCCCCTCAGGGTGCCAATCCTGGGTCAGAATGACCGCGTCGAAATCGTCCATCATGTCATTTATTGGGACAACCACTTCGTCGCCGCCGGGAACAGCCAGCGCGCCGCCGGGGCAGAAATCGTTCTGAACATCGATCACGATCAGGGCATGGGTCATGCGGACCTCCTTCCGTCGATCTATCGGTAGGCGGGCAGATGGGGGGCGTCAATCCGTTCTCTTGCGACTCTGTGCGGGTGGTATTAGATCGCGCGCATGTACACAATCGCCGCTCTCTATCACTTTACCCGATTCGCCGATCACGCCGCACTGCGTGAGCCATTGCTGGAACTGTGTCAGGCGCAGTCCGTCAAAGGAATCCTGCTGCTGGCGCAAGAAGGGATCAATGGCACAATTGCAGGCCCGCGATCCGGGATCGATGCTGTTCTGGCCCATATCCGCGCCCTTCCGGGTTGCGCCGATCTGGAATGGAAGGAGGCTTCGTCGGATCATCCGCCCTTTGGCCGGATGAAAGTGCGCCTGAAGAAAGAGATCGTGACAATGGGCCAGCCGGATGTCGATCCGCAGGCCCGCGTCGGTCACTATGTCGAACCTGAAGACTGGAACGACCTAATCCGCTCGGATGACGTTGTACTGATCGATACGCGAAACGACTATGAGGTGGCGATCGGCACTTTTGAGGGCGCAATAGACCCTAAAACACCCAGTTTTCGCGATTTTCCGGATTGGTGGGAGGCGAACAAGGACCGTTTCCACAACAAACGTGTCGCCATGTTCTGCACTGGTGGTATCCGATGCGAAAAATCCACCAACTACCTGCTGGGGCAGGGGGTCGACGATGTCTACCACCTGAAAGGTGGGATTCTGCGGTATCTCGAAGAGGTTTCGGCCGAAGACAGCACCTGGCAGGGGGAGTGCTTTGTGTTCGACAACCGGGTCTCAGTCGGGCACGGGTTGGTCGAAGGGCCGCACAACCTGTGTCATGGCTGCCGACGCCCGATTCTGCCGGATGACACGAAGCGGCCGGAATACGAGCATGGCGTTTCATGCCATCATTGCATCGGTGATACCTCGGAGGCGGACAAGATGCGCTTTCGCGAACGGCAGAAACAGATTGCACTGGCCCGCGCCCGTGGGGGCGCGCATTTGGGCGCAAACTGATCGCCACGCGTTAATGGTTGTCGATTTCCGCCGGAATGAGGATGATCGCGCATACGCAACTGTCCGGAACAACCATGTCGACCGAACCAAGAACGCTGGAAGAATGGAAATCGACTTTGGCCGCCGCCTTCGGGCTGGTTCTGGTCAGCTTTCTGGCCTGGTACGCTCTTTCCAGTCTCAACGAGGCCACGGCAGGGAATACGATTGGCACGATTGCTTCGGGCGCGCTGGTGCTGTGGCTGATCTCGCAGACCTGGTACTACATGACTCAGGTCACGTCTCCCCGGCGGCAACTTCTGTTGATGGGAATATCGTTCATACAGGTCGTGCCGTTCCTGTTCGCTGCGGTTTACGGCGCGTTTGGCTATTATGACCTGTGTGTTGTCGGCGCAAAAGGTCCGGCCGATGTTCTGTATTTCTCATATGTGACTTTCACGACTGTTGGGTTTGGAGATCTGAAGCCCGCCGGTCTGTGCCGCGGCCTGGCAGTGGCCGAAGCGATCACCGGCTACATTCTGCTGGGCCTGTTCGTGGCCGCGGCAGTTGGGCTGTATGGGCGCGAACACAACAGGCATCCGCACTGACCCCTGAATACCCTCGCAACAGAGTCTATTTGTTGCTGTCAATCCACTGCGACATGCGTTGCTTGTCGCGAAAGCACTCGGAAGGAATAGGCCGGCGTTTGCTGCGTGAAATACGTTCGGCAAAGGCCACCTGCTTGCCAGTCGGGTAATTGGCGAAGGGTGAAGGATCGTTAGGTTTGTGTGCCGAAATCCAGTCCGACATTGATTTTCGGTCCCGCTGCGCCTCAACTGGAATTTCCAGAGCAGACTTTTCCGCAATGGCACGGGCATATCGCATCTGCCGTTCCGTCACTGGCAGCATGTGATAGTCGTTGCTGGGCGCATCAAACCAGCTTTGGCGGGCAGCGTTGGTCATAGCTCGAAAACCTCCGTTCCACATGAGAACAAATATAGAACATTTTAGGAACTTTTCAAGATTTCCGCTGACCGGCTTCTGATTGAGCCGATATTTGTCCAGCCTGTCCCCTCGCCATGCGAGCAATTTGGCGCGATTTTTTTGCGTCCAATGGAAATGAAGGAACGATTCGGTGTGAATTCAACCCATGTTCGGTCACGTCGCCGATAGTGGCAGGTTGAACGGCGACAATGCGCCCGAATTGTATTGCGCCCGGATCGGCCCGTTTTTGATCAGTCTGCTAAATGAAAAAGACCGGAGCTTCCGGTTTCTCGAAATCTCAGACTCTGTACATCAAGATCAACCGACTGAGAAAGTGCTGGCGAAAAGGTAAGGAGAGACTAAGCTCGGTAAGACTAAAGTTACCTTTCCCACGGCATTACAGTGCTGTTTGTGATCGAACAGCCGATGCGTCTATTCCCTCGAACCACTCATGCAATCGTGGGCAATGGCTTTCGTTAGGGATCAAGCGCGGTAAGCAACTCGGCAATCTTTTGGCGGGTATCTTCACTATCTTTCAAAAGATATGCCGCATCTGCCAGCGGTTTGGCCGGGTTTCGTGCTGGTTGTTTTGCCAAAGCCCGCGTCGTTGCGGCAATCTTTGCGAACTGCCCGTTTTGATCTGCTGTTTGATCTGTCAGATTGGCCAGCCAGAAATATCTATCGGCTTCATTCAGCGTCCCAAGCTTCTTCGATAGTTCACCGGCTTTTACGAAATCTCCGACAGTACGGGCCACCTCAATCCGAAGAAGGTCGGCTTGAACGCTATCATCGTCGGCAAGCTCGAGCATGGCTTGATGAGGACGCCCGCCCAGCAAGGCCGCGCGAGCCCTCAGCCTTGCACGCTCCGACCGTTTGATTCTGTCTTGCGGACGGCTGGCGAAGAAATGGGCCTTTGACGCAAACCCGAGCGTCGCCAGCCGATCGGAAAGTGCGATGGCAGTTTCGGTGCTCAGATCCGACACGAAGTCATCCGCCAAGCCCAAGGTTCGGCGCAGGAATGTCACGTCATCCGAGCGTTCCGCCACCATCAACATAACCTGGTTCAGCGTTCCCGCCCTGCCTTCACTCGCAGGCCGGCTTTCGGCAAGATCCACCGCCGCATCGAACTGGTCACTCAGGCTCAGCGCCACTGCATGGGCTTGCAACATCATTGACCCAATTTCCGATCTCCGGAACTCCAGCACATATGCTGCCGCCAGATCGACTTCCTGAGCCGAGACCGCACCCCTTTCCCCCCAGCGTTTTTCTATCAGTTGCGCCAGCGCCAGCGGGGCTTCCAGCACGGCATCCGGTGACGAGATGACTTCGTTCAGTAAAGCTTCTGTTTGAGGTTCATCCCCTTCAGCACTGGCAACCGCAGCTTTCGCGCGACTGACCTCAGGCCGGCTTTCGGGCTCAACTCTGTCGGTTGTCCGCAGGATCCGCCGCGCCGCCTCAAGTTTCTGGCCTTCCACCAGGATATTAGCCAATGACGGGCCAAAGTGGCGCTGCAGATGGTCCGGCAGGCGCGGGAAAGCTTGTTCAATGGCCTTCAGATCAGCGTCGGCCCGCAATGTCTGTTCACTTAACACCGACCACAACGCCGCGTCGTTGGCGCACCTTTGAAGGTTTTCGAACGGGTTCGGTTCAGCGACTTTCTGATCGTCAATGATCCGGGCAATGGCCGCGATCCGGTCCCCATCGGAAGATTGCGAAGTGGTCAGATCCAGCACCTGTAAAGCCTCGATTCCGAAACCGTGGAAAGCGTATAGCCTTGCCAGTTTCATGACAGTTTCCGAACCCACACGATCAAACTCTTCAAAGATTCCGACTCGCAGATCGGCTATCTGTTCGGAAAAGGAACGCCCATCTGACCAGCTATCAAAGCCAATTTCCGCGCGCGTCAGACAGGCCGGGCGCGATGGCACCGGTGGAATGTCCGGTACCGGAAAGCCCGGCAAGTCCTCCAGCACTGACGAAACCCGGAAGTTCGGCTCCAGGTCCAGCAAATCTCCCAAATCGTGGATCTCAGGCACCCGGCGCGGCCCCCGGGGGGCAAGATTCAGATTGAGGATGTCGCGATCTGCGCCTTGCACAAACCGCGTTGAAAGCCGTTCTTCAATTCTCTGTAATCCCTGTTCAAGAAGCGGCAGTGCAAATGGCTCTGGCGCCCGGTCAGACGCGGATTGTTCTTGCTCGAAACCCTGCGAGATGTCTGGCACGGACACCAACAATGGGCCAAGTGGTGGCAGGACATCCACTGGGGCAATATCGATGACGATCATCGTGTCCTGATACAGAAAGGCAGACGCGGCACAGTCACACCCGAATTCCATGTCCAATTCGGCACCAGACCGAGCCTGAGAAAGCGTGCTCAAACGGGCGCTTGAGAGTCGGGCAAAGACAGACCCTGTTTCGAACCTGACATCGTCAATGGCCACCTTCAGACGCGCACCGTTCTTTTTCTGGGTCAAAGCCCACTCGGTTCCATGAGGCACCTGCGCGACAAGCCGCGTGTGCCCGTCATGTTCGCCGGATCGAACCGTGACGGATTGTGCTGCGGCACAATTGGCGACCACGAACAGAGAAATAGCAAGAGCACCCCGGATCATGCCGCCGCCTGTTTGAGTTCCTTCAGCGCATCCTCCAGTTCGGCAAAGCCGGGGCGGTTGTGCGTTGGCGTGTTTTGTCGTCCGACTTCAATACACATTGCAGCGTTGTGGTTGTGCAGGTTGGCAACCAGAACCTCTTTGATCAGTTGGTAGAAATGGTTGTCCTCCTCGACCACGGCTTTCAGTTTCCCAGCGAACGGTCCGACCAGGCCATAGGCAAGAAAGACACCCAGAAACGTGCCGATCAGGGCGCCGCCGATCAGCTTTCCCAGAACTTCGGGTGGCTGGTCGATCGATCCCATCGTCTTGATCACACCCAGAACCGCCGCGACAATTCCCAATGCTGGCAGCCCGTCCGCCACGGTCTGCAACGCGTGGCTGGAATGCATGGCATGGTGGAAATTGGCCTCCATCCGTTTTTCCAGCACTTCTTCCACCTGATGCGGATCGTCATAATTCATGGCCGCTGATCGCATCGTGTCACAGATCAGATCCACCGCTTCCCGGTCTGCCTGAATTTTCGGATATGCGGAAAACAAAGTAGAGTTTTCGGGTTCTTCTATATGCTGTTCAACCTCGACCGGGTTGGCTTTGGCCATGCGGATCAGGGAAAACAAAAGGCACAGCAGGTCGCGGTAATCCTGCGGTTTCCATTTGGGTCCCTTGAATACCTTTCCCATGTCTTTGGCGGTATGCTTGATCGCGCTCATGTCGTTGCTGATCAGAAATGCCCCAACAGCGGCTCCGCCGATCATCATCATTTCAAAAGGCAATGATTTCATAATGATAGCCATCTTGCCGCCAGCTGCGAGATAGCCGCCGAAAACCATGACGAAAATGACGATGATTCCTACAAGTCCGATCATCTGCGTTCTCCGGCAAAATGTGTTTTGGGTGCGACCAATAGTTTCATCATTCTTCGGGGGCCGAAGCGTTGCGACCTGCCATCACGACGCTCACCGTGTAGGCGACCTCGGGCGGGAGCCCGGAAAGAATGCCGGCCGCAGCATCGGAAGGCATTCAGGCCAGAAAACCTGCCGAAAACACCGGGTCCATAGTTTCGAATAATGCGGCGGCGTCTTTCGGCTTCATGCTTTGGCACATGTCCGTAAGCTTGCTCAGATCGCTTTCGGCGGCTGTGTCGGCGATGGCCAAAGTGGCTCGCAGGTCCTGTTCCGCCTGCTGCAGGGCAATCAGGCGGGATTCGATGGCCTGATCTGCTATTTCCAAGGCCTTTTCCCTATTCAGAAGGGTGTTTTCACGTTGTACCAGCTGTTCTTCCCGGCGAAGCAGTTCGGTCAGCAGAACCTGAACATCCGGTGCCTTTTGAGAAGCAGGTTGCAGCAGTGGCTGAGACGGGTCGGCAGCCTTTGCAAGGGCGGGGCCGGCTTCCAGACCCAATCGGATCACAGCGGACCCGACCATCAGCAAGGAAATCACAGTCAATACTCCGCCACGAGACCGACCCCGCCTGCTTGGCGTTTTTCGTTGTTTCATGGCGTGGCCTCGCCTGATTTGCGGGCATGCCTGAAAAACATAAGACCTTCCGGCTGTCCCTTAGGCTGAGGTGCGACCTCGGTATCTTCGTGTTTCTCCGTATTCGGTTGCTTTGTGGGACCCTGTGGCGCCGGGTTCTCCGGAACCACCGCCGGTTCAATCGCTGAGTTTTCTGGCTCGGCTTCTCTGGGCCCAGGGTCTTCCGGATCCGGGCCAATGTTGCCCTTGTCCGGGATAATATCATGCATCGAGGCCATCATCAGTTCGAGCCGCCCGGCTACGGACTCGGCACGCTGGGTCAGCTCTTTTAAAGCAAATCCGGACTGATCGGAGGCAGACCGGGCCGACTCAAGCGATCTTTTTAGCTCGTCCGCCTGCGAGGACAGAACCGCCACGGCACCACCGACACCATGCTCCAGATCAGTGAATTTCCGGAGCCGCCGCGATAGCACAAAACAATACAGACCGGCGCCAAGAGCGCCTGCAACAAGCAAAATATCCGCAATCAGCTCCAATTTCGCCTCCTAACTCAGTACAAATTCCATCACCAGAACATCGCGGACGCGCCCTTTGCCCACGACAATTTCGATACGTCGCAGCAGGTGTCCCCGGATGCGGATCAAGGCCAGCGAATCCTCCAAATCTTCGACTTCGATCGCGCGGAGATAACCATTGAGAACGTCCATGATGCGGGGCTTCATCTTTTCGACATCACCGATGTAGGGTGCATTCACTTCAAGCTGGGCATGAAACTTCAGATGACGCGAATCGCCGACATCCACCGAAATGATCGCGGGTGGCAGGTCGACAAAGCCAATCTCGGGCACTGCTTCGGCAGAGATTTCAGCCGTTTCTTCATCGGATTCGGTACCGTTGCCAGCCAGCGGCAACAGGCCGGACGTTGCCAGAAAATAACCGCCGGCCGCACCCAGAACGGCCAAAACCGCCCCGACGATCAGGCCCTTTTTCCCCGGTTTTATCGGGGCTTCGCTTTCTTCAGCCGTTGCGTCCGCCATGGCGTCCTCATCCATCCGTTCGGCCACCGTCATAACCCCGCAGGGACTAACCGATTGTTAAGGGCAATCGTCCAAACAGAGGTTGCGCCGGGCAGAATGTCGGCGAGTCGGAGGTGAGCGTGCAGCAGATCGGAACTGTCTGGGCAAATTTGGACAGGCGTAGGCAAATTGTCGTCGCCGGTGCGGTGGTGCTGGTTTTTCTTGGGGTTCTTGCCATGTCCCGGCTGGTGACGGCACCGCGATGACGTTGCTATATGCCGGGCTCGAAAGTGGGGCCGCTGGTGATATTGTCCGGGCTCTGGATCAGCGCGGGGTTGCATACGAGATTCGCGGCGGTTCGATTTATGTCCCCGGAACGCAGCGGGATGAACTGCGCATGACGCTCGCCAGCGAGGGGTTGCCTGCAAACGGCAACCGCGGGTACGAACTGCTCGACTCGCTTAGCGGGTTCGGCACCACGTCGCAGATGTTCGATGCCGCCTACTGGCGCGCCAAGGAAGGTGAGCTTGCCCGGACCATCGTCGGCAGTGCCTATGTCAGTCAGGCCCGTGTTCATATCGCCAACAGTTCTTCCAACCCGTTCCAGCGCCGCGCCGCGCCAACAGCATCGGTGTATCTGGTGCCTTCGGGTGGTCAGATTACGGCAGATCAGGCCCGTGCCATTCGCTTTCTGGTGTCGTCGGCGGTCAGTGGCCTGACCCCGGAAAACGTGGCGGTTATCGATTCAAACGGAGCGGTGATCGGCGCGCAGGAAAGTCAGGCCGCGGCAGACACGGCCGATGACAAGGCCCGAACCCTGCGCGAGCGGGTTTTGCGTCTGGTCGAGGCCCGAGTTGGCACAGGAAACGCAGTGGTCGAACTCAGTGTCGATACGGTGACACGGACCGAATCGATCCGCGAACGCCGCATCGATCCCGAAACGCGCGTGGCGATCAGCACGGATGTAGAAGAACGTTCGGACAGTGCGCGCAACCAGTCCTCGGATGTGACAGTCGCGTCGAATCTGCCGGATGGCGACGCGGCGGGCGGTGACGAATCTAACTCCACTGCGACCCAGACTCGCGAACGGGTGAATTACGAAGTGTCCGAGACCGAACTGGAAGTGCACAATGCCCCTGGTGCGGTCAAGAGACTGACGGTGGCAGTTCTCGTCAACGGTTCCAGGGAAGTGACGGATGAAGGGACGGAAAGCTTTGTGCCATTGCCGCAGACCGAGCTGGACGCGCTTCGCGAGCTGGTCGCATCCGCCGTTGGTTTCGATGCCACGCGAGGCGACGTGATTACACTCAAATCGATGGACATGCCTTTAATAGAGCCACAATGAGTGCTGGCTTCCAGTTCCTTCTGGCCGAAACTCCATCTGGACGCCATGTCTCTGATTCAGATGGCGGTGCTGGCGATTGTCTCTCTGATCTTGGGGTTGTTTGTAATCCGCCCGATTCTGACAAAGCCGGTTGCGGCCACCGCGCTTTTGCCTGCGGACCGTAGGCCCGAGTCTGAGGACGCTCCGTTTCTTGTTGGTGAAATCGCGACGGCGGATGGGGCAGATTTTGCGCAAATACCCGGTCAGGCGAAGCGGGCAGAGGTTCCCGCGCTGGGATCGCCTGCCGGCACTGACCCGGTTGACCGCTTGCGCGCAATGATCGGTGAAAAGCAGGAAGAAACAGTCGAAATTCTGCGCAGCTGGCTTGAAGAAGGTGAGGAGGCTGTGTGATGTCCATCGCCCATCTCCTTGAAGACTTCTCGGCACAGGCCAATGGTGTTCAGGTGCATCTGCTGGACGAGGAGGCGCTGGAAGAGCATCGCCTTGCCGCATTTGAACACGGCTACAAGGCAGGTTGGGAGGATGCCCTGACCGCACAGGAACAAAGCCTTGATCAGGCGTCCGCTGCGCTGGCCGCCTCGCTTGAAGACATGTCCTTCACCTATCACGAGGCGCTGAACCGGATGTCGCTGTCGCTTGAGCCGATGTTCGAGGGGCTCGTCCGTCTTGTTCTGCCGGAAACGCTGGAGCGGGGTTTTGGGACCCGTCTGGTGGAGCAGTTGTGCGAATTGGCTGGCGAGCAGATCGGTCAACCCATGCAAATACTGGTTCCTGTGGGGCAGGCGGATGGTGTCGGTGCTCTTGTGCCGCCGGGACTGAGCCCACCCCCAAAAGTGATCGAGGATTCATCGTTGGAACCGGGGAAGGCGCGGCTGCAGGTTGGCATGTCGCAGCAGGAGGTGGATTGCAACGCCTTGCTGGCGTCGATTTCCAACGCATTCGACGCTTATCTGTTCGAGGCAAAAAAGGCACTGTCAAATGAGTAAAAATCAGACCCTAAATAAAGGCGAATCAAATCCGTTTGAAAACGTCCCGATCGAAGTGACGGTCTCGGTCGGTCGGGCGCGGCCATTGATCCGCGACCTGCTGGCGTTGGGCGAAAACGCGGTACTGACCCTGGACAAGCGTATCGAGGATCCCGTTGACCTGTATGTCGGCGACCAGCTGGTTGCGCGGGGGCTTCTGGAAGAATTGGAGGGCGATTAGGCCGGTCAACTGGCCGTGCGCCTGACCGAGATATCGGATCTTCAGCGCGGGATCGGCTGATGCGTCCGCTGGTCTGGCTTGCCTTGGCGCTGGCGCTGCTGACCCCGTCTTTGGCGGCGGCGCAGGATGTGACCTTGTCGCTGGGCGAGGGTGGGTCGATCTCGGCGCGCACAGTGCAGCTGATCCTGTTGATTACCGTGCTGAGTCTGGCGCCCGGACTGGCCATCATGATCACCTGCTTTCCGTTTCTGGTTACGGTTCTGGCCATATCGCGGCAGGGCATCGGCCTGCAGCAGTCACCGCCTAACATGTTGATCGTCAGCTTGGCCCTGTTCCTGACCTATTTTATCATGGAGCCGGTTTTCACCGAGGCCTGGGAAAACGGAATACGCCCGATGGTTGAAGAGACAATGGATGTGGAATCGGCGCTGGAACGTGCGCTGGTTCCATTTCGCGCCTTCATGGCCGCACGACTCGACCCGGACACGTTTCACGCCATGGCGGCACTGCGTCCGGGCGGCGACACGATTGCGCTGTCGCCGGACGCGCCGGTATCGATTCTGATGCCGTCTTTCATGCTGTCTGAAATTGCGCGGGCCTTTCAGATCGGATTTCTGATTTTCCTGCCGTTTCTGATCATTGATCTTGTGGTCGCAGCGGTTCTCATGTCGATGGGCATGATGATGGTTCCCCCGGCTACCGTGTCACTGCCGTTTAAACTGGCCTTTTTTGTCATCGCTGACGGGTGGTCCCTGATCGCAAGCGCGTTGGTGCGCAGTTACACGATCTGACAATGACCACTATTGCCGAGTGATGTGCAGACGGGCACGCAATCCCTGTTCTCCGGCCTCGAAGCTAAGTTTCCCACCATGCTGTTCGGCGATGGTTGCGGCGATCGTCAGGCCCAGGCCATAGCCGTCAGAGGATCCGATATTCGACCCGCGTCGGAACGGTGCCATCAGTGCCTCGATATCCGCAGCGTTCAGGTCGGCGCCTTTGTCCTCGACTGTGATGGTGGCCGTCTGGGCATCTGTCGCAAGCTCGACCTCGGCCTGCCGCCCGTATTTCAGAGCATTGTCGATCAGATTGGTCAATGCGCGTTTCAGCGAAATTGGCCGCCCGATAACCAGAATGCGCCGGGTTTCAGGCATCGAGCCGTGGCCGCGGCGCGACATGAAAACTGAACGCCCGCCTTCGACCAGAACAGGGGCGGCCTGTTTCAGGGTGACGGGCCGGTCCATGTCCTGGTAATCGGCCACGACGGATTCAACCAGCGCCGTCAGCGAGATCTGACGTGGTTCCTCGACACTGAGTTCGGACCGTGTCAAAGTCAGGACGCTTTCGATCATTCCGGTCATCTGGTCCACGTCAGCCTCGAGTTTCTCGCGCAGGTCTCTGTCGGGGATCAGGGCGGCGCGCAACCGAACGCGCGTAGCCGGTGTGCCCAGATCGTGACTGACGCCAGACAAGACAATGGCGCGCTTTTCCAGCTGCGCCCGTTCCGCATCAAGATGGTCGTTCACGGCCTCGACGATTTCGCGCAGTTCGCCTGGGCCCTCGGTATCGTAGCTGTCCGGCCCGCCGCGCCGCTTTCGGTCGCGCAGTGCGTGTGAGAACCGGGTAAATGTGTCGCTGACATTCCCGACCGAGGTAAGAAGGATCGCCAACGCAACAACGGCCACCAGAATTGCGGGCAGCCGGAGATCAGCTGGTGCGGCACCGCAGCCCCAGACGTCGGTTCCGTCCACCATCTGCCACGCACTGCGCCCAAAGCGGGCGATCAGAACCGGTTCGCTGCAATAGGTCGCCAGCAGCCGGGTCAGGCTGCCCATCTTTTCCGGCCCAGTCTGATCACTGCCCGAGAGAATGTCCGAAACGGGGTAAACCAGGCGGTCCGACATGACGGCCAGGGTCAGTTCGCGCCTGCTCAGCGGGGCGGAACTGTCGGTGAAGATCGACAGGTTGGTGACAAAACTGCGGTCCGACATGCCGGGCAGTTGTTCGAACCGGCCGACCTCGGCCAGGGCGGCGCTTGGCACGGGCAATCGGGTTATCGTGATGCCGGAAGGCGGGGTTTTGCCGACACGCAGGTCCTCATAGACCGCGAAGCCCGCAACTTGCGCCCGCGTCAGGAAGCCCTCCCACGCCTGCGCAGACGCAAACCACAGCCCGGCTGAAACCAAACCGGCGGAAAACGCGGCGATTGTCCAGATCCAGCCCAGGCTGCGCAGACGCAACGCAGGCCTGTTCATGCGTCCTCTTCCACCGAAACATCCGTGGCAAAGACATATCCCAGCCCCCGTTCGGTTCGCAGCATTTGCGGCTCTTTGGGATTGGCCTCGATCTTCGAACGCAGACGCCCCACCAGCATATCGATGGCGCGGCCCTGTGCCTCGCTCTTGTCGCCATCACCGGTGACGTCCAACGCAGCGGCGATCTCGGCCCGGGTCAGCGGGATATGCGGATTGGCCAGCAACACCTTGAGCAAAGCGCTTTCGCGCTGAGAAAGTGGCACCAGATAGCCCTCGGGCGAAAAAACCTCGTCCCGTTTGCCGTCATATACCCAGCCGGCAAAGCGAAAGGTCCGGGTGCGGCGGCGATAGGCCAGAGACGGCGTGCGCCGTGTCCGCTGCATCACGGCCCGCACCCGCGCCAGCAGCAGATGCGGGTTGAAAGGCTTGGCGATATAGTCGTCCGCGCCCACCTCGTACCCGGCCATGCGCTGATGATCGGCAGACAAGGCGGACACGAATATGATCGGGACATCCTGTTCGCGCCGCAATCGGGCGCAGATGTCCACGCCGTTCTCATCTCCCAGCATGACATCCAGCAGAATAAGATCGATGCGCCCCGAGGACATATGCGTGCGGATCTCCATGTCCGAACTGGCGGGAAGTGCGATGAACCCGTTCTGCTGCAGAAACTGGGTCATCATCGACCGCATTTCGGGGTCGTCATCCACCACCAACAAGCGCGAAATGGTCACGCTTCTCCTCCCTGTCACGGTTTCAGTCCCGCTCGCCAATTGTAACGAACGGCAACAGATTCAAGTCCAACGTAACAGGCTGTAACAAATGGTGGGAAAAATTCCACCATTGCCGGGATTTACCCCGGAAAATCATTGCCAGACGGCCTTCCGCTATCCGTAGTATCGCGCATCGCCGCCGGTCCGGTGGCTAAAAAAGTATCTGGGAGGATCCCTTTATGAAACGTTTTGCATTGTCCGCAGTTTCGACTCTGGCTGTGGTCGCAGGCACCTCGGTTACGGCCGAGCCGCAGGCCGAAGTTCTGCACTGGTGGACATCCGGCGGCGAGGCCAAATCGGTCGCCGTTCTGCAGGAAGAATTCGCCTCGAATGGCGGTACCTGGACTGACATGCCCGTTGCCGGTGGCGGTGGTGATGCGGCAATGACCGCGCTGCGGGCCCGTGTTCTGGCCGGCAACGCGCCGACTGCGGTTCAGTTGAAAGGCCCGGCCATTCAAGAATGGTACGAAGAAGGCGTTCTGGCTGACATCTCGAACGTGGCCGAGGCCGAAGGCTGGGCGGATGTCCTGCCCGCGTCGATCGCCGGTCACATGATCTGCGAAGGCACGTGGTGCGCCGCTCCGGTAAACGTCCACCGCATCGACTGGATCTGGGCCAACGCCGATGTGCTGGCTGCCAACGGCATCGAAATGCCCACCTCGTGGGAAGAGTTCAACGCCGCAGCCGAGAAACTGCAGGCTGCCGGTGTGATCCCGCTGGCCCATGGTGGTCAGGCATGGCAGGACGCGACCGTGTTCGAAGCGGTTGCTTTGGGTCTGGGTGGACCCGAGTTCTACCAGAAGGCCTTTGTTGATCTGGACCCTGAAACGCTGACCTCGGACACCATGGTTCAGGTCTTTGACCAGATGCGCACCCTGCGCGGGTTCGTGGATGAAAACTTCTCGGGCCGTGACTGGAACCTGGCCACCGCCATGGTGATGAATGGCGAAGCGGCGTTCCAGATCATGGGTGACTGGGCCAAGGGCGAATTCCTGGCGGCTGGCAAGAAGCCCGGCGAGGACTTCCTGTGCGCCTCGACCCCCGGCGACGGTTATCTGTACAACGTCGACAGCTTTGCCATGTTTGACGTGGAAGGTGACGACAAGCGCGCCGGTCAGGAACTGCTGGCAAAGCTGATCGTTGCGCCGAACTTCCAGGAAGTGTTCAACCTGAACAAAGGCTCGATCCCGGCCCGTACGGATGTTGCACTGGATGCGTTCGACATCTGCGCGCAGATTTCGGCCGAAGACATGGGCTCGACCTCGGCAGGAGGTTCTCTGCTGCCGTCTTACGCGCATGGTATGGCTCTGCGCGGTGCGCAGGCTGGTGCGATCACCGACGTTGTGACCGCGCATTTCAACTCGGATATGTCCTCGGCTGACGCGGTTCAGCAACTGGCGGACGCGGTGGCAAACAGCTACTGATCCAACTCGCTCTGCCCCCTATACTGAGGGGCAGAGCATCTTTCCCCGGAGGAAAAAATGTCCGAATGGCTGGAAAACCACCTGCCCAAGGTGGTGCTGGCACCGTCGTTCGTCGCCGTATTGATCTTTGTTTACGGATTTATCGGATGGACCGCGTGGGTGTCGCTGACCCGATCGAAACTACTGCCAAAATACGAGATCAAGGGCTTCATTCAATACGAACGCCTGTTCGACTCGCCCCGTTGGGATACGGCGATCAACAACCTTTATATCTTTGGCGCGCTGTTCATCGTAATCGCGATGATGCTGGGCCTGTTGCTGGCTATTCTGCTGGATCAGAAGATCCGCGTCGAAGGGGCCATTCGCACGATCTACCTGTACCCCATGGCGCTGTCGATGATTGTGACCGGTACCGCGTGGAAGTGGATCCTCAACCCGGGCCTGGGTATCGAGGCGATGGTGCAGGGCTGGGGCTTTCCGAACTTCGAATTCGACTGGCTGGTGAACCCGGATTACGCCATCTACACCATCGTCATTGCTGCGATCTGGCAGAGCTCGGGCTTTGTCATGGCGCTGTTCCTGGCCGGTTTGCGTTCGGTGGATGGTGAAATCATCAAGGCCGCGCAGGTCGACGGTATTCCGACATGGCGCATCTATACGGCGATCATCATCCCTTCGATGGCCCCGATCTTCCTGTCCGCCTTCATCGTGCTGGCCCACCTTGCGATCAAGAGCTTTGACCTGGTCATCGCCCTGACGGGTGGCGGTCCGGGCTACGCGACCGATCTGCCCGCAACCTACATGTACGCCATGGCGTTTTCGCGTGGCGATATCGGTCAGGCGGCTTCGTCGGCAATGATCATGATGCTGGTCGTCTTTGCGATCGTGGTTCCCTACCTTTACTCAGAGCTGAGGGCGAAAAATGACTGATCTGTCGATGCCCCAAACCCAAACCCACACCCAAAGTGCCACCGGCAAGATTGCCCTGCGTTGGCTGCTTTATGTCCTTTTGGGACTGTTCGCGCTCTATTACCTGATGCCGCTTTTCGTGATGTTGACCACATCGTTGAAAAGCCTTGAGGAAATTCGCACGGGCAGCCTGATCTCTCTGCCGCGCGAGGTCAGCTTTGAGGCCTGGAAAACCGCGTGGTCCGGTGCCTGCACCGGTATCCAGTGCGAGGGTCTGCGGCCCTATTTCTGGAACTCGGTCCTGATCGCGGTGCCCGCAGTGGCCATCTCGACCCTGCTGGGCGCGCTGAACGGCTATGTCGTGGCGCAATGGCGGTTCAAAGGCGCGAATATCATCTTCTCGCTGATGCTGTTTGGCTGCTTCATCCCGTTCCAGGTTGTCCTGCTGCCGATGGCGCGCCTGTTGGGCATGATGGGGATTGCCGGGACCATTCCGGGCCTGATCTTTGTGCACGTGATCTACGGGCTGGGCTTCACCACGCTCTTCTTCCGCAATTACTATGTCACCATTCCGTCCGAACTGACCAAAGCGGCTCGGGTTGACGGTGCCGGGTTCCTGCGGATCTTCTGGTCGATCTTCCTGCCGCTGTCGCTGCCCATCATCGTGGTGACCGTGATCTGGCAGTTCACGCAGATCTGGAATGACTTCCTGTTCGGCGTGTCGTTCAGCCAGGCGGGCACGCAGCCCGTGACCGTGGCGCTCAACAACATCGTAAATTCCACCACCGGTGTCAAAGAGTACAACGTCGACATGGCCGCCGCGATTATCGCAGGGCTGCCGACGCTGCTCGTCTATGTCGTCGCCGGTAAGTATTTCATCCGCGGCCTGACCGCCGGTTCCGTGAAGGGATAACCCATGGCTCCCATCCTAGATATCAACAACCTGTATAAGAATTACGGTGCGACCGAGATTCTGAAGGACATCAACATCTCGATCGAACCGGGCGATTTCCTGGTGCTGGTCGGCCCCTCGGGCTGCGGCAAGTCCACCCTGTTGAACTGCATTGCAGGCCTAGAGCCGATCTCGGGCGGCACCCTGTCCATCGGTGGCAACGACATGACCCATGTCAGCCCCAAGGATCGCGACATCGCGATGGTGTTCCAATCATACGCTCTGTATCCGACCATGACTGTCGCCAAAAACATCACCTTTGGTATGAAGGTGCGAGGCGTCGACCAGGCCACGCAGGACGCGAAACTGAAAGAGGTCGCGTCACTGCTGCAAATCGAGCAGTTGCTGAACCGTCGTCCCAGCCAGTTGTCTGGTGGCCAACGTCAGCGTGTGGCGATGGGGCGGGCGCTGGTGCGCGATCCCAAGCTGTTTCTCTTTGATGAACCCCTGTCCAACCTTGACGCCAAGCTGCGGGTCGAGATGCGGACCGAGATCAAGAAGTTGCACCAGACGCTGGATGCCTCAATCGTCTATGTGACCCATGATCAGATCGAGGCGATGACGCTTGCCACCAAGATCGTCGTTCTGAAAGGTGGGATCGTGCAACAGATCGGCAGCCCGGCCGAGATCTATAACAACCCGGCCAACCTGTTTGTCGCTGACTTCATGGGCTCGCCCGCGATGAACCTGATCCCGGCCAAAGCATCGAACACTGGGTCAGGCACCCAGATCGCTATCTCGCGCGGAGCGGGCGAGACGCTGGTGTTGAACGATGCCCGCGACTTGTCCCTGCCAAAGGATGTGATCCTTGGCCTGCGCCCCGAGGATATCGCCGAAGCAGGCTTTCGTGCCGGAGCGGGCGTACAGGAGGCTGCGTGCATGGTCGATATGGTCGAACCTGCAGGCGCGGACACTTATGTGGTCTCGGAACTGGGCGGCAAACAGGTCACGGCGCGCCTGCATGCGGAAACCAGCGCACAGGCTGGTCAGATGCTGAACCTGGCCTTCGACATGAGCAAAGTGTCTTATTTCGCCGAAGAGACTGGCGAACGCCTCAACTGAAATGAAAAGCGCCGCGCGAGGGTTTCGCGCGGCGCTTTTTTGATCTCTCGAATGGGATCAGCTGAGCCGGTTCATGTCTTTGATCAGCCTGTTCAGGTCGCCGCCACGCGCATCCAGCATCGCTCCGACTTCGGTCCGTTCGGTCAGCAGCATGTTCACCCCTTCGATGAACATATTGAAGAACCGGTCACGCCCGGATTTGTCCGAGACCAGAAAGGTTACATCGAACGGCGCGGATCCCTTTAGCTTGACCGAGGTTCTGACCTCGTAGCCAGCCTTGATTTTCCGCGCGTCGCGAACAGTTACTTCGCCACCGATGAATTCGCGGAACCGGCGTCCGTATTTGGTGGAAATGTAGCCCTGAAACGCCTTGGTGAACTGTTTCAGCTGCGTCGGGCTGGCCGCGCGGCCATCGGCGCCCAGCACATAACGCGCCATGATCGGCACATCGGCATATTGCACGAAGATCTTTTCAAAATCGCGCAACATGGCATTTTCGGATTTGCCCGAGGCGATCACGCGATTGATGTCGTCAACAACGCTGACAACCAAAGCCTTGGCACTGGCTTCGGTCTGGGCAAGCGCGGGCAGGGGGACCAGGGCAAGCGCAAGGCCTGCTAATCCGGTGGCAACAAAATCGCGTCTGTTCAGAGGGTTATTCGGCATAGGGGTCCTCGTAAGGGTCTAGATAGGGGTCCCTGACAGGGTCGGTTCCGGTTTCGGCATAGGGGTCGGTATAAAGACCCAGATAGGCGTCCTCATCGTCTCTGGCCAGTTCAAAGCGGCGATTTTGCAGGTAGATCGTGCGCGCCTGGGCATAGCTGTCGGCGCTTTCATACAGGATCGAGTCGACCGTGTCTGCAAACCGTCCCCGGTCGCCCATCCGGCGCACAACCTCGGCATAGACGCCGATATTGTCCACCGGGCGGACCGGGCTGAAATTGATCGGGTTCGAGAACAGGTTGACGATCACACCGACCGAGTCCCGCGCGGTCGACGGACCATAGAAGGGCAGTTCGACATAGGCGCCCTCACCGACCCCCCAGACATGCAGGGTTTCACCGAAATCCGTATCCACAGGCGGCAGGTTCAATTCGCTTGCTGGGTCGGACAGGCCCACGCCGCCCACGGTCGTATTGATCAGAAACCGCAACAGCGCATTGCCGGATTGCTTGATATTGCCCTGCAAAAGATAATCGACGGCCTGACCGGGCATGGTCAGATTTTCGGCGAAATGGTTGAAGCTTGTGACCATCGGGTCGGGTACGATCTTCACGTAGCCTTTCGAGGCGGGGCGAAACAGAAACCGGTCAACGCCAAGGTTGAATTTGTGGATGCCCCGGTTGGCGTTTTCGTACGGATCAAAGATTTCTCCGCGTGCGGCTTGGTCCTGCGGCTGGGATGCGCAGGCGCTCAGGATAGCAAACACAGACAGCAGGATCAGAGGTTTCAGGCTGAATTTACTCGACACGGTCTTCGTTACTCCAATACATCCGTTGCGGGTACACCGGATACTTAATCAATGTGGCCTTTTTCAGCGCTTCAAGGCCCAATTCGCCGTCACATATGTGTTTCGCAATCACTTTGAAACACATAGCGTTTAACCCGCCGAAAGGAAGTAGGTAAAGTGACTCAAGTTCAACAGTTCAGAATAAGAAAAGTTTCGCCAAAGCCGTTCAGTGATGAAAAATGACGGTTTCCAGCTTTTCCAACCGCGTGTTCGCGGTTAGCGTCCGCCCGAGTCAAACAAGGTGAGGATCATCACATGAGCATTGCAGCGAAACTGGAAAGCCTGGGCGTTGCCCTTCCCGACGCACCCGCACCGGCCGCGAACTACGTGCCCTTCGTACGTGTTGGCAACATCGTCTATGTCTCGGGTCAGATTTCCAAGGCCGACGATCTGATCACCGGCAAACTGGGTGACGACATGGATGTCGAGGCGGGCGCAGCCGCAGCCAGGGTGTGCGCCATTAACCTGCTGGCCCAAGTCAAGGCGGCTTGTGGTGGCGATATCGAGAAACTCGTGCGCGTTATCAAGCTGACCGGCTTTGTGAACTCGACCGCTGATTTCACGGCCCAGCCGCAGGTCATCAACGGCGCGTCCGATTTTCTGGTCGAGGCGCTGGGCGAAGCCGGTCGCCACTCGCGCTCGGCTGTTAGTGCGGCATCCCTGCCGCTGGGTGTTGCGGTCGAGATCGAAGGCATTTTCGAAGTCCAATGACGCCATCTCTGCCAGCAGAGTTCCTGCGAGCCCCGATTGCACATCGGGCGTTGCACGACATTGCGGATCACCGCCCGGAAAACAGCCGGGCGGCCATTCGCACGGCTGTCGCGGCCGGGTACGGCATCGAGGTTGATCTGCAACTGACGGCCGATGACCGGGCCCTGGTATTTCACGACTATGACATGACCCGGCTGACCGGGCAGCCTGGCCCGATACGTCAGACCACCTGCGCGCAGGCACAGGCCATGCATCTGCTGCATGGCGATGACGGTATTCCCACGCTGGACGAAGTGCTGGAGCTGATTGGGGGCAAGGTACCACTGCTGATCGAGCTCAAGGATCAGGACGGTGCCATGGGCACTGATATCGGGCCGTTGGAACACGACACCGTGCGGGCACTGCGCGGGTATGAAGGCCCCGTGGCGCTGATGTCCTTCAACCCCAACAGCGTTGCGGAACTGGCGCGGCTTGCCCCGCATCTGCCACGTGGTCTGGTCACGTGTTCCTACGATCCAAAGGTGGAGCTTCTGCCGCAAAAGGTTTGCGACCACTTGCGCGAAATCCCGGATTTCGACCGGGTCGGTGCCGCTTTCATCAGTCACGAGGCGGAGGACCTTTCCCGCCCCCGCGTGGCTGAACTCAAGGCGCGTGGCGTGCCGATCCTGTGCTGGACCGTTCGTTCGCCCGGGCAGGAGGCCGAGGCGCGCAAGGTTGCCGACAACGTGACCTTCGAGTGGTATCTGGCGGCACATCCGGGTTGATCCCGCCCCGGGCCGTCACAGATAAAGAACAGACGCGGGAGGGGATATGGATCAGGCGCAGATTGAGGTTCGGGTTCTTGGGTCGCTCTCGCAGATACCTGCGGTCGAGTGGGACAGTTGCGCTTGTCCCGAGACTGATGATGGTGGGCGTCCGCTGGACCCGTTCACCACGCATCGGTTCCTGCTGGCGCTCGAAGAAAGCGGCTCGGTCGGGCGCGGTACCGGCTGGCAGCCGCAATATCTGACGGCTTATCTGGACGGGATGCTGATTGCTGCCGCCCCGATGTATGCCAAATCGCACAGCCAGGGCGAGTATATCTTCGACCACAGCTGGGCCCATGCCTATGAGAATGCCGGCGGGCGCTACTATCCGAAGCTGCAAATCGCAGTACCTTTTACCCCGGCGACCGGGCGCCGTTTTCTGGTGCGCCCCGGCTATGAAGGTGTCGGCACGTCGGCGCTAGTTCAGGGCGCGGTGCAGCTGGCAGCCGACAACCGGGTCTCGTCAATCCACATAACCTTTTGTACCGATGATGAGGCGCGTGCAGGTGAGCAGATGGGACTGATGCATCGAACCTCGCAGCAGTTTCACTGGCTCAACGACGACTACACCGATTTCGATGCGTTTCTGAGGGCGCTGTCGTCCCGCAAGCGCAAGAACATCCGCAAAGAACGGGCACAGGCAAACGGTTTCGGCGGAGACATTCGCACACTGACAGGCGCGGATCTGCATCCCGATCACTGGGACGCTTTCTGGCGCTTTTACCAGGATACCGGGTCGCGCAAGTGGGGGGCGCCCTATCTGACGCGCCAGTTCTTTGATATTGCACAGGAAACCATGGCAGATGACATGGCGTTGGTGTTGGCTGAACGCGATGGGTATCCGGTTGCCGGGGCGCTGAACTTCATCGGGCGTGAAACGCTGTTCGGACGCTATTGGGGCTGTGTCGAGCATCACCCCTGTCTGCATTTCGAGTTGTGCTATTATAGAGCGATCGACTTCGCCATCGCTCATGGCCTCAAACGGGTCGAGGCGGGCGCGCAGGGCGAGCACAAGCTGGCCCGCGGCTATCTGCCCACGCGTACGCACAGTCTGCACTGGATCGGCGATCCGGGATTTGCGGACGCTGTGCAGAATTATCTGGACGCCGAAGCCCGCGCGGTGGGAGAAGAGATTGAGATTCTGACGGACTATGGCCCGTTCAGAAAATCGAACCCGGAGGAACAGCAATGACCGAACTACTGTCGACCGAGACACGCGGCCCGCTACTGGATCCGTTGTTCAGGAACGGCTGGACGATGGTCGATGACCGGGATGCAATCACAAAAACCTTTATCTTCGAGGATTTTGTCCACGCTTTTGGCTGGATGACGCAGGTGGCGATCTTTGCGGAAAAGTGGAACCACCACCCCGAATGGTCAAATATCTACCGCACGGTCGAAGTGGTCCTGTCCACCCATGACGTAGGCGGCCTTTCCGCGCTGGATGCCAAGCTGGCGCGCAAGATGGACAGTCTGCTCTAGCCCCGGTCGCTACCCGAGCCCACACCGCCCGCCAATGATGCGGCTACGCCCATCTGTTCGAATTCAGCCGGAGTAACCGTGCCATCGCTGACATTGATGCCGCCCGGAATCCGGGTTGTCTTGTTGCCGATCGACCGGACGCTGCGCGCCGCCGGGTTAATATCGAGACATCGTGTCTGATAACAGGTCAGACCATTGGTGTTGATCTGGATACGCGCCTGCCCGTCGGGGCCTGTCACTACCGGGGCCTGCGGGACGTCACAGGCCGCCATCACGCTCAGAACACCAAGGCCAATCCATTTGTTCATCAAAGGCTCCTGTCCCATCAGATCAGCCCCGGTTGTTCCGGGGCCGGTCCGTTTCAGTCCAGCTGGCCATTGCCGTCCTGGTCGGCGGCCAGAAAATCTTCGTTCATCTGTGCGTCATATTCGGCACGAGAAACCTGGCTATCGTTGTTGCGGTCCACTTTCCGGAACATGTCGAGACTTAGAAAGGGTTTCGCCTCGGCCTGACCCAGGGTGCCATTCTTGTCCTCATCCATTGCCTGAAAGGCATAGTCGGAAAAGGCGTTGAACTCGTCCCGCGACAGGAAGCCGTCGTTGTTTCCGTCGATGGCGTTCAGCTCGCCCTCATGCAATTCGGCGACGCTTTCCGCGGAAACGGCACCGGCCATCATCATGGCCATGATCACTATAATACCACGTTTCATTCCGCCTCTCCTTAGCACGCGTAACGTTGACCGGACACGCCACCGGCTGCCGCACCGGCTGCCGTCAGGATCGTCTGGCCTGATCCGCCGCCAAACTGATTGCCGATGGCCCCGCCAATCAGCGCACCACCCAAGGTCCCGCTGAGGCACGCAATCTCATGCTGCCGTGCGGCTTGCTGCTGCGATGTGGGGGCCGGTCCACAGGCCGCCAACAAGCCTGCGCCACCTAAAATCAAAGGAAAAATCTTTAGCATCATAAACAAACTCCCCGGTTATATGTGCCAAGTATTCGCACTTCGGGGCGTTGCATCAAGTTAAATGCACTTTAAGCGGCCCCGGCTTGCCCCGGGGTCAGCCAATTTCAGATGACGTCCAGCAGACCTTCGCCGGCCGAAATTTCACATGCGCCCGGGCTTTCTTCGAGGTTCAGCGCCACGACCCGGCCGTCTTCGACCAGCATCGCATAGCGTTTCGACCGCGCGATCAGACCGGCGGGCGGGGCGTCGAAATCCATTCCAATGGCTTTCGTGAACTCGGATGCCGCATCGGCCAGCATGGTCAGGCCCGCATCCGAGGCGCCCGTCGCCTCGCCCCAGGCTTTCATCACGAACGGATCGTTCACCGAGATGCAGATGATCTCGTCGACGCCTTTGGCGCTGAACTGATCCTTGGTGCGCATGAAGCTGGGCACATGCGCCGAATGGCAGGTCGGCGTGAATGCGCCCGGTACGGCAAAGAAAACCACCTTGCGCCCTTTGGTCTTGTCCGACACCCGAACCTCTTCCGGGCCTTCCGCACCAATCTGGGTCAGCGTGGCTTCGGGCAGCATATCACCTGTTGAAATCATTTTAGCGCTCCTGTCATTTGGATTTGCAGAGTCGGTACCTGCCGCAATATAGGTGAGCGGATCAAGTTAACCACGGGAATTCGACAGGGTGGGAGGAACATGAGCCATATTGTCGTGATTGGTGCCGGTCAGGCCGGATCTTCGCTAGTTGCCAGACTGCGCAAGGACGGGTTTGAGGGGGACATTACCCTGATCGGGGCCGAGCCGCATCTGCCCTACCAGCGCCCGCCATTGTCCAAAGCCTACCTGCTGGGTGAGATGGAGCTGGAACGCCTGTTCCTGCGACCCGAAAGCTTCTATGCCGAGAACAATATCACCCTGCGTCTCGGCCAGCGTGTCACCGCCATCGACCCAAAGGCAAAAACCGTTACTCTGGGCGATGAGGTCATTCCTTACGACGAGCTGGCACTGACCACCGGATCGGACCCGCGCCGCCTGCCCGCATCCATAGGCGGGGATCTGGACGGCGTGCACGTGGTGCGTGATCTGGCCCATATCGACGAGATGGAGCCCCGTGTGACAGACGGCGCACGCGCGTTGATCGTGGGCGGCGGTTACATTGGCCTTGAGGCTGCGGCGGTCTGCGCCAAGCGCGGAGTCAAGGTGACGCTGGTCGAGATGGCCGACCGCATCCTGCAACGGGTCGCTGCCCGCGAGACCAGCGACTATTTCCGCGCCTTGCACAGTGAATACGGCGCCGACATCCGCGAAGGCGTCGGGCTGGACCGTCTGGTTGGCGACAACGGCAAGGTCACCGGCGCGGTACTGACCGACGGCACCGAGCTTGCGGTTGATTTCGTGGTGGTCGGCGTTGGTATCGCCCCCTCGACCCAACTGGCTGAAATGGCGGGGCTGGAGCTGGACAATGGCATCAAGACCGACGCCCATGGCCGCACCTCGGACCCGTCGATCTGGGCAGCGGGCGACTGCGCGTCCTTCCCGCACAAGGGCGATCGTATCCGCCTGGAAAGCGTGCCAAACGCCATCGATCAGGCCGAGATCGTGGCCCAGAACATGCTGGGGGCTGCAAAGGACTATGTTGCAACGCCGTGGTTCTGGTCAGACCAGTACGATGTGAAACTCCAAATCGCGGGGCTGAACACCGGTTACGACCGCGTTGTGACCCGCAAGGGCGAGGGTCAGACGGTGTCGTTCTGGTATTACAGCGGGGATCGGCTGATTGCCGTTGATGCGATGAACGATCCGCGCGCCTACATGGTCGGCAAGCGCCTGATCGAAATGGGCAAGACGGCGGATCCGGCGACTGTGGCCGACCCCGACGCGGACCTGAAACCGCTGCTCAAGGCGTGAGGATCATCGCCGGAGATTTCCGGGGCCGTGCACTGGCCCCGGTCGGCAAGGGGGACGCAGGCGCGCATTTGCGCCCCACCACGGACCGGGTCCGCGAAAGCCTGTTCAACGTTCTGGCCCACAAGATCGAATTTGACGGCCTGCGGGTGCTGGACCTGTTCGCGGGCACAGGCGCATTGGGGCTCGAGGCGCTGTCACGCGGAGCATCTCATGTGACCTTTGTCGATGACGGGCGCGTGGCGCAGGGGCTGATCCGACGCAATATCGACCTGACCCGCAGTGTCGACCGCACCGACCTGATCCGCCGCGATGCGACCCGGTTGGGGGAAAACCCCGGCGCATCCTGTGATCTGATCTTTCTGGATCCGCCTTACGGAAAGGCGCTGGGCCAGAAGGCAATCGCCGCTGCCCTGACCGGCGGCTGGATCAGCGACCACGCGGTTTTGGTCTGGGAAGAAAACTCTGCCATGGTTGTACCTGAGGGGTTCAGCCTGCTGGATGCACGGAAATACGGCGACACCCATATCTCATTGATGCAGCGTGGCGTTTCTGATTGAACCGACCTGCGCGGATTGACGCCGAGCACAGGTTTGCAGGCTGGTCGATCCTCGGCTAACTCAACCGAAAACAGGCGGAGGACCGTATGCACGATCTGGTCATTTTCGATTGCGACGGAGTTCTGGTTGATAGTGAGGTCATCTCGAACCGGGTCTTGATGGAAAATCTGGCGCGATATGGGCTGAGCCTGTCACTGCCGGAGTGTATGTCTCTGTTCGTGGGTGGAACCATGGTAGGTGTCCGGGACAAAGCGCGGGCTTTGGGCGCGGACCTGCCCGAGGACTGGACCGATCAGGTTTATGCGGAAACATACGAAAAGCTGCGGGCAGGCGTACCGCTGGTGGCAGGTGTGCAAAGCCTGCTGACGCTTTTGGATCAGAAGGGTATTCCGTTCTGTGTCGCGTCCAATGGAAGCCCGGACAAGATGCGGATCACATTGGGCCAGAATGGATTGTGGGACCGGTTCAGCGATGTGATGTATTCCGCCCATGTGCTGGGAACCGGCAAACCCGAGCCGGATATGTTTCTGGCCGCCGCAGAACGTTTCGGTTCGATGTCCCCGGTGGTGATCGAAGACAGTGTGAATGGCGTCACTGCCGCCATTCGTGCCGGAATGCGGTGTATGGGGTTTGCCGCCCATGACGATGGGGCATCTCTGGCGCAATTGGGGGCAGAGGTGTTTCACGACATGGCCGACGCCCCGCGGCTTTTGGGATTCTGAGCCGGGCGTGCTACCATCCCTGATATGGACCGCGCCTTACCGTCTCCGTTCTGGACGATCACATCCGATACCGACACAACGACCGGCCCGCCGCCAAAACCGCGTCGCGCGCCCGTGTTTATCCATGACGCAATCACCCCATGGGGTGACGAGACGATGCTGCTGAAACTGCTGCGCGAGCAGGCTGCCGATCAGGAAGAATAGGTCGGGTGGAACTTTCCGCCCGGTGACAGGGTAAAGATCTCGACCCCGACCGAGGTCACCCCTACCGAATGCTCGAATTGCGCCGACAGCGACTTGTCGCGGGTCACGGCGGTCCAGTCATCGGCCAGGGTCTTGGTCTCGGGGCGGCCCAGGTTCACCATCGGCTCGATGGTAAAGAACATGCCTTCTTCCAGTTTGGCCCCGGTACCCGGGCGACCGTAATGCAGCACGTTCGGCGGCGCATGGAAGACCCGGCCCAGACCGTGGCCGCAGAAATCGCGGACAACGCTCATCCGATGGGCCTCGACATACGTCTGAATGGCATGGCCAATATCGCCGAACGTATTGCCGGGTTTGACCATTTCGATGCCCTTGAACAATGCGTCATGGGTTACCTGGATCAGCCGTTCCGCCTTGCGCGGCAGTTTGCCCGCAACATACATGCGCGACGTGTCGCCGAACCAGCCATCAACAATGACGGTGACGTCGACATTGAGGATATCGCCGTCTTTCAGCTTTTTGTCGCCGGGGATGCCGTGGCAGACCACGTGGTTCACGCTGATGCAGCTTGCGTGCTGATAGCCCTTGTAACCGATAGTGGCCGAAGTCGCGCCCGCATCTTCGACCATCTGCGTGATGAGACCGTCAATCGCGCCTGTGGTCTGGCCCGGAAAAACATGGTCGGCAATGTCGTCGAGAATCCGCGCCGCCAGCGCCCCTGCCGCATGCATCCCGGCAAAGTCACCCTGTTCATAAATGCGGATGCCGTCCTTGGTCAGACGGCCACGATGCTCTTTCATCGACGCTAAGCTCCAAATGTGTCGCGCAGCATTCCTTTTACGCTGCTTGTGCAGAAAGTACCAGAGGGTGCAGGGTAGCACCTGCAGTCGGAGGGTTGCCTCATCTCTGGTAGACCCTGCGGGCAGAATGAAATAGCACATGGCAATAGCCGCCGGGTTTGCGCAAATCACAGAAAGGCATGGCAATGCAAAAAGCTGATCAGCTGAGGGCCGAAATCGCCAGCATCAGCGATCTGCTCAGGAAAGGCCGGGCCGATCGGGCTTTCAAACGGGCAACCAAGGCCGCCAAGAAATGGCCGAACGTGTCGGCATTACCAAGACTTGCCGGTCTGTGTGCGATCCAGCAGGGCAAGTTCCCTCTGGCCCAGACTTATTTCGAACGGGCATGGCGGCTGGAACCTGGAAACGCGGATTTGATCCAGAATTACGGCATGAGCCTTGTTCAGGGTGGCGACGCTGGCAAGGCGCTGGCGTTCATTGACAAAATCGGCACGCGCGCGCCCCTGACGCCACCCCAGCAGTTCATTCGCGCGATGGCGTTTCTGCGAGAGCAGAAGGAACAAAAGGCGTTGGAAGCCGTTGATCTGGTGCTGAAGCGCCAGCCCGGCAATCTCGAGGCGCAATGCCTGAAAGCCGATATTCTGGACGAATTGCGCCGCTGGGATGATGCGGTCGGGCTCCTGACGGCGCTTGTCAAACAGCATCCCAAATTTCAGTACGGGCAATTGCGACTGTCCAAGGCTCTGGCCGGGGTCGGTCGGCTGGACGAAGCCCTGAAACACGCACGTCTCGCGCTTGCCTTGGCGCCCGGTCATCCGGAAACACTGGAGTTCATTAGCAAGCTGCCGGGCCTGAAGCAGGACGATCTGCCTGCCTTGCAGGCTCAGGTCTCAAAATTCCTCGGCGAGGGGCCGATCGCCAACCGTGAAAGTGCCTCGCTGATTCACTTCGCTGCCGCAAGCCTTGCGCGTCTGGACAAGGACCTGGCGCAGGAGATGCATCATCTGGACGAGGCGCACAAACTGCGGCGCGACGGTTTGGAAAGTCTGGAGGAGAGCCGCGAGAAGGAATGCCGCGACCGTCTTGCTGCGCCTTTGCCGAAGGAATCCTCGGACCCGCGAACCGACATTCCACGCCCGATCTTCGTTGTCGGCCTTGCCAGATCGGGCACAACTCTGGTCGAGCGTATCCTGTCGGCACATTCACAGGTACAGGGGCTGGGAGAGCTTGCCACCGTTCAGTTCTGGGTGATGAAAGAGGAAAGCCTGCATTCACAGGCGCAACCACTGGCGGATTACTATGTCGAGCGCCTGCCCGAGTTGAACCGGGACGCCGCGGCCTTTGTGGACAAGATGCCGGGCAACTACGCCTATCTCGGCGCGATTGCACAGGCCTTTCCCAATGCGCTGATCCTGAACGTCCAGCGCGATCCAAGGGACGTCGCCCTGTCGATGTGGCGCGAGAATTTCGGTGCGCAGGGGATGTATTTCACGCATGACTTCAAATGGATGGCGGCCGAGGCCAACCGTTACCGCCGCTACATGCAGCACTGGCACAAGGAACTGCCGGGCCGTATTCACGACATCCGGTACGAGTATCTGGTCAACAATCTGCAGGACGCGGCAGCAGAGCTTGCCCAAGTTTGCGACCTGTCGTTCGAAGAAAGCATGCTGACGCCACAATCCGCATCGGACGCGGTCAAAACCGCCAGCAGCCTTCAGGTCCGCCGGCCCGTCAGCACGTCGTCGGTCGGGCGTTGGCGCGAGGTGGCGGATCACTTGGCGCCATTTGTGAAGCGACTGGATGCAGAGCTTTGGCCGGAGGTGCACGGAGAGTCTCAAGACGCCGTGAAGTAAGAGGCCCAAATTCAAGGAGACCCATGAACTCCACCTTGTCAGGAAACGCAGGTAACTCGTCGGTATCTGTGTGGTGATCCAAATCTGGGTTGAAACGAAACGCCTGCGCCGTGCAAGGCGTCTTTAGGTGGGAATGGGTCTCGGGTTTACCCAAACACCTTCCGGCGAAATCCGCGTACCGTAAACCAGCCGCTCGACGCCCTGCGCCTGCGCGGCCTCGAAGGCTGCCGCATAGGCGGGGTCGATATCGTCGGCCAGCGTAAACCGGTCGCAATCGGTGCGCTGCACCAGATAAAGCATAATGGCGCGGTGTCCTTGTGTGGCCATCGCCGCCAGCTCGCCCAGATGTTTGGTGCCGCGCGCGGTTACGCTGTCTGGGAACTCGGCCAGACCGAGCTGGCGGGACAGGGTAACGCTTTTGACTTCGACATAGGCGTCCGGCAGGCCAGGCCCGGTCAGAAGGAAATCGATGCGGCTGTTCTGGCCATATTTCACCTCGGCTCGGATGGTTTCATATGCCGCCAGTTCCGGGATTTCACCGGCGTTCAGTGCTGCGCGCAGGGCTTTATTCGGAACCGATGTATCGACCCCGGTGAAATGTCCGTTTTCGTGATCGACTAGCCGCCAGCCGTATTTCAGCTTTTTCTTCGGATCGTCATTGGGCTCCAGCCAGACTTGCTCACCCGGTTCGGCCAGCCCCATCATTGAGCCGGGGTTGGCGCAATGGGCTGTAACCTCGCGCCCGTCCTCAAACGTGCAGTCGGCCAAGAAGCGTTTGTATCGGCGGATCAGGCGGGCGGGGACAAGAGGGGTTTCAAATCGCATGTCTCACGGCCTATACCTGCCCAAACGGTCGATCAAGAGGGGAGCGCACATGGCCAATCCAACCGCCGCAATGCTGGTGATCGGGGATGAAATCCTGTCCGGCCGCACCCGCGATGCCAATATGCACTATCTTGCTCAGGAGCTGACCAAGCACGGCATCGACCTGAAAGAGGTCCGCATCGTTTCAGATGAGGCACCGGCCATCGAGGCGGCGGTCATGGCGCTGTCCGACGCGCACGATCATGTCTTCACCAGCGGTGGCATCGGCCCGACCCATGACGATATCACCGCCGATTGCATCGCCCGCGCGTTTGACACCCCAATTGACATTCGCGCTGACGCGCGCGCCCTGCTCGAGGCGCATTACGACAATTCGGGGCTGGACCTGAACGCTGCCCGTCTGCGTATGGCGCGCATTCCGGACGGTGCCGCACTGATCGAAAACCCGGTTTCGACGGCCCCCGGTTTCACCATCGGAAACGTTCATGTGATGGCTGGGGTGCCCTCCGTCTTTCAGGCAATGGTTGCCAGTGTTCTGCCCACGCTGACCGGCGGCAGCCCGTTGTTATCGCAGACCCTGCGCATTGACCGCGGTGAAGGGGATATCGCGCAAACCCTGGCGTCGCTGGCCGAGGAGTTTTCCGATCTGACCATTGGCTGCTACCCGTTCCAGATCAACGGGGTCTTTGGTGCCAACGTCGTTGTGCGCGGCACCGATGGTGCCCGCATCGACGCCGCAACCACCCGCCTGGCGAAAGAGCTTCAGCTTTGAGCGTCAACTGGGAGGCCGTGGTGGATGCCACATGGCCGGCCGCCGCGTACGAAACGATCGGGCCGTTCCGGCTGCGGCAAGGTCAGGGTGGCGGCTCTCGGGTGTCCGCCGCTAGTGCGACTTCTTCCGCGACCGAAGCCGATATTGATGCGGCCGAGAAAGCCATGGTGGAACTGGGGCAGAAACGCCTCTTCTGTCTGCGTCCGGGGGACGACGCGCTGGATGCCCAGCTTGCCGAACGCGGCTACACGGTGCTTGATCCGGTCAACATCTACACCTGCCCGGTCGTGCATTTGACTGACGTGTCGGTGCCGCGCGTGACTGTTTTTACCATCTGGAAACCGCTTGCGATCATGTGCGAGATTTGGGCGACGGCCGGTATCGGTCCCCAGCGTCTGGCCGTCATGGATCGGGCGGATGGCCCGAAGACCGGCCTGCTTCTGCGGCGCAAGGACCAACCGGCGGGGGTTGGATTTGTGGCTGTACATGAAGGGGTTGCCATGATGCACGCGTTGGAGATCCTGCCCGCCCATCGCCGACAGGGTCTGGGACAATGGGCCATGCGCGCCGCGGCCTTTTGGGCGCTGGACAACGGCGCCCATACCTTTAGCGTGATCTGCACCAAGGCAAATACCGGCGCCAATCGTCTCTATCACTCGCTTGGGATGGAGATCGCCGGAGAGTATCACTACCGCCAGCTGGCCTGAGGAGAAAGACAGCCGTGCCCGATCAAGACATGCCCACAGCGCTGAACCTGCCCATGGTCGACCCGCTGCCGCCCGAGACGCAGAAATATTTCGACATCTGCGTCGAAAAGCTGGGCATGGTGCCCAATGTGCTGAAGGCCAATGCGTTTGATATCGACAAGCTGAACGCGTTCACCGCGATGTATAACGATCTGATGCTGGCCGGCAGCGGGCTGACCAAGCTGGAACGCGAGATGATCGCTGTAGTGGTCTCGTCCATCAACAAGTGTTTCTACTGCCTTGTGGCGCATGGCGCGGCCGTCCGGCAATTGTCCGGCAACCCGCAGCTGGGCGAGATGCTGGTGATGAACTACCGCGTGGCGCCGTTGGACGACAAGCAGCGTGCGATGCTGGATTTCGCCGCCAGAATGACGACCGCCAGCGCCGAGATCGAGGAAACCGACCGGCAGCGGCTGCGCGACGTTGGTTTCTCGGATCGTGATATCTGGGACATTGCCAATGTGACCGGCTTCTTCAACATGTCGAACCGGGTGGCCAGCGCCACGGGTATGATCCCGAACGACGAATATCACGCCCAGTTCAGATGATCCGCCGCGTTGCCCTTTGCCTGTTGATGCTGGCCGCTCCGGCAGCGGCGCAGGACCTGACGATGCCAACCGGTGCCCGTCAGATCAGCGACCGTACCAGCCCGCTGGACAGTTACGCGCTGCCGACCGGTCCGTTCGCCGATGGCGCAGTCCCGACACGCGAGGTCGAGGGGCGGGCCGAACGCTTTACCTGGAAGCTTCAGGCCGGATCCAGTACGACGTTGCAGATTCTGGCCCCGCTGAGGGATCAGCTTGTCGCGCAGGGCTTTGATATTGGGTTCGAATGTGAGGCCCGCGCCTGTGGTGGTTTCGATTTCCGCTTTGATATCGAAGTGGTTCCGACGCCCGACATGTATGTCGCCATTCAGGATTATCGTTTTCTGTCCGCCTCGCGCGATCAGGAAGTGCTGAGCCTGCTGGTCAGCCGCAATCCGCCCGACGGGTACGTGCAGATGATCCGTGTTACACCCGTGGCGGAAACCGCGCCGCCCCCGGTTGTGGTCGAAGAAACGGTCGAAACCGAAGGTGGCCTGCTGGCGGACTTGCAGCAGAATGGGCATGTCATTCTGGCCGATCTGCATTTCAACACAGGGGAAGTTGCCTTGGGTGAGGGTCCGTTTGCCTCGCTGGCGCTGCTGGCGGGGTTTCTGGGCGATAATCCCGACTTGCGCCTGGCGCTTGTGGGCAACACTGATGACACCGGCGACCTGCAAGCCAATATCTCGGTCAGCACAAAACGCGCCCAGTCGGTCCGCACTCGCCTGATCGAGGCACATGGCGTCGCGCCGGACCGGATCGAGGCGGAAGGGGTTGGATATCTGGCACCGATCACCTCGAATGCGACGCCGGAAGGCCGTGATCTCAATCGCCGGGTCGAGGCGGTTTTGCTGATCAATTAGGTGTCAAACAGACCTGCCTAGGCTGCGACAAAAAAAGGCCCGCACAAAGGCGTGCGGGCCGTTCAGTTTCCACGGGGAGAATTTACCAGTCCATCGGACCCTTGTCGCTGAATGAATCAGCCAGAAAATCAATGAATGCCCTTACCTTGGGCTGCGTGAAGCGGCCGGGCGGGTAGACGGCATAGACGCCCTGTACCTCATCCGGCAGGGACGGCATCGCGTCCTGCACCGCTCCGGACTTCATCGCGTCGGCATAAAGATAGCTGGGCAGATAGGCGATACCCAAACCTGAGATGGCGGCGTTCAGCAGGGATTGGCCATCATTGACGCTCAGCCATCCGGCGGTACGAACCTGCCGCTTTTCGCCTGAGGGTGCAGTCAGTTTCCAGACATTGCCTGATGACTGGCTGGAATAGTGCAGAAGCTTGTGTTCGTTCAGATCGTCAATCTTCTGCGGGCGTCCGTATTTCTCGATATAGCTGGGGGCCGCAACCATCCGTTTGACGGTTTCGGTCAGCTTGCGCGCGCGCAGAGTGCTGTCTTCCAGCTCTCCGATTCGCACTGCGACGTCGAACCCCTCTGAGATCAGCTCCACGTACCGGTTGTTCAGCACCATGTTCACAGTGATGTCGGGATAGGCCGACAAAAAGCCGGACAAAACAGGCGACAGGTGATTCACACCAAAATCCGTGGCCACGCTGATCCGCAGCAGACCGGACGGGGCGGACTGCATCGATGTCACCAGCGCGTCCGCTTCGCCTGCGTCATTCAGCACGCGGCGGGCACGATCATAATATGCCAGCCCGATCTCGGTGGGCGAAACGCGGCGCGTTGTCCGGTTCAGCAGTCTAGCACCCAATCGTGCCTCAAGGCTCGATACATGCTTGGAGACAGCCGATTTGGAGATGCCCATCTTTTTGGCCGCATCTGTAAAGCCGCCCTGATCCACTACATTGGAAAAGGCTTCCATTTCGGTCAATCGGTCCATTCGCGTACCCCAGGTCTTGGTTCTTTGCCTGACCATGGCCCTGAACTTGGGCGGAAACGGGGCAGACATGGGATAATATCTGGGATTTGATTCGGATCGTTTGCACATGGGAAACGCTGAAACAGTGGTTTCCATGCGCGCTACAGGACGTGCATTGTCAGCAAATCAGGGGGCAATTGCCCAATCGTGCTATGTTGAGAATGGCAAATTTGTGTCCAGGGAGGGAATCATGAAAACATTTATTGGTGTTGCCGCGCTTTGCCTGTCCGCTTCGCTTGCGTTGGCCCAGGGTGAAACGCCGTCAAACCCCGACGCCCGGGTCTATTTTGTCAATCTCGCGGATGGTGACACCGTCCAGTCGCCGGTCACGGTGGTGTTTGGCCTCAGCGGCATGGGGGTTGCCCCTGCGGGGACGGAAAAGGAAAACACCGGCCATCACCACCTGCTGATCGATCGCCCGCCATTGGGTGAGGGCGAGGATGGAGCGGACGAGCTGTCCTATGGCCTGCCCGCAGACGACAATCACCTGCATTTCGGTGGCGGCCAGACCCAGGTAACGCTGGACCTTGAGCCGGGCGAGCACACGCTGCAACTGGTTTTGGGCGATGCGGGCCACGTACCGCATGCGACGCCGATTGTGTCCGAGGTGATTACGATTACGGTGGAGTAACGCCTTACACCGAACTTTGCGGTAATCACCGTTAACCACGGCGGGCAAATTTTTGGCGCGCAGAGCCATGCAATACTGACAACGTTGCCTGTCAGACAACTATGTTGACTGTCGTTTCTATCCCGCCCGAGACCTCGACATATGTCATCGAAACGTTGCGGGCCTCGGCCGGGGACATACGCCGATAGAGCGAATCCCGCTTATTGCCGGGGTTTCCCGCCTCGTAGAACTGCGTGGTCAGAACCTCGCGGTCTCTTTCTAAAACCTTGACATGGATATGCGGCGTCCGGCCCGGATAGCTGCCTGGTTTGATTGTCCGGAAACTATAGCGACCCTGCGCGTCCGTGATGTCGTGTCCAAAGCCCTGAAACCCCCGGTCGTATTGCACATTCCGCCGGTCGCCGGGGTGAATGTATTTTCCATTCACGTCGCATTGCCAAATCTCGATCCGGTATCCTGCCCGGGGACGCCCGGCCTTGTCTGAGATCCGTCCTTTTAGGGTGATCACCTCACCTCCGGCTTCCCGGACCAGACCGACGACTTTGACCAGATCGTTATCCGCATCGGCGGCGCGCATCGGTTCTGTGGGATAGAACGGACCCTCTGCCGCATTCGGCGTCAGTTGCGCGGCAGCGGTGCGCCCTGCAGCCCAGATCGCCCCGATAAAAGTGACCGCGCCGGTGAGAAACCCGCGCCGATTGTCTTCGCCCGTTGCCATGGCCTTCTCCACAGTTGCACCCGGTCAGGTCTGCGCCCCCGGCAGAGGGGCGCAGCACCTAAGATATAGACCGAAACCTGTGTGCGGCCAATTTCCACAAAGGCCGAACGAAGGGTCGTCTCCTTAGAACGCCGCAGCCAGCCGCGTGCCCTGATTGATTGCCCGTTTGGCGTCCAGTTCGGCCGCAACATCCGCGCCGCCGATGACATGTGGCGTAATCCCGCGTTCGATCAGCGCATCTGCCAGACTGCGCTCGGACACCTGACCGGAACACAGAACGATCGTGTCCGCCGCAATCACCGTCGGGTCGGCGCGTTCTTCGCCAAAGCTGACATGCAGGCCTTCATCATCGATACGCTCATAGTTCACGCCGCCCACGAAATTGACGTCCTTCATTTTCAGTGTCGTGCGATGAATCCAGCCGGTGGTTTTGCCCAAACCTTTGCCATGCGCCTGTTTTTTGCGCTGCAGCAGCGTGACCTGACGTTTTGGCGCTTCGGGTTGCGGCCCTTCCGGCGCAAGGCCCGAGCGGTGCTTGGCCGGGTCAGTAACACCCCATTCCTTCATCCAAGCGGGCAGGTCAGTGGTCGGGCTGTGGCCCTCTTCGACCAGATACTCAGACACGTCGAACCCGATGCCGCCCGCGCCGATCACGGCCACGGACTTCCCGACCTTGGCCTTGTTGCGCAATACGTCGACATAGCTGAGGACATTGTCCCGATCCTGCCCCGGAATCTGCGGATCGCGCGGGGTGACGCCGGTGGCAATCACCACTTCGTCATATCCGGTCAGGTCCTCTGCCCTCACCTCGCGGTTCAGTTCCAGCTTCACGCCAAGATCGCTTATCATGGTGCGGTACCAATCGACGAGGCCCCAGAATTCTTCTTTCCCCGGAACCTGCTTGGCCATGTTCAGCTGGCCGCCGATTTCGGCGGCGCGGTCGAACAGCGTCACGTCGTGACCACGCTGGGCGGCGGTCATCGCGGTGGACAGTCCGGCAGGCCCTGCGCCAACAATGGCAACGGTTTTTGGCGACTCGGCCTGGGAAATCACCAGCTCAGTTTCATTGCAGGCACGCGGGTTGACCAGGCAGGTGGTCAGCTTGCCGCTGAATGTATGATCCAGACAGGCCTGATTGCAGGCGATACAGGGCGCGATCTTTGCGCCGTCGCCAGCGATGGCCTTGTTCACGAAATCCGCATCCGCCAGCATTGGCCGTGCCAAGGACACCATGTCGGCGCAACCGGTCGACAGAACTTCTTCGGCCACGTCGGGTGTGTTGATCCGGTTCGAGGTGATCACCGGGATCGACACCTTGCCCATCAGCTTTTTGGTCACCCACGCAAAAGCTGCGCGTGGGACGCTGGTGGCAATCGTCGGAATTCGCGCTTCGTGCCAGCCGATTCCGGTATTCAGGATCGTAGCCCCCGCCTTCTCGATCTCCTGTGCCAGTTGCACAACTTCGTCATGGGTCGAGCCGTTGGGGATCAGGTCAATCATCGACAGGCGATAGATGATGATGAATTCGGCACCCACTGCCTCGCGCGTGCGGCGCACAACCTCGATCGGCAGGCGCATCCGGTTTTCGTAGGAACCGCCCCAGCGGTCGGTGCGCTTGTTCGTGTGGGTCACAAGAAACTGGTTGAGGAAATACCCCTCGGACCCCATGATCTCGACCCCGTCATAGCCCGCTTTCTGCGCCAGAACGGCGGCAGTCACGATGTCGCTGATCTGCTTCTCGATACCCTCTTCATCCAGCTCATGCGGGGGAAACGGCGAGATCGGGGATTTGACCGGGCTGGGGGCCACACATTTCGGGCCATAGGCATACCGTCCCGCATGCAGGATTTGCATGGCGATCTTGCCGCCCGCGTCGTGCACGCGCTGGGTCACGATGGAATGGTTCGCCACTTCTGTCTCGTTGGTCATCATCGCCGCCCCGGGCAGCACCGATCCCTCAAGGTTCGGGCCAATTCCGCCTGTCACCATCAGCGCCACGCCGCCCCGCGCCCGGTCGGCATAGAATTCGGCCACCCGGTTCCAGTCGCCGGTTTCCTCAAGTCCCGTGTGCATCGACCCCATCAACACGCGATTTTTCAGCGTGGTAAAGCCCAGATCCAGCGGGGCCAGCATGTTTGGGTACGCGGTCATGGCGGAACTCTCCCTCGTAAACTCGGCTGAAAGATTGACGTTCGCGTCAACATTGTCACGTGAAACCTAACGTCATACTCTTTGCCTTCGCCGTGCCGCTTGTTACAGACGCTACACAGCATTTTCACGAGGCCGCACATGACACCTGAAGAAATCGCCAGACTGCCGTATCGTCCCTGCGTCGGGCTGATGCTGATGAATGGCGAGGGCAGGATATTCGTCGGTCAGCGCAACGACCGCCACGTCGAGGCCTGGCAAATGCCACAAGGTGGCGTGGACAAGGGCGAAGACCCCCGCGATGCGGCCCTGCGCGAACTGATGGAAGAGACGGGCGTGACCGCGGACCTGGTTCAGATCGTGGCCGAGACCGACGGCTGGCTGCCCTATGATCTGCCGCATGACATCGTTCCGAAAATCTGGAAGGGCCGCTTTCGCGGGCAGGAGCAGAAATGGTTTCTGCTACGCTTTACAGGCCGTGACGATCAGATCGACATCCAGACCGAACACCCGGAATTTACCCGCTGGAAATGGCAGGAACCCGCACACCTGGTCGACGAGATCGTTCCGTTCAAGCGGGACGTGTACCAAAGGGTGTTGGAGGCCTTTGAAGAACACCTTTTCTAAGTCAGGCGTCCGTCAGCCGACTTGACTGTGTGATGACCATGCCCTGCGCCTACCGGCACAACGGCCCACCGCCGCGTCGGGCGGTGTCGAAATGAAAATGGCCTTTGTGAAACCGGTCTGAATCTGGGCCGAGAACTGTTCCGAACAGACCACAGGCACCCTTGTGCAGTTTACGCAAAACGTCGCTGTTGTCCTCATCTGTCCAACCGTCGCCCACCGTAATGATGGTGCCGTCCCAGAGCACAAAGGAAGAAATGTCCACGGCACGGCCCCTGGCGTGTTCCGACAGGCGCGCGCGCGGCCTGTTGTTCTGCGTCCGACAGGCGTAGTGGCCCGCAAGCCGCATTCCTTTCAGGCCGCCGCCCTGATCCGCGAATGCCGGTTTGGCCGTGTTTTCAATCCAGGTCTTCAGCGTGATTGCGGTTTCGCAATCCATCAACGCCAATTGACTGAGCGCAACATCCGAGATCTTTCGAACACGAACCGGGTTCGCGATCCTGCACCCCCTGTATGGCCCCGATATCTGCTTGAGCGTTTCGCCCAGAATGGTCCAGTCTTTGCACACCGCACCCCGATTGCGCATGCGTTCGCGTCCCAGGGCAATGTTGCGGAACTTGCAGGGCCTTAATTGCGGTCGCCGTGACTCGGTGACTTCGGTCCCGGGTGTTTCGGCAGGCAGGTCCGACGCCTTGTCCGATTCAAGCGCGTCGATTTCAAAGGCAACCAGATCGACCGCGTTTCGCACCGGGCTTTCGGCACAATCCGGTTCGGCGTGCGCTGCGGCGGCCCATAGCACCAGAAGTGCGACCAGACCCCGCCTCAACGCGCTGAATCCACCGAAAGGTTCTTCACATTCAAATCCCGGGACGCCGCTGACTTGTGGGCACATCCGGATCGGGAACGGGTAAAGAATGGACCCAGAAAGGAATTATCAGATTTGCGTGCCAAGTTCAGTTTCGCTTTTCAAACAGTGCCAGAACGCCGGGATCAGCGAAGGGCTTTGGCTGAATGATAAGAAGAAATGCCTTCTGTTGTTAAACAGTTTTTTCCAAGCGATCAGGACACGTCGGCGCAAGGCTACGCAGAAAAACCCGCGCCCGATCCGCCGATCCTGAAAAAGAAAACCCGCCAGCCGATCCGGCATGCGGGTCAGGAATGCATCCATGCAGGGGTCAGAGCAATCCTTCTTCCCGCAGCAGCGCGACCAAATCCGCCTCGGGCCTGGGGCCGATATGGCTGATGACTTCACGGGCGCAGATATTGCCGATCCGGGCGCAGGTCTCATAATCCCGGCCTGTGGCCATGCCGAACAGGAACCCTGCGGCGAACTGGTCGCCCGCGCCGGTCGCATCCACCGGTACAACCTTCTGAACGGGAACGTCGATGCGCTGTCCTTCGTGCAGAATAGTCACACCGTCGCCCGAGCGGGTGCATACAACCAGCCGGCAAATCTCGGCGGTTTTGGCCAACGCTTCTTCCAGGTCGTCAGTTTCGAACAGCGATTTGATCTCGGCCTCGTTGCCGATCACGAAATCAAGCTCGTTCTCGATCAGCAGAAGGAAATCCACCCGGTGGCGTTCCACGCAGAAGGGATCTGAAATGGCGATACCCGCCTTGCCGCCGCCTTTGTGGCAATTGCGCGCGGCTTCAAGGAACGCGGCCTTGCCCTTTTCCTTGTCGAACAGATAACCCTCAAGAAACATGATCTGGCTGTTGCCTGCCACGTCGGCCGGAACATCCTTGGACGACAGTTCCGAGGAAATCCCCAGATAGGTGTTCATCGACCGTTCCCCATCTGGAGAGACAAAGATCATTGAACGCGAGGTCGGCAGTTCACCACCCGGGACCGGTGCGTTCACGAAATCCACACCGTCTTCGTTCATCGCGTTGGCATAGAACCGGCCCAGCGCGTCGTCATGCACCCGACCGATGAAGGCAGCGTCCAGCCCTAGCGCTCCAGCACCGGCGATGGTATTGGCCACCGAGCCACCTGGCGTCTGGACCCTGCTGCCCATCGCGGCGTACAGCACCTCGCCGCGCTCGCGTTCGATCAGTTGCATGATGCCTTTTTCGATGCCCATCAGCTCAAGAAAGCTGTCATCGGCTTGGGAAATCACGTCAACGACGGCATTTCCGATGCCGACAAGCTGGTAGGTTTTCATAGGTTCTTGTCCTCGAATTGACAGAGATCGCGGATAATGCAGGTTCCGCACAGAGGTTTGCGCGCTTTGCAATGATAGCGGCCGTGCAGGATCAGCCAGTGGTGCGCGTGCAATTGGAAATCGGCCGGAATGTTGTCCTCGATGGCACGCTCGACGGCATCCACGTCCTTGCCGGGGCAGATCCCGGTTCTGTTGCCAACGCGAAAGATATGGGTGTCCACCGCCTGCGCCGGTTGCCGCCACCACATGTTCAGCACCACATTGGCCGTCTTGCGCCCCACCCCCGGCAGCGATTGCAGCGCGGCACGGGAGTTGGGAACTTCGCCGCCATATTCCTCGACCAGAATTCGGCTCAGCTTGATGACGTTCTTGGCTTTCTGACGAAACAAACCGATGGTCTTGATGTGTTCGGTCAGACCCTCTTCGCCCAGCTCCAGCATCTTCTGCGGTGTATCTGCGATCTTGAACAGCGCGCGCGTGGCCTTGTTGACACCCGCATCGGTCGCCTGCGCCGAAAGCGCCACCGCCACGACCAGGGTGTAGACATTGACATGTTCCAACTCACCTTTGGGTTCCGGGTCGGCTTGTTGAAAGCGTGTGAAGATCTCTCGGATCGTGTGGTAGTCGAGTTGTTTAGCCATCCAGAACGGTATGCCCTGCCGGATCGCTGCCCGCAATAAAAAAGGCGGGAAATTGGCAATACGAATGGCCGAGTGTCGGGGCTGCTATCGGAGTTTCACGCCTATAGCCCTCGGAGCTCCGCCCCATTTGACTCCAGCCGCTCCTTGACCTTCGCCCAGTTTGCTGGATTAGCAGCCAAAACAGCCGTCGGGTCTATGTGCACCCGATACCCCCGGTTCAGCGCCCCCTCCGCCGTCTTGTTGACGCAGTGACAACCATCAAGGCCGGTCAGGATCAGTGTTCCAATCCGATTGTCTTCCAAAAACTGTTCAAACGCACTCGAGGAAAAGGCATCGCCTACGGTTTTTACAAACTCCGCATCCGCATTCAGTCCAAGGCGCGGATCGGTCTCAATCCCGGCCGACCCTTCATTGCCACGCCCCTGATTGAACCAGCCGTTCAGAAGGTTCGCCAGCCTGCCCTTGAAAACGTGCCGAATGGCGATCACGGGCATTCCGGTTTCGCGGGCCTGCCTGACGGAGTCTCTGATGTTCGAAATGGCACCATCCAACTCCGCTGCATCCCATCCGGGTATTGAGGTGAAATCAGTCTGCATGTCGATCACCACCAGCGCCGTTGCCGGGCGAGCGGCCAGATCAATTGCCGGTCCGGTTGTTGGTACTCCAATCCTGCGAATTTCATTGAGAATATAGAGAACCACGATCACACTGCCCGCGATGATGATCCAAAGAACCGACATCTCATACCTCCTCTGTCAGAGTGGCGAAAAACCGTGTGAGCGCCAGTTGTACCTTATGGTAAGTCGCAAGCTCTTCGGGAGAGAAGTCTGTGGAAAAACTGGCCAGTTTTGACATTTCATCTGTTCTGATCGCAGTGGTGATGTCTTGGCCCGCAGGTGTCAGCCGATAGCAGTAAGAACGCGCGCGCTTGGGGTTGACGCGACTGTCGACCAGACCGGCCTTCATCACTTCCTGCAGGATGCGCGCGACGTATTGCCGTTTTAGCTGCAACTCGATGCACAACTGTGGGGCTGTCGCTCCGGGGAAAAGGAATAACCCCTCAAGGATCGCACGTTGTCCAACAGTTACGCCTTCGCGATTGCTGCCGCGTTCAACCGCGGCTGTAATGTTGCGCAGCAGGGGCCGCGTGGCCTGAACTGCCTGATAGAGCTGATCCAACGAATGTTCCATGCCCTCAATCTTGATGGGTGCAAAACGATTCGTCAATTCAGTTGACAATAATATGCGCAGGTTCCGGGTCGCGGCATTGGTCTGAGCGCGGTAATGTTAATGCAAGCGAAGAGGTGCAACATGAACGTCCAGAACCCAGAAACCGGCTATCACTACAACGTCATGCGCCGGGCCATCGATCTGATCGACCAGGGCGGCGAAGCGCTCAGCCTCGAAGAGCTTTCTCGCCAGATGGACATGAGCCCCGCACATTTTCAGCGGTTGTTTTCGCGCTGGACCGGGGTGTCTCCGAAACGTTACCAGCAATATCTGACGCTGGGCCATGCAAAGGCACTGCTGAGGGAACGGTTCACCACGCTGGAAACCGCGCACAATGTCGGCCTGTCCGGCAGTGGCCGCCTGCACGATCTGTTCCTGAAATGGGAGTCCATGAGCCCCGGCGAATATGCCCGCAAAGGCGAAGGGCTGACGATCTTCTGGGGCCGGTTCGAAAGCCCCTTTGGCCCGGCTCTGGTCATGGGAACGGAAAAGGGCATCTGCGGTATCGCATTTGCGTCCGAGACGGGCGGGGAAGCAGCGATGGAGGACATGGTTGCGCGCTGGCCGAATGCGGAGTTTGTGGAAAATTCCGAACGGTTGCAATCATGGGTGCAGGGCGCCTTCGGGCCCAGCCGCGCCGAGACGCCGCTGCACCTGCTTGGCTCACCTCTGCAGATCAAGGTGTGGGAAGCGCTGATGCACATCCCGTCGGGTCAGGTCACGACCTACTCCGAGATTGCGCAGCGGGTCGGTTCGCCTCAAGCCGTGCGCGCCGTGGGAACAGCCGTTGGCCGCAACCCGGTCAGCTGGCTGATCCCCTGCCACCGCGCCCTGCGCAAATCCGGCGGGTTGGGTGGCTATCACTGGGGGTTGCCGGTGAAACGCGCGATGCTGGCATACGAAGCCGCGCAGGCGGATGCCTGATGCCCAGTAAGCGAGGCACCCTCGGGTGCCGCGCATCTGACTTGTTGTGGCGCGTTACTCTGCCGCCCAGCCTCCGACGGCTTTGACTTCCAGAAAGTCCTCAAGCCCCCAGACGCCGCCTTCGCGCCCATTGCCGGATTGCTTCATGCCGCCAAAGGGCGAGCCGGCACTGCGGGACTGGCCATTCATCTCAACCATGCCGGACCTCAGGGCGCGGGCCATCCGGTTGGCGCGCGCACCGTCCTGTGTCTGGACATAGTTCGTCAGGCCGTAGGGCGTGTCATTGGCGATCCCGATGGCCTCTTCCTCGGTGTCGAAGGGGATCATGGTCAGAACCGGGCCAAAGATCTCCTCGCGGGCGATGGTCATCTGGTTGTTGGCATCGGCAAACACTGTGGGCCGAACATAGTAGCCCTTGTTCAAACCTTCAGGCCGACCGGTGCCGCCCGCGACCAGGCGTGCGCCTTCGTCAATGCCTTTCTGGATCAGGTCCTGAATCTTGGTCCACTGCACCTCATTCACGACCGGGCCAATGTGGCGACCTTCTTCGGCGGCGCTACCGACAGTGACTTTACCTGCCACTTCGGCCGCCGTTTCGACCGCCTGATCATAAATCGATCGTTGCACCAGCATACGGCTGGGCGCATTGCAGCTTTGGCCCGTGTTGTTCATCATGTGCAGAACGCCGCGCTTGACCGCCTTTTCGTCCGCGTCGGCGAAGACGACATTGGCGCCCTTGCCGCCAAGTTCCAGATGAACTTTCTTCAAGGTATCAGCCGCGCTTTTCGAAATTGCGGTCCCAGCACGGGTCGAGCCGGTGAAGCTGACCATATCCACATCCGGATGCGCAGACAGTTGCGAACCGACCCCGGCGCCATCACCGTTGACGAGGTTGAACACACCGGGCGGAAAGCCTGCCTCGTCCATCATATCGGCAAAGATCATCGCGTTCAGCGGGCTTTGTTCCGAAGGTTTCAGCACCATGGTGCAGCCGGCGATCGCCGCCGCACCGACCTTGAGCGTGATCTGGTTCATCGGCCAGTTCCACGGGGTGATCAGGGCCGCCACGCCGACGGCCTCGTAGATGATTCGGTCATTTGGGGCGTGATCGCCCAGCGGACGCTCGAACTCAAAGGCTTTGGCGGCCCGGATGAAGTTCTTCAGGTGCCAGATACCTGCACCTGATTGCTGGGTGCGCGCCATGTCGATCGGCGCACCCATCTCAAGCGACATCGCCTGCGCCAGATCTTCGCTGCGGGTCTGGTAGATATCTGCAAGTTTTTCCACCATTGCGATCCGCTGCGCCACCGGTGTCGCCATCCAACCCGGCAGAGCCGCCTTGGCAGCAGCGACTGCAGCGTCGGTATCCGCCTGCGAGCCCATTGAAATCACCGCGCATGGTTCCTCGGTCGAGGGGTTGATGACGTTGAAATCCTGGGGCGCTGACGGCGCGACCCACTGTCCGTCGATGTAGAAATTGCGTTTCTCGATCATGGCCTGTCCTCCTGACCCTGTTGCTCCGGCTTCGGGCTCGGCGTCACTCTGTCATTGCCGCCAAATACGGGCAAGAGATAATTTGATCAAATTATTTCTGCGAATTGCTGACTGCTTTGCTCTGCATATGGTTTAACAATTGCGGAAAGTGTTTAGGTTTACGGCAACCGACTCGGTTTTTTCACAGGAAAGGAGATGCCCCATGGGTTTGCGCATCAACGATACCGTCCCGAATTTCACTGCAGAAACGGATCAGGGCACTGTTCAGTTCCACGATTGGATCGGCGACAGCTGGGCCATCCTGTTTTCGCACCCCAAGGATTTTACCCCTGTCTGCACCACCGAATTCTCGGCTGTGGCGCAGCTGAACGATGAATGGGCTGCGCGTAACACCAAAGTGATCGGCGTATCTGTCGACGGTGTGGAAGATCACAAGAAATGGAAAAAGGACATCGAGGCCTATGGCAATGCCAACCCCGGTTTCCCGATTATCGCCGATGACGGTCTGGCGGTATCCAAGGCCTTTGACATGCTCCCTGCCGAAGCCTACCTGCCCGATGGCCGCACACCCGCCGACAGCGCCACGGTGCGGTCGGTCTTTATCATCGGGCCGGACAAGCAACTGAAGCTGTCCATGACCTATCCGATGACTGTCGGCCGCAACTTTGCCGAGATCCTGCGCGCGCTGGACGGGCTGCAGATGAGCGCGAAGGGCGTTGCGACCCCGGCAAACTGGGTTCCGGGTGAGGATGTGATTATCCCGCCCACCGTGTCGAACGAAGACGCCAAAGCGAAGTTTGGCGAGTTCGAGACGATCTTCCCATATCTGCGCAAGACCAAGGCGCCGTCGTAACCGCTGCCCGGGTCCAGGGGGCTTTCTGCCCTCGCCATCGCGCCCCTTGGGGCGCGATTTCCCCGGAAGGTACTTTCCATCTGATTACGGCAGTGGTCTTTGTGGGTGCAGGTGCAGCTTCGCCCGATAGGCAGCGCGCTTGAATTCCCGTGTCAGCTTGTCGCTGAGCGGCGGTTTTGTCTGAATGGTGGAGCCGCCGATTTCCCGCGCCACTTCACGGTTGCCACTGCCCAACAGGGCGTGGATCGGCTGGCCGGTCAGCCAGTGCATCTGCTGAAACGTGTCCACCGGGCGGTCGATTTCGTTGGTTGCGGCCAGCAACCGTTCTGCGGCGCGCCGGCCAACCATCTGGCACACGCATTGCAGTCCGATGACTTTTGGCAGGATCAGTTTCAAACCGTTCTTCTCGGCCAGGGTCTGCACCGGCACTTCGCGCTGTTTCACCGGGATACGGATATATTGGTCGGGGGTCGCAAGAGAGCCCAGCATGTCCAGTGCTTTTGCCATGCGCGGGGGATCAATGCGCAGATCATCCTCGGTGATGATGGCCAGATCGATCTGTTCATCGACCATCTTTTTCCAGATCCGCCTGTGGCTTTCGAAGACGCCGATTTCCGCGGGGCGCAGGGGAAACGGATAATGGGGGCGGTGCAGGTTGCCGGGATGCAGTCTGACATGCGCGATCTGGTCCGGGTCGCGACCGTTCACGGCCTCGAACAATTCGGCATTGGGAAGCTCTTGGCACAGCTGATCGGCATTGGCGCGGCGCGCTGTGCTTGAGGACATATGAATGACAAAGGATCGCATGCCCCCGTGCATAGATCACGAGGGCACGCGGGGAAAGCGAAACCGAAGAGAAACACTTTCCCGTACCGCGTCAGAACTTGTAGCGCAGGCCGAGATTTATGCTGAACGTATCCAGATCGTCCTCGACCGACCCGGTCAGCGCGCCGTTTGGCGCCAAACGATCGGACGAAACATCAAAGGCGCGCGAATAGCGGGCATCGACGATGAAGGCGGTGTTGTCATTGATGTCATACGCCGCCCCGGCAATCAGTTGTGCGGCAAAATCGGTGCCGCTGTTGTTCAGCTCAACCCCCGGACCATAGGCGAAGTCCAGATCTGAATAGGTCGCACCCAGACCAAAGCCGAAATAGGGTGTCAGCGGTCCGCTTTGTTTGATGTCGAAGAGGATGTTTGCAAACAGCGAGGTCTGAGTGACATCGCCCGAGATATTGCCCTCGGTCGCCGGTCCGTTGCCAGAGAAGTTCACCCCGTCCACATCATTTTCGCGATAGGACAATTCCAGCTCGATCCGGGTTCCGATCCTGTCGTTGGACCATTGCGGAACTTCTGTCCCGATTGCCACGCCAAGCCCGTAGCCCGCGTCGAAATCGGTATCGACCGATCGGTTCGCGCCACCGATCGACCCTGAAAAATCGCTGTCCTGTAGCTGACTGTAGCCGGCGAAGCCCTGAATATAAGAGCCCTCGGTCAGGCTTTGCGCGCCAGCAGCGGAAACGCCCAGGCCCAATGCGGCAGAGGCGAGGATGAAACGGGTGATCATGGTCATGTCCTTTGTTCCGTAAGATGCACGGGGCACATGTGGGGCGGATCGGAACAAACGAAAGCCGGTCCCCGATCAACTCGGGTCACGGTGGATTTGAACGGCGTGAGTGAATAATTTCGCCGGTGGCATCGGCCCTATTGGCAATGGTGCAAGCCGCTCTAATGTATGAGGAAAACAACCGCAGGCGCATGAGATTGCGGCTCACGCGCCCGCATCGCCTTAGTGCATGAAATGCAGGGTCGAAAAGCTTTGCCGCCAGTCCGAAACCTGCCCTGCGATATTCTTTTTCGCCAGACCGTCTGCAATCAGCGCGGCCAGATGTTCGGCGTCGGCCGCAGTCATGCCCCACCGGACCAGTTCCGGTGTTCCGATGCGCAGGCCGTTCAGATCGCCGGCGACAGCGTTAACGGGCAACCCAATGCCACAGGCCAGGAAACCCGCATGCCGCAGTGTTTTTGAGGCCGTCTGTCCGCCGCCAAAAGGCTCCGCCAGCACGGCGAACTGATGCGAGGCGGTAAAGCCCCCGGCACCCGCAAAAATCGGAACCCCTCTGGCATCCAGCGCTTCGGCCAGCGCTTTGGCCATCGCAATCATCGCCGCCGCGTATTCGGCACCAAAGTCCCGCCAGTCCAGCATCGTCACAGCCAGGGCCGCCGATTTGGCCGCGTCAAAATTTGCCGTCATGCCGGGAAAGGCGATGCGATCCAGCGCCTGCGCAATCTCGGCGTCATTGCTGACGATCAGTCCCCCTGCAGGTCCGCCCAGGCTTTTGTAGGTGCTCATGGTCATGAAATGCGCGCCTTCGGCCAGCGGGTTGCGCCAAGCCTTTCCGGCAATGATCCCACATTGATGCGCGGCATCGAACATGACCCTGGCATCGATTTCATCGGCGATGGCACGGATTTCGGCGACCGGATGTTCAAACAGGTTCAGGCTGCCGCCAATCGTGATCAGGCGAGGCCGTTCCGTCAGCGCGATCTGCCGCAGCCGGTCCAGATCGACGGTGTAGCCATCGGGATTTACCGGCGCCTCGATGGTTCTCAGGCCAAACAGTCCGGCACAGCCGGCCAAGTGATGGGTGACATGCCCGCCGATTGACGCGGGTGGTGCGATGATCGTGTCGCCCGGTTTGCAGGTGGCCATAAAGCCGTAAAGATTCGCAATCGCCCCCGACGGCACCCGGATTTCGGCATATTTAGCGTCGAAAATCTCGGCACACAGCTCGGCCGCGATCACCTCGATCTCTTCAATGGCTTCCAGTCCCATCTCGTACTTGTCGCCGGGATAGCCCAGCGAAGGGCGCGAGCCGATGCCCGAGGCCAGCAATGCCTCGGCCTTCGGGTTCATTACGTTTGTGGCAGGGTTGAGGTTGAAGCACTCTTTCTCGTGGATGTCACGGTTTCGTGCCACAAGCTGGTCAATCCGCCCCAGCAGATCTGCCGAGGACGCCTGTGCCGTCCTGGCCGCGATATCCTGCACAAGTGTTTCGCATGCCGCAGGGACCCAGGCCCGTTGTTCGATTGTCATATCCGTGTCCTCCATTTGCGGCCAAGATTGATCACTTCGAATGACAGCGCAAATCAGATTTGCTATTTCTTGGCGTAGAAAAGCTAAGGCTAGGAATTTGCCCGTTTCACCACGCCGCCCCAAGGGGCCACCCATGAACGCCCTGCGCGCCTTCGAGGCCGCGGCGCGTCACGGCAGTTTTGTCGCCGCTGCGGATGAACTGAACGTCACGCCCGGTGCGATTTCCCAGCATATCAAGGCGTTGGAGGGCTGGGCAGGGGTGACATTGTTCCGCCGGAATGCGCAGGGCGTACAGTTGACCCCGGCTGCCCGCAGTCTGAGCCGCGAATTTACCGAGGCCTTTGACGCGCTTGCATCCGCGACGCAAAGCCTGAGGAACCAGCGCCCCAATGCGGATATCCATATCGCCGCTCTTCCGTCGGTCGCGCAGCTTTGGCTGCCCGCCCGGCTTGGGCGGATCCGGAAAATCTATCCTGATATCAATTTCTCGGTCACCGCGCTGGAATCACCGCCCAACCTGACGCGCGAGTTTTTCGACCTGTCCGTATTCTTCGCCATCCCCGATGGCAGCCCCGAGCAGGTGGTCCTGGCCAGGGAATTCATCTTTCCCGTCTGCACTCCGGCATTGGCCGAAGACGTCGCAAAGGGTCGCGATCTGGGCACCCTTCCATTGCTGCACGATCAGACATGGCAGGACGATTGGGCGATTTGGTCGGATAAATCCGGGCGGGCGCTGGCTGATCCGCAAAAAGGACCGCGCTATTCCCTGTACAGTCTGGCTGTTGAGGAAGCCAAATCCGGGGCGGGGGTCTTGATGGGCCATGCCTGCCTGATCGAACAGGCGCTGAACACTGGATTGCTCTGCCCGTTATTTCCCGAAAGATGTGAGAGCGGCCTCTCACTGGTCCTGAACCGCCCGCACAGGACCCGGCGCAGGTCAGAGGTCGATGAAATCGCCGACCTGCTGAGCCAGAGCGTTCAGTCGCCGGATACCTGTCCTGAAAACCAAAGCCCATAAAAAAGACCCCGGCCGAAGCCGGGGTCTTCTGTATCTCTGAAAAAGGGGCAGATTACTCTGCGCTTTCCTCTTTCTTTTCTTTCTTCTCGGGGACGATCTCTTCACCGGTTTCCTGATCGACGACTTTCATCGACAGGCGAACCTTGCCACGATCGTCAAAGCCCAGCAGCTTGACCTTCACTTCCTGACCTTCCTTCAAAACATCCGACGGATGGTTCAGGCGGCGATTTTCGATCTGGGACACGTGCACCAGACCGTCGCGCTTGCCAAAGAAGTTCACGAAGGCACCGAAGTCGACGATTTTGACCACTTTACCGGTATAGACCTGACCTTCTTCCGGCTCGGCCACGATCGAATAGATCATGTCATAGGCCTTCTTGATCGATTCACCATCCGGCGAGGCGATCTTGATGACGCCGTCGTCGTTGATGTCGACCTTGGCACCCGAAACCTCGACGATCTCGCGGATGACCTTGCCACCCGAGCCGATTACTTCGCGAATCTTGTCGGTCGGGATGTTCATGGTCTCGATGCGCGGAGCGTGGACCGAGAATTCGTTGGTCTCGGACAGGGCTTTGCCCATCTCGCCCAGAATGTGCATCCGGCCTTCTTTGGCCTGTGCCAGAGCAGTTTCCATGATCTGCGGCGTGATGCCTGCGACCTTGATGTCCATTTGCAGCGAGGTGATGCCGTTTTCGGTACCCGCCACCTTGAAGTCCATGTCGCCCAGGTGATCTTCGTCACCCAGAATGTCGGTCAGAACGGCGTAATCACCGTCATCTTCCAGGATCAGGCCCATGGCCACACCGGCAACCGGCGCTTTCAGCGGAACGCCTGCATCCATCATCGACAGCGAACCGCCGCAGACAGACGCCATCGAGGACGAGCCGTTGGATTCAGTGATCTCCGACACCACGCGGATGGTGTAGGGGAAGTCGGTCGGCGCAGGCAGAACCGCCTGCAGCGCACGCCATGCCAGCTTGCCGTGGCCGATCTCACGACGGCCGGGAGAACCAACGCGGCCAACTTCACCAACCGAATACGGAGGGAAGTTGTAGTGCAGCAGGAAGTTCGATTTGAAGTTGCCGTGCAGCGCGTCGATGAACTGCTCATCGTCACCAGTGCCCAGCGTGGTCACGGCCAGCGCCTGCGTTTCACCACGGGTGAACAGGGCGGAGCCATGCGTACGCGGCAGCAGCGAGGTTTCGGCTTCGATGGCGCGGACATCGGTGGTCGAACGGCCGTCGATGCGCTTGCCGCCTTTGACGACGTCGCCGCGCAGGATGCCAGCTTCCAGCTTTTTCATCGCGGAACCCAGGTTCGCGTCTTCCAGCTGTTCCTCGGTCAACGCTTCCTTGATCGCTTCACGGGCAGCGGCAACAGCGGCGGTGCGCTCCTGCTTGTCTGTGATCGCGAAGGCGGCGCGCATCTGCTCTTCACCGGCTGCGGCAACAGCGGCGTAGAGGTCCGAATAATCGGGCGCTTGGAAATCGAACGGCTCTTTAGCGGTTTCTTCGGCCAGATCGATGATCAGGTCCAGAACCGGCTGAATCTGCTCGTGCGCAAAGTTCACGGCGCCCAGCATTTCGGCCTCGGACAGCTCGTACGCTTCGGACTCCACCATCATCACGGCGTTCTTGGTGCCGGCGACAACCAGATCCAGACGCTGTTCGGGGTTCAGGCGCAGGTCCTGCATGTCGTCCACAGTCGGGTTCAGGACGTATTCGCCATCCACGAAACCAACACGGGCACCAGCGATCGGGCCCATGAACGGCGCGCCCGAGATGGTCAGGGCAGCCGAGGCGGCGATCATCGCAACGATGTCGGGGTCGTTGACCAGATCGTGGCTCAGCACGGTGCACATCACCAGAACTTCGTTCTTGAAGCCGTCAACGAACAGCGGGCGGATCGGACGGTCGATCAGACGAGCGGTCAGCGTCTCTTTCTCGGTCGGGCGCGCCTCGCGCTTGAAGAAACCACCCGGAACCTTACCGGCGGCATAGTATTTCTCTTGGTAGTGCACGGTCAGCGGGAAAAAATCCTGACCGGGCTTTTGTTGCTTGGCAAAGGTTACGTTCGCCATGACGCTGGTTTCACCAAGCGTGGCAATCACGGTGCCGTCGGCCTGACGGGCAACCTTGCCGGTTTCCAGTGTAAGCGTCTCCTCGCCCCACTGAATTGATTTCTTTGTTACATCAAACATATGCGTATCCTAGAAGGGAGCACTCCCGGCCCTCCGGGTCTCCCGTTTGCATGGCGGCCCCATTGCCGCCGACCCCACTTTATCTTCCATTCGAGTGCCGGGGTCAGGGCACAACGTCTCAGATACCCGCGCGCATACATGAGTTTTGGCCCGAAGGGAAGGGAAACCGGATGCCGATAGCGAAAGGGTGCCGAAAGCGTTTAGAAAGACCGTTCGCGCGATTTGCGCAGCGCGCGGATGTCTTGCGCGGGCTCTGCCGTCGGCGCGGTTGTGGCACTTTCTGCCCACTGCGATTAGCGCGAACGAGACCTGCGTGCTTTCGGCAGCATTTTGCAGCGCGCTCCAAGAGAAGGGCTCACCCGCCAGCCAGATGGCAAACAAGGTAGCGGACAGGTTCACGATGAAGGTCAGGCACCACAGTGCCGCCGCAAAGAACAATCCGTACATTACCGACTACAGAACCAAAGCCCTGTAATCCGTGCGCCGCGTTTCCCCCTTCAATGCCAGAGCAGCGTGTATCCCGAACAGGCTGATGAAGGCGCTTGTAATCGGCTCGCTGACATGACCGGCCAGCCCGAGGGTGAAAATATCCAGAACCATCCACACAACTATTGAGGCGAGGCTGATCGCAAGGCTGGGAAAAACCATGCGAGGAGTGACGCGGAGCGACAGCACGAATGAGTTCAGAATTAGAAGCATTAAACAGGCTTTTGACATAACCTTAAGTTGTGCAGGCAGACACACCTCAACCCCCTGGCAATGTCAAATGCGTGGGTCGACCGCTCTAAAAAAAGAGGTTCGATGGCCACAACAAAAACGCCCGCCAAAATGGCGGGCGTTTGAAACAAATGCAAAAAGCGGTTAGCGGCGGATGCCCAGCTTTTTGATCAGGTCCTGGTAACGCGCTTCTTCCTTGCCTTTCAGGTAGTCCAGCAACTTACGGCGCTGAGCAACCATCTTCAGCAGACCACGACGACCGTGGTTGTCTTTCTTGTGGGTCTTGAAGTGCTCGGTCAGGGTGTTGATGCGCGAGGTCAGGATGGCAACCTGGACTTCAGGCGAACCGGTGTCGCCCTCTTTGGTTGCGAATTCTTTCATGACGCGTGTTTTTTCAGCGGCAGTGATCGACATCGGGGTCTCCTTTGAAAGGTTAGAGTGAATGGCGCAGGCCGGGATGTCGTCCAGCGCAGGCCCATGGAGAAAACCGCACCGATTCCGATACGGATGCGCGCGTATAGGCGCATTTGCGGCAAATGGCAAAGGGAATCTCCTGGCTCAGTCCATAAGGCCCAGCTGTTCCAGTTCTGCTTCGGTCATCAATTGGATATCATCTGCCGTGATACCTTCGGCACCGAGCAGATGCGCCACATCCTGCCCGTTGACCATCACCCGGATCAGGTTTTCGTCTTCGGCGTCGGTTTCCAGACGAATATCGGGTCCTTCAGCGTCATTCCAGGAAATCAGCAACTTGTCCTGCCCTGGCTGAAAATCCATCACTGTGACCTGATCGTCGTCCTCGGGGCTCAGAACAAATGTATCCGCGTCCTGTCCGCCAGTGACGATATCGCCGCTTTCCGCCAGAATCGTGTCTTCCCCTGCGCCACCGTTCAGGAAGTCTGCTGATTGTTCCGCGTCGCCATCGTCGCCTGAAATAAGATCATCGCCATCGCCGCCGAAAACGACGTCTTCACCGGCCCCGCCGCTTAGCGTGTCATTGCCATAGCCGCCCTGCAGCACATCATCGCCTTCCCCGCCGGTCAGAATGTCATCACCTTGCCCACCAATAAGCGTGTCGTCACCCTGCCCACCGTGCATCTCGTCCGAACCGCCATGTCCATAAAGCTCGTCATCCCCGCAATCGCCGTTCAGAAGATCATCCCCATCCATGCCATGAATCAGGTCATCGCCTTCTGCACCGGACACGATGTCGTCGCCGGTGTCCCCGAACAACATGTCGTCCTCATGGCTGCCTTCGATGATCAAATTGCTGTCCTGAACGTCAGTCGGATCGTCCCCGGCCGCGTCTGGTTGCGTCTCGGTGTCATCGCCCGTTTCGGGGACTTCAGTGCCCTCGAACTCGGGTTCTTCAGTTCCGGTGGGCAGGTCTTCAACCTCGGGAGGGGCCGGGTCATCGACATTGTCGTCGATTTCCAGAAGTGCCCCCTGTTCGGCGTCATCCGGCTGATCCGGTGCGACGTCGTCATCTGATTCTTCATCTTCGGACGAAAAGATATCGCTGACCGCGTAGGCGGCACCGCCTACGGCCGCCAGTCCAAGCAAACCGATCAGAAACATGAAAATCCTCCGAAAGCCTGGTGAAATATCCCATGGATTCAGAAGTTTGGTCAAAGCAAGCCTGAAGGTGTGGTTAACCTTTTGTCACCACGCTTGGGGCTGCTGAGAGTAGGCGATGTAGAGGGGATGCTTGGGATGCCCGTCTTTTGTCAGCCCAAGATGAAACAGGGGCTGGCCGGTTCCGCGCAGCAGGTTTTCAACAGCAGGGCCACGCTCAAGATGTGCGCCGTGGGTGCCCCAGGCGGCGATGACCTGGTCGGCCCATTGGACACCGTCCAGAATGGCCGCGTCATTCTCGGGTCCGACCGGATCGGGGGCGGCTCGCATCTTGCGCGGGTCGGTGTCGCGCCAGGCAAAGATGTTGGTCACCTGAAATGCGCCGAACCCCAATGCCCGCGCCCGACGTTCGCACCGTTCCACCGTTGGGTCGTTCTGTACCTCGGTCGCGGTCGATGGGTTCAGCATGACGAACAGCGCCTTGCGCCCCGTCGGATCCCAGATGCGTGTCAGGCTATAGCGATAGTTCTCGCAATCGGAATACACGGCGGTCGAGGGCGCGTCGCCTTTGGTGTGGGAACGGGTGATCATGATGGGTTAGTGACCAATTGCGCCGGCTTTCGCAAGCGCAAGCTCAGCGGTCGGTGTATTTGTCCAAACCTTTGTCGACCCAGTTCAAGGCATATCCCGCTGGCCCGCGTATGCCCTGTTTCGGATTCGTGGGACAATCAAGCTGCACATGCGGATTGTCACGCATAAGCGTGAGCGCGTCCCTGGCCGCAGCCAACTGGTCCTTGGTGACTTTGGGTACGTCGCTGTGCTTGACGGCCGCCAGTGTCATCCGATGCAGCGCCGAAGCCAGTGTCCAGACCGTATGATACCGCAGGCCTTCCAGTTTTGGGTGCGCCGCGATGCGGGCGATGACGGCAACCAAGACGTCATAGAAGGTCAGGTCCCTGTTTGTCCGCAAAATCTCGGCGGCCACGTAAACATCTGCAGGGTCCGCGCCGGGTTTCAACCCGTCATGGATCGGCGCCGTATCGGGCAGGTTCCCCGCCAGGACTTTCAGCGACTGCCGGGTTTCTTCCAGTTCGGACACCGGCGCGTGAATGTCGAAGGCCGAATACAACGTGTTCAGACGCGCGTTTTCCTCTTCCAACTCGGCGACATGCGCCTCTGTTTCGTCGAGCTTTTGCTTGACTTCACGAAGCTGAACTTCGAACTCGCCAAGCTTTGCGGACGAAATGTAGCGTGGGATCGTCTTAAGGCGCTCGGGTTTGCGGATGATCCATATGACCAGCCCCAGGGCGATCAGCGACCAGATCGAGATGTTTTCAAGAAACAGCTTCAGGTATTGGAAGACCGCATCGTTTTCCAACGTGAACCCCCATCGTTGCAATCGGTAATCCGACCGTAGCGGCAAAACCCAGTTGGGGGAACATCGCTCAGCTGTCGACGAACACCCGGCTGGGATGCAATTCGCCGGATTTGTAGATACCCACGGCCACAGCCTTGCCATCCAGTGAGGCCCAGGCCTCATCGCCGTATTCAACGTCCGATGCCAGAACCATGCCCGGATTGCCATTGCGCAGGCGGGTAGCACCTTCGGGGGTGCATTTCAGCTCGGGCAGGTCGGACAGGCCGGTCTCCAGCGGGTGTAGGTAATCGTCCAGTGCCTCGGTCTTGGCCATTTCATCGATCTGTTCGATGCTCAGCCCGTCTTCGGCCTCGAACGGGCCGGACCAGATGCGGCGCAGCTCTCTGACGTGGCCGTGACAGCCCAGTGCCTCGCCCAGATCGCGCGCGATCGAACGGACGTAGCCGCCTTTGCCGCATGTCATTTCCAGCACGACGTGATCTTCGTCGGGGCGGTCGACAAGTACCAGTTCCTCGACCCATAACGGGCGGGCGGACAGGTCCACATCCTCGCCGTCACGGGCCAGCTTGTAGGCGCGCTGTCCGTCGATCTTCACGGCTGAGAACTTGGGCGGCACCTGCATGATGTCACCCAGAAACGGGGCCAGTGCCTGTTTGATGTCGTCATCCGAGGCGCGCGCGGGGCTTTCAGCGATCACCTCGCCTTCGGCATCGTCGGTGTTGGTGGCCTGACCCAGACGCACGGTGAAAGTATAGGCTTTCAAAGCATCAGTGATGTAGGGAACGGTCTTGGTTGCTTCGCCCAGAGCCACGGCCAGAACACCGGTCGCTTCGGGGTCAAGTGTACCCGCATGGCCCGCCTTTTTTGCATCCATCGCCCAACGCACCTTGTTGACCACTGCGGTCGAGGTCATGCCCGCGGGCTTGTCCACCACCAGCCAACCGGAAATATCGCGGCCCTTGCGTTTGCGTCCCATACTGCACCTAGAAGATTGCTGAGGCGCGCGGGTTAGCGGATCGCCCCACTGCTGTCAATTTGCTGGCGCATCCTCGACCACGCCGACGATTGGCCCCAGCGAAAACCCGACATCGGACCGTTTGTTCGCCCGGTCATACATCCGAGAGATATTGCCGTCGAAGAACAGCGCGTTGGGCGTACCCAGCAGATCCCGGAACAGGCCGCCGAACTCGTGGAAAGTGACGTAATCATCCGAAATTGCGAACACCGCCCGTGTGCCGTCGGCACTGGTGCCCACACCGTTGCGCACATAGAGCGAGGTCGAATCGGGCAGGAAGCGCGGATGCAGCTCTCCGTTGATGACCAGCATCGGGCCGGATTGTGTGGCAAAACGGCAGTCGGGAACCTGATCGACGAAATCCAGTGTCTCGAATACGTCGGCGCGCCCCTCGCGAATGCAGAACACGCCATTGGGCAACAGACCGAAATTGCCGGGGCCCGGATTGGCGATCACGCGCATCTGTTCCTGGCCGTCTTCGACATAGTGACCGACAGGTGAGCGGTCTTCGTGATACATGCCCGCGTTCATCGCGAAGGCAAGCCGTTTGCCGCCCGGTTTCAGTGCATCATTGACGGAAGAGAAGTGCCCCAGCAGCTCGCCGTTTTCATCGTTCAGAAACAGACGCAGATCTTCGTTCGCGGCATCCACCTCGCAGACTGTGTACCGCTTGCCCTCATGGGTCAGCTTATCACAGGTCACCGCAGAGGCTTGCGCGGCCCAGAAGGCCGCGATCAGCGAGACGGCGGGGCGGATCACTCGTCCAGATCGCGGCGCACCGCGTCCTGATCGAACATGCGGCGGGTGTCGTCCAGCCGGTCGAACGTGTCGTCCAGCCGGAACCGCAGATCGGGCGAGAATTTCAGACCGACCTTCTTGCCGACCATGCGCCGCAGCTCACCCTTGTTGCGGGCGAGCAGCGCGATCACGTCCTCCTGCCCTTTGCCGCCCAGCGGCAGCACGTAGGCAGTGGCAATCTTCAGATCGGGCGAGGTGCGCACCTCGCCCACGGTGATCGACATGCGATTCAGGTCGGGGTCGTGGACATCTCCGCGCGCCAGAACCTCGGACAGGGTGCGGCGGATCAGCTCGCCGACGCGCAGCTGTCGTTGGGACGGGCCGGGGCCATCGTGGAATTTGTTCTTTGCCATAAACCCCGATCTAAGCGCAAAGCGGGGCTTTGCCAAGCGGGCGCGAACGGGGTAGGAGGCTTTGAGCCGACCATCCGGCAGGCAACGCGAAAGGACCAGCGCAATGACCCATATTCCGGGGATCGTCATCACAGGGGCTTCGGGCCGTATGGGGCAGATGCTGATCAAGACCGTAACGGACAGTGATCAGGTTCGTCTGGTCGGCGTGGTCGAGCGTAACGGCCACGACTGGATCGGTCAGGATGTCGGCGAGGCGATGGGTGGGCAGGCGCTGGGCGTGGCCGTGACCGATGACCCGCTCGAGGCTTTCGCGCAGGCGCAGGCTGTCATCGATTTCACCGCACCCGAGGCGACGCTGGAATTTGCCGCCCTGGCAGCGCAAGCGCGTTGCGTGCACGTGATCGGTACCACCGGCATGACCGAAGAACAGATCGCGGCGCTGGAACCGGCCGCGCGCCATGCCGTAATCGTGCGGGCCGGTAACATGAGTCTGGGGGTCAACCTGCTGGTACAACTGACCAAAAAGGTTGCCGCCGCGCTGGATGAGGATTTCGATATCGAGATCATCGAAGGCCATCATCACCACAAGGTCGATGCACCTTCAGGTACCGCGCTGATGTTGGGCGAGGCGGCCGCCGAAGGACGGGGCGTCAATCTGGCCGATGTGTCCGACCGGGGCCGCGACGGCATTACCGGCGCGCGCAAGCGCGGTGACATTGGGTTCCACGCCATTCGGGGCGGGGACGTTGTCGGCGAGCATGACGTACTGTTCGCAGCCCCCGGCGAACGCATCGTATTGCGCCATCTTGCCTCGGACCGCGCCATCTTTGCACGCGGTGCGCTGAAGGCGGCGCTGTGGGGGCAGGGCAAGGCGCCCGGTCAGTATGACATGGTGGATGTGCTGGGGCTCTGACCCGTAGACAGGTCGCCAGCCGGCGCTAAAGTCCGGGTATGCGTATCCTGAAATCCCCTGTGGCGTCCGGCCTGTTGCTCGTGGCGTTTTACCTGACGCTGCTGCCTTTTCTGGTGCATGGGTTTGGCGTGATCGGTATTGGGCTGTCTGACGATGCAGCCCAGCGCAGCTATTTGTTTGCCGACGGTCAGAGCATCGGCAATACGATGATGATGGTGCACATACCGGCCGGAACGGTGCTGGTGGCATTGGTGCCGCTGCAACTGATCAAAAGGCTTCGGCTTGGATTCAACCGATTTCACCGTGCATTGGGTTCTGTTCTGATTTCGCTGGCATTGATCACAGGCGCGGCGGGAATGGCCTATATCCTGTTGCGAGGGACGATTGGTGGCCCGGTGATGTCTGTGGGCTTCTTCCTCTATGGCCTGTGCCTGTTTGTTTCGGCTCTGATGCTGGCCCAAAAGGCAATGGCAGGTGATCGCGCTGGTCACTGGGCGTGGGGATTGCGACTGTTCTGGCTGGCGCTTGGGTCTTGGTTATACCGTGTGCACTACACCCTATGGTACCTGCTGACCGGCGGGCTTGGGTCAGAGCCCGATTTCTCGGGCCCTTTTGATCTGGTGCAGAATTTCGCGTTCTTTCTTCCCTATCTGCTTGCCGTGCAGGTTTGGATTTCAGGGCGACTTAACGACCATCAGCGGGCGTTGCTCACAGATCCCTGATCTTGTCCGCACGCAGCGGGCAGGCGAGGTAGACACCGAATTCCTTCCCGATGTCAGCGCTGACCCGGGCGTGGACCTTGCCTTGACGGTCCAGGAACCGCTGGTCGTCCTCAACGGGAAAAATCCCCTCGTGCCAGATGCCGGGATGGATATAGAGACCGCGCGAGCCGTCGCACCAAAACGCCACCACCTTGTCGGGGGTCAGGTTATCGCCGGGCAGCGCGGCAGGCACGATGAACGGTCTGTTATCCAGCGGCCAGAACATCTGCCCGCCATCCGGATGATAGTTCATGTGCCACAACAACACCTGATCGCGCGGCGCGGTTTGCTGTTCCGGTTGCGCTTGCTGCGGATCGGTCGACCAGCCAAGCACATAGTGACCATTGACGGCCTCGTTTCGACCATAAAGCACATCACCCTTCCATTCCCCATGGAATGTGCCCTCGACCCAGCCACCTTCGTCACCGGTGCCGTCGTCGATCGGCCGCCAACCCTGTTGGGGCCAGCGGACGATTTCGATTTCGAACGTATCAGGATCATCGACCAGACAGCCGTAGCCTTTTACCGACTGCTCTGTCGCCCGGATCAGCGGAACCTCATGCCATGGCAGTGACGGCTTGGAGCTCGCTTCGAAGATGTATTCCGGCGCGTTCATGATGCCCCCAAATGTCTGTCGACCATACGCTGCACCATCGGTGCGAAATGGGCGAATTCCGGAGTTTCCATGTCGGCACGCTTGCCCGCCTCATCCAGATACCGCACCTGAATAATCTCTTTCAGGTTCGGGTTGGCCTCGAACTCTGCCACTTCATCGGCACTCATGGGTCCGCCCTGCAGTTCCAGTGTATGGACGGATGCGGCGGACAGGCGATTGAAATATTCGGGCTTGGTGGCGCAGAGATAGCGCTTGGCCGCGACGTGATAGCGGCAGCAGTCGGTGATGACCGACGGGAAAAACTGCTCCAGCACCTCGGCACCAGCGTCCTCGTGGTGGCGATCCTCGGTGTCGTCGGGGTGATAAGTGCCAAATTCGGACGTGAAATGGCCGATATCGTGCAGCAATGCTCCGACGATGATCTCTTCGGTCTGGCCGTTCTGCTCGGCAATCGTGGCCCCCTGCAACATGTGCTGAGCCATGGTGACGGGCTCGCCCAGATATTCCTCTCCGCCACGGCGCTCGAAGATATCACCGATGAAGGCCACGATATTGTCGCGGTTCAGGGTCGAGAAATCGGGTTTCATTCCGCCGCCTCCGGTTGTGCCATCTCCATCGCGGTTAGAGTGGACAGCAATCCATCCTTGTCGGCATAACACCCCTGCAGCCAGCGTGATCCGGCACCGGAATAGCCCAGACGGGCGTGCAGCACGCGGGTGTTGTCGACGATAAAGCTTTCGCCCGGTTCCAGCTTGAACGACACGCCCATGGCCGGGTCGTCGATGATTTCACCGAACTGCCGATAGGCGGCGTAGTAGGCTTCCATCTTGTCGAACGGCACATCCACAAACGGCGCGGATGAGCGGTTGTTGAAGCGGATGCTGATCAGTTCTCCGTCAGGCGAAAGCTCGATCATCGGGCGGCGCGAGCGCAGGCAGACACCGTCGGAACCCTTATACTCGAACCGCGCCGGATAGCCCGCCAGCAGAGCAAAACCTTCAGGGTTCAGGTCCCGCAGCTTTTCAGCGGCCCGGAAGCCATCGACCACGATCGAGTCACCGCCTTCGGCACTGTTTTCCAGGCAGTAGAGGATTTGCAGCGTCGGAACCGGATCACGGTAGGGATTGTCGGTATGGGCCTGCAGACCAAGGCCGGTATAGGCAAGGTTGGTGGGGTTCACCTCGGTCCGGACCTCGAAATAGGGGCCGTAGTTTGTTTCGCGGACGTAACCGAACAGATCGGCCACTTTCAGCAGCGATTCCGGTTCGGCGGGACCGCCGGTCAGCTTGGCAAAACCGAACTCGGCCACTGCGGCCAGCCAGTCCCGTTTGGCACCGGAGTTGACGTGAACCGCAGTCCAGTCGCCGGAGGGTGCCTCCATGCCGCGTTCCCAGGTTGTGATGCCGTGCGCGACGCGCCCGACTGCACCGCCGTGATCGTGATCATAGTCGTGGTCGGCCAGCCAGTCGGCCGGGAAGGAAACGGTCTTGTCTTCGGGCTGGAAGGTGACCTGCAGATCGCCGCCGACAATTTCTGCTGCACTGACCGAAACATTTGCGGGAATGTCACCGATGGTGATCAGACGTTGTCCGTTGCCCGGCGCGCGGGTGTCGGGGTCCAGCGCGTTGTCACGCAGCCAGATGGCGTGAAAGCGCGATTGGGACGCGTCGGCAAAAGTGACAGTTACGACCGAAGGGGTGAAAGTGGCGGTGCGCAGCATTGGGAATCTCCTGTTCAGCGCGGCTTTGGTTGAGGAGATACGGTGCTTGTGACATTAATACAATTAATCCTTCTTTCTGCTGAGGCCCGGAAAAACTAATGGATAGAAAGAAAGTCGGTCTGCCCCCTCTGGATTGGCTGCGCGTGTTCGAGGCCGCCGGGCGTCTTGGCGGGTTTTCAGCCGCCGCGCGTGAGTTTGGCCTGACGCAGGCGGCGGTAAGCCAGCGGATCGGCAACCTTGAATCCTGGCTGGGTCGAACATTGTTCGTGCGCGAAGCGCGCGGCGTGTCCCTGACCGTTGAAGGCGAAAGCTACCTGCCTCTGGTGCAGGACAGCCTGCAGGCACTGGAGCGAAATACAGAGGACCTGTTCGGCAAATCCCCGCGAGAGCTGCGTGTCGCCGGCCTGTCCTCGAACATCCACGCACTGGTTCTGCCGGCCGTCGCGCGGTTTCAGGAGGTGCGGCCCAAGGTGCGGGTGATGACCGACTCGGTTGCGCGCCGGTCGTCGCTGGACGAGGAGAGGACATGGCTGCAAATCCGCTACGGCCGCGGAATCTGGCCCGGGCGCGATGCGGCGCTGATCGCGCGTGAGGTTCTGGTGCCGATGGCCGCGCCGGGTGTCGAATGGGGCGCGCCGCTGATTGATCTGCGCGGGGAACGACCGGCATGGCGGGACTGGGCGCGCAAGACGGACAATGCGGAATTGCCGCCGTCAAAGATCAGTCTCGATTCGATGGAGCACGCGATTTCCGCAGCTCGGCAAGGGATCGGCGTGGCGCTGGGGTCGGTGCCTCTGGCCCATTCGGATTTACATGCGGGACGATTGTGCAGGCTGGAACTGCCCGAGTTGCTGACAAAGGATGGCTATTGGCTGACATGGCCCGAAGAGCGCGCGAAATCAAACAAGCAGCGCGCTCTGATTGCTGATTTTCTGCAGGCTTTGCGGGGCTGAACGATCAGAAATCGATTGCGATGCCTTTTTTCTCCCAGTCGCCATAGCGGGCGGGGTCGGGGCCGTCGCGCCCGCCCAGTTCCTTTGGCATTTGCTTGGCTTCGGCCTCGGCCTTCTTGCGGCGTTCTTCGGCTTCGGCCAGCGCGCGCTGGGCAGCAGGCGGCAGGTCTTTGCGCTGATCGGTCATGACATCGGGTTCCTTTCCGTGCATTGGCTTGATATACGCCCGCGTCCGCCCTTGGCAATGCGGGCTTGGGTCACAGGAAAGGCGAATCTATGTCTGACAGCGCAACAGCAGCGCGGCGCAGCGCGATCTATCTGCTGGATCAGATTTTGGGAGAAGGGCGATTGCTGTCGGAATGCCTGGCCGCAGGCGCGCTGGATCGTCTTGAACCCGAGGACCGTGCAAGGGCTCAGCGTCTTGCGCTGCAAACGTTGCGCGGGTTGGAACGGGCTGACCGCCTGCTGGACAATCACCTGAACCGAACCCCGGCGCTGACTGTCCATAACGCCTTGCGCCTTGGCGCGGTCGAGTTGTGTCACGGCGAGGCGGCGCATGGTGTCGTCAACTCCATGGTCGAGATCGTAGGCCGGTCGCGCAAGCATGGACGGCTCAAGGGCTTGGTGAACGCCGTGCTGCGTAAAGTCGCCGCCGAAGGCCCGGACGCCTGGCCAAGAATGCGGGTGCCGCGCCTGCCGGAGTGGCTGCGGGAACCGCTGATCATGGCCTGGGGTCCCGATGCCGTTGCGGGCATGGAGGTGGCTCATTTCAATGGCGCGCCGCTGGACATCACGGTGAAGCCCGGCGCGACCGGACCCGGTGAGGCTTTGCCAACGGGTTCAATGCGCGTTCACGATGCAGGCCAGGTATCGACACTGCCAGGATATAACCGGGGCGCGTGGTGGGTACAGGATGCAGCGGCGGCCTTGCCCGTGCGGGTGCTGGCGCCGAAAGCGGGTGAGCGAATTCTGGACCTTTGTTCTGCCCCCGGCGGCAAGACGTTGCAACTGGCGGCGGCAGGGGCAGATGTCATTGCGCTGGACATCTCGGAAGGGCGGCTGGAGCGGGTGCGCGAGAACCTTGCCCGCACCGGTTTGTCAGCGAAGGTCATCGCCGGCGACGCGTTGGAGCATCAGGGTCAGTATGATGCCATCCTGCTGGATGCCCCCTGTTCTGCCACGGGCACCATTCGTCGGCACCCTGACCTGCCTTTTGCCAAGGATGGTTCGGAATTTGGCGGGCTGATCGAATTGCAGGCCCAGATGCTGGCCCATGCCTGGACCCTTCTGAAACCGGGCGGGCGGCTGGTCTATTGCACCTGCTCGCTGCTGCCGGATGAAGGCGAGGTGCAGGTCGAAGAGGCGCTGGAACAATATCCCGATATGCAGATCGACCGAGGCGCGCTGGGCATCGAAGGTGTCGATTCCGACTGGATCACGCAGGAAGGCGGGTTGCGCCTGCGGCCAGACTTTTGGGAGGATCGGGGCGGCATGGACGGGTTCTATATCGCCTGCCTGAACAAATCCGCCTGAAGGCATGCTTTTCGATGACTTGACGCGCCGCCCGGTCTATCGTTGGGTCTCAGGCGCCAGCAGAGCGCAAGGGGCAGAGAAACAAGCGTCATGTCAAAGTCGGACACCATGGCCAACCGGTGGATGCGGTTTCAGAACCGTTTCTACGCGCGCCTCAGCCAGCGGCAGAAGGCGGTCACTGGATTTGTCAGCCAGCCCGAACCCCGCGCTGTCGGCTCATTCGCGCGCGGCAGGCAGCTGGTGGCCGGGAACCTGCTATTCGCCGGTTACTTGGTCGAGGCGCAGGATACCGGGCTGTGGGATGTCGCAGCGCCCAGCGCCGGTTTTGACAATGAGCGTCACGGATTTGCCTGGCTGGACGATCTGGCCGCAGTTGGAGACATGCGCGCGCGGGAAAAAGCCCAGCGTTGGGTCTGGGGTTGGATCGCGACACATGGCCGGGGGCAGGGACCCGGCTGGGCGCCCGACCTGACAGGTCGCCGGGTGATCCGCTGGATCAACCACGCCATTTTCCTGTTGCGCGGCGTGGACGAGCAGCACAGCAGGCTGTTCTTCCGCTCTCTGGCGCAGCAAACGTGGTATCTGTCCAAACGCTGGCACGCCGCGACGCCGGGCTTGCCCCGGTTCGAAGCGTTGACCGGTCTGGTGCAGGCCGGTCTGGCGCTGGAGGGATTGGAGAGACTGGCCGATCCAGCCCTCAGCGCATTGTCGCGGGAATGCGAGCGGCAGGTGGATAAGCAGGGCGGGATCAGCACCCGGAACCCCGAAGAATTGCTTGAGGTATTTACGCTTCTGTCCTGGACATCCGCCGCGCTGAGTGAACTGGGTCGGGGGACGCCGGGATCTCAGCTGAACGCGATCAGACGCATTGCACCGACCCTGCGCAGTCTGCGGCATTCGGACGGCGCGCTGGCCCGGTTTCATGGTGGCGGGCGCGGCCTCGAAGGGCGGCTGGATCAGGCCCTGGCGCAAAGTGGCGTGAAGCCGGACCATTCAACAGGGCTGTCAATGGGATATGCCCGTCTCTACGCCGCACGAACCAGCGTGATCATCGATGCCAGCGCACCGCCCAAAGGGGCTGCATCCTATAACGCGCACGCTTCCACCCTGGCGTTTGAGCTGACATCCGGACGCAGGCCGTTGGTCGTGAATTGCGGGTCCGGCGCTAGTTTCGGGCTCGAGTGGCGTCGGGCCGGGCGGGCGACGCCTTCTCATTCTACCCTTTGCCTGGACGGGTATTCCAGCGCCCGCCTGACCGATCCGGCCCCGGGCACGGAAAACGAAGCGCTGGTCGATGCGCCCTCGCAGGTCCTGACCGAGGTTGAGGCCGGTTTTGAAGGAACCCGCTTCATGGCTGGTCATGACGGGTACGCAAAAGTGTTTGGTCTGACCCACGCCCGTACTTTTGAACTGCGTTTTGACGGCCGCGAACTTGTGGGTGAGGACATTTTGCTTACCGCAACCGACAAGGCGAAGCGGCAGTTTGACAAGGCAATGGATGCCTCGGGCCTGTCGGGGATCGCGTTTGATATCCGGTTTCACCTGCACCCCGACGTGGATGCGGCGCTGGATTTGGGGGGTGCTGCGGTGTCGATGGCTCTCAAAAGCGGTGAAATCTGGGTTTTTCGCCATGATGGCGCGGGAAAATTGTCAGTTGAGCCAAGCGTTTACCTTGAGAAAGGGCGTTTGAAGCCGCGCGCGACAAAACAGATCGTTCTATCCGGGCGCGCAATGGAGTATGCGACCCGCATCCGGTGGACGCTGAGCAAGGCACAGGATACAGCCTATGCCGTACGCGATCTGCACCGGGACGAGCCCGAGTTTGACTGACGCCAAAAGGACCTTTTGACCCATGACCGACCTTCACCCCGTGCGCCGCGCGTTGCTTTCCGTTTCCGACAAGACCGGGCTGATCGAGCTGGGAAAGGCGCTGGCCGAGCGTGGGGTCGAACTTCTGTCGACCGGCGGCACGGCCAAGGCGCTGCGCGAGGCAGGGCTTGAGGTGAAGGACGTCAGTGAGATCACAGGCTTCCCCGAGATGATGGATGGCCGTGTGAAAACCCTGCACCCGATGGTGCATGGCGGTCTGCTGGCACTGCGCGACAACGACACCCACGTTGCTGCGATGGAAGAACACGGCATCGGTCCAATCGACCTGCTGGTGGTGAACCTCTACCCGTTCGAGGCGACAGTGGCCAAAGGTGCTGGTTACGATGAATGCATCGAGAACATCGACATAGGTGGCCCAGCAATGATCCGCGCGGCCTCCAAGAACCACGCCTTCGTGAACGTGGTCGTGGATGTCGAGGACTACTCCTCGCTGCTGGATCAGTTGGAAGAGAATTACGGCAAGACTTCGTACGGGTTTCGCCAGTGGCTGGCGCAAAAGGCCTACGCCCGGACCGCAGCGTACGACACCGCAGTTTCGAATTGGATGGCCGACGCATTGCAGCTTGAAGCGCCCAAGCGCCGATCTTTTGCCGGTGAGCTGAAACAGACCCTGCGCTATGGTGAGAACAGCCATCAACAGGCGGCTTTCTACACTGATGGAACCAATCGTCCGGGTGTGGCGACTGCCGTTCAGCACCAGGGCAAGGAACTGAGCTACAACAACATCAACGACACGGACGCGGCTTTTGAACTGGTGGCCGAGTTCGATCCGGCAAAAGGTGCGGCCTGTGCGATCATTAAGCATGCCAACCCTTGCGGCGTAGCCACAGGCACGACTTTGCTGGAAGCGTATAGGTCAGCCTTCGACTGCGACCGGACTTCGGCCTTTGGTGGGATCGTGGCACTGAACCAGCCGCTCGACGCCGAAACCGCACAGGAGATCACCGGGATTTTCACCGAAGTCGTGATCGCCCCCGGTGCATCGGACGAGGCAAAGGCGATCTTCGCGGCCAAGAAAAACCTGCGTCTGCTGACCACCGAAGGCCTGCCGGATGTGACCACTGGTGGCAAAACCGTGCGACAGGTGGCCGGCGGCCTGCTGGTGCAGGACAAGGACAACGGGTTCATCGGAATGGATGACCTCAAGGTTGTCACCAAAAAGGCCCCGACCGAAGAGCAGATGCGCGACCTGCTGTTTGCCTGGAAAGTGGCGAAACACGTCAAGTCCAACGCCATCGTCTACGTCAAAGACGGTGCGACGGTGGGCGTGGGCGCGGGGCAGATGAGCCGCTTGGACTCTGCCATGATTGCCGCCAAGAAGGCCGAACGCATGGCCGATGCGCTTGGCTTGCCGCAACCGCTGACCATTGGCTCGGCCGTGGCGTCTGATGCGTTCTTCCCCTTCCCTGACGGGCTGATGGAGGCCGCCGAAGCTGGCGCGACCTGCGTGATCCAGCCGGGCGGTTCGATGCGTGATGACGAGGTGATCGCTGCAGCGGACGAGGCAGGCCTTGCAATGGTCTTCACCGGCATGCGCCATTTCCGTCACTGATGCGTTATAGCCTGCTGCTCTGGGCCGCGCTGGCGGCATTGTTGATCGACCAGATCAGTAAATATCTGGTCGTTCACGTGATGCGCGTGGCCGAAAGGCCCGGGGGTGTCGACGTGTTGCCGCCGCTGCTTGTGTTCAAGTACGGCGAGAATCGCGGGATTAACTTTGGCCTGTTTCAGGGGAACACGGACGCAGCCCGCTGGTTTCTGATCGGCATATCTGTCGCGATCTGCACGGCCGTTCTGATCTGGTTGATGCGGACGACGCCGTCGAAGCTGATGCAGATTTGCGGCGGCTTGCTGATTGGCGGGGCGCTTGGAAATGTGGTGGACCGTGTTCTGTACGGTTATGTCCTGGACTTCCTGAACATCTCCTGTTGTGGCATCGATAACCCGTTTGTCTTCAATCTGGCCGATGTGTTCATTTTTGCCGGAGCGCTGGGACTTGTTCTGTTTGACGGCAAAAAGCCCTCGTGACGCGCCGGACGATATGCGATAAAAGCGCCTCAAACAGGCTGGAGACACAAATGCGGATGCCGCTTGCCATACTTGCACTGACACTTGCCGTTGCCGTGGCGGGCTGTTCCAAACGTGGTCTGCGCGATCTTCAGCCACCCGGACCGGGTCCGGACGAATTTTCGGTGCTGCCGGTCAAGCCGCTGACAGCACCCAAGGATTACAGCTTCCTGCCGGCCCCGACGCCGGGCGGCGGCAATCTGGTTGATCCGACGCCCAAGGCGGATGCCGTGGTGGCGCTGGGGGGCAGTGCGGCGGCACTGAACTCGAATACCAGCATTCCGTCTTCGGATGCGGCACTGGTCACCGCCTCCAGCCGTTATGGCGTTCCGGCCAATACGCGGCAGGTCGTCGCGCAGGAAGATGCGGATTTCCGCAAGCGCCGTGGCCGCTGGACAGGTCTGAAACTGTTCCCGGTTGACCGCTATGAGCAGGTTTACGAGCGGCAGGCGATCAACGCGAATGCGCAAAACGAAGCAGCCCGCGCGGCAGGGATTGAGACCCCCTCGGCCCCGCCTGCCGATGAATAATTCTTAACTTTCCGTCATCGCCCTTGAACCCGCGCGGCGCCACCGTAGTTTGAAACGCATAAACCAAACGGAGGATGCCGCATGGTTCGGGCTCTGGCGTTGTTTGCCGCCCTGATGACCGCGACCCCGCTTCTGGCCGAAGACGGGCAGGAGGCAGTCACGACTTTTACACTGGATAACGGCATGGATGTCGTGGTGGTCGAGGATCATCGCGCCCCGGTCGTACAGCATATGGTCTGGTATCGGGCCGGTTCGGCGGACGAGCCCATCGGCGCGTCCGGCGTGGCGCATTTTCTGGAACACCTTCTGTTCAAGGCCACCGACACGCTTGAGGCCGGAGAGTTCTCGGCCACCGTGGCGGCCAATGGCGGCAATGACAACGCGTTCACGTCGTATGATTACACAGCCTATTTCCAGCGCGTCGCCGCCGACCGGCTGGAACTGATGATGCAGATGGAAGCGGACCGGATGCGCAACATCCGCCTGACCGAAGCCGATATCGAAACCGAACGCGATGTGATCCTGGAGGAACGCAACCAGCGCACCGAAAACAACCCTCGTGCCCTCTTCGGCGAGCAGATGAGCGCGGCGCAGTATCTCAACCACCGGTATGGCGTGCCGATCATCGGCTGGCAGCACGAGATGGAGGAGTTGGATCTGGACGATGCGCTTTCCTTCTATCGGATTCACTATTCGCCCAACAACGCGATTTTGGTGGTCACGGGTGACGTCGACCCGGAGGAGGTCCGCGTTCTGGCCGAAAAATACTATGGCGTGATCCCGGCCAACCCCGACCTGCCTGAACGGGTCCGATCACAGGAGCCGCCGCAAACCGCCGAACGACGCCTGACCTTCAAGGATCCGCGTGTGGCGCAGCCCTACCTGCAGCGCAGTTATCTGGCGCCGGAACGTGACGCAGGTGCTCAGGAAAAGGCGGCAGCGTTGTATTTGCTGGCCGAATTGCTGGGCGGCGGCACCACCTCGTACCTCAATGAAAAACTGCAGTTCGAGAAGCAGATGGCCGTCTATGCAGGCGCGTTCTATCGGGGCGTATCGCTGGATGACACGACCTTCGATATGGTGGTCGTCCCGGCCGAGGGCGTCTCGCTGCAAGAGGCTGAGGATGCGATGGATCAGGCGGTTGCGGACTTCATTGCCGAAGGTGTGAACGCAGAGGATCTGGACCGGATCAAGATGCAGCTGCGTGCCGCCCAAACCTATGCGCGCGACAATGTCGACGGGATCGGCAACCGCTATGGCCGCGCGCTGACCACCGGTCTGACGGTCGAGGATGTGCAGGCCTGGCCCGACATTCTTCAGGCCGTGACCGGGGAAGACATCATCGCGGCCGCGCGCGAGGTGCTGCAGCCCGAAGCGTCTGTCACCGGATGGCTGATGCGTGACGATGAGGTGACGCAATGAGACGGATATTTGCAACCCTGATCGCCCTTGTCATTGCGATGCCCGCATGGGCCGAGATCGAGATCCAGGAAGTCACCTCGCCCGGCGGCATCAAGGCCTGGCTGGTCGAGGACCCGTCAATCCCTTTCACCGCGCTGGAGTTGCGGTTTCGCGGCGGCACCTCGCTGGATGACCCGGACAAGCGTGGCGCGGTTTATCTGATGAGCGGCCTGATCGAGGAAGGCGCGGGCGACATGGATGCGCGGTCCTACGCGCGAGAACTGGAATCGCTTGCGGCCTCGTTCACCTACAACGCCAGTGACGACACGGTTTCAATTTCGGCGCGGTTTCTGACCGAAAACCGGGATGAAGTGATCGATCTGCTGCGCACCACGATTCATGAGCCCCGCTTCGATCAGGACGCGATTGACCGGGTTCGCGCTCAGGTACTGTCCGGTTTGCGGTCGGATGAGACCGATCCCAACGACATAGCTGGCCGCAGCTTTGCCCGTATGGCCTATGGGGACCATCCCTACGGGTCCGAGGGCAAAGGAACGATCGAAAGCGTTTCCGCCCTGACGCGCGACGACATCGTCGCGGCCTACGACAACGTCTTTGCCCGGGACCGGCTGTATGTCGGGGCCGTCGGCGACATATCGGCAGAAGAACTGGGTGCGCTGCTGGACAAGCTGCTGGCCGATCTGCCCGAAACCGGCAAACCGATCCCGGACAAGGCGCAGGTTTCAATCACGGGCGGCATCAGCGTCGTTGATTTCGATACCCCGCAATCGGTCGCCCTGTTTGCCCAGAAGGGGATCGACCGTGACGATCCGGATTTCTTTCCCGCCTTTATTCTGAACCACATTCTGGGTGGCGGCGGGTTCGAAAGCCGCCTGATGCAGGAGGTTCGCGAAAAACGGGGCCTGACCTATGGCGTCGGAACCTATCTTGTGCCCAAGGATCTGGCCTCGGTCTATCTGGGGTCGGTGTCATCGGCCAATGACAGGATCGCAGAAGCAGTCGAGGTGATCCGCGATGAATGGGCGCGCGCCGCGTCCGAAGGCGTGACTCAGAAGGAACTGGATGATGCCAAGACCTATCTGACAGGTGCCTATCCGCTGCGCTTCGACGGTAACGGCCAGATTGCCGGGATCATGGTCGGGATGCAGATGGAAGGCCTGCCCATCGACTATATCGCCACCCGCAACGATAAGGTGAATGCCGTGACGCTTGAGGATGTGAACCGTGTGGCATCCGAACTGCTGGACCCCGAAGGACTGCACTTTACCGTCGTGGGCAAGCCGGTCGGTCTGGAAACGACAAACTGATGATCAGGGGCTGAGCGAAGCTCAACCCTTTTTCATACTCCGCAACATCTCACCCATCATCTGTCCGAACTTACCCGACCCACGCTGGTAAAGTGCTCCGTCAACGGCCAGAACTGTGCCGCTGATATAGCTGGCCAGGTCAGAGCTGAGGAACAGACAGGCATTGGCCACATCCTTCGGCTGCCCCCAGCGGCCCAAGGGCACGTCCTTGCGAAGCTCTTCGTGGGCGTTTTCGGTGGGGGCCAGACGTCTGGCCCCTTCTGTGCCTTCGATGAATCCGGGCACGACCGAGTTCACGCGGATGCCCTCGACACCCCATTCCATCGACAGGGTGCGGGTGATCTGATCGACGCCCGCCTTGGCTGCACAGACATGCGCCTGACCTTCGTAAGGCAGATAGGATTGCGGGGCCGAGATGTTGATGATGCTGGCCCCGGGGCGCTTGAGGTAAGGATAGGCCCCCTTCATCACGTGGATCGTGCCCATCAGATCAATATCGATCACGGTCTTGAACGCATTGACCGACATCTCGGCCGCCAAGGCGGGGAAATTGCCCGCCGCGCCCGACACCAGAACGTCGAAATCTCCAAATGCCTCGTGGAATTGCTTGAGGCCCGCAGCCACGGCCTCAGGGTCACGCACGTCAAACGCCGCACCGACGGCATCCTGTGCGCCCGCAGCTTTCAGTGCGGCAACCGTATCATCGACCTTCTCCTGCGACCGGCTGGCAACGGCCAGTTTGGCACCCGAGGCCGCAAAGGACTCGGCAATGCCCCGGTTGATACCGCTGGTTCCGCCGATGACAATGACGGTTTTTCCTGAAAAGTCCATGTAGGCCTCCCGAGATGCGGGAGCCCTACTCGCCGTAGGGCACCCAGATGTTTTTCACTTCTGTGGCAGCCTGCAGGAAGCGGCGGGAATGGTCCATGCTCCAGTCAAATGCCGTCGCGTTATTGACCCAGGTCCGTTTCAGGTTCCCGGCCGAGACCACCTCGATTTCTTTCGACAGGTCGGTGGAAGAGAACGACCAGACCGCATCGACGTTCAGATGCGAGGCCAGCGGTTTCGCCAGTTCCGCGTGGCTGCCGGTCAGGATGTTGACCACACCAGCGGGCACGTCCGAGGTTTCGAGGATCTGGTAAAAGTCCGTCGCCGCCAAAGGATAAGGCTCCGATGCCACCAGAACTGTCCGGTTGCCCATCGCAATGGCCGGGGCCATAACTGAAACCAAACCAAGCAAAGGTGCTTCGTCCGCGCACAGCGCGCCGATGACACCCACGGACTCCTTCATGGCAATCGCCACGCCGCGGATCGGAACGCCGTGCACCTGACCGTCATACTTGTCGGCCCAGGCAGCGGCAGTGAACAGGCGCTGGATTGAGGCTTCAACCTCTTTGGCGCCGCCCTTCTTTCCGGTCATGGCGTCGATACGGGCTGCGAATTCATCGGCACGGGCCGAGAGGTTCTCACCGATATAATACAAGATTTGCGCGCGCAGATGGCCGGTGGTCTTGGACCAGCCTTTGGCCCCCGCGGCAGCTTCAACCGCATTGCGAACGTCTTTGCGGTTGGCAAGGCCGACATGACCCAGCAGCCCGGACTTGCCCCAGACGGGTTTCGAATAGCCCCCATCGGGGCGCGCCTGCTTGCCGCCCACATACATTTTTGCGGTGCGGTCAATCAGATCGACCGGAGCACCTTCGCCCATCGCAGCTTCAACCTTCGCCAGCGGCTTGGTCTTGCCCTTGGGCCTGGTGTAGGCCGCAAGACCTTCCCAACCGCCTTCACGACCAAAGCCGCTTTCGCGTACGCCGCCAAAGCCTGCGGCGGCGTCGAACAGGTTGGTGGCATTCACCCAGACCACGCCCGCAACCAGCTTGGGCGCGATGTCCAGCGCGAGGTTCACATTCTCGGTCCAAACCGTCGCGGCCAGCCCGTAGCGGGTGTTGTTGGCCAGCTCGACCGCCTCTTCCGGCGTGCGGAAGGTCGAGGACACCAGAACCGGACCAAAGATCTCTTCCTGCATCAGCGGATCGGACGTCTCCAGCCCCGAGATCAGCGTCGGCGGGTAGTAGCAACCGTTCGCGGGCAGCTCACAGGCGGCCTGATGCACGTGGCCTGCGGTGTTGCTTTCGACCATAGCCTTGATGGTTTGCAGCTGAACCGGGTCCACGACCGCACCCACGTCGATGCATTTGTCCAGCGGATCGCCAACACGCAGATTGTCCATGCGGGCGCGCAGCTTGGCGTGGAAACGGTCGGCGATGCCCTCCTGCACCAGCAAACGCGAGCCTGCACAGCAGACCTGCCCCTGATTGAACCAGATCGCGTCAACCAGACCCTCGATGGCGGAGTCGATATCGGCATCGTCAAACACGACATAGGCAGACTTGCCGCCCAGCTCCAAGGTCAGTTCCTTGCCGGAGCCGGCGGTCGCCTCGCGGATGCGCCGCCCCACAATGGTCGAGCCCGTAAAGGCGATCTTGTCGACGTCCGAGGCCACGATCATCTCACCCACCGCGCCATCTCCAGTGACGATGTTGACCAAACCTTTCGGCAGACCCGCCTGCGAACAGATGTCGGCAAACAGCAGCGCAGTCAGCGAGGTGTATTCGGCCGGTTTCAGAACCACGGTGTTGCCCATGGCCAACGCCGGGGCAATTTTCCACGCCAGCATCAGCAGCGGGAAGTTCCACGGGATGATCTGCCCGCATACTCCCAGTGCCTGCGCGTCTGGCAACTCGCTTTCCATCAACTGCGCCATACCCGCGTGAAAGTAGAAATGCCTCTGCGCCAGCGGGATGTCGATGTCGCGCGATTCCCGGATCGGTTTCCCGTTATCAAGGCTCTCCAGCACCGCAAACAGCCGCGCGTGTTTCTGCAACAGCCGCGCAATCCCATAGAGATACCGCGCACGGCCTGCGCCGCCCAGCTTTTCCCATTTCGGTTGCGCCTTGCGGGCGGCGGCAACGGCGGCGTCTACATCGGCCTGATTCGCCTGGGTCAGCTTGGCCAGAACCTCTCCGGTCGCCGGGTTGCGGCTGTCGAAGCCTTTACCCGGCTTGGTGAAGGCGCCATCGATATAGTGGCCGAACTTATCGCCCTGATCGACCAGCCAGGCCAGAGCCTCGGCAGCGCTTTCGGGGGCAGGGCCGTAGTCCATGGTTTCGAAAATCTCTTTGACTGTCATTGTTCTTGTCCTTTTCCCGGGACTTCGCCCGTTCGGCACTGAAATCGCTCCTCCGGAGCGACTTCCGGGCGTGCCTCACCCCATAGAATGACGGTAGCCAGCCGAGTAGGACCCGGTGACATAATGTTCCAACTGCCGCTCGATATCGCCCAGCAGCGACGATGCCCCAAAGCGGAACAGGTCAGGTTCCAGCCAGCGGTCACCCAGCTCGTCCTTGATCAGCGACAGGTAAACCAGCGCGTCCTTGGCTTTCGAGATGCCACCTGCCGGTTTGTAGCCAACCCGATACCCGGTTCGGTCATAGTAGTCGCGAATCGCGCGGATCATCACTAGCGATACGGGTAGGGTGGCATTGACGCTTTCCTTGCCGGTCGAAGTCTTGATGAAATCCGCCCCCGCCATCATGCAGACCAGAGAGGCGCGGGCGACGTTGCGCAGGCTGCCCAGCTCTCCGGTCGCCAGAATGGCTTTGACATGGGCGTCGCCACAGGCCACGCGGAAGGCCTTCATTTCGTCGTACAGGGCTTGCCAATCGCCCGACAGCACATGGCGGCGCGAGATCACGATATCGATCTCTTCGGCCCCGGCTTTGACGCTTTCCTCAATCTCGGCCACGCGCAGATGAAACGGGGACAGGCCAGCCGGGAAGCCGGTGGATACGGCGGCAACCGGAATGCCGGTGCCCTTCAGCGCCGCGACAGCGGTTTCGATCATGTCGTGATAGACGCAAACGGCCCCGGTGGTGATCGGCGGCATATCCAGCGCTTGCAGAACTGAAGGTGCCACAGGCTGCCGGGCCTTGGCGCACAGGCGACGCACGCGGCCAACGGTGTCGTCGCCGGACAGGGTCGTCAGGTCGATCATGGTAATCGCCTTGAGCAGCCAGGCCGCCTGATATTCCTTTTTGACTGAACGGCGGCCGGGCAGCGTCGCCGCGCGGCGCTCAATCGCCGAGGTGTTGGCCTGAACGGCGCGCACCCAGTCCATGTCCAGCTCCATGCCGGGGTTTCTGGGTTCTGTCACTTGCGGCAGATGCGCGGTGCGCACGGGGCTTTCTGAGCTCTGCGTATCCATCATCACGTCCTTTGGGAGGTTTGCGCCAAAATCGCACGGGACGAGGTGAAAGGGAAGGTGTTCGGCTGCTCTCGACACATATTTTTTGACCATTTGGACAAAAACAGGCGTTTTCTTGCGAGTAATTCGCAATAGCATTGACTTAGTTGCGAATGGTTCGCATATTCATTCTCAAGAGGATGCCATTTTGGGGCTGAATATGATTCGTCGCAGCTTTCTTGCAGTACTGGCCGTGGTCGCCATTCTGCCTTTGTCCGCCTTGGCCGACGCACCGCTGAAGGTGGTCGCCACTACCGGCATGATCGCAGATGCCGCCCGTCAGGTCGGGGGTGATCAGGTCGAGGTTAAGGGTCTTATGGGTCCGGGCGTCGACCCGCATGCATATCGCCAGACACGCAGCGACATCGTTGCGATGACCCGCGCCGATCTTATTCTATGGCACGGTCTGTACCTTGAAGCGCAAATGGAAGATTTCTTTCATGACCTTGGCCGCAAGCGCACCGTCGTTGCCGTTGCCGAAGGAGTCGACAAATCCAAGCTGCGGGCGCATGACGATTATGCCGACAAATACGACCCGCATGTGTGGATGAGCCCGGCCCTGTGGCGTGATGTCGTGGCCGAAGTACAGGAGGCGCTGACCGAGGCGCGCCCCGAAGCTGCGGACATCTTTGCCGCCAACGCACAGGCGCATCTGGCCGAACTCGAACAGCTCGAAACCTATGCTGGTCAGGCCCTGGCGTCTGTCCCGGAAAACAATCGTGTACTTGTCACGGCGCATGATGCCTTTGGCTATTTCGGGGCCGAGTACGGCTATGAAGTGATGGGTATACAAGGCATATCGACCCAGTCCGAGGCCGGTCTGAACCGGATCGGAGAGCTGGTGGATGCGCTGGTCGAGAAGCAATTGACCGCAGTTTTCGTGGAAAGCTCGGTCTCCGACCGCTCGATGCGTGCATTGATCGAAGGCGCCGCTTCCAAGGGCCACGAAGTGGGCGTTGGCGGCGAGCTGTATTCGGATGCCATGGGTGAACCGGGCACGTATGAGGGTACCTATATCGGCATGCTGGATCACAACATTACGGTTATTGCCGGGGCGCTTGGGGCCGATGTGCCTGCGCGCGGCATGAACGGCAAATTGTCGGCGGGGTTCTGAGGCAATGCTTGAACTGGCCGCAAATCAGGGCGTTTCAGTGACCGACCAAAGCGCCGGAGACAGTCCGCTGGCCATTCGCGGACTGACCGTTTCCTATGGTCAGAAACCGGCGGTGTTTTCGGTGGATATGACAGTCCAGCCGGGGGCGATGACGGCGATTATCGGGCCAAACGGTGCTGGTAAGTCGACCCTTCTCAAGGCAGCTCTGGGGATCGTGTCGCCTTTGTCGGGGCAAGTCACGGTCTATGGTCAGCCGCTTGAGAAACAGCGCGCTCGTATTGCCTATGTACCGCAGCGCGCCAGCGTGGATTGGGATTTCCCGACCCGCGTGATTGATGTGGTGCTGATGGGGCTGTCGCGCGAACTTGGGCTGCTGGGCCGCGTGCGTGCGCGGCATATGTCGCGGGCGATGGACTGCCTGCACCGCGTCGGGATGCGCGATTTCGCCGATCGTCAGATCGGCCAATTGTCCGGCGGGCAGCAGCAACGTGTGTTTCTGGCCCGCGCGCTGGCGCAGGATGCCGATCTGTATCTTCTGGACGAACCCTTTGCCGGTGTCGACGCAGCTACCGAGAAAGCTATCATCGCGGTTCTGAAATCACTGAAAGAAGCCGGCAAGACTGTCGTAGTCGTACATCATGATCTGGCCACCGTCACCGACTATTTCGACCATGTCTTCCTGATCAACACCCGTAAGGTTGCCGAAGGCCCCGTGGCGCAGGCCTTTACGGCCGAAACCCTGCAATCCGCCTATGGAGGTCGTCTGGCAACCGCCCAGATCGACCAGATTTCCCGCGCGCTGGGGTAAATCATGCTTTGGGACGCCCTGACCCTGCAGCTTGGCTATAACGCCACGCTGGTCGCCATCGGTGCCAGCTTGCTGGGCGTGTCCGCTGGTGTGGCTGGAACCTTCTTGTTTCTGCGCAAACGCGCGTTGGTAAGCGATGCGATCAGCCATGCGACCCTTCCGGGCGTGTGCCTGGCCTTCATGGTGCTGGTTGCGCTGGGCGGCGACGGGCGCAACCTGATTGGCCTGCTGGCCGGCTCCGCTGTGTCTGCATGGGTGGGTCTGCTGTGCATGAACTGGCTGACCCGGCACACCCGTCTGGCCGAAGATGCCGCCATCGGCGCCGTCCTGTCCGTGTTCTTCGGGATGGGGATCGTGCTGCTGACCGTGATCCAGACCATGGGTGTAGGCCGTCAGGCCGGGTTGGAGGGGTTCCTGCTGGGCTCGACCGCAGGGATGCTTTGGGCTGACGCACTGATCATCGCCATGGGCGGGGCGGTTACGCTGCTGCTGGTGATGATCATACGCCGCCCCATGATGATGGTGGCCTTTGACCCGGAATACGCGGCCGCCCGAGGCGTGCCGGTGCACCGGGTCGATCTGGCCATGATGGGGCTGGTCATGGCCGTCACGGTTGTGGGCCTGAAAATCGTTGGGCTGATCCTGATCGTCGCCCTGCTGATCATCCCGCCCGTGACTGCGCGGTTCTGGTCGGACCGGTCGGACCGGGTCGTCCTGCTGGCCGGGTTGACCGGTGGGATGGCTGGGTATCTGGGTGCTGGGATTTCAGCCTCGGCCCCCAATCTGCCGACGGGGCCAATCATCGTGCTGGTCAGCCTTGGCTTTTTTGCCCTGTCGCTGCTTTTTGCGCCGGTCCGCGGCGTTCTGGCCGCGATTTTGCGCCACCTGAGGTTCCAGCGTCGCGTTCATATCCGTCAGGGCTTGCTGGCGATGGCGCAGGGGCAGAAGATATATGAGCCGCTGACCTTGCGGTTGCTGCGCCGGGCCGGCCTTGTGCGGGCCGATGGCGTGGCGACTGAGGCGGGCAAGGCGCGCGCCGCCAAAGCCCTGCGCGATGAAAAAAGGTGGGAGATCGTGCGCGCCGATCAGGCGCACGAGGCAACAGCGGCATTGTATGACGGGTTGCGCGACATCGAATCTGTTCTGACCCGCGATCAAATCACTGAAATCGACCGCCGCATCGGTGGCCCGCAGGAGGTCATGCCATGAGCGGTGAAGAATTCGTCCCGCTGTCCCTGACGCCATTGCTGATCGGAACGTTTGCGGCGATTGCATGCGCCCTGCCCGGCAACTTTCTTGTGCTGCGCAAGCAGGCGCTGATCGGGGATGCCATCAGCCATGTCGTGCTGCCCGGCATCGTTGTTGCCTTTCTGCTGACCGGGGCGATTTCGACCTGGCCGATGATGCTGGGTGCAGCGGGTGCTGCGGTTGTCGCCGTGGTGATGATCGAGGCGATACGGCGTCTTGGTCAGATTGAGCCTGGCGCAGCGATGGGCGTGGTCTTCACCACCATGTTCGCCGCTGGTGTGCTGTTGCTGGAACAGACCGACACCTCGACCGTGCATCTGGACGTTGAGCATGCTCTTTACGGCAACCTGGAAAGCCTGATCTGGCTGGACGCTACGGGCTGGGCCTCGCTGCTGGACGCCGCGGCGCTGGCGGGCCTGCCGCCGGAACTGCCGCGCATCGCCCTGACGCTGGCCGGTGTGGTTCTGTTCACCTGGCTGTTCTGGCGACCGCTCAAGATCTCAACCTTCGACGAAGGGTTCGCGCGCACGATGGGCATACGAACGGGTGCCTTGGGTATGGCGCTTGTGATCGTGGCGGCGGTCGCAGCGGTTGCGGCGTTTGACGCGGTAGGGTCAATCATCGTGATCGCGATGTTCATCTGCCCGCCTGCCGCGGCGCGGATGATGACAAACCGGCTGGAAACCCAGATCGCATGGAGTGTTCTGTTCGCCGTACTGTCCGCTGTTTCCGGCTACATACTGGCCGGGTACGGGCCACTGTGGCTGGGCAGTGCGGATGCGGTCAGCGCGGCAGGGATGATTGCGACCATGTCAGGTCTGATACTGGCGTTGGCCGCCGTATTCGGCCCGTGCCGGACCCGTGCCGGGGCGCCTGCGGCTGCCTGAGGCGGCGCTTTCCCGCCAACCGTTGACGTAACGTCTCGGCCAAAACCTGCCCAAGTGAATGCGCATTCAGAGTTAACGCGAAATTCATCAGGTCCCGTGCTAGGGACGGGTCAATTGAACTTCGAACGACCACCACTCACCAAAGAACGTTCGGGCAATTGTGATCATGACGCCGCTATCAGACCGGCGCGGTGCAATTGTCCGAACGCCCCCTCGTATCCCGAAATACAGGTTTCAAATTGGTGGCAGAATCGCTCGTGATTGTGCTAGGTCTGGTGGTATGGCGCAGGCATACCCCAATATCGGCGAAAATCGCCCCAAAATCCGTCAACTTGACGACGCGGCGATAAATCGTATCGCTGCGGGTGAAGTGGTGGAGCGCCCTGCCTCGGCGGTTAAGGAACTGGTCGAAAACGCCATTGACGCGGGGGCGACGCGGATCGCCATAGATATCGCCGATGGCGGCAAGACGCTGATTCGAGTCACAGACGATGGCTGCGGCATCGCGCCCGAGGATCTGCCGCTGGCCTTGTCCCGCCATGCGACGTCAAAGATAGATGGGACGGATCTGCTGAACATCCACACCTTCGGCTTTCGGGGTGAGGCACTGCCGTCGTTGGGTGCCGTTGGCCGCCTGACCATCACAAGCCGCGTGCCGGGGGCGGATGCGGCACAGGTCCATGTGTCGGGCGGGAAGATAGAGCCGGTTAAACCGGCGGCCCTGCGTGCGGGCACTGTTGTCGAATTACGCGACTTGTTCTTTGCGACACCTGCGCGCCTGAAGTTCATGCGCACCGACCGGGCCGAGGCACAGGCGATCACCGATATGGTCAAACGTCTGGCCATGGCCGAGCCCTCGGTCACTTTCACCCTGCGCGACGTCTCGGGCGGGGGAGAGGGGCGCGTAACCTTCCGCGCCGACCGCGAGAACGGCGATCTGTTTGACGCCCTGCACGCCCGTCTGTCCCGCGTGATCGGGCGCGAGTTTGCCGAGAACGCGTTGCAGATCGATGCCACGCGCGAGGGCATCCGGCTTTACGGTTACGCCGCGTTGCCGACCTATTCCCGGGGGGCAGCGGTGGCGCAGTACCTGTTCGTGAACGGGCGACCCGTGCGCGACAAGATGCTGACCGGCGCGTTGCGGGCAGCCTATTTCGATTTCCTCAGCCGAGACCGCCATCCGGCAGCAGCCCTGTTCATCGATTGTGATCCGACGCTTGTGGATGTGAACGTACATCCCGCCAAATCCGAAGTGCGGTTCCGTGACCCGGGTCTGGCGCGCGGGTTGATCGTGTCCGCCCTGCGTCATGCGCTGGCCGATGCCGGACACCGTGCGTCCTCGACCGTGGCCAATGCCACTTTGGGTGCGATGCGGCCGGAACCGGCGCAATCGGCGCCGGCGCGGGTCTATCAGATGGACCGCCCTTCACTAGCCGCGCGCCAGACGGCCTACCGGGCGCAGGCCCCGGGCTTTGCCGAACTGGCAAACGACTACAGCGGCAGCATCGTTGACGCGACGCCCTTGGCGTCTGCGATTGCGACGGTGGAAGAACCGCCTGCACAGGACCTGCCGTTGGGTGCCGCGCGCGGGCAGGTGCATGAGAATTACATCATTGCCCAGACCGCCGATGGCATGGTGATCGTTGATCAGCACGCAGCGCATGAACGGCTGGTCTATGAAAAGCTGAAAAACCAGATGGCCGCAAATGGCGTTGCCGCGCAGGCCTTGCTGATCCCCGAAATCGTTGAAATGTCCGAAGGGGATTGTTCGCGTCTGATGGCGGTGGCCGAAGATCTGTCCCGCCTCGGCCTGACGATCGAACCCTTTGGAGGCGGCGCAATCGCCGTTCGCGAAACCCCGGCCATTCTGGGTGAGGTCGATGCCAGGGCGATGATCCTGGATATCCTGGATGAGCTGACCGATCAGGGCGAAAGCCAGAAGGTACAGGCGCGGATCGAGGCGATCCTCAGCCGGGTGGCCTGCCATGGTTCCGTCCGGTCAGGCCGTCGGATGCGGGCCGAAGAAATGAATGCTCTGCTGCGCGAGATGGAGGCCACTCCACATTCCGGCCAGTGCAACCACGGTCGACCCACCTATGTCGAATTGAAGCTGAGCGATATCGAACGCCTGTTCGGGCGCAGTTGATCCTGTGCCCAATACAGGTTAATGAGAATAAAACAAGAACATCCGAGGCGGCATGATCGAGATTGCAGGTACACAATACGCGTTGAACGACCCATTGATCCTGATCGTGGGTGGAGTGGTTGCGCTGATCTTGCTGCTGTTGTTCCTGTCGCTGCGGGCGGCCAACCGCTCAGCCCGGATGGCGGAACCGCTGGCGCGGCAGATGGCGCATCTGGGCCAGCATGTGCAGCAGTTGGGGCAGGGGCAGGAGCAGCTGCGTGGCGGGCTGCAGCACGTGTCGGACACGCAGGCCAATGCGCAGGTTCAGGTGATCCAGACGGTCGAGGCGCGCCTGTCTTCGGTCCAGCAGCAGATGAACGACCGGCTGGCGGACAACGCGATGAAATCGGCCCGCGCCCTGGCCGAGATGCAGGAACGGATGAAGGAATCGCTGCACGGGTCGTCGAAACAGACCGCGACCTCGCTGACCCAATTGCAGGAAAGGCTGGCCGCCATCGACAAGGCGCAGGACAACATCACCAAATTGTCAGGGGATGTGCTGTCCTTGCAGGATATTCTTTCCAACAAACAGCGGCGCGGGATGTTCGGGGAAATCCAACTGAACGACATCGTGTCCAAGGCGCTGCCGACCGACAGCTATTCGTTGCAGGCCACCCTTTCGAACGGCAAACGGGCGGATTGCCTGATCCACCTGCCCAACCCGCCCGGCCCCATCGTAATTGACGCAAAGTTTCCGCTGGAAGATTTCGAAGCGCTGGCCGCTGCCCAGACTCGGGCCGAAGTGGACAGATGCCTGAAGGCCTTTGGTGCGGCGGTGAAGGTGCACATCAGGACTATTTCCGAGAAGTACATTCTGGACGGTGAAACAGCCGACGGTGCGCTTATGTTTGTTCCGTCCGAAGCCATCTATGCCGAATTGCACGCGCGCCTGCCCGAAGTGGTCCGCGAAGGGTTCGCGGCACGTGTCTGGATCGTTTCACCCACGACCTGCATGGCAACGCTGAACACGATGCGCGCGATCCTCAAGGACGCCCGGATGCGCGAACAGGCTGGCGCGATCCGCCGGGAGTTGGGCATGCTGCACAAGGATGTCGAAAGGCTGGGCGATCGCGTGGCCAATCTGGACCGGCATTTCGGGCAGGCCGCCAAAGACATCTCGGACATCAAGATCAGCGCTGAAAAGGCGGGACGCCGGGCACAACGTCTGGACAATTTCGATTTTGAGGAACTGTCCCCGGACGATCACGCCAACGTTGTGCCCTTGGGCAAAACCGAGGCCTGATCGCGCGGGTCAGATGCGCAGTAATGGCTGGAACAGGCGCGGCATCAGTTTGGTGAATTTCAGGGGCGCGTCCGTCACCGCCAGACAGATGCAGTCGGCCGAGATGTCGGCCACCGGCATGTGATGCAGGTCCTGATCGGCGATTTCGACATCACCACGCGCAAAGTGGTCGACCTCATCCGAAAACGCGCCCTGCAACACCATGGTCAGTTCTGTTCCATGGTGGCTGTGATCCGGTACGGCAGACCCTGCAGGGATAAACAGCAACCGGGCCGTTGACTCGCGTGTCGTCGGCAGGATCGCTTGCTTGACGCCCATGCCAATCGGCCTCCAGCGGATCGCGTTCACATCGCCACCGACGTAATCCTGCAAGGGCGCGGGCAGAACGGAGCAGGCTGGCTGTGCCGGCTTGGGCGTTGGCGCGCCCTGAGAAATCAAGGCCATGGTCGCCGCCAAAGAGTCTTCGCTCATTGTGGGCATCTCGGCCTGATCCTCCAAAACCTCACCACCAATGATGTTGTAGCTTTCAGCCGCAGCCCGGCAGCGGTCGCACAGTGACAAATGTGTTGCGACCATCAGATCGAATGCTTCGGGCAGCGTACCTGCTGCATAGGCCATCAGCAGGTCGTCGGTCAGGTGATGTTTAATTGCGTCTGTCATCGTTTTCTCAGTTCATCGCATGGCGCAGGCGATCCAGCGCCAGTCTAATTCGTGATTTGATTGTTCCCAGCGGCAATCCGGTTTCCGACGCGATTTCGCGGTGACTCAGATCGCCGAAATATGCTTTTTCGATCAGTTGGCGCTGCGCTTCGGGCAGAGCCTTCATCGCAATCCGCAATTGGTCGGTTTCCTGTTGCAGGGCAACAACCTCGGTTTGATCCGGTTCGGCTTCGGGTCCCCAGCCCAGATCCTCGGGTTCGGGACGGCGTTGTTTGCGCAGGATGTCGATCCGCTTGTTCCTTGCAATCGTGAACACCCAGGTTGCCACAGTGGCGCGGGTCGGATCGAACAGATGCGCCTTGTGCCACAACGTTGCCATCACCTCCTGCGCGCATTCTTCAGCGGTGGTGCCATCGGCGCCGGACTTGATCAGGAACGCCTTGATACGTGGTGCAAAATGTCGGAACAGCTCGGCAAAAGCCGCCTGATCCTGCATGTCTCGGATGCGCTTGACGTGATCAATCCATTCGGACCTGACACCGCACTTCTTTTGCGTTCCGTTCAATTGTTTACCCTTGATGCGTTTCTTTGCGACCCAAGGCTGGCCCGCGCCACTTGGGGGCGCAGGATCGTCGAGCGTCGCGGTGTCGATCTCAGTAAACATAACCACATTACGTGGCAGCGCCAAAGCCGGATCATTTAGCCCTGCATTTTTTGATCCGATTTGCCTATCTGGCCGTAACAAAACTGAAGCCAGCGCATTAAGTTTGCAGACACTGTATTATCGGTAGACTGACAGGAACCCGTAGCCGCATGAATAAAATCGACCATATCACGGGACACACCTATCATAGCCGGAAAGGTGAGATTGAGAACGCGTTTCGGTATTCGGTCGATTTCATCCTGTTCGACCCCGAAAACCTGCCGGAAACACCATCTCTGTTCTCCTTTCGGCGTGCCAACGTGATGAACTGGCGCGACCGCGATCATGGTGGCAGCCCAGGTGAAGGGCAGGGAGTGGACTGGCTGCGCAGCAGGCTTGAGGAGACGGGCTTGCCCTCGCCGTCTCGAATCTTGCTGCTGACGCAACCGCGCGTACTAGGGCACGTGTTCAACCCGGTCAGCTTCTGGCTTTGCCTTGACCCGGACGCGCAACTTTTCGCAGTGATCGCCGAAGTGACCAATACCTATGGCACGCGGCACAGCTATCTTTGTCATAAGCCCGACCTGTCGCCGATCCAGCCCGAAGATCGAATAGTGGCGGACAAGAAGATGCATGTTTCTCCGTTTCAGAAGATCGAAGGGACGTACAGCTTCCGGTTTGACTTCCGACCGGACCGAGTTGGCGTCATGATCGACTATTCCCGGAAGGATGGCGGATTGGTGGCAACCCTGACCGGGTTGCGGGCACCGTTAACCAACCGCTCAATCCTGACGGCGCTTGTCCGTCGCCCCTTTGGGGCGCGCCGGGGATTTGCCCTGATCCTGTGGCAGGCTTTGAAGCTGTGGATCAAGAAGGCCACGTTCCGACCCTTTCGAACCGCACCGGTGCCAGAGCAGCCGGTGTCGCGCCCCCGCATGTAAGATCCCCTCAGAGCAGGCGACGTTTGCGTAAGATCAAAGACGCGGCCGTTGCGTCGTGATTGTGATAGACTGAAACCCGCGAACACAAGGAGATGGGACATGCTGGAAATTTCGGCCAGAAAGGTTGCCCAGGTGGCAATGATGGGGCGCGAACTGGGGCGTGCCGAAGCAGAGCTGCGCGCTTTCGTCGACCGCATGAGCGAAGACGAGCAGGCCGAGCTGGTGGCGATCATGTGGATCGGCCGCGAGAGCTTTTTTGCCGAAGATCTGGCCGAAGCCATCGCAACTGCAAAGTCCGAGGCCTCGACCCCTTGCGCCGACTACCTGATCGGCACGCCGCACCTGTCGGATCACCTGGAAAACGGACTGGATGCGCTGGGGATTTCGGCCGAGGATGTCGAGAATGACCTGATGTAGGCGCCATTGGCCTGAACCATCGAACGGGCCAGAGTCGTCTGATCCTGCTTTGGATTTCGAATACCCGCAAGCCGAACATTAATTCGGATTAATCCGGTGTTTTGGCATCGTTAACACTCCGCTCCTTTATCAGAACTGTGACCAGAAACGTTGTTCGGATGAGAAGGAGAAGGCGATGGCACATGTACACACAGTCAGACCGCAGCGCGGCTTCTTTGCCGGTCTGAGTTCAGAATGCCGCGCACTCAGAGATGAGTTTGCGCGTCGCCGGCAGGTCGCTGAGTCGATGCAAACGCTGGAAAAAATGACTGACCGACAATTGGACGACATCGGCATTCCGCGCCATCGGATCGCACGATCCGCCTATCAAAGCGTCTATGGTCAGTCGCCGGTGGAACTGCGTCGCTAAGCTGGTTCGTTCGGACACGGACCGATCTTTGTCTGCAATTCAAGGAATAAAACGATGTTAGATACTATTGGAGTACACCAGGAGCGCCCCATTGCCAGCGCATTGCTGCTTTTTGACCGGGCCATGCAAATCCGTGCTGTTCGGTCCGATATTGTGCGGGCCGCTCAGGAGCTGAATCGTCTGTCCGATAACCAGCTGTCCGAGCTTGGAATCAATCGGTCTGACCTTGATGAAACGATCCAGCTTTACATCTGAAAGCGGGATGTCGGAACAGCCGCATCGCCACGCCGATGCGGCTGTTTTCTTGCACGCTGAGAAAAAGCTCAGCTTGTGTGATCCACAATCTGCAAATGCTGCGCCAGCGTGTCGATTTCGCCCATCCACGCCGCCACCAGCTTGGGATCGCTGGGCGCCGCATGAACGCCAGCCGGAATGGCGCGGTTCAGGACGGCTTCGACGGCCAATGAGACCGGGATCGATACCAGACGGGCCATGGCAGTGCCGCGTTCATCGCCCCATGCGTCCATGACGTAGGTTTTGTGCCAGACCTCGGCCCCGTTTTTTTCGGCCTTCAGGCCGACGCACAGAACCACGCGGTCGGGTTCGCCGTCGTCATAGGCGTTTTCTTCCCAGAACTGATCGGACATCTCTTTCAGCCGCGCATCGCCTTCCGGTCCGGTCAGGGTTTCGATTTCGCGGAACACGTCCGACCAGGCATCCGCCCAGCCGTTCAGACGCAGAGTGCCGCGGACGAATTCCTTGACCGGCCAGTGATCCTCGAAATGATACTGCGCCATGAAAGGGATCGAGTCGCGGTTCGGGTAAACCTCAAAGCTTTCCGGCGCTGGAAGCGGCGCGATATAGCTGCTGATCGCATCCCATGGGCGTGTGACATCGAGCGGGGCGTAATCGCGGATCGATTTCGAGGGCGAGCGCAGCGCCTTGAGCACACCCAACGGCGACCAACTGAACTTGTACCGGAACGGGTTGGGGTTCTTCGGGATACCGCCGCAATACGAGATGAAGCTCAGGTGGTTCTGCGGATCGAACGCGTCCGATGCGCGGTACTCATCGACCAGTGCATGTGCCATCAGGTGGTCGATACCCGGGTCCAGTCCGACCTCGTTGACCAGCGCCACGCCGGCCTCGCGCGCCTTGTCATCCAGCGCGCGCATTTCGGGCGCGATATAAGACGACGAGACGAAATTCGCCCCTTTCGAAATCGCCAGCTCCGCCAGCGGCACATGCCAGTCGCCCGGCAGCATGGACACGATCACGTCGCCCTTTTCCAGTACCGCACCAATTGCGTCGATGTCGAAAGCGCGGATGTCATCCGTCAGGTCTCCGACCTCGGCTTTGGCATTTTCGATGGTCCGGTTCCAGACAGTGATCTTGTGCCCGCCTTCGAACAGGCGGCGCAGGCCGGGAATGGCCGATAGGCCGGTGCCACACCAGTGAATCGTCATCGCTCAGATCCCTTCGATATGTGTTTTGTAAGTTGCTTCCGCCCGGCCCCAGACGCCGCTGTCCAGATCGGTCAGGGTCAGCAGCGAGGGCAGCAGTTGCGCCGCGTAGTCTTCGGAACTTTCAACCGGCAGCATCGACGGCAGATTGTCGATCGCCATCACATCCATCACCGGATCACTTGCCACGCGCAGGGCGGGGGCGTCCCAGGTGGTGGCCCGGTCATAGACCGGAACCGGGTTGTAGTCGCTGTCCGGGTCGCAAGCCACGTCACCGATGGCGGTCAGCTTGCGAGTTGCGGTCAATGCCTCACGCGGGACGAAGACGGGCGTACCGGGGCGGGCGAAGATGCAGTTCAGGAACAGGTCATGGTCGAGAATTTCCGGAAAGGGCCCGCCGCTGGCGGTTTCGGCCATGTCCCATTTGGTAACAGTAACGCCCATGGCTTCGCACAGATCAGCCGCGCCTGTGCCAACGCGGCCCAAGGCACCGATGACAATGGCGCGGGGGCGGTCGGTGCCGGTCGCGTCCAGTTCGGCCAGAAGCTCGGCGTTCAGCGCATCTTTGCTGGGATAGACACCCACGGGCGGACATACCTCATTGCGCTGCTGTGCGGCCCACGTCTTCAGCGTCACCGCCGCGCCTGCGTACCCGGCCCAGTACCCGAAAGCCGCAACCCGGCGGTCGTTTTCGTCGACCAGATATTCCAGGTCATAAAGCGTGCCGCCACCGGTCTTGAACCGCTCCAGCAGCGCGCGGCCAGAATGCTGGCCCTTAAAGGCGTGGCCGAACATGATGTGTCGATGCGGCAGGGGCGTGCCATCCTCGGGCAGTTCCTTGAGGCCGAAGATGATCGCGTCCCGCGGGGCGTCGGGCCATGAATTCTCGGCCGCGATCTCACACCCGGCGTCCTTGTAGCCGTCGATCGGGATCGCACGGACATGGCTTTCCTCGACCGTCACGCGGATGCCTGCGGCAAGCAGCGCGGCGGCGCCTTCGGGGGTCAGGCCGACCCGTTCTTCGTTCGGGCGCTGTTCTGCCCGGACCCAGAGATGTGTCATTCGTTGTCCTTTTGTCAGAGCATTCCGGTGGCGCGCACCGCCTGAACCGATGCGCGTGCTTCCATCGCCTCGCGGAAGGCGACAATCTTGGGAAAGGCCGAGACGTCCACGCCGTCGCCCTCAAGCCAGCTGCAGACGACAAAAAGATATGCATCAGCCACCGAGAACGCCTCGCCCAGCACAAATGGTCCGCGCAGACCGTTCGACGAGATATAGTCGCAGGACGCGGTCATCGTCTGCGGTACCTTGTCCTTCATATCCTTCCAGCTGGCTTTCTTGTCTGCCCAACGTGGCCCGCGCAGCTTGTGCGCGTGGTTCACATGCATGGTTGAGGCCAGATAGTACATCACTTCGCGCATACGGGCCGCCATGATCGGGTCGTCAGGCACCAGCCCGGCTTCGGGCGCTTTGGCAGCGATGTAGTCCAGCAGCGCGCCTGTTTCGGTCAGAATGCCGCCGTCAACGGCCAATGCCGGCACGCGTCCTTTGGGGTTGATCTGCGTGTAGGCCGGTTTGGTCTGCTCGGCTTCTGCAAAATCCAGACGTATGGCCTCGTATTCCAAACCCGCTTCCTCAAGCGCGATGGCGACGGCGACCGATATGGTGCGGGGCGCGTAGTAGAGTTGCATCAGATGGCCTCCGGTTTCCTTACAGATGGGTCTGGGCAAACTGCCGGTCGGGCGCTTCCAGATGTGGCACGGCATTGAACAGAACCGTACTGAGCTGCGGGCCGATCGGATGCAGACGATGCATGGACGTGTTCATGATGGCAAGAGCCACGCGAGCCATGGAAGGTATGTCCAGCCCCATCGCCTGCCGCACGACCATGGAAATCAGTCCGCCCGAGGTGACAACGATGGCCGGGCCACCCTCGGTTCCGATATCCCGCAATGCCGCCGAAACCCGGGCTTCGAATTCAGCGAAGGTCTCTGGTGTGTTGCGGATATCGCCGCTTGCCCAGGCCGCAAAGGTTCGGGGCAGGTGTTCGACAAAACCTTCCCGGTCCGTCGGAACGGCCACGCCATGCTGTTCCTCGAACAGCTTTGCGATTGTGAAATATTCAATCTCGTTCAGCCGCGCGTCGCGCACCGGGTTGAGGAGACCCATACTGGCAGCGGTCTCCACATGCCGGGTCAGGGTGCCACAATACGCCCGCGTGTGATGCGTATGCGTATCCTTGAGGTACCCCCCAAGCCACCGCGCCTGCTGATGGCCCAGCTCGCTGAGCTTGTCATAGTCTTTTTCATCACGCGCAGAGGTGTTGGCCTGTCCGTGACGAACCAGTGTAATATGTGACATGGTGGTTCCTCTTGGCGTCATGTCTTAAGACAGCTTCATTGCCGGGGCCAGAGGTGTTGCACCCGCCCGGAGTGAAATATCGCGGATCCGATGCAGCGGAAGACTTGCAGGTCAAGGCGCAGCCCATAAGGTTGATCGGCACAAAGGGGGCAATCATGGCTGTCGATGAAAACCGGTTTCTGGCCGATCTGCACAAATTGCGTTCATATGGGGCGGCGGGTGTTGGGAAGGGCGTGGTCAGGCCCGCCTATTCCGACGCGGATATCGCGGCGCGCCGCTGGCTGGCCGGTCGGATGGAAGACTCCGGACTGCGCCCGCATTTCGATCCGGTCGGAAACCTGTTTGGGTTGGCCGCCGGTCCGTCGCTGCTGATGGGGTCGCATTCCGACAGCCAGCCAGAAGGTGGTTGGCTGGATGGTGCGCTGGGCGTCATCGCGGCACTTGAAGTGGCGCGCGCAACGGATCGCGCGATTTCGGTCGTCAGCTTTCAAGATGAAGAAGGGCGGTTTGGCGTGACCACCGGGTCTGCCGTGTGGTCGGGAACGCTGCCTTTGTCCGCAGCGGATGCTCTCACCGATCACGAAGGCACGGCATTTTCCGAGGCCCGTGCCTTGATGAGTGGTCTGGCTCAGGACTTCGTCGATCCCGATCAGTTCACCGGGTTTCTCGAGATGCATATCGAACAGGGACCCGCGTTGGACACCAGCGGGGATCAGATCGGTGTCGTGACCGACATCGTTGGCATCCGCGACATGAAAATCACCTTTGAGGGACAGCAGAATCATGCGGGCACTACACCGATGCATCTGCGTCGGGATGCGTTTCAGGCAGTGTCCCTGTTCAATTCGCTGATCAACGACCGGTTCCGGAATGTGGTTGCCCCCGAAACGGTCTGGACGATTGGCCATGTCGATCTGCATCCCAACGCCTCGTCCATCGTGCCGGGGGTTGCTCGCTTCTCGATGCAATGGCGCGACGGTACATCTGACCGGCTGGAGCGGATGGAGCAGGTCATCCGCACGACCGCGCAGGAGGTCGCCGATCGGATGAACATGTCGGTGACCTACGGGCCGTTGCTGGGGCTGGAGCCCGTGGCGATGGATCGGGAACTCCGCGCGGCGCTGGAACAGGGGGCGGAAAGAATTGCCCCATCCCGCTGGCGCTCCATGCCGTCCGGCGCGTTGCATGATGCAACCAATGTGTCCCGCCTGATGCCGGTTGCTATGCTGTTCGTGCCGTCGATCAACGGGATTAGTCATGACTTCTCAGAAGATACGTCCGAACATGATCTGATCGCGGGGCTGCATGTTCTTGAACATGCGGTCAACGCGCTGCTTTCGGGCAAATCCGTTGCTTGACGGAGAAAAGTTTCCTAAAGGGGAATTGTCGGTTGTATATCCTGGTATACAACTGCTGCCAAAAACAACGTTTGCGCCTCAGCCATCTGAGATTGTGTCGTTGCCGTTTGTTTTGCAAAACTACAAGCGTTGAAGTCAGGAGAGAACAGGAATGTCGACGTATTATTCTGAAGAGCACGAGTGGCTGCGAGTTGAAGGAGAAGTTGCGACGCTGGGGATTACGGTTCATGCGGCTGAGCAGCTTGGCGATGTTGTTTTTGTCGAGCAGCAGGAGGCGGGTGACGAGTTTGAGAAGGGCGGCGAGATCGGAGTGATCGAGTCGGTCAAGGCGGCGTCCGAGCTTTATGCGCCGGTGGATGGCGAGATTGTCGAGGTGAACGAGGCACTGGCGGACAATCCCGGTTCGCTGAACGACGACCCCGAGGGCGAGGCGTGGATCTACAAGATCAAGATCGCGGATGCCTCGCAGCTGGAGGATCTGATGGATCTGGACGGCTACAAGGCCCTGATCGGCTGAGCAAACGGCGGGTTCCGACGGGGATCCGCCCCCTTCTTTCACCCGGAGCCGCTGATTTGGGCTCCGCCCGTTCGGGCCTGAAACTGTCCCCGGACAGGTTCCAGGACGGCCCTTACCCCACGCCGGAGGCTCCTGCCAGAGCGGCTGGGTGAGACATTTCATGAGGAGCGCTGCAATGGCCTTCAAACTGACCGATTACGAAGCCTATGACTTCGCCAATCGCCGCCACATCGGCCCGTCGCCCACCGAGATGCGCGACATGCTGAAGGTGATCGGCTTCAAGACGCTGGACGAGCTGATCGACGCCACCGTCCCGCCGGCGATCCGGCAGACAGAGCCGCTGGACTGGGGTCCGGCGATGACCGAGCGCGATGCGCTGTTCCACATGAAAGAGGTGGCGCGCAAGAACAAGGTTCTGACCTCGCTGATCGGTCAGGGCTATTACGGCACCACCACGCCGGCGCCGATCCTGCGCAACATCCTGGAAAACCCGGCCTGGTACACCGCCTATACGCCCTATCAGCCCGAAATCAGCCAGGGCCGTCTTGAGGCGCTGTTGAACTTCCAGACCATGGTCAGCGACCTGACCGGGCTGGACGTGGCCAACGCCTCGCTGCTGGACGAAGCCACCGCGGCGGCCGAAGCCATGGCGATGGCCAAGCGCGGCGGCCGGTCCAAGGCCAACAACGCGGCCTTCTTCGTGGACAAGAACTGCCACCCGCAGACCATCGCGGTCATTAAAACACGCGCCGAGCCTCTGGGCATCGACGTGCAGGTGGCCGATCCCGATACGCTGGATGCAGGCGCGGTGTTTGGCGCCATCTTCCAGTATCCCGGCACCTATGGCCATGTGCGCGACTTCTCTGCCGAGATCGCGGCGCTGCATGAACATAAAGCGATCGCCATCGTGGCCGCCGATATCCTGTCGCTGGCGCTGCTGAAGTCACCGGGCGAGATGGGCGCGGACATTGCCATCGGCTCGACCCAGCGCTTTGGTGTGCCGATGGGCTATGGCGGCCCGCACGCGGCCTACATGGCGACCACCGACAAGCTGAAACGGTCGATGCCGGGGCGGATCATCGGCGTCAGCATCGACAGCCGTGGCAACAAGGCGTACCGCCTGGCGCTGCAGACCCGCGAGCAGCATATCCGCCGCGAGAAAGCCAACTCGAACGTCTGCACCGCGCAGGCGCTGCTGGCCGTCATTGCCTCGATGTATGCGGTCTATCACGGCCCCGACGGCATCAAGGCCATCGCGCAATCGGTGCACCGCAAGACCTCGCGTCTGGCCGACGGTCTGGAGGCGGCAGGCTTTGCCGTGGAACCCGAGGTGTTCTTCGACACCATCACGGTCGAGGTCGGCCATCTGCAGAAAACGGTCATGGAGGCCGCCGTGGCCCGGGGCGTCAACCTGCGCAAGGTCGGCGAGACCAAGGTCGGCATCAGCCTTGATGAACAGACCCGGCCCGAGACCATCGAGGCGGTCTGGGGTGCCTTCGGCATCGACCGCAAGGATGACAGCTCGAACAAGCATTACCGCCTGCCGGAACATGCGCTGCGCGAAAGCGCGTACCTGACCCACCCGATCTTCCACAAGAACCGGGCCGAGGCCGAGATCACCCGCTACATGCGCCGTCTGGCCGACCGCGACCTGGCGCTGGACCGGGCGATGATCCCGCTGGGGTCCTGCACCATGAAGCTGAACGCCACGATCGAGATGATCCCGGTCACATGGCCCGAGTTCGGCAATCTGCACCCGTTCTGCCCGGAAGATCAGGCGCAGGGCTATCACGAGATGATCGCCGATCTGAACGACAAGCTGTGCCAGATCACCGGCTATGACGCGATCAGCCAGCAGCCCAACTCGGGCGCGCAGGGTGAGTACGCGGGTCTGCTGACCATCCGCAACTATCACTTCGCCCGCGGCGAAGGGCACCGCAATGTCTGTCTGATCCCGACCTCGGCGCATGGCACCAACCCGGCTTCGGCGCAGATGGTGGGCTGGCAGGTGGTGCCGGTGCAGTCGGACGACAAGGGCAACATCGATGTCGCCGATTTCCGCGCCAAGGCGGAAAAGCACAGCGACCATCTGGCTGCCTGCATGATCACCTACCCCTCGACCCATGGCGTGTTCGAGGAAACCGTGCAGGAGGTCTGCCAGATCACCCATGACCACGGCGGTCAGGTCTATATCGACGGCGCCAACATGAACGCCATGGTCGGTCTGGCCCAGCCGGGCAAGATCGGCGGTGACGTCAGCCACCTGAACCTGCACAAGACCTTCTGCATCCCGCACGGCGGCGGCGGCCCCGGCATGGGTCCGATCGGCGTCAAGGCGCATCTGGCCGAACACCTGCCGGGCCACCCGGAATACGGCACCGCCGTGGGCCCGGTCTCGGCGGCGCCCTTCGGCTCGCCCTCGATCCTTCCCGTATCGTGGGCCTATGTGCTGCTGATGGGCGGTGAGGGTCTGACGCAGGCGACGAAAGTGGCGATCCTGAACGCCAACTACATCGCGGCACGGCTCAAGGATGCCTATCCGATCCTCTACACCTCGGAAACGGGCCGGGTGGCGCATGAATGCATCCTCGACACCCGTCCGCTGGACGAGGCCGCGCATGTCAGCGTCGACGACATCGCCAAGCGTCTGGTCGATTCAGGCTTCCACGCGCCGACCATGTCCTGGCCGGTGGCGGGCACCCTGATGGTCGAACCCACCGAATCGGAACCCATGGCCGAGCTGGACCGCTTCTGCGATGCCATGCTCTCGATCCGGGCCGAGGCGCAGGACATCATCGACGGCAAGATCGACGCGGACAACAACCCGCTGAAAAACGCCCCCCACACGGTGCGCGATCTGGTCGGCGACTGGGACCGCCCCTACACCCGCGAACAGGCCTGCTTCCCGCCGGGCTCCATGGGCGTCGACAAATACTGGTCCCCCGTCAACCGCGTCGACAATGCATACGGCGACAGAAACCTCATCTGCACATGCCCTCCAATGTCAGAATACGAAGAAGCCGCAGAGTGAAAAAATTACCCCCGCCGGAAAACTGGCGGGGTTTTTCGCCAATCGGAAACCTGCGTTCCAAATTGTGCCATTTTCAGATGTCGTTTTCACCCAACGAAGCGTCTTTTCTGCTTGCTGCGGGTGCAAACTGACCATACCTCTGTCCGTGGGACACCCCTCCCCAACGAGGGGCGTGTATCTGGAAGGGTAATACAGATGACTATCGAACATCCGGCGTCGCTCGACGCCGTGCGCAAACCCGAACTGCGGCCGGCGAACCCGCGTTTTTCTTCGGGCCCCTGCGCCAAACCCCCTACATTCGAACTTAACAAGCTGGCCGACGCCGCATTCGGTCGGTCGCACCGGGCCGCTGTCGGTAAGGACAAGCTCAAGGCGGCCATTGAAGGCACGCGCGAAATTCTGGGTATTCCGGCCGACTACAAGATCGGCATTGTTCCCGCTTCGGACACCGGCGCGGTTGAGATGGCGCTCTGGTCGCTGCTGGGCGAACGCAAGGTCGAGATGCTGGCATGGGAGAGCTTTGGCGCGGGTTGGGTGACCGATGTGGTCAAGCAGCTGAAGATCGACGCCGAGGTCAAGACTGCGGATTACGGTCAGATTGTTGATCTGGCGACGGTCGATTTTGCCAATGATGTGGTGTTCACTTGGAACGGCACGACTTCGGGTGTGCGGGTTCCGAATGGCGACTGGATCGCCGATGACCGTCAGGGCCTGACGATCTGCGACGCGACCTCGGCAGCTTTCGCGATGGACCTGCCGTGGGACAAGCTGGATGTGACCACCTTCAGCTGGCAGAAAGTGCTGGGCGGTGAGGCGGCGCACGGCATGCTTATCCTGAGCCCCCGTGCGGTGGAGCGGCTGGAAAACTACACACCGGCCTGGCCTCTGCCCAAGATTTTCCGCCTGACCAAAGGTGGCAAGCTGATCGAGGGCATCTTTACCGGTGCCACGATCAACACGCCGTCGATGCTGGCGGTCGAGGATTACCTGTTCGCGCTGGACTGGGCGCGCTCGGTCGGCGGGTTGCAGGGGCTGATGGCCCGTGCGGATGCCAATGCCGGTGCGGTGCACGCGTTCTGCAAACAGAATGACTGGATTGCCAATCTGGCCGAGGACGCGGCGACGCAGTCGAATACTTCGGTCTGTCTGAAGTTCACCGATCCGCGCATTCAGGACGGTGCGACATTCGCCAAGGCTGTGGCCAAGCGGCTTGAAGCCGAGAATATCGCGCTGGACATCGGGGCCTATCGCGACGCGCCTGCGGGCCTGCGCATCTGGTGCGGCGGCACGGTCGAAACCTCGGATATCGAGGCGATGCTGCCCTGGCTGGCATGGGCCTTCGAGGCTGAAATCGCGGCGCAATCTGAGGCCGCCTGATCTTATTCACCGGGCCACATCCGGCCCGGACATCCCATACAATTCAAGGACCAGAGAATATGGCTCCCAAAGTACTCGTCTCTGACAAACTCAGCGAAACCGCCGTGCAGATCTTCCGTGATCGCGGCATCGACGTGGATTTCATGCCTGACCTGGGCAAGGACAAAGACAAACTGGCCGAGGTGATTGGCCAATATGACGGTCTTGCCATCCGGTCGGCCACCAAGGTCACACCGACAATTCTGGAGAAGGCGGACAAGCTGAAAGTCATCGGCCGCGCCGGGATCGGGACCGACAATATCGACAAGGAAGCGGCCTCGAAAAAGGGCGTGATCGTGATGAACACGCCTTTCGGCAACATGATCACCACCGCAGAACACGCGATTGCAATGATGTTCGCCGTGGCACGCCAAATTCCCGAGGCCAGCACCTCGACCCATGCGGGCAAGTGGGAAAAGTCCAAGTTCATGGGGATCGAGCTGACCAACAAGACCCTGGGCGTAATCGGTGCGGGCAATATCGGCGGCATCGTCTGCGAGCGCGCGCATGGGTTGAAAATGAAGGTCATCGCTTATGACCCCTATCTGAGCGAGGAAAAAGCCGACGCGATAGGAGTCGAAAAGGTCGACCTGGATCAGCTGCTGGCCCGCGCGGATTTCATTACTCTGCACGTGCCGCTGACCGACCAGACACGCAATATCCTGAGCCGCGAGAATCTGGCCAAGACCAAGAAGGGGGTACGCATCATCAACTGTGCCCGAGGTGGTCTGGTCGACGAAGAGGCGCTAGCCGAAATGCTGCAGTCGGGTCACGTCGCCGGGGCCGCGTTCGATGTGTTCAGTGCCGAGCCTGCGAAAGACAATCCTTTGTTCAACCTGCCCAACGTGGTCTGCACGCCGCACCTTGGGGCGGCGACAACGGAGGCACAGGAAAACGTCGCGCTTCAGGTGGCCGAGCAGATCTCGAACTACCTGCTGACAGGCGCGGTCGAGAACGCGCTGAACATGCCCAGCGTCACCGCCGAAGAGGCCAAGATCATGGGACCGTGGATCAAGCTGGCGGGTCATTTGGGCAGCTTCATTGGCCAGATGACGGATGAACCAATCAAGGCGATCAACATCCTTTACGATGGTGTCGCGGCGGAAATGAACCTGGCGGCGCTGAACTGTTCGGTGATCGCGGGGATCATGAAGAAGTTCAACCCCGAGGTGAACATGGTGTCGGCGCCCGTGGTTGCCAAAGAGCGTGGTATCAAGATCTCGACCACCAATCAGGACAAGTCGGGTGCCTTTGACGGGTACATCAAGGTCACTGTCGTCACCGAAAAGCGCGAACGTTCGATCGGCGGAACGGTGTTCAGCGACGGCAAGCCGCGATTCATCCAGATCAAGGGCATCAATATCGATGCCGAGATCGGGTCGCACATGCTCTATACCACCAACGAGGATGTTCCTGGCATCATCGGTACGCTGGGACAGACCATGGGAGAGCATGGTGTGAACATCGCAAACTTTACGCTCGGCCGGTCCGAAGCTGGCGGCGAGGCGATCGCCTTGCTTTACGTTGATGAACCCGTCCCGGCCGAAGCACGGGCCAAACTGGCGGAGACCGGATTGTTCACGCAGATCAAGCCGCTGGAATTTGATGTGGCCTGAAGCCTGTTGAGAATCTGAGGCGCATGGATACCCGCAGGTGCATCCTTGCGGGTATCGGCTTTATGAAAGTCATCAATTGCGCCAGAACGTTCCCTGTGGTCGTCACCGGAGGATACCAATGACAATGCCAGTTTACGCAGTCGGCGATCTGCATGGGCAAGTGGCCGAGTTTGAACGGGCGATGCAACTGGTCGAGCGAGATGGCGGGCCGGATGCGCGCATCGTGTTTCTGGGGGACTATGTCGACCGCGGTCCGGATAGCCGGGGTGTGATCGAAAGGCTCATTGCGGGCCGCGGTGAAGGCCGGGACTGGATCACGCTGCTGGGCAATCACGACCGAATGTTCGCCTGGTTCATGGAGGATGTTCCCCGCCACGACCCCCATCTGCTGGTCGGGTACCACTGGCTGCACGAGCGCCTTGGCGGCATCGAGACCTTGCGCAGCTACGGAGTGGAGTTCGAGGATCGCATCCGGCTTGAAGACCTGCACGCAATGGCCCGTGCGGCGGTTCCGAAGTCGCATGTGAATTTCCTGCGTGGTCTTCTTGCCATGTACCAGACCCAACAGGTTGCTTTCGTGCATGCCGGCGTCCGCCCCGGCGTGTCGCTGAGCGATCAGAACGAAAACGATTTGGTCTGGATCAGACAGGCCTTTCATGCGCACAAGAAGCCGTATTCAAAGCTGATTGTGCATGGCCACACACCGGTAGACAGGGCGACCCATTACGGAAACCGGGTCAATCTGGACAGCGGCGCGGGCTATGGAAAAAGCGTGAGTGTCGCGGTGTTCGAAGGTCGAAGATGCTGGTTGCTGACGGATCAGGGACGCATGGAACTTCAGGCACCTGTCGGATGACGGGCGGGCACGACTTGACCCAGCGGGGCGTGTTTTCGCAACGGCCTCTGGCCAAAATACTGTACCCGCGATTCTTCGCAGGTGAGCTTGCAGGAGATTCAATATGTACATTGCCACTCTGCTGACCAGCCCCGAGACACGGACGCTGGACCAGGCTTTGGTCGAGTCGTTGCGAAATGCCTGGGGCGGCGGCGAGATTCTGTGGCTCAGCCCGGATGACGCGGCGGAATTCCCGCTGTCAGAGATGCCCGGAAATCGCTGGGACGTCTGGTCGGATTTGCAGCAGATGGGGGTCGATCTGATCGTGCAGCCAGCGGATGGACGGCGCAAAAGGATGCTGCTGGCGGACATGGACAGCACCATGATCCAGCAGGAGTGCATTGACGAACTGGCCGATGAGGCGGGTGTCGGTGAACGGGTCAAGGATATCACGGCTCGGGCTATGAACGGCGAACTGGATTTCGAAGGCGCGCTGATGGAGCGGGTCGGCCTGCTGAAAGGTCTTGATGTCGGCGTCATAGAGAAAGTTCTGGATGAACGTATAACACTGATGCCCGGTGGTAAGACCTTGTTGAGCACGATGCGGACAAATGGCGGTTATGCAGCGCTGGTCTCTGGCGGGTTCACCGCTTTCACCGCACGGGTCGCTGAACTGTTGGGCTTTGACGAAAACCGGGCCAATACGCTGCTGTTCGAAAACGGCAAGCTGACCGGAAAAGTCCAGCACCCCATCCTGGGGCGTCAGGCCAAGATTGAAGCCCTGGAGCAGGTCACCAGCCGCCTGGGCCTGGCCGAGGCCGATGTTATTGCGGTGGGCGACGGGGCCAACGATCTGGGCATGCTGAGCCGCGCCGGAACCGGCGTCGCGCTGCACGCCAAACCGTCGGTCGCTGAGCAGTGCGAGGTTCGCGTCAACCATGGTGATCTGACGGCGCTGCTTTACCTGCAGGGCTACACACGCACGGAATTCGTCACGATCTGATCGAGGCTTCCCTTTATTTAACGCATGTGTTAATTATGGGTCATGAACACGCTTCTGACCGCTTTTTCTGCCCTGTCCGACGCCACCCGCTTTTCGATCGTTGAACAACTGATGGAAAAGGGTGAGCTGCCCGCCGGTGATCTGATTGAAGGCCGGGGCATGTCCGGTGCCGCGATCTCTCGTCATCTCAAGGTTCTGCGGGAAGCCGGACTGGTGCGGCAACGGGTGAACGGCACTCAACGGATTTACTCAATCCAGCCCGATGGCCTGCGCGCGATTGCGGAATGGACCATTTCCAAGCGGCAGTTCTGGGAGGCCAGCCTCGACCGTTTGGGCGACATTCTTGAACAGGAGAATTCATGGCCGACCTGAAACTCGAACGGGAATTTCCCGTCAGCCCCGAAACCCTGTTTGCCTGGATCAGCGACGGCGCAAAGCTGTTGCGATGGTGGGGGCCGGAAGGCGTACACGTGCCCGAGCATGATCTGGACTTTTCACGAACCGGACCATGGTTCTCGGTCATGCAGAACGATGAGGGCAAACAGTTCAAGGTGTCCGGTCACGTGACCCATGTTGATCCGCCGAAGTCAGTTGGCTTCACTTGGGCCTGGCATGACGATCAGGACAAGCGCGGTGCGGAAAGCCACGTGACCTTTTCCGTTGCAGCGACGCAAACCGGGGCGCGACTGACCGTGGATCACCGCGAACTCGCGGATGCCGAGGCTGCAGCCAATCACGAGATGGGCTGGACTTCGTCCCTGCGCAAATTGCAGGCCCAGTGCACGTAGGTTTTCAAAAAGGGAGGAGCGATATGCCCCAATATTTGTTTGTCTATCACGGGGGAACAACCCCAACCGACCCCGCCGAGATCGAGGCGACCATGGCCGCATGGGGTGCCTGGTTCCAGGGCATGGGCGATTCGCTGGATATCCCCGGCAACCCGGTGGGTCAGTCCTATACGGTCAGCAACAATGGCGTTGCCGATAATGGCGGCGCCAACCCCGCCTCGGGGTTCACTGTGGTTCGGGCCGACAGCATCGATGCCGCGACAGAAATGGCCAAAGGCTGTCCAATGGTCGTTAATGGCTCGGGCTCGGTCGAAGTGGCCGAGGTGCATGAGATCGAGATGTAGCGGGCTTAGCCGGGAAACCCCGGTGCTGGTCTGATCACGCCGCATTCCAGCCCACGGCGGCTGTATTGAATGGCGTTCATGAACTTGCGGGTGGCTGGGTGATCGGCCTCCAGAACACCGAGGCTGACCAGAATCGCGGCGATGGCGCACTCGCTGGCGCGGGTTGTTCCATCGGTGACTTTCAGCGCAACGCCCATTCGTTTCTCGGGGATGATGGCGACAAAAACCGCCTCGGCCCCGGTTTTGATTGCAGCGTGACCATTCATGGCGCGCATCAGTTCGGTACAGGCCCGGGTTTCGCCGGCAACCAGTTCAGGGTGCGCGAGCATGGCCTCGGTCAGTTGGCGCGCGGCATCGCTGGCCCGGTCAGATCGGTCCGCCGCCGAGGCGAACCAGGCCATCGACCGCGCCAGACCCGAAAGTGTTGTTGCGAAATTCGGGGCGGAACACCCGTCAATTCCAAAGGTCGGGCTGGATTCACCCGTGGTTTCTTCAAAGGCCGCCAGGCAGGCCTGCTGAACCGGGTGATCGATTTCAAGATATTCCGGCCCGGCGCCCATATGCTGCGCCACCGAAAGGAACCCGCAATGTTTGCCCGAGCAGTTGTTGTGGATCTGGCAGGGCGTATCATCGGCCAGGATCAACCCATCCCGCGCGGCCATGTCCTGCGGCTCTTGCGGGCCGCAGCGCAGGTCAGGCTCGGCCAGACCCAGATGATCCAGCCACGCCGACACACGATCAGTGTGAATCGCGGCACCGCTATGTGACGCGCAGGCCAACGCCAGATGTTCGCTGTTCAACCCGTATCTGGCTGAAGCACCCGAGGTGAGCAGCGGCAGAGCCTGGATCATCTTCGCAGACGACCGCGGATAGATAACCGCCTGCGGATCGCCCCAGCTTTTTACGATCTGGCCACTGTCGTCACAGATCACTGCATGGCCCAGATGCAGGCTTTCCAGCAGCGAGCCGCGCCACAGTTCTGTCATTGCCACGGGCTGCGTCATGTTATCCTCCGAAATTATGCGCAAATTTCTGCCAATCGCCCTTTCGCCTGTGGCGAAACCTGCGTTAGTGTGTGTATGTCGGCAATTATCGGAATGCGCAACATACGAGAGACGGACCATAAGGGTTCGCGGGCGCGTCCGATCGGTTTGGGGTATGGGTCGGGCTAGGAGGCTGGACAAATGGGATCAAGACTAGTCCGCGCAGTTGCGGGCTTGTGCATGGCCGGGATGGCAACAACCGCAACGGCCCAACAGGCAAGCAGCACCAACAGGGTTGCAGCAAAAACCGACTGGAGCGTTTTTGTCGAAAGCGATCCGACGGAATGCTGGAGCGTTTCTGCGCCAAGGGAAACGGTCAACACACGCGGTGGCCGAGTGGTTTCGGTGCGCCGCAGCGATATTCTGCTGTTTGTGTTCTTCCGCCCCAATGCCGAGGTTAAAGGGCAGGTCACGTTTACCGGCGGCTATCCCTTTGCGCCTGGATCGACGGTCAATCTGAACGTCGACGGGACCGAGTTTGAACTGATCACCGAGGGCGAATGGGCCTGGCCAGCAACTGAAGGCGAAGACCTTAAGGTGGTTGCAGCCATGAAGCGCGGCACCGAGGCGGTTCTGACAGCCCGCTCGGAACGCGGAACTCAGACCAAAGACACGTTCTCGCTGCTGGGGTTCACCGCAGCGATCGAAGACGCCGAGAAGCGCTGCACCAACTAAGCGCTCATTTCACGTTCATGCGGCCCCGTCATCCGGCGGGGCTTTTTCGTGAAAAGGCGCAATGCAGTCTTTTCCTTGACGCAACGTTCGATCCTGAACTTGATCCGCATCAAGGCAGGCTACCCGCTTTTTCTGAACTAATCGGTTCAGGAATTGAGAAGGAACCTGCCAATGCTGAACAAATCACTTGCCGCGCTGATGATGGCCGCGATGTTGCTGAGCGCGTGTGAAAAGACCGCCGAAACATACCCTGTGACCGGTGAACAATGTGGCCCGGAAGATCCCGTACAAACCCTGGACGCTGCGGATTGCGATATCCTTCCCCCGGGCGTTTGACGTATTCGCCTGATCTGAAACCCTGAAAGCGAAATGTACTTGTTTCGGTCGCATCGACATGGTCTTTGCGACCGAACTGCGATTGGGACGCCGGGAAAACACGTGCTACTGTGCCCTGATGTAAGGGTTCACATGTGGAAACGATGATGCGTTACGTCTTGATAGCAGTGCTATTCTCATCCGCAGCGTTGGCCGACCCCAGCCTGGAATGCTCTGATGCAGGTTCGCAGGTTGAGATCGGGTCTTGCGTCGGGAAAATGGAAGAACGCGTAAACATGGCAGTGAAGGCCAGTTACGATTTTGCCATGCAGACAGCGGCAGAGTTGGATGAGGTGACAGGCCGCATGGCCGCGCAACCCGCACTTGAGGCCGCACAAAAAGCTTGGACCACGTATCGCGATATGCAGTGTGACGCCGTAGGTGCGTCGTATGGCGGGGGGTCTGGAACCGGGATTGCCATCGCGTCCTGCCGCATTGATCTGGGTCGGGCGCGCGTGGACGAATTGCTGCGCATGGCAAATTAAGTCGCACGATTCCTTTTGATCTTTGCGGGCAATCCTATATAGAGGCGCATCCCAAGCCAGAATTCTTCGAGATAGCCACATGTCGCCCAAAGCGCCGATCACTCAGGATGTCATGACCATCCCCCGCAAATTGCCCGAAGGGAAGGTAAACCTTGTTGGTCTGACCCGTGACCGCTTGCGCGAGGTTCTGATCGAACACGGGACGCCGGAAAAGCAGGCCAAGATGCGCACCGGCCAGATCTGGCAGTGGATCTATCAATGGGGCGTGCGCGACTTTGCCGAGATGACAAATCTCGCCAAAGCCTATCGCGCGCAACTGGCCGAGCATTTCGTCATCGAGGTTCCCGAGGTTGTGACCCGTCAGGTGTCCGAAGACGGCACCCGCAAGTACTTGTGTCGCATCGCCGGCGGGCATGAGGTCGAAGTGGTCTATATCCCCGAAGAAGACAGGGGGACGCTGTGCATCTCGTCTCAGGTCGGCTGCACTCTGACCTGTTCGTTCTGTCATACGGGCACTCAGAAACTTGTGCGCAACCTGACCGCGGCCGAGATTGTAGGTCAGGTAATGATGGCCCGCGACGACCTTGAGGAATGGCCCGTCCCCGGCGCGCCCAAGGACGAAACCCGTCTGCTGTCGAATATCGTTCTGATGGGCATGGGTGAGCCGCTGTATAACTTCGAAAACGTCCGCGATGCGATGAAGATCGCCATGGATCCCGAAGGGATTTCCCTGTCGCGCCGTCGCATCACGTTGTCCACATCGGGCGTGGTGCCGGAAATTGCACGGACTGCCGAGGAAATCGGATGCCTGCTTGCGATCTCGTTCCACGCGACCACGGATGAAACGCGCGATGTGCTGGTGCCGATCAACAAGCGCTGGAACATCGAAGAGTTGCTGCAGGCGCTGGCCAGCTATCCAAACGCGTCGAACTCGGAACGGATCACGTTCGAATACGTCATGCTGGATGGTGTGAATGATAGTGACGAAGACGCGCACCGCCTGATCGACCACATCAAGCGCCATAACATTCCGGCAAAGATCAACCTGATCCCGTTCAACGAATGGCCCGGCGCGCCGTACAAGCGCAGCTCGAACAACCGTATCCGGGCGTTTGCGAATATCATCTATCAGGCGGGCTATGCCTCACCCATCCGCAAGACGCGGGGTGAGGACATCATGGCGGCCTGCGGGCAGCTGAAATCGGCGACCGAACGCGCACGGAAGTCCCGCAAGCAGATCGAGGCCGAGGCCGGTCTGGGAACCTGACCCTGACCCTTGCAACCCTGCCGGTCGCGAGAATTAATGTTCCCGCGCCTGTTCTTTATATGCGCGATTTGTTATGTTTCATCTTGTCAGCGCCCTGGGGGTTCACGCGTGTGCACAAGGCGGTGAAAGCCATGGACCGGTTGTGGCAGGTTTATTTGCGCCTGTTATGATCGAATCTGATGCAGGTGCGCTGAAACAAGGCAAGCCTTTTTCAACTCAGGTGGGTCATCCAGTATGATTGCACGTTACCAGATTCAGTTTTTGAAACCCCTCGTTTTCCTGATCATGGCAACGGCCCTGCCATCTTTCTCGGCGGCTCAGTCCAGTGATGAAGACGCGCATCTGGCCATCGAGAACCCGGCGGATTTGTCGAAAAAGGATGCGCGCAAGTTCTATAAGTCCCTGCAAAAGCGTCTGGCGCGCGGGTACGCGGCTGCGCAGATGGATTTGATCCGGAACTATCAAAGCTGGCCGCTGTTCAACGATGCGCCTTATATCTCGGCCACACACGGTCAGCGCTACGTGAACAGCTACGCCAATCGCATGGCGCATAATTACGGAACCCTGCAAGAGGGCGAAGAGTTGCCGATGGGGTCGGTTCTGGCCAAAGACAGCATGACGGTCACTGATACCGGCAATCTGCACCCGGGTGCCATGTTCGTAATGGAAAAGCTGGCCAAAGGCGCCAGCCCTGAAACCGGCGACTGGCGCTATATCATGGTTATGCCGGACGGATCGCTTTTTGGTGACACGATGGGCGCTCGGTCAGAAGCTGTTTCCTATTGCCACGACTGCCACGAGGCCGTGGCGGATCGGGATTACACGTTTTTCGTGCCGGAAGACTACCTTGTGAACAACTGATCGCCGATCACCTGCGACCAAACCGGGCCGACCCGATGACCTCGATCAGGGTTTGACGCACTGGTTCGGGCTGGGTGTCAACGGCATTCAGAACCTCGCGCAGTTCGGCGCGCAGACAATGCATCTGGTCGATCAGGGAAATCATCATCGACAGCGCGTCGGGCTCCATCTCGTATTGATCATGCAGTTCGCAGGCCAGTTCCAGACGGGCGACGTCGATGCTCTGGTAGACAAGCCCTTGCTCGGTTTGCTCGGGGATCACAATTTCAGCGGCCAGATAAACGGACAGCCGGTCCGGGGTCAGGCGGGCAATAGTTGCGAGCACTTCGTCTTCGGTCAGGTGTCGGGTCATGACGGTATCCCCTCGCGTGGATCGTATCGATGCGATTCCCGCCAGGTTTCCATGAAGGCCCTGAGGTCATCATCGACCTTGTCCGGCAGGGTCACGATCAGTTCGATCAGCTGATCTCCGCGCTCGGACGCACCCCGCTTTTTGACACCCTTGCCGCGCAGGCGCAGGGTCTTGCCGCTGCTGGTCCCCGCCGGGACGCTGACGTTCACGCCACCGTCAATGGTGGGGGCGGGAACCTTGCCGCCCAGAATCGCCTCGTCGATCGAGATCGGCAGAGTGATGTGGATGTCGTCGCCCTGCCGGTCAAAGACCGGATGCTTGGCGACCGAGATGGTGACAAGCGCATCGCCCGCAGGCCCCTGTCCATATCCGGGCGCACCCTTGCCGCGCAGCCGGATGGTCTGACCATCGGTGATGCCAGCGGGGATTTTGACCTCGATCCGATCACCATCGGGCAGGGTCAGCTTCTGACTGGCCCCGAACACCGCGTCCAGAAAGCTGACCTGAAGCGAATAGTTCAGGTTGTGACCGGGCGCGTGAAATTCATGGCTGCGGTGCTGGCCGCGCCCGCCGCGCCCACGCATGAACTCGGCAAAGATGTCGGACATATCCTCGGGGTCGCCATAAGACGCACCCGAACGATAGGGATTTCCTGCCGCCTCGGCATAGTCGCGGTAATATTGCTGTTGGGGTCTCTCCTGGCCCGATGCATCAATTTCGCCATTGTCATAGCGCGCCCGCGTTTCGGGGTCTTTCAGCAGATCATAGGCTGCTGCGGCAGCTTTGAACTTTGCCTCGGCTTTGGCGTCACCCGGTTTCAGGTCCGGGTGGCAATCCTTGGCAATGCGCCGGTAGGCTTTCTTGATATCAGCGGCGCTTGCGTCTTTCTGGACGCCAAGGACCGAATATGGATCGTCGCTCATCTCACTCTCGCGGGTCACGTCTGATCGTTGGGCATGTTTTTTATCATGCGATTTCAATGCCCCGATTGGAAGAGGCTTTTGAAACCACTCGCAAATTCCCGCAGGTCTGATAACATATACATATTTCAGCTTGTTTTCTGACGGAGCCCCCATGACACGCAGAATAAAATCCGCACTGGCCCTTCTGGCGGGGAATGCCATCGGGTTGTTGATCGCATCACTTCTGTTGTCCGGTTTCGCGATCCGGCCAATCTCGTTCATTGTCGTGGTGATCGTATTCACCCTTGTTCAGGTCGTGGCCGAACCGCTGATCCTGAAGCTGGGAGAGAAGAAAGCGCCCGCGCTGAAAGGCGGGATTGCGCTGATCGTGACCTTTGTAGGCCTTTTGGTAACTGATCTGGTGACGACGGGCCTTACGGTCGGCGGCATCTCCAATCTGCTGGCTGCAACTTTGCTGGTCTGGTTGGGGGCTTTGATCGCCAGCGTGGTGCTGCCGATATACGTGTTCACAGAACTGCGTGAGCCCAAGAAGTAATCACAGCGCGTTCAGGCTGGCCTCGATGGCCTGCCACAGTTCCTCCACCGGCTCGCATCCGACCGACAGGCGGATGAAGGCAGGATCGACGGCGTCGCCCCACCGTGCGCGACGCTCGGCAGAGCTGTGGATGCCTCCGAACGAGGTGGCCGGGCGCAGCAATGGGCAGGCGTTGATGAAGGTTTCGGCCTTGTCGCTGTCCAGTGTCAGAGACAGCAGAAAGCCGAACCGCGCTGTTTGGGCCTGTGCCAATGCGTGTGACGGGTCATCGGGCAGACCGGGGTAACGGACCTTTTTCACGGCCGGGTGCGCCGCCAGCCGTTCCGCCAGAACCTGCGCCGACGCGCACATGCGGTCGAACCGCACGTCCAGCGTTTCCAGCCCGCGGTGCAGCAGCCATGCTTCATGAGGTCCGGGGATCGAGCCGGAGATCTTCCGCCATTCCTCGACCCGCTCCATGATCTTGGCGTCGCGGCTGGCCACATGGCCCATCAGCATGTCGGAATGCCCACCCATCGCCTTGGTGTCCGAAGACACGACGACATCGATGCCCAGATCCAGCGGGCGCTGGCCCAATGGTGTTAGGGTCGTATTGTCGGCAATGGTCAGCCCACCGGCGGCGCGCACTTGCCCCGCCACGGCTGCCAGATCGATTATGTCCAGCCCGGGGTTCGAAGGGCTTTCGACAAAGACCACGTCGAACCCGTCAAAGCCGCCCTCGGCAAAGGCGGTGGTGGGACGTTCCTCGATCTTCACGCCAAGGCGTGAGAGGAACCTGTCCGCCAGCAGGCGCGTGACGTAATATCCGTCCGAAGGGATCAGCAGTCGCGATCCGGCTTGCAAGGATGCAAACAACGCTGCCGAAATCGCCGCCATGCCCGACGGGAAGCTAAGGCAGGGCGCGTCTTCCAGATGTGCCAGCACGTGCTCAAGATGCACCCATGTTGGATTGTCGACGCGTCCGTAGGTCGCGTGACCATCCGGCGGGCCCGGCAAGTGGAACATGCTGCTTTGCGTCAGCGGCAGCGCCACCGGCTCGCCCATTTTCAGGGCATTCCCGCGCAGGTGAAGCATTTCTCCGGTCTTTGGCGCCGTCATCCGTCAGCGCCCCGGGATTTCGTCGCGGGGCGGGGCGGGTTCCCAGTTTTCGATGATCCCGACCGCCTCTTGTGCCGTGTCGACGAAACGGAAAAGGTCCAGGTCTTCGTCCGAAATGGTGCCAGCGTCCGCCAAAGCTTCCCAGTTGATGACCTTTTCCCAGAATGCGCGGCCAAACAGCAGGAAGGGGACGCGCTCCATACGACCGGTCTGGATCAGGGTCAGCGACTCGAACAGTTCATCCATCGTGCCGAAGCCGCCCGGGAAGATGGTGATGGCGCGGGCGCGCATCAGGAAATGCATCTTGCGGATCGCGAAATAGTGGAAATTGAAGCTCAGGTCCGGTGTCACGTAAAGGTTTGGTGCCTGTTCGTGCGGCAGCACGATGTTCAGACCGATCGAGTAACCGTCGGCATCCTGTGCGCCGCGGTTTCCGGCCTCCATCACGCCGGGACCGCCGCCGGTGACGATCACGTTTTCGCGGCAGCCGGTTTCCTTCGACTTCAGGGTCATCAGCCGGGCAAATTCGCGCGCTTCGTCGTAATATTGCGACAGACCGGCCAGCGTCTCGGTCCGGGCGGTGTGCTTTTGTGACGGTTCGGGAATGCGGGCCCCTCCGAACATCACGATGGTCGAGGTGATCTCGCGCTCGGTCATGATCATCTCGGGTTTCAGCAATTCCAGTTGCAGGCGTACCGGACGCAGTTCTTCCCGGCACATGAAGTCCTCGTCGGCAAAGGCCAGACGATAGGCGGGCGACCGTGTCTGTGGCGTGTCCGGCACCTCGCTTGCGGTCGACCGGTCGGTCTGCGCGTCGCGGAAGGGGCTGAGTCGGTCTTCTCTCATGGGTGAACGATCCCTGCTTGCGTGTTTTTCAAACAGCTATAGGGTTCGCGGACAGAGTGCCAGCCACGGAAAGACAAGAATGAACTGGAAGAGTGAAATATCGGCGGCGCGGGATCGCATTGCCGGCTATGCACAGGTCACGCCGGTGATGGAAAGCCGCATTCCGGGGTTTCCGGTTGAAATGAAGCTGGAGCATTTGCAGCACACCGGCAGTTTCAAGGCACGCGGGGCATTCAACACGCTGCTCAGCCTGGATGTGCCCGAGGCGGGCGTTGTTGCGGCATCAGGCGGCAACCACGGTGCGGCGGCGGCCTATGCGGCGCAGTCGCTGGGCCACCCGGCCAAGATTTTTGTGCCGGAACTGGCGGGGCCGTCCAAAATTGCGCTGATCGAGCAGACCGGCGCCGACCTGAGCGTTGTTTCCGGCGAATACGCCAATGCGCTGACCCAGGCCCGGGCTCACGAAGAAGAAACCGGGGCAATGCAGATCCATGCTTACGATGCACCGGCGACGGTGGCCGGGCAGGGCACCTGTTTCGCCGAGTGGGAGGCGCAGGGCTTGCAGGCGGATACCGTTCTTGTCGCGGTCGGTGGCGGCGGTCTGATTGCCGGGGCTTTGGCCTGGTTTCAGGGTGCGCGCAAAGTTGTGGCGGTCGAACCGGAAACCTCCTGCGCGCTGCACGCCGCGTTGCAGGCCGGGGAACCGGTGGACGTGTCCGTATCAGGGGTTGCGGCAAACGCATTGGGCGCGAGGCGGATCGGATCGATCTGTTTCGATCTGGCACGCGGCATGTCATCGGTTCTGGTCCCGGATGCGGCCATCACCAAGGCGCAGCGCGCATTGTGGCAGGCCCATAGGCTTCTGGTGGAACCGGCAGGGGCAACGGCTTTGGCGGCCTTGATGTCGGGTGCCTATCAGCCGGAACCGGGCGAGAAAGTGGCCGTTCTGATTTGCGGCGGCAATATTGCCCCGGACCCGTTCGCGGGCTGAATTATCTGCTTGTGGAAGGCGGGCTTCATTTTTATCTACAATCTATGACCGCGACCATTGCCGATACGATCTATCAGAAACTCAGCCAGCAAATCGTCACCGGCGACCTGATCGCCGGTGAAAAACTGCGTCAGGACCATATCGCCCGCGCATTCGAGACCAGCCATGTTCCGGTGCGCGAAGCGCTGCTGAGGCTGGAGGCGCATGGGCTGGCCAAAAGCGAGCCGCGGCGCGGGATGCGGGTCACCGCGCTGGACCCATCCGAAGTGCGCGAGGTCATCGAAATGCGCGTGGCACTGGAATCGCTGGCGATGCAGCACGCGGTTCAGAACCTGACGCCAGCCGCCTTGCGCAAAATTGACGAAGCACGGCTGGCTTGCGACGCCGCCCGGACCATGCCGGAGTGGGAGGCGGGAAACCGTGCTTTTCACCGGGCCATCCTGACACCCTGCGGGTTGCCGCGCCTGCTTCACACGATTGACGATCTGCATATCGCCAGCGCGCGCCATCTGTTTGCCTATTGGCGTCCCCGGTGGAAGCAACGCGCAGACACTGATCACGCCGCCATCGTACGCGCGATGAAAGGCAGGGACGCTGCCGCCGCTGTCTCGATACTGGTTCGGCACATACGCCGGGCCAGCTGACAAAAGCCGCGAAAGGCTGCGGATAATCACCCGGGCGATGGTCTTTGTCCCACCAGTGACGCAAAACCGCCCGCCTACGCCGCATTGCGCCCTGTGTGTGGCTTGCTTATAGGCAAAAACAACGTGAACAGATTCAGCAGGGAGTGATCTCATGTCCAATGCGCAACTGGAAGCCGCAATCGAAGCCGCCTGGGAGGTTCGCGACACGATCTCGCCCGCCAGCACCGGCGAGCAGAGAGAGGCGATTGAGGAAACACTGAACGCGCTGGACAGCGGATCGCTGCGCGTTGCCGAGAAGCTGGAAAGTGGCGATTGGCACGTGAACCAGTGGGCCAAAAAGGCAGTTCTGCTGGGCTTTCGCATCAAGGACATGGAAATCCACGCTGGCGGACCACAAGCCGGTGGCTGGTGGGACAAGGTCGACAGCAAGTTTGCCGGTTGGGGTGAGAGCCAGTGGCGCGCCGCCGGCTTCCGCGCCGTGCCCAACTGTGTTGTCCGCAAGTCAGCCTATATCGCACCGGGTGCGGTTCTGATGCCGTCCTTTGTGAACCTTGGCGCCTATGTTGACGAAGGTACCATGGTCGACACCTGGGCCACCGTCGGATCCTGCGCGCAGATCGGCAAGAACGTGCACCTGTCAGGTGGCGTCGGCATCGGCGGGGTACTTGAACCCATGCAGGCCGGTCCGACCATCATCGAAGACAACTGTTTTATCGGTGCCCGCTCGGAAGTGGTCGAAGGCTGCATCGTCCGCGAAGGTTCGGTTCTGGGTATGGGTGTTTTCATCGGTAAGTCCACAAAGATCGTGGATCGCGAAACCGGTGAGGTCATGTATGGCGAGGTTCCGCCCTATTCGGTGGTCGTTGCGGGTTCGATGCCGTCGAAGAACAATATCAGCCTCTATTGCGCCGTAATCGTGAAGCGTGTGGACGAAAGAACGCGTTCGAAAACCAGCATCAACGAGCTGCTGCGCGACTGAAGATATCGTTCATAGTTGAAAGGCCGGTGCGGGACAGCACCGGCCTTTTTTATTGAACTTTCCCGAAGGATTTTGATCCTGAGCTTTAAAAGCTCTGATCATTCGGCATTTCCGGTAATACCAACCTTGTTTGGTTAGCGATCTTCGCCCGGCCGTTCTACGTCATTCTCGGTGGACCCTTCGTCATCTCCCGAATTGCCTTCGGTGTCTCCATCGTCTTCGGTCTCGCTGCCGCCTTCATCACCGCCCGAGTTGCCATCGGTTTCACCACCGCCTTCGGTCTCGCCACCGCCTTCGGTCTCGCCACCGCCTTCGGTTTCGCCACCGCCATCGGTTTCACCACCGCCTTCGGTCTCGCCACCGCCTTCGGTTTCGCCACCGCCATCGGTTTCACCACCGCCTTCGGTCTCGCCACCGCCTTCGGTTTCTCCACCGCCTTCGGTCTCGCCACCGCCTTCGGTCTCGCCACCGCCTTCGGTCTCGCCACCGCCTTCGGTTTCTCCACCACCTTCGGTTTCACCACCCTCAGTCTCGCCTTCGCCTTCCTGGGCATAAGCGGAGGTTGCGACAAAGCCGGTCAAAACAGCCGCCGCTGGGGTCATTGACAATACCAGAACACTTGCAGTGGTAGTCAGCAGTTTGGACAAAATGCTCATTTGATTCCCCTTTTGATGAAATTACGGATGCAGTGCCGTCATACTAGGGACCGGGGTGCTGGCTTCGTAACGGCTTGGCCTTGTCTCATTCTGATAGGCCATTACCCGCGTGACTCAGCTCGGGTGGTTGGCAGTTTGATGCTCAATACAACCAAGTAGAGACTCACCGCTGAGCGCGACACTTTTCAGGTGTGGATTCGATTCGCCCTGCCGGTGAACTGCCCCAGAGTACCAAGGACGGTTTCAAACTTTCTGACTGGCCGGACAATGTCGCACAGACAGAACTAGTGACGCTCGATGAGGTGTAGCGCTGTGGCTCGTTGGCCTGCGATGTTCCAGTCGAACAGGCCTCCGGTCTTGCGGCTTTTGCGCGATCTGAACTTTTGCTGGTAAGGCCACCGCAGGTTGCGGCAGGTGGAAATCCACGCGCAACAAACCCGCCCTAGTTCAAGGGCGGGTCGACTCCGCTATAAAATCCTGTGTCTTTGGGGTCAGCCCATCATCTGATAACTGACGGGGACAAACCGGAACCCTTCACCACGGGTTTCGACATATCCCGCTGCGGGAAATGGCATGTGATAACCGATCATCGGCACCTTGTCGGCGGCCAGAAGCCCAAGCACATTGCGCCGTGATGCGGTGGCTGCAGCCTTGTCCATGTCAAACCGAACTTCCCATTCCGGATGGGCGAATGACCAGACATAATGGTTCGCCAGATCTGCCGTCAGGATCAGACGCCGGCCGTTGCTTTCCAGGTGATAGACCGTATGGCCGGGCGTGTGGCCAAAGGCAGACATGGCCGTGATGCCGGACGCAACATCGCCGCCGTCTTCGATAAAGGTCATCTTGTCGGCCAGTGGTGTCACCTTGGCCGCGACCAGATCGCCGACTCGGTTACCTGCCTCCTGCGCGGCCCAGAAATCGTATTCGTTCGAAGCCGTCACATAGCGTGCATTCGGAAAGGTCGGTGCGTCATTGGTTGTCATGCCGCCGATGTGATCGGGGTGCATGTGGGTTATGACCACCACGTCGATCTGATCGGGTGTCACACCGGCATCGGCCAGTGCCGCCTGAATCCCGCCTTTTCCGAGGCCTGTGTCGAACAGCACCAATTCGGACCCGGTATTGACCAGCGTTGGCGTGAAGAAGAACTGGGCCATGTCGTCTGGAATAAAGTTCTCGGCGGAAACCCTCGCGAATTCCTCGTCCGATGCACCGCCGCCGAATATTTCCTTGGCGCCGTCGCGCGGCAGACTGCCATCCAGCAATGTTGTAACAGTGAAATCACCAAGCGCGAACGATCTGGCGGTCGTCGGGTTTGCGCCGTTTTCAGCATCATTGGCCAGAACCGGAGTTGCAGCCGATGCAAATGGCAATGCTGCGGCGGCGCCGAGCGCTGCTCTTCTCGTCAAATTGATGGTCATTATGTTTCTCCCTGTCAGGACACCAGGTTGGGAACTAGCCCGCTATGGGTTGTTTGCCATATCTTACCCGCCTGACATGGGCTGCATGGATAAACATTACGTGTTAATTTTTGCTCATGTCCCGATCCGAAAACAAAACACAGCCGACAGGGCAACCGGTCGACGGGTTTTTGTCATCCGTCCTGCCACCGCGAAAGGGCGACGAGGCGCGGGTGCTGGATGTGTTGTTTCGCGAAGCAACCGGATTTGAACCGATGATGTGGGGACCGTCGATTATCGGGTATGGCCGCTATCACTATCGCTACAAATCCGGGCGCGAAGGAGACTTTCTGGCAACCGGATTTTCTCCGCGCAAGGCGGCGCATTCCATCTACATCATGCCCGGCTATGCGGATTTTGATGACATCCTGTCCCGGCTGGGAAAACACAAACTTGGGAAATCCTGTCTTTACGTGAACAAGCTGGCGGATATCGATCCTTCGGTTCTGTCCGAGCTGATCGTCGCGGGGCTTGAAGATCTGGGCCGGCATTGGCAAGTCGAGCCGACCTGAGCCTTTCCTGGCGCGCGCAATCCTGCCCGGGGCCTCATTCGCTTGCTGGACAAAACGCCCCTCATGTGACAAGAGCCGCGCCAACAGGAGATATCCATGACCACCACCCGCTTCGCCCCGTCGCCCACCGGTTACATCCACGTGGGCAACCTGCGCACTGCCCTGATGAACTATCTGATTGCCCGCAAAAACGGGGGTACGTTCATCCTGCGCATCGACGACACCGATCCTGAGCGGTCGAAGGAAGAATATATCGATGCCATCAAGCAGGACCTTGAATGGCTGGGCTTGCACTGGGATCGGGTCGAACGTCAATCCGAGCGTCTGGACCGTTATGCCGAGGCTGCCGACAAGCTGCGCGAGATGGGGCGGTTCTACGAGGCTTTCGAGACGCCGACCGAACTGGACCTGAAGCGTAAGAAGCAACTGAACATGGGCAAACCGCCGGTCTATGACCGCGCCGCGCTGAACCTCAGCGAGGCCGAGAAAGACGCGTTGCGCGCCGAACGTGGCAACGGGGTCTGGCGCTTCAAGCTGGATCACGAGCGGATCGAGTGGACCGACGGTATTCTGGGCGACATCTCGATCGATGCAGCCTCGGTTTCCGATCCGGTGCTGATCCGTGGTGACGGTCAGGTTCTTTATACGATCGCTTCCGTTGTGGATGATACGGAAATGGGCGTGACTGACGTGGTCCGCGGCTCGGACCATGTAACCAACACGGCGACTCAGATTCAGATCATCAAGGCACTGGGCGGCACCGGCCCGCGCTTTGCCCACCATTCTTTGCTGACCGGTCCACAGGGCGAGGCGCTGTCAAAACGTCTGGGCACGCTGGCGCTGCGGGATCTGCGTGAACAGGGCGTGCAGCCGATGGCCTTGCTGAGCCTGATGGCACGTCTGGGGTCGTCCGACCCGGTCGAACTGCGCGCGGATATGGCTGAATTGATTGACGGGTTCGACGTAAGCCGCTTTGGTTCCGCGCCCACCAAGTTTGACGTGCAGGACCTGTTCCCGCTGACCGCGAAGTATTTGCAATCGCTGCCGCTTGCCGATGTGGCTGATGCTGTTGCCGATGCCGGTGTTCCGGCAGATCTGGCCGAGCCGTTCTGGGCCATGGCGCGCGAGAACATCACCACGCTGGGCGATTTGAAAGGCTGGTGGAAGCTGTGCCGCGAAGGGGCGGAACCACTGATCGCCGATGAGGATCGCGCGTTCATCGCTGAGGCGATGGCGCTGCTGCCGGAAGGCCCGTTTGACGGCGAAACCTGGGGTAAATGGACCAGCGTGGTGAAAGAAGCGACCGGCCGCAAGGGTAAAGGTCTGTTCATGCCGTTGCGCAAGGCGCTGACGGGGATGGAACGCGGACCCGAGATGGCGGCCCTTTTGCCCCTGTTGCAGGTGATCCGCGCGCGGGGGTGATGAAACGCGCCTTGCGGCGCGTGCCTTCGGCGAGAGTATTTTGAAAAAGATGAAGAGGGCTGGTTGAATCCGGCCCCTTTTTTATGCGTTTTGAACGATGTTTGCCGAGATACTGCGCAGGCGGTCGTCGACGAAGTCTGTTTCGTCGGGGCGGAGCTGTTGATGGCGCGGATAGCGGGGTTCGGAGCGGTCATTCAGGATCGGGGCGTCCCACCCGTCCGTGGTGGCGAAGAAACGATCTGCTCCGTCCAGACCGAAAGCGCGCAGATAACCCTGCACCACCACGTCGATATAGCTGAGCAGCAGCGGATGTTTGTTGCTTGGCGCATTGTGCCGATCCTGCGGAACGGCATAGACGGCGATTTCAACCTCATGCGCCAGGGGGTGGGTCACTGATTGCGTCGCAGTCACGCGATCATAGGCCCATTCGCGCTGATCCAGCGCTGCCCAGTCGTTCTTTGGAACATGTGCGATCATGCCTTCGATTTCGGAATCGGGGTCAGGTACCGCGGTCAGAAACGCCACCTCGCGCAGGTCGGTATGTCGCCATGCGCGCCGCCAGCCCTTCAGCCGGGCCGGATGCGGATCGGGAAAGTCATGGGTGGCCAGATTGACCAGGCTGCCATAACCGAAGAAATACGGGTCTTTCATGCGCTGCGCCGTCCTGGATCTCGATTGATGTATGTCAAACCGCTTTTTTGCGGAACATGCAATAAGATTGCATCTTGATATTTGGGAGGCCTGTGATGCGGATTACCAAACGGACGAATATTGCAGTGCGCCTGCTGATGTATTGCGCGGCGCATCAGGATCGGCTGGTGACAAAGGCTGAGATTGCCGAAGTGTGCAACATCTCGGAAAACCATCTGGCGCAGGTGATCAACCAGCTCAGCCAGCTGAACTATCTGAACACGCAACGCGGGCGCAACGGCGGCATGATGCTGGCCCGTCCGGCGGAACAGATCCGGATCGGGTCGGTGTTTCGCCATGTGGAAGGCAACCTGCCGATTACCGAGTGCTTTGCCGATGCGGATAACACATGCCCGCTGACCGATGCCTGTCGATTGCGGCTGGCCCTGCGGGATGCAGCCGAAGTGTTTTATGCGTCGCTGGATGAAATCACACTGGACGCGCTGGTCTGTGATAATGATCGCTTGTTGCAGATTTTGCAGCCGGTGGCCTGTGTTCGCTGAGACCTAACCGGCGGCGCGCAGGATGCGCGCCGGCCTGACAGCCAGAGGGCGCAGGGCAAAGACCAGACCGGCTCCTGTGGTCACCGCGATTCCAGCCAGAACGATGGCAAGCGCGGATGGCCAGATGATCGTGAAGCCGGTGTCAAAAATGAACGTTGCCACGGCCCAACCGCCGGTGATGCCGGCCAGCAGGGCCACGCCTCCGGCTGCCGTGCCGAGAAGCACGGCGCGCAATGCAAAGCTGAGAAGAATGCGGCGGCGGCCAGCCCCGAGCGTTTTCAGGATCGCGGCCTCGTAGCGGCGCGCGGGTTCACCGGCGGCGGCTGCGCCGATCAGCACGAGAAACCCGGTCAGCAAAGATACCCCGGCCCCGTAAGACGTGGCCGATGCCAACCCGGCAAGCAGGCCGGAAACCCGGTCGATCGCGTCCCGCACACGGATCGCGGTGATGTTGGGGAATTGCCCTGCCAGATCGCGTAGTATGGCGGCCTCGGCCTGTTCTTCGGCATAGACCGTTGCGATGAAACTGTGCGGTGCCCCGGCCAGCGCGCCGGGGTTCATGGACATGACAAACCCCATTCCGGCGGTTGAGAAATCGACCTCACGCAGAGAGGTCAGCCGGGCCGTGATATCCCGGCCGAGAATGTTAACCGTCAACTCATCGCCCAGCTTGAGACCCATCTCAGCAGCTTCTTCCGCGGCAAAACTGACCTGCGGCGCGCCGGAATAGTCATCTGACCACCATTCCCCTTTGGTGATGCGCGCGTTCTTGGGGGGACGTTCGGAATAGGTGATCCCCCGGTCTCCGTCCAGCACCCAGTGATCGCCAGCCACCTCGCGTGCAGGCTGTCCGTTGATCCCGGTTATGATCCCGCGCAGCATCGGCGCACTTTCGATGCGCCTGACCGCCGGGTCGGTTTCCAGCCGTTCCATGAACCCGGGCATCTGGTCTTTCTGGATGTCGACAAAGAAGTATGACGGCGCCACGTCCGGCAGATTGCCCGAGATTGCGTTGCGCAATGTTCCGTCAATCTGCCCGACGGCCGCCAGAACCGACAGCCCCAACCCAAGCGACAGCACGACGGGACCAGCGCCTTCGCGCGGGTCAGAGATGGCCGACAGGGCCCAGCGCAAGGCGGGCCGCCCGCGTGTCGCCGAAGCCCCGGCTCGGGCAACCCGTCGAATGATCCACGCGGTTGCGGCCAGCAAAGCCATCGCTCCGGCCAAACCGCTGCTGGTCCACAGCGTCAGGCGGGCGGAGCCGCTGAACCATGCGGCGGCTGAGATCAGGAGAGCAAGGCCCACTGCGGAGGCGATCACGTAAGCAGGACGGGGAAAAAACCGCGCCGATGTCAGGGCATCGCGAAACAGGGTTGCGGCGCGGACCTCTTCGGTTCTGGCCAGCGGCCAGAGAGTGAACAGGAACGCCGTCAGAACGCCGTAGAGGGCTGCCTCGGCCAATGGCTGGGGATAGATCGAGAATACAGCGGGAACAGGCAACCGGCTTTCGATCAGCGATGAAAGCACCAGGGGGGCAGCGCCGCCCAGGGCTAGGCCCAGCGCGATGCCGATGACAGACAAAATGCCGATCTGGAACATGTATGTCTGAAAAATCGTGGTACGGTCGGCGCCAAGAGTGCGCAATGTGGCAACCGTTTCCGTCTTTTGTGACAGGTACGCCCGTACCGCTGCCGAGATGCCGATGCCGCCTACGGCCAGACCCGACAGACCTACAAGCACCAGAAAAGCGCTGAGCCTTGCGACGAATTCAGCGATGCCAGGGGCACCGTTGCGAGCATCTGTCCAGCGCATGCCAGTGCCGGCAAAGGCCTCTTTTGCTTCGGTCGACAGGGTGGCAAGATCTGTGCCGGGCGGCAGGTCCAGCCGGTATTTCGTGGAGAACAGCGTGCCGGGTTCCAGCAAACCCGATTTGCTCAGGTCTTGAGTGCGCACCAAGGTACGCGGCCCCAATCCGAATCCGTCAGCGGCCCCGTCCGGCTCGAACATTAGCGCGGCCATTACGACAAACTCCTGCGTCCCGAGCGTGACGGTGTGCCCTGCCTCCAGGTTCAGCCGATCCATCAGGGCGGGGTCCATCACCGCTCCGGGCAGATCATCCTGACCGTTCAACGCAACTGGCAGGGGCATCGCGGGCTCCAGCGTGATAGAGCCAAGCAATGGGTACGTGTCATCGACCGCCTTCACCTGTGTCAATGCGCGATCCGGACCGTCATCGTGTTGCGTGACAGCCATGGACCGGAAGTCGACGATTTCGGATACCTGCCGAGCTGACGCGTTCATCCAACTGCGTTCTTCGTCGCTGGCATAGCGGTAGGTGAATTCCAGCTGCGCGTCCCCGCCCAAAAGGGCGGCGCCCTCTTGGGCCAAGCCAGCCTGAATCGCATGCCGGACTGAACCCACTGCGGCGATCGCGGCGACACCCAGCGCAAGGCAGGCCAGAAAAACGCGAAATCCCTGCAATCCGCCGCGCAGTTCACGGCGCGCCAACCGTCCGGCCAGCCGCAGGCTCATTCAGCGGCCTCCTGTTGGGCATCCCCGGCAATGCGCCCATCACGCAAGCGCACGACTCGGTCGCATTTCCGGGCCAGTGCGTGGCTGTGCGTTACCAGAACAAGGGTGGCACCGTGTTTGTCCCGCAACCCGAACAACAGCTCGACAATGGCGGCGCCATTGCTTTCGTCCAGATTGCCGGTCGGTTCATCCGCCAGCAGGATCTGAGGCCGGGGGGCCGATGCGCGGGCAAGGGCAACGCGCTGCTGTTCCCCGCCCGACAACTGCGCCGGGTAGTGATTGCGCCGGTGCGACAGTCCAACGGCTTCAAGCTCGACCTCGGCGCGGGTGAACGCATCCTTGTGACCAGCCAGTTCCAGTGGCGTGGCGACGTTTTCAAGCGCGGTCATTGTCGGGATCAGGTGAAAGTTCTGAAACACAACACCCATGTAGTCGCGCCTGAAACGCGCCAAAGTGTCTTCGTCCAGCCCTGTCAGATCGCGCCCAAGCGCCGAGACGGACCCGCGTGTCGCCTGTTCAAGCCCGCCCATCAGCATCAGAAGTGAGGATTTGCCTGACCCGGAGGGTCCGACCAGGCCTATCGTTTCACCCTGCCGCACAGTCAGGTCGATGCCATGCAGGATATTCACCCGACCGGCATTGCCATCCAGCGACAATGAGGCATCTTGGAGCGTGAGAACTGGTGACGTCATCAGTCTTTCCGAAAAGGAGCGGTCATTTGGGATATGGAGCGGTTGGGACCTTGCGCAAGACCTTGATGTCGGGCCTGTTTGTCTTTTGCGGCTTTGCGGCCACAGCCGAACCGGTGGTCATCGCGGCGGTAGGGGATTCTCTGACGCATGGCTATGGCTTGCCCGAGCAGGAGGGATTTGTCCCTCAGCTCGGCCGCTGGCTTGAAGATCGCGGCGCCGAGGTGACGCTGATCAACGCAGGTGTGTCGGGGGACACAACAGCCGGTGGCGCGGCGCGTATCGAATGGACGCTGACACCGGAAGTCGATGGCGTAATCGTTGCCCTCGGGGCCAATGATCTGTTGCGCGGTGTTGATCCTGCGGTGTCGCGTGAGAACCTCGATACCATCCTGCAGACAGCCAAAGCGGCCGATGTCGAGGTCTTGCTGATCGGGATGGAAGCGCCGGGAAACTTTGGCCCTGACTACAAACAGGCCTTTGACGCCATCTATCCCGAATTGGCGCAGAAACACGGAACGCTTTATGCAGAAAGCTTTTTTGCCGGTCTTGATGCTGGTGGCGATCCGACTGCCGCGCTTGGGTTCATGCAGGCAGACGGCATTCATCCCAATGCACAGGGCGTGGCCCTGATTGTCGAGGCGCTTGGGCCGGATGTTCTGAAGCTGGTCGGGAACGCATACCGATAGGAGCGCATCATGCCGGGGCGGTTTTTTCTGACGCGGCCCATATCCGAGATTGCCCGGTTTCTGGGTGTTCCTGCTGAGGTGGCCGCTCAGCTGCCGCGTCATAACATTCAGCCGGGGCAGGAGGTGATGACCCTGACAAGCGCGGGGCTGGCGCCGATGCGCTGGGGCATGATCCCGGTGGGACGGGTCAACGCGCGGGGCCGCCCGGTTATGGAGACGATCATCAACGCAAGATCCGAAACGGTGTTTGACAAGACGGCGTTTCAGGGTGTGGGCAGGGCTGTGATTCCTGTCGACGGCTGGTACGAATGGACCGGAGAGAAACGGCGCAAGACAGCGTGGCGCATTTCCTCGGTTGACGGCGCGCCGCTGATATTTGCGGCGATTACGGACACCTGGCAGGCCCCCGGCGGACTATGCGTCAATCAGGTTGCCGCAGTAACCTGCGAACCGAACGCGGATGTCCGGCCGATCCATCATCGCATGGGGGTTTTGCTGAACCTGTCCGATGTGCCGGGATGGCTGAACGGAACCGAGGCTGAAGCGCAAAGCCTTGCACGCCCGTGGCCAGTAGGGCGATTAAGGGTCGAGCAGGCTGATAATGTGGATTGGTCAGCGCCCTGATCGGATTAAACCACACTGACCACCGTGCCCAATGGTACGCGCTGGTAAAGGTCGATCACATGCTCGTTCAGCATTCGGATGCAGCCGTTTGACACCGCCCGCCCAATGGTCTGCGGCTGTGTTGTACCGTGAATGCGGAAATAGGTGTCGACGCCGTTTTGGAACAGATAGAGCGCCCGGGCCCCCAGTGGATTGTCTCCTCCGCCGGGCTGGACATAATCGTTGTCCTTGAACTTGGCGTAAGTCACCGGTTCCCGCTCGATCATTTCGTCCGTTGGCCGCCACGTCGGCCATTCCTTCTTCACGTCGATTGTCGCGGTGCCGGTGAATTCCAACCCGGCTTTGCCGACCCCGCAGCCATAGCGGATCGCCTTGCGCGGCTCGGTCACGAAATACAGATAGAACGAGCGTGGCACGACCAGCAACTGACCAGGCTGAAACTGTTTCTTGATCCGGACCACCTGCGGCGTGGGGTCGTATTCGACGGCTTTCTTCTTGGCCAGGCTCATTCCCGGTGTGAGGCTGGCTGCTGCTGTCGATGCAAGAAATACACGGCGCGTGAACATGGTGGGCTCACCTATCCTTCATGAAAAACATGAATTCAGTCTCGGAAGGATACACGATCCGGTCAATCGCTGCGCACTGATAAAGGGATTGTGATGTATTTTGCGCGCCACAGTTCAAGGCCGCGGCAAGAAAAAGGGCGGAGAGATTCTCCGCCCTTTTTAACTGGTCAGGCCAGTTCGATATTGTCCGCGCTTTCGCGGCCGTCACGACCCGAGCGCAGCTCGTACGTGACTTTCTGGTTGTCGGCCAGACCGGTCAGGCCGGAACGTTCCACGGCCGAGATGTGTACGAAGATGTCTTTGCCGCCATCTTCGGGTGCGATAAAGCCGTAGCCTTTGGTGGTGTTGAACCATTTTACGGTGCCTGCTGGCATGTCCGTTGTCTCCTGTTTTGATGCTGCCCACGGGGTTGCGGCAGCCTGGCGTCGTCGGTCTGGATCGATAGACTGAGCGCCGGAAACGGAGACAGTAGGTCGAAATAGAAAAACGTAAGCAACCGGGATATGGCACTGCGCAAGGCGTGTGACAAGGGAGTTTGTGTGCTTTGTACAACGGTTTAAGGGCCTGCAGCACGTTTTGAACGGTTTCCCGCCGAAGGGTTCGGTGCGAATCCCGCGCATGTCGAACCTGATAAGGGGGCCGCGATTTCGACAACCTGAGCAGGAACCATGGTTGCGCCTACCACCATGGACCGTGCCTTGGCAATCGTCAGTTGAGTCCCGAGTCGCAGAGCACCCGAAAAACAATAGAGTAGAGAAGCAGGGCCGCCCACAACCCTCGGATTTTATTCAGATATTACGATGTTTTGAAAAGCAAACTTTTGGTGCTATAGTAAAGCACATAACCGTGGGGGCGGATATGAGACTTGTTTGTACATTTGCGGTCCTTTGCTGGGCTGGTTCTACCGATGCATTGACTGTTACAGTTGATTGGGAAAGCCCGTTGCCGGATGGTATCGAACGGGAAACCAACCGGTTGTCCACGTATTCGAGCGAAAAATCCCGTGAGGATATGGAATGGGACATGTTCCGAATCATCCAGTCGGCAGCAACCTCTGATCGCCACCTCGAAGAAATTCGGCATCTTGAAGAGCTGGAGCTGGAGCTGGAGCTGGACCCAATCGAACAGGATCCCATCGAACAGGATGAGGAATTGACGGAAGTTACAGAGCCCGACTTCTGTGAATTGTGGTGCGAAGAGCCCGGGTCGGAAGGTACCGTGACAGAAGTGAATGTCTCTGCCGTCCCAATTCCGGCCACTGGGTTGTTGCTGATCGGTGCTTTGGCGGGATTGTTCGGGTTCAGACGGATGGGTGGCAGCCGGTCCGGTTAGGTTCGGCAACGAACGACCCCTTGGTATTTCGAAAGTGAATTATGTAATCCGATGGCGCGGTGCTTTGGCGTTGCGCGGTCGAGTATGCAATGAGTCGCTGGATGGGTGGAACCGCCCGTCCTTCCGGTCCCTTACCGTTTCAGTCCACCCCTTTACGAGTTGGCAGTCATAGCTGCCGTAAACCGGATGCATGTCCAACTATCGGCGTGTCCGTATTCCCGGCGCCAGTTATTTCTTCACCGTTTCTTAGGCCGATCGTTCGTTGGACCTGTTGACGCGCGAACTGGCGCATCTGAAGGCGGCCTTTGCAATGACGCAGAGGGAGCGGCCATTCCGGTGCGATGCGTTTGTCGTGTTGCCTGATCATTTGCATGCGGTTTGGACCTTGCTGCCGGCGGATGTGGATTATTCGACGCGGTGGGGTGCGATCAAGGCGCGGTTCACCATGTGTGTGAACAAGGCGAGTTGTAGGCCGGGCTTCAGCCCGGCACCCGTGCCCAGGGAATTACCCGTTGTGACGTCCGGCAGATATGCCGGGCTGAAGCCCGGCATACGGGCCGACAAACGCGAAGGGGCGGTTTGGCAGCGTCGGTTTTGGGAGCATACCATTCGGGACGACCGGGATTACCACAATCATATGGCGTATTGTTGGGGTAATCCGGTCAAGCATGGGATGGTGGAGCATCCGACCGATTGGCCGTATTCGTCGATTCATCGCGAAATTCGCGCAGGCCGGGTTGATCCGGAGTGGACTGGTGGTGTCACCGAGGGCAGGTTCGAAGAGCCTTAGGTTGAAGAGGTCAGGACAGTAAGCCGGGCTTCGGCCCGGCATTCACCAAGACCCTCAGGCCGATTGCAGAGTTTTGATGCAGGTCATCGGTGGATGTTAGCGAAGTTGTTGGTGGTGTGCGTGGTGCCGGGCTGAAGTCCAGCCTACGAGGTGGGGTGGTGGGTGCGTGCATCCATTCTACGTTTGCTTAATGCAAACTGTGGTTTAGCCCTCAGGTGCAAGCGATTTTGGATCGGGTGCGATAACGGTTTCCGTGTCATTCGTATCTGTGGATAAGGGGGAGCAATCTGGGATATTGGATGTAAAAACCACCACTATCACCAGAAGCAGAGGCATTACTAATGTGACTGAAAAAAACGAGATGCGAAAGAGAACCGTAAAACAAGTTTTACTTTGTCTGTCTCGCTGACTTTACCATGCTTCCCACCCCTCGATCTCTTTATCCTCGGCGGTGCCATTCAACTGACATTCTATTCTTGCGATGTAACTTGCCAGCTGCTTTACGTAGAAGCGCTGCATAGCCCATCTAAATGAGTAGGTTACACCAATAGCCAACGGCAAAAGAAAAACCAGCCAGAGAATGGAGCTTTGAGAGCAAAATAACTTTAGGTTAACCAGCGCCCATGCCGTAATTGCTCCGACCGAGGTAAGTGAAAAAACTTCAATTTTTTCGACTTCTCGCGCGGCCTCACCGAGTTTCGAGGTTAAGGCTGTGTATTGGCCTAGTAGAATTGTCTCTTTGGGGCACATGGCAAATTGGGTTCGAATAATATCTGCACCCAATCTACCACGAATACAATAACGGCGCTACGTCACCGCGCAAACTTCTTATGCTTCAACCGCTTAGGCTCCAGCGCATCCGGTCCCAAGCGGCGCTTCTTATCCTCTTCGTAATCCTCGAAGTTGCCCTCGAACCACTCCACATGAGCGTCACCCTCGAAGGCCAGAATGTGCGTACAAATCCGGTCGAGGAAGAAGCGGTCGTGTGAGATGACAACGGCGCAGCCGGCGAAATCGACCAGCGCGTCTTCGAGTGCGCGCAGGGTTTCGACGTCCAGATCGTTGGTGGGTTCGTCGAGCAGCAGGACGTTGCCGCCCTCTTTCAGCAGGCGGGCCATGTGGACGCGGTTGCGCTCACCCCCTGACAGCAATGAGACCTTCTTCTGCTGGTCACCGCCCTTGAAGTTGAAGGACGAGCAATAGGCGCGGGAATTGACCTGCGCGTCGCCCAGCTGGATGATCTCGGCACCGCCGGTGATCGCCTCCCACACGGTGTCGTTGTCTTTCAGGTCGTCGCGGGACTGGTCAACGTATGACAGCTCGACCGTATCGCCCAGCGTGATGGTGCCGCTGTCGGGCTGCTCCTGACCGGTAAGCATCTTGAACAGCGTCGATTTACCGGCACCGTTGGGGCCGATGACGCCGACGATGCCGCCGGGGGGCAGGGCAAAGTCCAGCCCTTCGATCAGTTGCTTGTCGCCCATGTGTTTCGACAGGCCCTCAACCTCGATCACCTTGCCGCCAAGGCGCTGGCCGTTGGGGATGACGATCTGGGCACGGGTCAGCTTTTCGCGCTCGGACTGTTCGGCCAGCTCATTATAGGCATTGATCCGGGCTTTGGATTTGGCCTGACGGGCCTTCTGACCCTGACGCATCCATTCCAGTTCGCGCTGCAGGGTCTTTTGCTTGGACTTGTCCTCGCGGGCTTCCTGCTCCAGCCGTTTGGCCTTTTGTTCCAGCCACGCGGAGTAGTTGCCCTCGTAAGGAATGCCGCGACCGCGGTCGAGCTCCAGAATCCAGCCAGTAATGTCATCCAGGAAATACCGGTCGTGGGTGACGATCAGGATGGTGCCTTTGTAGTCGATCAGGTGCTGTTGCAGCCAGGCGATGGTTTCGGCGTCCAGGTGGTTGGTCGGTTCGTCCAAGAGCAGCATGTCGGGCGCTTCCAGCAGCAGCTTGCACAGCGCCACACGGCGTTTCTCACCACCCGAGAGGTTTGCGATGTTGGCATCGTCCGGCGGGCAGCGCAGCGCCTCCATCGAGACGTCGATCTGGCTGTCGAGGTCCCACAGGTTTTCCGCGTCGATGGCGTCCTGCAGGGTGGTCATTTCCTCCATCAGCTCGTCCGAGTAGTTCTCGGCGATCTCCATGGCGATTTCGTTGAACCGGTCGACCTTGGCCTTTTTCGCGGCGACGCCCAGCATGACGTTTTCGCGGACCGTCAGCGATTCATCCAGCTGCGGTTCCTGCGGCAGATAGCCGACCTTGGCACCTTCGGCGGCCCAGGCCTCACCGGTGAAGTCGGTGTCGAGACCGGCCATGATCTTCATCAGCGTCGATTTACCTGCGCCGTTGACGCCGACAACACCGATTTTCACACCGGGCAGAAAGCTCAGGTGGATGTTTTCAAAGCACTTCTTGCCACCGGGATAGGTCTTGGAGACACCCTGCATGTGGTAGACATATTGATAGGCGGCCATGTCGCGTCCTCTGGGTCGGGAAATTGGGTTGGAACGCTAGATATCCAAGCGGGACGGGCGGGGCAAGCTGGTGGTTTCGTGAATTTCGTTCACGGATCGCGACGGGTATTGTGGCCATGGTCGAATGGGAGAGTGTTTTGTCAGAACTGGCAGGTTTGATAGCTGGATGGGCGCAGCCCGGGCATGTTGATTGGATCGGCTTGCGCCCTGACCGGCGGGCCGCGATGATCCCTGTGAAACAGGTTCTGGTATCCGAGGCCGGACCCGAGGGCGATCGGAGCCGCGCAGGTAAACGCGCGGTGTCGCTGATCCAGCAGGAGCATCTGGCGGCGATTGGTGCGTATCTGAGGCAGGGGCCTGTTTCGCCGGACATTCTGCGGCGCAATCTGGTGTTGTCGGGGATCAATTTGGCCGCGCTCAAGGGGCGCGAGGTGCAGGTGGGTGAGGCCATTTTGCGGTTCACCGTTATTTGTGCGCCCTGCAGCCGAATGGAGGAGGCGCTGGGCAAAGGTGGGTACTCAGCCGTGCGCGGACATGGCGGCTGGTGTGCTGAAGTGGTGCGATCCGGGCAGGTCCGCCTGGGCGACGCGGTGCAACCAGTTGATTGACAAGCCCGACCGAATTTGAACATCAGCAAAGAATGAAGCGGCATTCGATCCCTTTTGCGCGGCCCGGGCAGGTCGTGGGGCTGTTCGGTGGATCCTTTGATCCGCCGCACCAGGGCCATGTGCATGTGACGCTTGAGGCGATGAAGGCGTTCGGGCTGGATCGGGTGTGGTGGCTGGTTTCGCCGGGCAATCCGCTGAAAGAGCGTGGCCCCGCGCCGCTGAAACAGCGGGTTCGGGCGGCAAGGGCAGTCATGCGGCACCCAAGGGTCGAAGTCACGGATATCGAGGCGCAGACGGGAACGCGGGCGACGGCGGATACTCTGGCGGCGTTGCAGAGGCTCTATCCGCAGGTCAGGTTTGTCTGGCTGATGGGTGCGGATAATCTGGCGCAGTTTCACCGCTGGAAAGACTGGCGGAAGATCATGGACAGTGTGCCTGTGGGTGTGGTCGCGCGGCCCGGCGACCGGATTTCGGCGCGGATGTCTCCGGCAGCGCGGGCTTACGCAAGCCATCGGATTGACGGGCAGGCGCGGCATTTGCTGGGGCGGGCCAGCGCCCCGGCCTGGTGTTTCGTGAATGTGCCGATGGTCGATGTCAGCTCGACCGAAATACGCGGGCGCGGTGAATGGGCAAATCAGGTGTTGCCGGAATAGCCCCCATGGCCACATAATCCTGTGCAGGCGGTTGTTTGGGCGAAAACTCTGGGATTTTAATTGACCTATGGTTGATCGTTATTCACGTCGATTCATTCTTGGCGGGCTTGGGGCCGCGCTGATCCCTGCTACGGGGCTGGCTGGGGCGCCGCAGGTGTCACTGCGCCCACAGATGCGCGGGCCGGAGCTGAACGGTGTCGAGCGGATTGTCCGCGCCGCCGGACTGCAGGGTGAGGTCGTCTTTGCCGTCGCCGATGCGGAATCCGGGGCGCAGCTGGAAGGATATGGCGCGCAGGACGGATTGCCGCCAGCCAGCGTGGCCAAGGCGCTGACGGCATTGTATGCGCTGGATGTGCTGGGGCCAGAGCATCGGTTTGAAACCAGATTGATGGCAGACGGACCGGTCGAGAACGGTATTCTGAAGGGCGACCTGATCCTTGTGGGCGGCGGCGATCCGCTGCTGGATACGGATGCGCTGGCCAGTATGGCGGCCAGTCTGCGCGAGGCCGGGATCACCGAGGTGCGCGGCGCGTTCAAAGTGTATGATGGCGCGCTGCCCTACGTGAACAGCATCGACCCAGGCCAGCCGGATCATCTGGGCTACAGCCCGGCGATCAGTGGCATATCGCTGAATTTCAACCGGGTTCATTTCGAATGGAAGCGCGACGGCAAGGGCTATGATGTGGCCATGGATGCGCGCAGTGCACGGTATAACCCGGCCGTCGACATGGCGACGATGCAGGTCGAAGCCCGCAGTTTGCCGATTTACACCTACCAGCCCAGTGCGCGGCAGGACCGGTGGACTGTTGCCAAGGCGGCGTTGGGCAATGGCGGCGCGCGGTGGCTGCCCGTTCGAAAGCCGGCGCTATATGCGGGCGATGTGTTCCGCACGCTGGCGCGGGTCAACGGCATCGTTCTGGACCGGGTTCAGGTCACACGGCAGGCGCCTGAGGGCACGATTCTGGTGGTGCACCAGAGTGACCCGCTGGAGAGCATCCTGCGGGGAATGCTGAAATACTCGACCAACCTGACGGCCGAAATGGTCGGGTTAGCGGCCTCACGGGCGCGGGGCGCGCGGCCGCAGTCCCTGGCCGAATCCGCGTCCGAGATGAACCGATGGGCGGCTGAAACCTATGGTGTCGAGCGGATCGCCATGGTGGATCATTCGGGTCTGGGCGATGCCTCGCGCATGGCGCCCGGCGATCTGGTCAAGGCGCTGGTGGCGGCGCGCAAGACAATGTGCTGCGCCCGTTGTTGAAGCCCTTCACCCTGACCGACAGCAAAGGACGCGCCGTGCGGGATCACCCCGTCAAGGTAGCCGCCAAAACCGGTACGCTGAATTTCGTTTCCGGCCTGGGCGGGTTTTTGACCACGGTTGACGGAACCGATCTGGCCTTTGCCATCTTTACCGCCGACGTGGACCGGCGCGCCACAATTCCACGTGCGCTGCGCGAACGCCCCGAGGGTGCGCGCAACTGGAACAGGCGCTCGCGCAAGCTGCAGCGCACGCTGATCGAGCGCTGGGGGTCACTTTACGGCAGTTGAACTCAGACGGTGTGGCGGGCGCGGGCCCCCCGCTCGATTGCGGCGGCGTGCAGACGGTCAACGTCCAGTTCGTACCGGATTTCCTCGAGCAGGCGCAGTTCGGTTTCCGCAAGGGTGCCATCGGCGGCTGCAACGTCGCAGGCCAGCGCGTAGGCGGTTTCGTTCAGCCGCTCGGGCAGGTTTTCCCGGATCAGGCCAAACAGGGCGTCCAGGCCGTCTTCCTGTTCGAACAGGTCAAACACGATCTGTGACACCCGGCGGGTACGGTCGATGTCGTAATCGGCAAAGACCGGCAGCATGTTGACGGCGGTTTCTATCTTGACCAATTCGGCAGTGCGAATGTTTTCGTCCGAGGCCGAGACCGCAACCATGATCGCCACGAGGCAATCCTGCGGTGACATGGGATGTGCAATTTGGTCGGTCATGGCCTGTTCCTGACTGGTTTTTCTGAGTGGGCACGATAGGAGGGCACGCAGGCAGGTTCAACACCTTGTTTTCTGTGACTTGGTCGGGGAATGCCCGCGGTTCGTATCCGGAATGCCGCTCCGGACAGATCAGCTTGTGTTCACCCGGCCGCCGACATCCTGAGGTGCCAGAGCCACGGTTTTGATCACGGCGTAACAAGTTCGTCCCGGGGCCAGGCCCAGGGCCGACACCGACCGGCGTGTGACGCGGGCCAGAACCGGGCCCGCGGGGGTTTGCACCGATACGATTGCGCCCGGACCGTCACCGGCGCGGATCGTATCGACCGTGCCTTCCAGGACGTTCAGGGCCGACAGACCTTCGGGTTTTCGGTCTGACAGGATGACTTCCTGCGCCGGGATGCGAATGCGCAGGTTTTCTCCGACCCGGTGCGGGATGCGCGGCAGGAACAGGCGTGCACCGCCCGCGTCCAGTTCGCTCAGCCCGTCGGCGTGGTGATCGTGTACACGAACCCGCAGCACCGCGCCGACCGCGCGCACACCGGCAGGTGCAACAGAAGGGTCTGCCAGCACGTCCGGGGCGGGACCGTGCCGCACGACCTTGCCGTCCTGCAAGGCCACAACCGAGGTCGCAAGCCGGGCCACCTCGGCGGCGGAGTGTGTGACATAGAGGATAGGCACCGATACCTCGTCCCGCAGCCGCTCGAAGTAGGGCAGGATTTCCGCCTTACGGGCGTCATCCAGCGCGGCGAGCGGTTCGTCGGCCAGTATCAGGCGGGGGCTGGCCAACAGGGCTCTGCCGATGGCAACACGCTGCTTTTCGCCACCCGACAGGCCCGAGGGGCGGCGATCCAGCAGATGACCGACGCCCAGCATTTCGATTACTTTGCCGGGATCTTCACGGTGCGCCCTGCGGGGCGCAAACCAGCGGCCGTAAGCCAAATTCTGGCGGACGGTCAGATGCGGAAACAGTCGGCCTTCCTGAAAGATATAGCCAAGACGTCGCCGGTGGGGTGGCAGCCACAGTCCCTGATCCGTGTCGAACAGAACCCAGTCATCCACGGCCACCCGCCCCGCCCGAGGACGCAGCAGACCGGCCACCGCATTCACAACGGTGGTCTTGCCGGAACCCGATCGCCCGAACAGGACGGTCACACCGGGCGGTGCGTCAAAGCTGAGGTCCAGATCGATCCCCGGCAGTTCCTGTTGCAAGCGGACAGAAAGGCTCATGACCCGGCCACCCGTTCCGCCGCGCGGCGGCCGACATATTCGGACAAAAGCAGCGCGCCCATGGCAATGATGATGGACACGATGACCAGCCGGGTTGCGGCGGCCTCACCGCCGGGAACCTGCAGAAAGGCATAGACTGCGGATGGCAGCGTCTGTGTCTGACCGGGAATGTTGGACACGAATGTTATGGTGGCCCCAAACTCACCCATTGCCTTGGCAAAGGCCAGAATGGCCCCGGCGATGACGCCCGGAAGGATCATCGGCAAGGTCACGGTGGCAAACACCATGGGCCGTGAGGCCCCCAAGGTCGCACCTGCCTGTTCCAGTTTGGGGTCCACCGCCTCAATCGACAATCGGATGGCGCGAACCATCAAGGGAAAGGCCATGATGCCGGCGGCCAGCGCCGCGCCGGTCCAGCGAAAGGCAAACACGATGCCGAACTCGGCCAGGAAGCTGCCTAGTGGTCCCTGAATGCCGAAGGTCAGCAACAACAGATATCCGGTCACGACAGGTGGCAGGATCAGGGGCAGATGCACCAGCCCGTTCAGCACCTGCCGCCCCGGAAAGCGCCAGCGTGCCAAGGCGTAGGCCACAAAAATGCCAAACGGCAGCGTGGCCAGTGTGGCCCAAAACGACACCCGCAGGGACAGTTTCAGCGCCTCAAGCTCTTCTGGTCCCAACCAGCCCATCGGCGTTACCCGTTCGGCAGGGAAAAACCCTGCGCGGCAAAAACGCCCTGAGATGGCGTAGATTGCAAGTGTTCGAGAAAGGCCCGACCTGCCGGATTGGCGGTTGCGGTCAGGGCGGCGGGATAAACGATGGGGGGATGCAGGTTACCCGGTATCGCGGCGACGACGCTGACCCGGGTTTCGGCCTGCGCATCGGATCGGTAGACAATGCCCAGCGGGGCTGCGCCGCTTGCGACCAGCGCAAGTGCGGCACGCACATTGTCGGTCTGTGCAACCTGTTCCTGCACATCGTCCCACAGGCCGAGGCTTTGCAACGCGGCCTTGGCATAGACGCCCGCAGGGACGGCATCGACGAGCGCCGTGGCCAGATACCCGCCGTCCAGCGCGGTCATCAGATCGAAATCAGCGGACAGGTCTTGCGCGGGTGCCTGACGGGATGGGCCTATCAGCACAAGACCGTTGCCCAGAAGATCGACACGGGAATCGGGCGCAATTAGCCCCATGTTCTGCAACTGATCCATCCAGTCCTGATTGGCCGAGATGAAAAGATCCGCCGGTGCGCCCTGCTGAATTTGCCGCGCCAGAACTGAGGATGCGGCATAAGACACCGTCACCTGATGCCCGGTCCGGTCTTCGAAAGCAGGGACGATTTCATCCAGCGCCGTCTTGAGGCTGGCCGCCGCAAAGACCAGAACACCCTCGGCCGTGGCCCGCGCCGGAGCCAGTGTCAGGGTGCCAAGGACCAGGGCCGCAATGAGAAAACGGCAGGCGCGGGTCAGGATCATGCGCATTCCTGTGGTTTAAGTCCTTTCGGGAATATCGGAGGCAGCAGGGAACACGCAAGCGCCTTTCCCTGTGGTGAATGAAATTGTGGGCCAGAGTTCTGACGAAATCGCTGATCTGATCCGGTCCGTTCCTGTCCTTTGGCGCAAGAATTTGTTCCGGACCCTCTTGCGCCCGCGCGCAGGCTTGGCTACATGCACCGTCACGGGTGATTAGCTCAGTTGGTAGAGCGCTTCGTTTACACCGAAGATGTCGGGAGTTCGAGTCTCTCATCACCCACCATCCTTCAGCCCTGATTTTCTGGCGTCTTTTCAAATAAAGACGCGACAACGCCACTTTGCGTTCATCGCAGGTGTTTGTTGTTGGTCTAACGTGAATAGAACCCGTCACGAAGCTCTCGTCGCAAGCGCAGACGCTCGGGGTATTCTTTCAGAAACTGTTCGGGTGGCTTGCCTTCCCAGACCTGCGCGTAGACCCGCATCTTGTTGCCGCCATAGATCTTTTCGAGATCCTCGTTGGAATAGCCGCGCGCCCAAAGATCATCCGTGATCGCCGCCAGGATCCTGGCGAGTTCACCGTTGCCGGTGGCTCCTTTGTTGAAGGCGTCGATCATGTATCCGCCGTCATCGTACATGCTTGCGTTTGCAGTTGCGAACTGCACGACAAGTTCGGTCGAGAACATGTCATCCGTTGCGATCCCGACATGGTCGACACCCACAAGCTGGACGTAATAATCGATCATATCTGCGGCCTGTTTGGGCGAGATATCCTCGGGCCAGATGCCGTCCATCATCCATTCCGTAAACGTGGGCGAGATATAGCCGCCTGACTTGGCGGCCCGCAGCGCCTCGTCGTCGGGAATGGCGCGATAACATCCGCGCGCGGTTGCGTTGGGTTCGTTCTTGTAAAGCCCCGCAGGCACAGAATGTGTGTAGACATAAGGCACGCCGGGGTAATTCTCGTCCATATAGTTCATGGCGTCGTTGGCGGTCTGGGAACCAGTATGGCTGAGGTCCAGCAGGATGCCGAACCGCACCATTTCATCGATGACGGATTTGCCCCAGGGCGTAAGGCCGATGTCACGTCCGTTGTAGGCTGCTAATTGTCCCGAACCCGTTCGGAAAATATCGTTGTAGGCCAGGATCATGCTCTTGATGCCCATGTCCTTGAGCAATGCCATCTTCCTAAGGTCACCATTCAGGATTGTGGCGGTCTGGCTGTTCCAAATGACGGCGGTTTTGCCTTGTAGGTGGGCGGCTTCGATATCCCGGGTTTCATTTACGACAAGGTATTTTTCGGGCTGCTGCGTCATGGCGGCGCGGAAGTGATAATGCTGTTCCAGAAGGGTTTCGAAGGACATGTCCGCTGCGGCCAGTGTCATCTCATGACCTGTGATGCCATTGTCCCGTGCGCGTTCGAAATATGTGTGCAGCTGTTCGTACTCGGTCCAGCCGGTGCCATAGGGGCTGGCCAGCATGCCCAGAACGATTGTGTCCTTCACGAACTGCCTGGCTTCATCTGACGCGTCCCATGTCTTGCTTTCTTCACTGGCATGCAACGCGCCGCCAAAGACTATCGCCAGGGCGCTTGCGGCCAACAGGTTCTTCATTACTGAACCTCCCTTGTTATTTGTTGCTCAGGAAGTCGGGCGAGCCTCAGAAAACGATCCGGGTTCGCAGACTGAACAGCGTGATATTATCCTGATTTGGGTTCAGCAGTGGATTGGAAATGAACTGCACCGATGGCGTGATTTGCAGGCCGGGCGAAATCGAAAAGCGATAAAACGCCTCGACTGTGAATTGGTCTCCGTCGATGCCGCGGGCTTCGGCCCAGTTCAGGCCCAACCCGGCCAGATCGGTGTTTCGTCCGTAATATCCCACGCCGGCCGAGACCGACCGCTTGTACAGCGCGGCCGTCCCTTTCGCGGCCCCGGCCCGCAGGAACGGCATCCATTTGTTGTCCACAAACCAAGCAGCAGAGAACGCACCGCCATAATCTTCGGGGCGGCTGCCGTCGTCGGCGGCATCCGCTTGCCAGAGGGTAAGATGGACATTGTCAAAATAGATGCGGTCGAAGCCGGATGTGTAACCAAGTTCGAGCGATTTGAAGAGATTGCCATCGCTGAAAACATCAAAATCCGGGTCGGACGGGTCGGCGTTGGCATCGGCGACACTGGCGACCAAATAAAGGTTGCTGTTGAGCTTGAGGCCCCCGGCAATACCAAGCCCAGGATTTGGGGCATTGATGGTTGGATTGGTGTTGAACGCCAGGTTCTGAAACCCGCTATAGGGGCTGACCAGACCATAGATATCAACGAAGTCGGTCACATCGATCTGACCAAACTGTAAGGTCCACGCCCCGTCGTCGGCCCTTTGCGTCCAGAACAGATTGGTCAGCAGCAGCCCGGTGTCGTTGAAAGCCGTCCCGGTGATCGACAGGGCGCCGCCGTCAAGTCCAAGAAACTGCGGCGCAACATCAGTGTAGCTGTGCCGGTGCTCGATCTTGAATGTCAGAGAGCCACGCTCGGTCGCTTGCCAGTTTCCGTAAAAGCGCGCGATGCCGCTGGCTGCTTCTCCGGTTCCCAAGTCTGCATTCGTGGTTTGGCCCAACGCCAGATAATCCAGGTTGAACCGAACCCCGTTTTCGGCCAGCCGATCTTTCCAATTGAACCAACCCGGCGCGATGTTGCGCGGAAAATCCGAGCGGTATTGCGGGTCGGTCAACCCGTCCCCGGGTTCAAGATCGGCCTCAACAGATGAAGGTCCTGACAGCCCCTGCGCATTGGCTGCAGCAGCGGTCGCGATCACAAAAACGGCGGCAATCAGGTGCCTTATCATTCGGAAGTCCTTGCCCCTCCGGTCTTGCGGTCGCCCGCCGCGCGGAGACGATCTGCTGCCTGCTTTTTCCACTCCAGCCTGTCTGCTTCTGTTTCCAAAGTTTCGACGCTGTCCGTCTCCAATTGGAAAGTTGCGCGCATGGGCACAAGTCCATCTACGACCATCAGTTCCTGATCCGAAGGATCAATTGTCAGCTTTCCAGTCAGTCGCACAGGTTCATGAACATAGCTGGGCGTCCAATCGCCGTTCAGCCGCACCCGGATCATCTGGTTGGGCACAGGAGGGGGCATGTGGCTGCACATTCCGCGTTCCGGCACCAAATAGGCCACGGGCTGGCCGTCCGGGTCGCTGGGTGCGGGAATTGCAAAACCCGCCAGCGTAATTGTCTGACCGTCGAATTGCGGGTTACCGGCAGTCCCCGCCTTTCTTCGGCGTTCAGTTACGATTTCCCGCTGATCCAGCAGCCAGTCGACATCCACACCACCGGCCAGCAAGGCATCCTCGGTCTCGGTCAGAAGCTCTTGCCAGTTCTGCCGTTCTTCGGCGCTGCCTTTGTCCTGCTGCAGCCTGCCGCGCAACCGCACAACAAACAGAACGTCGTCGAATTGTTCGGGGCTAAGGTCCCGGTACGGGTCCTCGAATTCCTGCACGGACGGGTCGGGCAAATCAGCCCAGTCCAGCGCTGTGCCCGACATCGCCACCGCAGATTGAGCGCACCAGGACATGGCTGCGACGACAGCGAGGAAAAACCAGTGACGCATTAAGAACCTCCGGGTGATTTCTGCGGTCAATCCAGCGTGTTTTTGTAAATTACACCGTCTTTCATGATCACGCGAATGGTTTCCGGGCTATCGGGTCTGGGATCAGCACCGAACCATTGATCCCCGGTACCAACCACCGAGAAATCCTCGAGCGGATTGCCGTCGATCAGCAGAATGTCGGCATAGGCGCCTTCTTCGATCACGCCCAGCTTCCCGGTCGTATACGGGTTCATGAAATCGCCCGACAGCGCCACAACCTCGCCACCAGTCGAGGTCAGCGTCACCAATGACGTGTAGGGACCGAAGAATTCGTTATTGAGGTGCTTCTCGTAGGCGATCTGGATGTTGCACGCCTCGACCGAGCCGACACAATCTGTCTGGAACCCACGCTTGACCGGGCATTCTTTCATGTTGTCGATGTAGCCGGCGAAAGTGGCCGAGGCCGATTTCGCCTTGGCGAGGCTGGAGGGCACATTGGCAACCGCCGGAATATCCAGCAGGCCGGGGTCGAAGGCTGTCAGGTTCGTGGTGATGTAGGCCCCTTTCTCGTTCATGACTTGGGCAATTTCGCAGTCAAACGAGAAGCCATGTTCTATCGACATCACACCTGCGTCGAGCGCACCCAGGATCGCTTCCTTACGATAGGAATGCGCCATGACGTAGCTGCCGTACTCATTTGCCACCTGCACTGCGGCTTTGATCTCTTCAGGGGACCCCGCCAGCAATTGCCAGGGGTCGAATGCCGAAACCACACCGCCGGACTGCATGAATTTCAGTTGCGTCGCACCCATGCGAAAATTGTTGCGCGCGAATTTGTAGACGTCGTCAACGCCGCTGACCTCCTGCGCCAGGTTCAGGCGGCTCATGTTGGTTTCCGAACCCGGCGGCGCGGTGAAATTGGCAAAGTCGGCGTGGCCACCCCGGGTTCCGATGAACGCACCGGACGGATAGTAACGGGGGCCCTCGATTTGACCCGAGTCGATTGCCCTGCGAAGTCCCCCATTGGCCCCGCCCGCATCCCTGACAGTGGTGAAGCCTTGCATCAGGTACATCTCGGCCATCCGGGCGCCGTGAATGGCGAAGTCTTCCCACGTCGTGTTGGCCTCCATCGCCGGAAGCGTTGGGCCCATCAGCATGAGATGCGCATGCAGCTCGATAAAGCCGGGGGTCAGAGTTCGTCCTCCGCCATCGATCACGGTGGCACCCGGCGCCTCGATCGAATCGGTCGAAACGGATTTAATGAGGTTTCCCTCGACCAGAACGCTGGCATTCTCGATGCGCTGCTCATTCACACCGTCGAAGACATGCACATTGGTAAACAGCGTTTGGGGCGCTTTTTCGTCTTGCGCCTGTGCGGCCAGAGAAGAGGAAAACGTTACCGTGACAACGGCCGCTGAAAGAAGGAAGTTTTGTAAGCCGGACATGAGAAACCTCGTCATATTCAGATCCTTTTAGACTAGCCCGAAAGGGCTTGGGCCGGTTGCCATTTTTTCAGTAGGATGTTCGAATGTGGCAAGAAAAGTGGCTACTCGCCTAAACTTGCCGCTTGAGCCGAAGGGGACGATCGTGCCTGTCAATTCTACCGCAGGGGACCATAGCGAGGGCTTTATTCGGCTGGCATTGGCCGCGCCGTTTCTACGGTACCTCACCGACCGCAGGATCGACCCGCGGCCGGCCCTGGATCAGGTGGGCCTCAAGGCCGAATTGTTGTCCGATCCATCCGTATATGTGCATTCCGAGCTGGTTTTCGGACTTCTGAATGCGTTTTCGGAATTGGCGGGCGATCGGTATCTCGGGCTTCATGTCGGTGAAACCTTCGATCTGCAAGGCTGGCCGCCTTTTGCGCAGGCGCAGCAATCCTCAAAGACGCTTTTCGAGTTTTTCGCCCATTTCGTGCGGCTTGTGCCGCAGGAATCCAGCTCGGTTCGGCACAGGCTGATCGTGGATGCGAACAAGGCAACCTATCGGGTCGAGCGGCAACAAGAGCCCGCGGTTCCACCGATCCAAGTCACCGGTTTCGGCGCCGCAATCTATGTGAGGCTTCTGCAAACCGTTGTTGGCAACTCGTGGGATCCAACTGTCGTGCGATGGGAAAGCCGATACATCAATGGCTTGCCGATCGCCTACAAGGGGATCGAGGTTGGTCTTGGGGCCGACCCCGGAATGCAACTGAGTTTTCCCGTCGATTGGTTGTTTTTGCACCATGTTTCAGGGGGTTCTGTCGCCCCCAAAGTCTCGGCACGGCAAGAGGAAGAAGTAACCGTGGTGGCCGCATTGCGATCCGTTTTGCGCGACAAACTGGATGAAACGGATTTGGGACCAGAGGTGGTGGCCGGGTTGCTTGGCATACAGCCGGATCGGTTTCTGAAGGCACTTCAGCAACAACGCACAACGCTGCCGCGCGAAATCAAACGGCTGCGCATCGATGTTGCAAAGGAACACCTGAAGGACGACAAAAAGACAATCGCAGAGATTGGTCTAATGGTGGGTTACTCGGACAAGTCCCACTTCACGCGCTTTTTTCGAGGCCAGACTGGCGTGACGCCAACCAAATTCCGGCTTGGATCTGGCTGAAGCGAAAATTTCTGAATTGGTCTTTTGCTGGCAAGTCCGACAAAAGCCGAAAAAAATTCGGAAGGCACTCTTTGGGAACGCATCTTGGGATTGTTGGGCTCGCGCGCCCTGCCCGCAATCCCATCAGAAACCGCCACCCAACAGGACCAAAGCTGTTTGCACCGGAGAAATTGTACTTTGTATCTGTGCGATTTGACTGCGGGCTAGATACCTGTCGGTCAAATGGCCAACGGCATCCGAATTTGAGAACTGAGACAGATCGTCGGAACCGGTCAGGCGGGACAACTTGTCTTTGAAAACCTCAAGCTGTTTGTCGATATCAAGCTGTGCGAAACTTGGTGGCAGGCCCAGCGCCGTTTCCATCATCTTGCGCAGGGGCGGCAGACTCATCAGATCAAACCACTTGGTGTCTGCGCTCCCGCCGCTTGCCGCCAGATCGGCCAGCGCGTGCTGCGCATAAAGCGAGATTCGCAACGTTTCGTCGCTTTCGCCCACCGCAATCTCGAACCGGGACACCACGTTGTTGCGTGCTATCTCTTCCATCTTCGCGATCAGGCCGGTTTTTCTGATTTCTCCTGGCCCCAGGCCAAAGGCTTCGGAGAACGCGCGATACCTTTTGTCGGACAAGCGATTGGACAGCGCATCATCGGCCTGGGTGCCGTCTGACAGGATCTTCTGAATGAAAAACCGATTGTTCAGGTCGTTCTCCAGCCCAAACGCCCCCAGCGCAACCTGTAACAGGCGGCGGTCAGACACCAGATCTTCTGCCGCTTTCACTTTGCCGATGTTGTCCAGAAAGTACCGGGCCTCGCGGTCATTGACGTTGGACGTGCCGAAGCTTTGCAACTGCGCGTCATAGGTACGCAGCAGGAAGCGCCAACCGACCAGTCCGCCCGATGGTATGACCGGCTGAAAGCTCATCACTGATACGCCATCAGCCGCGCTTCCCGCGGCAGCAGGGATCTGAGCGCTTTCAGGCATTTATAGTGCTGCCCGGCGACAAGGGCCTGCGTTGCCTCGGCCAGAACACGTCGGCTGTCGGCGTCGGTGAACACTTGGCTCAACTACTCGACCCGGCGCAGCAATTGTTGGCGGGCCTGATCCGGATCCATATCTCCGGACAAAACAAGCTGAGCCGCGTAGCACACCCGTCGGACAGGTGTATTGACCTCGTCCGGATGAATGGCGTCCCGCAACCGCAATACATTTGCCTCCGGCGTCATGATCGAGAACCGGCTGCGCCGGTCTCCGTTTTCGATCACCACCCCGTTGATCAGCACCCGTTCCTTTGGGGCAAGCTTCAGAACCAGCCCGCTCATCTTGGGTCTCCGTTTTGGCGAAGACCGCGCAGGACGGCCATGTTGATCTCAAGCAAAGGGTCCACCATTGCTTCGCCGCTTAGCACTTTGCTGCTGTGCTGTTCCGTGAACTCGGCCAGATAGAATATCCGGGCACGCAGTTCGTTGGGCAACGCGTTTTCTGAATCTGAAACACCGCTGGCAAGCACCGACCACAACCGCCGGTTTTCGTGCAGCGCATGAACAAACCCGCCATAATCCGCATTTCGGCGCGCGGATGCGGCCTTCAGCCTGTGAGTGATCTTGGAAATCGTCTCGTATTCCGTGTCGCGCGGCGTTCGTGTCGGCGCAGCGGTTTGAGCATAAGCGCGTCGGGCTAGAGTGAGAGGGGTCACATGAAATCCTTCCAGCAGGTCGTCTTCAAGCTGTCTTTGCCGGGGCGGATCGCGCCCGCCCCGGCAAGGTTTGGATATTACCGGAACAGCGACAGGATCGACTGCGGTGCCTGGTTGGCGATCGAAAGCGACTGGGTGGCCAACTGCTGCTGTACCTGCAGCGCCTGCAGGCGCGCCGAGGTCTCTTACATGTCGGCGTCGACCAGCGAGCCGATCCCCGATTTGAACGAGTCCGCAAGGTTCGAAATGAACGCTTTTTGGGTTTCGATTCGACCCTGCGATGAGCCAAATGCCGCAGATGCGTCAATCGAAGTGTCGATCAGCGATTCGACCGCTGCCAGAGCCGCGGTCGCTCCTGCTCCGGTGGAGACATCGATCCCCGCCAGCGCGCCCAGGCCGCCGGATCCGGCGTTCACGTACTGGGCCGAGAACGAGATATCCTCGCCGGTGCCATTGGTCACGGACAGTGTCCCCGCCGTGCCTGAATCGTAATCGACGGTCAGGCCGGTAATGCCCAATTCCTCAATCTTTGCTTTCAGACCTACGGCGACCAGATCGCCGGTAGTGGTCGCAGCGGCATCCGCTGCCGACACCGTGTAGGATACAATCTGATCGTCAATCGCGACGACAACCTTGTCACCGGCGGCGAAGGCGTCGCTGGATTCATCCGTCACCAGGGCGGTGGCGGACGTGGCGCCATTGTCAATTGTGGCCCCCACGCGGTCGTTGCCGGTCGACGCGCCGGTCGAGCTATCGAACACCTGCGCCGCCACATAGCCGCCCGTCGAAAGGTTCTGGCCGGCAACCGTGATGGACGACGCCGTTACCGCGCCGGTATTGTCGCGATCCAGAGAGGCCAGGATTGACGCCGAACCGGCAGAGCCGTCCACCAGATTCAGGCCGTTGAACTGGGCCGCGCTGACCACGGACGCGATCTGATCTTTCAATGCAGTCACGTCGTCATTGATCTTGCTGCGATCAACGTTGTCTTCCTGCGCCGCAACGATCTTGGCCTTCATTTGGGTCAGCAGATCCGTCATCGTCTCGGACGCATTGCGCGCCACGGCGACCGTCGATTCACCCAATGCGAGGCTGTCCTTGATGGCGTTGAACCCCTTGACGTCCGACTCCATCACCTTGGAAATTGCCCAGACGGCAGAGTTGTCCTTGGCAGTCGCAACGTCTTTGCCTGTCGAGATCGCGGTCTGGGTCTGCGCCAGGTTCTTGTTGACCGACTTCAGGGTTTGCAGCGCCACCATTGCGCCGTTGTTTGTCAGAATACTGGACATGTCATTCATCCTTCTCCGTTCGGGCACTTCGGGCCCATGCTGTCCCGCCAAATAGGACGGGCTTTGATGTCTTTCTGACGGATGCGATGCGCCGTTCGGTCGTTCGCGCCATCTGCTATTTCCAGATGCAGGCTCACTATCGGTGCCGATCCCCTAACGGAGTGCTAAGGCGAAATGCCGCTAAAATTCCGATTTGAATCAAACCTGCGGCTATGCCCGTTTTTCCAGCTTTGCACTGCACCGAACGGAAAAGCCGCTGCGTTGCCCGTCTGCCCCATAGGTGCTGAACTCCTGCTGAACACGGCGCAGTTCGGCGATGCGGTCAGCCACCGAGCGGATACCTTCGGCCGCGCCTTTCAGCAGATCCTGATTCCGCGAAACCTTGCCTTGAACCCGCATCAGTTCATCCCGGCGAAAAACCTTCAGGTCATTGATCGCGTTAATCAGTTTTTCCTTCTCGGGCTCCAGATAAGCCACACGATCCAGATCACCTTCGGTGAGCGCGATGCGCTCAAGCTCCAGGATGCTTTCCAGTGACTTCAGCAGGTCAGCGTTTCGTTCAGTCGGCATCGGTGTTCTCCATCATGGCTTTCAACAGGATCTCGGACAGGCCAACACCGCCCGACAGGGCCAGTTGCTTTGCCTGATGCTGGACCAGAAAGGTCGAAAACTGATCTTCTCCTGCGCCGCCACCAAAGGCCTTGCGCGTATCGCCCAACCCGGCGGATTTCAGCATCTCGGCCAGAAACGTGGCCTCGAGCTCGATCGCGGCGGCCTGCAACCTGGTCAGAGGCGAAGACGGCTGAGGTGAGGCGGAAGGGGCGGCGATCTTCATGGCTTTCTCCGAAAATTGGATCGAACTTTCCTGATCAAAGGGGAAAGCGGTTAAAATAAACGTAACTTCCGCGAGGCATGTTTCCGGCTACGCAAACGGAGCCCTGAGCAAAATGCCCAACCCGATTCTGATGTCCGCCTCGTCAAAAGCTGTGCCCGCCAAAGCGGACGCGAACCCGCACCCGCGTGGTGACGTCAAAAAGGAGGCGACCTTCCAGGACATTCTGGAAGGGAAGATCGACACGACCGAGACCGGGGTTGATCCCGAAGCCCCTGAGGTGGCGGACGCGGTGCCAGAGCTCGAAAATCAATTGCCGATGGAACAGGCCGAACTGCCTGCGGCGTCCAAACAGTCCGCACGCCCGGTACCTTCAGATATGTTGGCGGCCGACGCTCCACTAGTTGGTGGGGGAGCGGATGACGGGCCGGGGGCATCCGTGCCGCCGGTCGGGGAGACATATTTCAGCGCAACTGTTGAACCTCGGGCGGAAACCGCTCAGGCTTTGAGTCACCCCGTGCAGGGGGTGGAAATGGCTGATCAGGTCGGGCGCAAACCGTCATACTCTCCCATGCCCGCAAACCCTGAAGCTGCGCCGGTCCAAACGGCTATGTCTTCCCTGATAGACAAGCACGTGGTGGTGACTGCCACTACCGGGTCTGAACCGAAACAGCAGAGGGTCAGTGCCAACCTTGCGGAGATACCTCAGGGGGATAGTTCGGTCGCTTCAGAATTCAGGCCCGCACCCGCCCGTACCACCGGTGTGGCAGCTGCACCGGGCTTTGCTAAGATGCAATTGCTCGCGTCAGCCAAATTGGATTCCAAGACCGAGCAGTCAGCGGTTCAGGAACTCGACATTTTACAATCACCGGGTGACACCCGTTCACCTGTCGCGACGCGCGAAGCATCACTTATGAGCAGTCCACCGCCTACGTCCCGCGCAGATATCGCACGTGCCGTCGCAGGGCAGATGGCCGCCGTCATCTCGTCAAGGCCCGGCACCGGAGCCGTTGAGGTCGCCCTGAACCCAGAAGAGTTGGGACGGGTCTCGATTGTGTTGAACGGACGCGAGGACGGGTTGCACATGAGCATCACCGCTGAGCGTCCGGAAGCGCTGGACCTGATGCGTCGGCATATCTCGATTCTGGAAAGCGAGTTTCAGAAACTCGGTTTTGGGGGGCTGTCCTTCGAGTTCGGCACATCCCCCGATACAGGACACGGCGGGTCGGACGCCCATCGCCCTGCAAGCGCGGACACCGGTTTGGCCGAGGCCGACCAGATCCTTGACCCGTCCGTTCCAAAAACAGGCCCTTCAAGGGGCATCGACATAAGGCTTTGACGCATGATCACACCGGCCCAATCCGTCACGCAGTCTACGACTCAGCCGCCTACTGCGGCACAATCCCGGGCATCTGCCCTGACATCGGATTTTGAAACCTTCCTTTTGATGTTGACAGCACAGGCCCGCAATCAGGATCCTTTGGAACCCCTGGATTCGTCCGAATACGCATCCCAGCTGGCGCAGTTTTCAATGGTTGAGCAACAGGTCCAGACCAATGATTTGCTGACCAGCCTTGCCATGGCGATGACGGGAGCCAATCCCGAGCAACTTGCCAACTGGATCGGAATGGACGTCCGGTCTGCTTCGGCGTTTCAGTTTGATGGCCAGCCTGTCACCCTGTTTGTCGAACCGGAGCCGGCTGCAGACCAAACCGTGCTGGTCATCCAGAATGCCGAAGGCGCTGTTCTGGAGCGGAAAACCCTGCCCGTCACCGAAACCGAACTGGACTGGGCCGGGGTGGATCCGTCCGGCAATCCTCTGCCGTCGGGCAGCTATTCCGCTACTCTGGAAAGCTACAAAAGCGGCAAGTTGATATCGCGCAAGCTGGCCTCGGCCTACACGCGCGTTGTCGAGGCTCAGGTCGCGGAAGGAACGGTTCTTTTGATTCTGGAAAGCGGTGCGGCGGTTTCCACCGGTGATGTCATAGGTATCCGAACCGGCGCTTGATCTGCCGGGCCGTACAGGCCAAAGGTTGGCAAAGCCCGACTCGTTACTAATCCCGGTAAAGCCCCTGTCCCGTCCGCTTCTTCCTCCGACCGACCTTGTCGATCACCTCTGCCGTCAGAAGCTGATCGCGACCGATGCACAGTTTGAGACGCTTTATGGTGGTCGCACCAATCAGGTGTGGAAGGTGCTGGGCGAGGAGTATGACAGGGTGCTCAAGCTATACCGCACGGCACTGCGAAACCCCCTGTTCCGCAATGACGCGGGTCTGGAAGCTGGTTGTCTGCAAGCGCTGGCGCATACCGGGTTCGTACCGCGCCTGCGTGGTTCGGGGCAGTACGGAATGGATCGATGGGTTTTTTATGACCACGCCCCCGGATCGCCCTGGCAATCCGGGCCGGAAGAGGTCGCGTCGCTGCTGAACAGGCTGCATTCCCTGCCTCCGGCGGTCGAGGCCCCGGACGGTTGCAACGGCAGCGCCGATCTGGCCCGTCATGGTCAGCAAATCCTTGAAGCCTGCACGTCCGCAGACCGGTCCCGGCTTGAGGGTTTGAGGCCGGTCGGGCAAGTCGCTGCTTTGCCCCAACGCTGCCTGATCCACGGGGACCCGGTTCCGGGCAATATACTTGTTGCGGCATCGGGCCTGACCCTGATCGACTGGCAATGCCCGGCTTTGGGGGATCCGTGCGAAGATCTTGCCCTGTTTCTGTCGCCCGCAATGCAGGTTCTGTATCGCGGAGCAGCTTTGACGCGGGATGAAGAAGACCGGTTCCTGTCTGCCTACCAAAACGCAGCGGTTACGGACCGGTACCGGAGCCTGCGCCGCTGGTACACGTGGCGCATGGCGGCCTATTGCCTGTGGCGCAAGGAAAATGGCGCACCGGATTACGCAAAAGGGGTCGAACTGGAACTGGCCGCGCTTTGATCCGTGCTCAGAGATCGTCCAGCGCGAGCAGCGCATAGGCGGGGGGCATCAGGGCACGCCGCCAGGGCCCTAGTGGGAAACGACGCGGCAAGCGGGTCATTGGCGGCGGAAGATCGTCAGGCTGTCCCAGGACAAGCCGGGCCAAGGCGCGGCCGCTATAGGTCCCCATGGCGACCCCGTTGCCATGGTAGGCAAAGCCGGCGAACATCCCGGTCTGCCCGGGAACAGCCCCGACAAATGGAACCAGATCGCGGGCCAGGCACACCATTCCGGACCATGTGTGCGTTACGTCCACATCGGCCCAGCCCGGGAACATGCGCCTGAAATCCTGCTCCACTTTCCGGCGAATGGTCGCCTCGGCCCGGGCCGAGGACAGCAACCCACCGCGCATTCCGAACAGAAACCGCCGGTCGGGCATCAGCCGGAAATAGTGCAACAGGTTCCGGCTATCGTATGACATCTGATCCGTGGTCCAGCCCTGCGCCTGCAATTCGGCTTCGGACATGGGCCGGGTGACCAGAACCGTCGACTGGGCGGGCATGTACCGGCCCGCCATCCAGGGCGGGATATTTTCACTGGAATAGCCGTTGGTGCAGATCAGTACACTATCCGCACGCAAGTTGCCGTTCGGTGTCTTGAGCTCGAAGCCGCTGCGGGTCTTTTCTATGTTTGAAACCGGACTGGACTGAAAGAACTGTGCACCGGACGATCCGGCGGCTGCTGCCAGACCGAACAGGTATTTCCGGGGATTCAGGGCAAACCCAACGGGAGTTGTGTAACCGCCGTAAAACGGACCGCCGAACCCCAAGTGCAACAATTCTTCCCGCTCGTGCAAGACACCGGACGCGTCCGCCTTTTTGCGCAGTGCATCCATCGCGCGTTTTGAATGGGCAAGTTGTGTCTCACCGCCCGAATGGGTATCGGCATCAATGCCGTGGGCCGAGAGCAGGTCGGCAACAAGCGCCACGGCGTCCTGTTCGGCCTGTTCATAACGCTTGGCTGCGGATTCCCCGAAACGGCGGGCCAATCCGGTGTGGCTCAGTTTCGATCCCCCCAGACAGCAGAACCCACCATTGCGCCCCGAGGCGCCCCAACCGGGCGTTGCCGCTTCGAGCACGGCGACCGAAACGCCGTTCCGGGCCAGGTGCACGGCGGCGGAAACGCCTGTGAAGCCGCCCCCAATGATGGCGACGTCAACCTGCGACCCGCCAGGAAACGTGGGCCAGTCCGGTGCTGCGATGGTTTCGTCCCACCAGCACCCCTGCCGGGGGGCGGGGCCGTAGGTATAATCAGGAAACAGGCGCTTCATTCAGTGCGCGCCGCCGCCGTCTCGTCCTGACGTTGCCGTACCATGGCCCGCTTTGTCACCAGTGACGCGGTGATTACCCCGACCGTCACCGCCGCAATCATGAGCGTGGACAGCGCATTGATCTCAGGGCTGACGCCCAGCCTGACGGCCGAGAATATCTTGATCGGCAAGGTCGTGGCCGACGGCCCCGAGGTGAAAGATGCGATCACCAGATCGTCCAGTGACAGGGTGAAAGCCAGCAGCCAGCCGGAGATCACCGCAGGCGCGATGATCGGCAACGTGACCAGCCGGAACGCCTGCGCCGGAGAGCAGCCCAGATCAAGCGCTGCCTCTTCCAGAGACTGATCGAACGTCACCAGCCGCGAGGAGACCACGACCGAAACGAAGCACATCGAAAAGGTTGTGTGGGCCAGAACGATGGTCAGGATGCCCCGGTCCAGACCGATGCCGATGAACAGCAGCAGCAGGGACAGGCCGGTGATCACTTCGGGCATGACCAGCGGCGCGTAGATCATGCCGGAGAACAGCGTACGGCCAAAGAACCGCCCGCCGCGCACCAGCACATAAGCCGCCGCCGTGCCCAGAATGGTGGCCAGCGTTGATGAGAACACCGCAACCCGGATCGTGACCCAGGCGGCATCCAGAAATGCTTCGTTCTGGACCAGTTCCCCATACCATTTGGTCGAGAACCCGGCCCAGACCGTGACCAGTTTGCTTTCGTTGAAGCTGAAGATGATCAGGATGATCATCGGAATGTAAAGGAAAGCGAAGCCCAGTGTCAGGGAAACCGCGTTGAACCAGCTTAGCCTGTTCATTTCTCGGCCTCCGTCTGTTTCTGCTGATTGCGCTGGAACAGCACGATCGGAATGATCAGGATCAGCAGCAGAAGCACCGCCACGGCGCTTGCCACAGGCCAGTCGCGGTTCGAGAAGAACTCTTCCCACAACACCTTGCCGATCATCAGTGTCCCGGATCCGCCCAGAAGCGACGGGATCACGAACTCGCCAATCACGGGGATCATCACAAGGAAGCATCCGGCGATGATGCCGGGCCGCGACAGCGGGATTGTCACCAGCCAGAACGCCTGCAGACGTGAACATCCCAGATCTTCGGCGGCTTCGATCAGCGATCCGTCCATCCGTTCCAGCGCCGAATAGACCGGCAGGATCATGAAGGGCAGATAGGTATAGACGATGCCGATATAGACCGCCGTGTTGGTGTTCAGGATGGTCAGCGGGGTCGAAATGATCCCGGTCCACAGCAGAAACTGGTTCAGATAGCCTTCGTTGCTCAGGATGCCCATCCAGGCGTAGACCCGGATCAGGAACGAGGTCCAGAACGGCAGGATCACCAGCATCATCAGCGTCGGGCGCCATTCCTCGGGCGCGCGGGCCATGCCGTAGGCAATGGGGTAGCCTACGATCAGCGTCAGAACGGTCGAGATCAGGGCGATTTTGACGCTGGACAGGTAAGCCTTCCAGTAAAGGTCATCCTCGGTCAGCCAGACGAAATTCTCCAGATCCAGTTCACTGAAGAAGGCCTTGATGCCGGCCCACCCTTCGGACAGGTCCAGCGTCGGCGTATAGGGCGGGATGGCAAGGGCTGTGTCCGACAGCGAAATCTTCAGGACAATGAAGAATGGCACCATGAACAGCGCCAGCAGCCAGACATAGGGAAGTGCGATCAGCAGGGCCCGGCGCATCAGCGATCCAGCAGAACCGCGGCGGTCGCTGTCCAGGACAGCCAGACCGGGTCTTCCCATGTGAAGGATCGGCGCGAGATGCGGCGCGTATTGGCCGTTTGCGCCTTGATGATCGTGCCGTTCGGCAGTTCCACGTGATAGGTGGACAGATTGCCCAGATAGGCAATGTCATGCACCTTGCCCTGCACCGCGTTGATCGCGTCGGCGGGGCGTTCGGCCGAAATTGTCACTTTTTCGGGGCGGATCGCCAGATGACAGGTCTGCCCGTTTGAAAATCCGCTTCTTGACTGTGCCGTCAGCGGTGCCTGCCCTTCGGCCCAGTCGATCTTGTACGTCTCTTCGCCATTTGCGGTCGCCCGGCCCTCGATGATGTTCACATCCCCGATGAAGTCTGCCACGTAGACCGAGTTTGGCGTCTCGTATATCCGGTCGGGGGTGGCCACCTGCTTGAGCTGCCCCTGATCCATGACGGCGACGCGGCTGGCGACGGTCATGGCTTCTTCCTGGTCGTGTGTCACGATTACGAAAGTGGTGCCCGTCTTTTCCTGAATATCCATCAGTTCGAACTGCGTGTCCTGCCGCAGTTTCTTGTCCAGCGCGCCCAACGGCTCGTCCAGCAGCAACAGTTTGGGCGCTTTTGCCAGCGAGCGTGCAAGCGCGACCCGCTGCCGCTGACCACCCGAGATCTGATGCGGCTTGCGGCGGGCAAACTGCTCCAGCCGGGTCAGACGCAACATTTCTTCGACCCGGTTTTCTAGATCACGCTTTGGCATGTTGTCCCGACGCAGGCCAAAGGCGATGTTGTCCCAGATGCTCAGGTGAGGAAACAGGGCATAGGACTGGAACATCATGTTTACCGCCCTTTTGTTGGGCGGGATCGGATCGATGTCCTGACCGCCAAGCATGATGTGCCCTTCGGTCGGGGTTTCGAACCCCGCCAGCATCCGCATCATGGTGGTCTTGCCACATCCGGACGGCCCGAGCAGAGCAAAGAACTCCTTCTCGAAGATATCCAGAGACAGATTGTCGATGGCGGTAAAGGCCCCAAAACGTTTGGTCACGTTCTGAAACTGGATCAGCGGTTTCGCCTGTGGGTCATCCCATGGCGCAAAGACGTCAGAAGTCACTGTGGCCCCCGTGTTGCCGGACTGGAAACAGGCGCAGGGCAGCCAAGGCCGCCCTGCGCCGATAAATCGGTCAGGTGCCCGATTTGATCTTGGTCCAAAGACGAGTCACAACCCGCTGGGTCTTCGACGGATAGGGTGTCGTGATGTACAGGTTCTGCATGGTCGCCTCATCCGGATAGATCGCCGGATCACCGATCACGTCTTCCTCGAGGAACTCCTGCGACGCCTTGTTGCCGTTGGCGTAGTAGACATAGTTCGAGGCGGCGGCCATGTTGTTGGCATCCAGAATGAAGTTCAGGAACTTGTGCGCGCCTTCCGGGTTCGGGGCATCCGCAGGAACCGCCATCTGGTCGAACCACATCAGCGAACCTTCGGCAAACGGGTGGTACTCGATTTCCACACCGTTTTCGGCCTCGGCCGCGCGATCCCGCGCCTGCAGGATGTCGCCGGACCATCCAACGGCCACACAGATGTCACCGTTTGCCAGCGCGTTGATGTATTCGGAGCTGTGGAATTTCTGAATATACGGACGTACACCCATCAGAACTTCCTCGGTCTTGCCGATTACGTCCTTGTCGTGGCTGTCCGGGTCCTCACCGATATACTGCAGCGCCATCGGAATGATTTCGGCAGGTGCATCCAGGAAGTGCACGCCGCATGAGGCCAGCTTCTCCATGTTCTCCGGCTTGAGAACCAGATCCATGCTGTTCAGGGCAACGTCCTCGCCCAGCACTTCTTTGACCTTGCCGACATTCACGCCGATACCTGTGGTGCCCCACATATAGTTGATCGAATAGGCATTGTCCGGGTCATACCCTGCGGTACGGTTCTGAATGACATCCCAAAGGTTGCCCGCGTTGGACAGCTTTGAAGTATCCAGCTTCTGGAACGCGCCGGCCTGGATCTGACGCTGAAGGAATGTGCCGGATGGCACCACCACGTCATAGCCCGAGCCGCCCGCCAGCATTTTGGTTTCCAGAACCTCGTTGCTGTCGAACACGTCGTAGATCAGTGTCAGGCCCGTTTCTTCCTCGAACTTATTCAGCAGTTCTTCGTCGATATAGTCTGACCAGTTGTAAACACGCACCTCTTCGGCAAATGCTGCCGAAGTCCCCAGTGCGACCACCGCCGTCAGTGTCAGCGTTTTGATGTTCATTTTCTTCTCCCTGCTTATTCACGCGTATTTTCACTTTTTTTGAGATTTGATCAAGTTTTGTATTTTCTTGCAAGAACGACTAAGGTTCACCCCGAACCAAAAGTTGCTGGTTCTGATCCAGACAAACAGGGTGAAGCAATTGGATTTGATCAAAAATAAACCATCTGGAACTTCGGCGGACAATGAAAAAAGCCCGGCACATGCGCAGGTCTACCACAGGCTGAAGTCGCAGATCCTGTTCGGTGAGCTGGTCCCCGGTCAACCCGTGACGATCCAGGGTCTGACCGAATCTCTCGGTGTCGGCATGACCCCGGTGCGCGAGGCAATCCGCCGGCTGATCTCAGACGGCGCGCTGGTGTTTCAGGGCAACCGCCGTGTCAGTGTGCCTCTCTTGTCGAACGAGGATGTCGAGCAGGTGATATTTGCCAGAATATCAATAGAATCAGAGCTTTCCCGCCGTGCTGCCGCGCGTATAGAACCTGTGGAGATTGATCGACTGGAGGAGATCGACCAGCGGCTGGACCGCACCATCGCGGATGGTGACGTAAGCGGTTACCTGCGTCTGAACCATGAATTTCACGAGACGCTTTATTCCCATGCAGACGCCCCGATTCTCAGCGATCTGGCCGAGCGTCTGTGGTTGCGATTCGGTCCGTCCCTGCGGGTTGTCTGCGGTCGGTTCGGCACACAGAGCCTGCCCGACCGGCACAAAGACATTATTGGCGCGCTTCGCCGTGGGGATGCGGAAAGTGCCGGAAAGGCGGCCGCGCAGGACATCGAGCAAGGCATGGCACTGATGGCCGACACGCTGACTGACGCATAATGTGAATTGATTCGATTGACAGCGTAGAATTTGATCATATTGTGTGACGCAACCATCGTTGCAGGGGATTCTCGGATGTCCATCATAACCAATCACATGCCCACCGTCGAACTTCAGGCCCTGGATGCGGCCCATCACATACACCCGTTTTCCGCAAACGGCTCACTCGGAAAGGAAGGGGCCCGCGTCATCACCCGCGCCAGCGGCGTTTACCTGACTGACAGCGAAGGCGAAGAGATTCTTGACGCCATGGCCGGACTGTGGTGCGTCAATATCGGCTATGGCCGTGATGAACTGGCCGACGTGGCCGCGCGTCAGATGCGTGAACTGCCCTATTACAACACCTTCTTCAAAACGACCCACGTGCCCGCCATTGCACTGGCCGCCAAGATCGCCGAACTGGCCCCGTGCGATCTGAACCACGTCTTTTTTGCCGCCGGCGGGTCCGAGGCCAACGATACCAATATCCGCCTCGTGCGGACCTATTGGGCCGAAAAAGGCCAGCCCGACAAGAACATCATCATCAGCCGCCACAACGCCTATCACGGCTCGTCCGTGGGTTCGGCTTCGCTGGGCGGTATGGCAGGCATGCATGCGCAGGGCGGCATCCCGATCCCGAATATCCACCACATCAACCAGCCCAACTGGTGGGCCGAAGGCGGCGACATGTCGCCGGAGGAGTTCGGCCTGGCCCGCGCGCGAGAGCTGGAAGAAGCCATTCAGGAACTGGGCGAAGATCGGGTCGCGGCCTTTATTGCCGAACCGGTTCAGGGTGCAGGCGGGGTCATCGTCGCGCCCGACACATACTGGCCCGAGATCCAGAGGATTTGCGACAAATACGATATCCTGCTTATCGCCGATGAGGTGATCTGCGGTTTTGGAAGAACCGGAAACTGGTTCGGGTCGCAAACCGTTGGCATCAAACCGCATATCATGACCATCGCAAAGGGCCTCAGCTCGGGCTATGCGCCCATCGGCGGCTCGATCGTGAACGATGAGATTGCCGAGGTTATCGGCGGCACCGAATTCAACCACGGTTACACCTATTCCGGTCACCCGGTCGCCGCAGCCGTCGCGCTGGAAAACCTGCGTATCCTCGAAGAGGAAAAGATCGTTGAGCATGTCCGCGATGTGGCCGCGCCTTATCTGAAGGAGAAGTGGGAGGCTCTGGCCGATCACCCATTGGTGGGTGAGGCGAAGATCGTTGGCATGATGGCATCGATCGCGCTGACCCCGGACAAGGACAACCGTGCCAAGTTCGCGTCCGAACCGGGCACGATCGGCTATATCTGCCGCGACCGCTGCTTTGCCAACAATCTGATTATGCGCCACGTGGGTGACCGCATGATCATTTCGCCGCCGCTGATCCTGACCCCGGCGGACATCGATGAGATGTTCGTGCGCATCTACAAGTCACTGGATGAGGCGCAGGCCGAGATCATCAAGCAGGGGCTGATGAAGGCGGCATCTTGACGCCATTGCGCCGCGCCGCGTGATTGGGCCCCGAAATCCTGACAGGATTTCGGGGTCGTTTTCTTTCAGGAAAGCTGAGAATTTCGGGCAAGTGTGAAACCAGAGCGGCCGGTCAGGGTTATTTCAAAATTAACACGCGCCGCATATTGCCACTTCTCACCCGGACCGGCACTGTCATCGGGATGACCCGCGATGAATTCAACACCTTCTGCGCCTCGCTCACAGCCACCAGCCATGTGGTGCAGTGGGGCAATGCGGATGTGTGGAAAGTGGGCGGCAAGGTGTTTGCGATCTGCGGCTGGAACGAAGGGCGCGATGCGTTCACCTTCAAGGCTACCGATCTGGCTTTCGAGGTGCTGGGCGACGAACCCGGCATCCGCCCCGCGCCCTATCTGGCGTCGCGCGGGATGAAATGGCTGCAGGTCTATGAGCCGCGCGGAATGAGCGATGCCTCGCTGCGCGAGCATATCGTCACCTCATACGAAATGGTCGTGGCCAAGCTGACCAAGAAGGTAAGGGCGGAGTTGGGGCTGCAGGGTCGATGACCCATTCCGCCCGCCGACCGATCAGGACAGCTGGGCCCCAGCGCAGTCTCGAAAGATACGAACTTGCGGTGCAGCGCCGTCCAATGGAAACTCGGTCAGCTTGTCCTGCGTAAAGGCATAGGCGGTCTGATTGTATTCCAACCCATCCAGAACATTGCCAAACCCGGTATCCGTGACGGTCAGAGATTCGGCGTTTTCGGACAAAACATGGCGCGGCGTCGCGATTTCGATCGGGTTCGGGCCGTCAAAGCGCATGGCGAACCACGGCGCCTGCGTCCAACCCTCGGTCTTGCGGGTGATGGTCAGCGTATAAAGCGGTTGCGCGGGATCGTAGGTCAGAAAGATTTCGGCCGTGCTCGTTTCATGCGACAAGGTGCAAATCGACCCGACCGTGGCCTCCCATGCGGGGGCTGGCGTGGCCAGGATAAGAAACAAAAGAACAAAGCGCATCCTTTGGTAACTAGCCGCTGGCGGCGTTGTGGCAAGTGCGGCTACCCCTTCATCGCGTTCAGCAGGTCCAGCAACCGTTTCCGATCATCGTCATCCGCATAGTCGCCGGTGGCCAGACGTTCCGCGATGCTCAGGCGCAAACGTTCCCGCTGGGTGCGTACCTCTTCGCCAGCGGTTTCGGCCAGCGTCTTCATGATCACCGCCACCGCCTGTTGCCGCTTGGTGGTGGGGTTGGCGATATAGTCGACGAGGCTTTGCTGACCGGAATCTAGGATGTTTTCGGCCAGAGCCCTCAACTGATCACCATTTGGCAGCAGCGGGGCGGGGGTGCCTTCGGGTGGCAGGATTTCCGGCACGCTACGCGGGGTTTCGGCCAGAGCATTTGCGCCGTCGACAAAGGCCTCAGTAATCATCCGGGTGATCCTGACCGCGCGCGGGTCTTTGAACAGGGCCGAGGCGATGGCCACGCCGTAATCGGTATAGACCCACGGATTGACCCTCCGCCCGCCGCGGCCCTTGGGTTTTGAGATCACATTCCGTGATTGCAAATCGGCGACCTCGGCATCGGTCAGTTGAAAGCGGTAGCCTTCGAGCAGATTCTTGTTGCGCGACACGGCCTGATTGAAGGCGCTTACGGATTTTCCGTAGAACTGCGCCAGATCCTCGGCCAGCACCACACGGGCACCGCGTACCCGATGAATGGCGCTTTGGACTTCATGCGTTGAGGGCAGGGTGTTTGGGCTCGTCATGGCAACCGTTTGGAATCACAATTTGTGATTTCAAACGTGAAGCAGCGGGCGCTGGGCTGCAACCTTGAAGTGTTAGCCGTCCGGATACGGTCAGGCGTATAGTTGAAAACGCCCACAAATCCCTCGTATCAATGCGAGATTTCGCGCTGTCGTGCTAGGGTGCGCCCGGCGAGGCCGCTCCGGCCCCGCCAATTGGCAATTTCGCCAGACGAGGGAGGAAAGTGATGTTTGCGCGAATTACTCAATACAAAATGAAGCCCGGCACGCGGGAGGCGGCGACGGCGAAGATGAACGCATTGAAGTCCGAGATTATGGGTATGCCCGGCATACACAGCTTTACCAACGTGATGAACGAGGACGGTTCGGGCTATGTGATCTCGGTCGTCGAGAGCGAGGCGACCTCGAACGCAAACGCGCCCAAAGTGGCCGAACTGTGGGGCCATTTCGCCGAATTCATGGAAGGCCCGCCCTCACCGGTCGGATATGATGTGATTGCGCATTGGGATAAGGGGTAAAGGTTTGGGCGGGGTTACCCGCCCTTCTATTTTGTCGGAGAGAACGGCGCTTTGGACCTCATGCGTGCCGGGCAGGGTGTTGGGGTTCGTCACGGCAGCCGTTTGGACTCACAATTTGTGATTTCAAACGTGGAGGAGGGAGCGCTGGGCTGCAAGTTTGCAGTGTGGGGTGATGCGAAAGAGATGAGCTAGAGCAGCCATTCCACGATCACTCTGAAATAGTAGTCTGGACAAATTCTGACAAAGAATACAGAGCCTCCACCAACTCTAGCTGAAAATTATCTTTTTCGTCTTCTTTGATTAGGGCTGCGCATTTGTCATGCTTCCCGTGGGCTATTAGCCCTCTCAACTCCCAGCATTTCTTAATCGTGTAGTGCGTTTTGGGATCGCTAACTAAGAGAGACTTGCCGGTGATATCCTTGAGGACTTCGCTGAAATACCTATGAATTTTCTTGGTGTCATTGTTTGCGGATTTTTGATCCTTTGCTTGGCAGCGATGAGCAGCGTAAAGGGTGTCCCAGAGGTGATACTTTAAGACTTCGACCGCGATGGCCGCTCTCAAAACAAAATCTCTAAAGTCACCCATGTACATGGTAAAATGAGCATCTTGAACAAAGTCAAAAGGTACAGGCGCAGACGAGGCTTCGGCATTTTTCCAAGCATCCTCCCATTGCCCAAAACTTGCACGGTATATCCCACTGAAACCGAATTTTACCTCGATACTTCTAACCGGTGACTCAGCGTTTCTTTCGACATCAAGTCCAAAGCGGACCGTGTCTGGTAACTCCAAAACGTTCCCGATGCGGTTTAACCAAACCTGGCGAGTTGCGCGCCGAAAATTGCGCACGAAACCAGCAATTACGTTGCTCTCATCTGTTTGTGACCGAGTTTCAAAAACTACCGTGTTGGCTGGGAATATACTCGCAGTTCCGTCAAAGACTTCCGTTCCAAAAAATGTAGCTGTTGGCTGTTCACCTTCCTCGTCCAAATTTGGAAGCAATCTTAGCCCACTAAGGTCTGTCGAGTTCCCCTTGGAGTTGCTGATACTGAAAATCTTTAGCAGATCGATTGTAGGGTTTGTGGACCTATTTACCGGGCCGCTGATTATTGGTTGAAAAACTCGAACTAACTGTTTTCCATTAATTTCTAGTGTGGGCCAGTTCGCCGCATCCGCTTCTAGAATAATCGGTGTCGTTAAGTTCTTTATTGTGACGTGAGAGTGGTGGTTCATGAACGTATTCTCAAAACAAAATGCCGATGTGTGCTACCGCTTCCGCCTCTTCACATTACCACCCCGCTGCCCGGGCCTGCCAGCCGTTGACCGCCCGCGCGATTTCACTGCGTCTTCCGAGGCTTTCTCGACCGCCCATTGCCGCGCCATCGGGTCGTCGGCGATGGCCAGATCGACCGCTTCCAGTCGCTTGATCTCATCACGGATGTTGGCGGCCTCTTCGAATTCCAGGTTCTCGGCGGCTTTGCGCATCTGGTCGCGCAACCCGTCCAGATGGGCCTCGAGGTTCGCGCCGTGCATCGGTTTGTCGATGGTGGCGGTGACGCGGTTCATGTCGACGTCGCCTTCGTAGAGGCCGGCCAGAACGTCTTCGACGTTCTTCTTCACCGTTTCGGGCGTGATGCCGTGTTCCTGATTATAGGCGAGCTGTTTGGCGCGACGGCGGTTGGTTTCGCCCAAGGCGCGCTCCATCGATCCGGTGATTTTGTCGGCATACATGATCACGCGGCCATCGGCGTTCCGCGCGGCGCGGCCGATGGTCTGGATCAGCGAGGTTTCCGAGCGCAGGAACCCCTCTTTATCCGCGTCCAGAATGGCGACCAGCCCGCATTCGGGGATGTCGAGCCCCTCGCGCAGCAGGTTGATTCCGACCAGCACATCGAAGGCGCCCAGGCGCAGGTCGCGGAGGATTTCGATACGTTCCAGCGTGTCGATGTCCGAGTGCATGTAGCGGACCTTGATACCCTGTTCGTGCAGGTATTCGGTCAGGTCCTCGGCCATGCGCTTGGTCAGCGTGGTGACCAGCGTACGGTAGCCATTGGCGGCGACCTTGCGCACCTCGTCCAGCAGGTCATCGACCTGCATCGAGACGGGGCGGATTTCGACCTCGGGGTCCAGCAGGCCGGTGGGGCGGATCACCTGTTCGGTGAAGACGCCGCCGGTCTGTTCGATCTCCCATTTCGCCGGAGTGGCCGAGACGAAGACGGATTGCGGGCGCATGGCGTCCCATTCCTCGAACTTGAGGGGTCGGTTGTCCATGCAGGACGGCAGGCGGAACCCGTGTTCGGCCAGCGTGAACTTGCGCCGATAGTCGCCCCGGTACATGCCGCCGATCTGCGGCACGCTGACGTGGCTTTCATCGGCGAAGACGATGGCATTGTCAGGGATGAATTCGAACAGGGTTGGGGGAGGCTCGCCCGGTGCGCGACCCGTCAAGTAACGTGAGTAGTTCTCGATCCCGTTGCAGACGCCCGTGGCCTCGAGCATTTCAAGGTCAAAGTTGGTGCGCTGTTCCAGACGCTGCGCTTCCAGCAGTTTGCCCTCGCCGACCAGTTGGTCAAGCCGGATGCGGAGTTCTTTCTTAATCCCAATAATCGCCTGCTGCATCGTCGGTTTCGGCGTCACGTAGTGAGAGTTCGCATAGACGCGCACCTGTTCCATCGTGGCGGCGCGCTCGCCGGTCAGGGGGTCGAATTCAGTAATCTGCTCCAGTTCTTCACCGAAGAACGAGAGTTTCCACGCGCGATCCTCAAGGTGGGCAGGCCAGATTTCCAGACTGTCGCCGCGCACCCGGAACGAGCCGCGTTGAAACGCCTGATCGTTGCGCCGGTATTGCTGGGCCACCAGATCGGCCATCACCTGCCGTTGGTCGTATTCGTGGCCCACCTTCAGGTCCTGCGTCATTGCCCCATAGGTTTCGACTGAGCCGATACCGTAGATGCAGGAGACCGAGGCGACGATGATCACGTCATCGCGTTCCAGCAAGGCCCTGGTGGCCGAGTGGCGCATCCGGTCGATCTGTTCGTTGATCTGGGATTCCTTTTCTATGTACGTGTCCGATCGCGGCACGTAGGCCTCGGGCTGGTAATAGTCGTAGTAGGACACGAAATACTCGACCGAGTTTTCGGGAAAGAATCCTTTGAACTCTCCATAAAGCTGCGCCGCCAGCGTCTTGTTCGGCGCAAGAATGATGGCAGGGCGTTGGGTTTCCTCGATGACCTTGGCCATGGTGAAAGTCTTGCCCGTCCCGGTCGCGCCCAACAACACCTGATCGCGTTCGCCGTCCAGAACACCCCCGGCCAGTTCCTTGATGGCCGTGGGCTGGTCACCCGCCGGCGCAAATTCGGTATGCATGACAAACTGCTTGCCGCCCTCGAGTTTCAGGCGCGCGCGAACGTCCTCTGCGGTCAGTTGGGTCTTGTCGGAATGGGCATAGGGCATAGGCAGGCTCCGGGTCAGGCCCCTACATTTGTTCTTATTTTGTCCAACTGCAAGGGCTGATCCGGATTAGAATGCGCAGTTCTAATAATAGGCAAACTGCAGGTAAGGAATGTGGTCCGACTGCACTTTTTCAGCGAGCGCTTTCAGGTTGCGGTCCAAAACCCGCCCGATCATCGGCTTCAGTAGCATCTGCCCCAACAGCCAACCCAGAGGCCCATATTTCATTTGAAAGTCCATGCTCCAGACCACCCTTGAGCGGTTGTTCGCAAGTGGTTCGATAGCAATCGCTGCGTGCGCTTCGGTCAAAGGCATGGCAGACATGTCCGACAGTTGAACACGATAGCCCCGGTTGACTTGCCAGTCCGTGACTTCTTCTACCAATGAGGTGCCGTTTTCAAAGTGGCAGCGCCGTTTTGATCCCACGCCATTCTGGCCTCGTGTTAAGGCATCCACGGATTTTACCTGAGGAGCGAATTCGTCGATATTCATGAACCGGCTCAGTACAGACCAGATGGCCTCGGGCCGGGCATCGATTTCCAGGGTTCTTTCGTGATGGATCATCTGTCTATCCTCGTCATTGTGTTCAACAATATTTAGATGACCATGATGACAGTTTCTGGCATCAGCAGAGCCGTGCGATGCCGAAAGCCTGCGGGCGCGCCGCGACAATTGCGGACTTGTCCCCGTGCGCGCTCTGACGCATAACATCCCAAGCCAAGTGAGTACGGAGAGGCGACATGCGCGCACGGATTTACCAGCCTGCAAGGAATGCGATGACCTCGGGGATTGCCAAGACCCGCAAGTGGGTTCTGGAATACGCCCCTGCATCCGCGCGTGAGGTTGATCCGTTGATGGGCTGGACCTCATCCAGTGACACACAGACCCAGGTGCGTCTCAAGTTCGACACCAAGGAAGAAGCGCTGGACTATGCCAAGAGCAATGGGATTGATGCGGTTGTCAGCGAACCGCACAAGCGCAAACCGAACCTGCGCGCCCGTGGCTATGGCGAGAATTTCGCCACCGACCGGCGCGGTCCCTGGACTCATTGAATGATCGAAATCCGCGAGGCCGACCCAACCTCGGACGCATTGCGCCCGGTGGTCGAGGCGCATTTTGCCCATAGCGAAACGGCAGGGCCTGCAGAAAGCAACCACACCATGGACGCCGAGTCGCTGGCAGGGCCGGGCATTCGGTTCTGGGCGATGTATGAGGCCGGCAAGCCGGTCGGGTGCGGTGCGCTTAAAACCCTGCCGGACGGCACGGCCGAGGTGAAATCCGTGCATATCATCTCAGAAGTGCGCGGGCGCGGGCTGGCGCGCACCATGATGAACCACCTGGCAAATCTGGCGCAGAGCGAAGGGGTTTCCGCCCTGGTTCTGGAAACCGGTGCCGACCACCTGCCCGAATATGACGCGGCCCGTAAGCTGTATGAGGCGCTGGGATATGCCTATTGCGGGCCAATCTACGGTTATGAAGACGACCTCAACAGCGCCTTCATGCGCTTGGCCCTTGAACCCCGCCCGTAAAAACCGCAAGAAGGGCGCAGCGGTCCCTTAGCTCAACTGGATAGAGCAGCTGACTTCTAATCAGCAGGTTGAGGGTTCGAGTCCTTCAGGGATCGCCAATAATTTCAAATGTTTATGCATTAACCTCGTTCGTATCTCGCTTGATAGGTAAGCGTAGGGTAAGCGCAGACCGCCATTTTTCCCTTTACATTCGCCCGAGGGCTGCATGACTCTGCAGACAAGGGAGGAACTGATGGGACACATCAGGCTTGGCACTTTGCCTCGGTCCAGGAAGTGGCGCGAGGTCGTTGATCTGATCGCAACCGATGCGTCAGTCGAAGAGATCGCCGAGGCCGCAGCGGATGCATCTGAGAGCGATCTCGCACGGGCGAGCCGTGACCCTCGGTTTCAGTTTGTAAGTGATCTTCTGGTGCGGTTGCCTTTGCTTGCGAGGGCCCCTGGCTTCGAAGAAGTTTTGGTCGATCTCGGAATCGACAGATCAGAGCTTAACTCTGTTACAGGACTGCTTGCAGGATTGGAACGCGTTGTTGATCGCAACAGCTTTGATCTCCGAGGTTCCTCAGATGCAGGAGAATTGGCGAAGGCCGCGCTCTTGGAAAGCCTTTCAGTTCAGCTGCACGACCGGTTGCCATCCCTGTTTGAACCGACACCGCAAGAAATTCGCCAAGCACTCGCGAGTTTCGCCGTGGGCGATGCTTTTGCAAGACTCGCGCGGGATTTCTTTGCCCGGCTGACATACCGCTCTCTAGACTACTATCTGAGCCGGGAACTCGCTAATCACACTGGCGAGGATCGACGCTTTTCAACCGATGCACAGCGGGTGGCATTTCAACAAGCCCTCGCCCAGCACACATTTGAAGTGTCCAGAATTGTCGAAGAATATGCGGGCGGCTGGTATGGCAAAACCGTCTGGCAGAAGCAGGCGCTTGATCGCGATGCAATAGACAAGTTCACAGCTTACGCGTTCAAAAAGATGCGCTCGGAGTTTGCGCGCCGTCGCGCCGTTGCCTGAAGTTGAAGTCAGATGGTTGCCGCCCCTGACAAAAAGCGGCGGTGATGAAGTCCTGCGTCTCGACATTGCTGGCCGCGAAGTCGCAATGACGCTACGGATTGGACAATTGAACCGTCAATTGGTCGAGGGATTGCAGGATCGTGCGCTCGATTTGCTGGAGATTGCCGCGCTTGTCTATTGCGCGGACGCGGCAGTCAGCCGTGGTGGCCTGGCGGATCAGAAGATGGGTGAGAAGTGGCACAGACGGTTCGTAGCCACTATGCCGGTACGCGATCTGGATTTCTGGCAACGTGAGAGCGTAATACAGGCTCTGGAAGAAACGTTGATGTTTCTATCCGGCGACCGCTTTGAATTTTCTTTTTCGACCAAAGACGAACCGGATGCAGAGCGATCGCGCTTCTTCAAATTCGGCCGAAATAGTTCATGGAAGCCCCACCGTGTCTTGATGTTTTCCGGCGGGCTCGATTCCTTTGCGGGCGCTGTGGAAGAAATCGTGGAACAGAAGCATCGGGTTGCTTTGGTCAGTCATGCCTCGTCCACGAAAATAGCGCCGGTCCAGAAACGGCTGATCTCAGCGTTGAGCAAACGGTACGGACCGGAAAAGTGCCGTCACATTCCCATGACCGCCCAGTTGAAGGGCCGATCGACTGCGGAAAGAACGCATCGCACACGCTCATTTTTGTTCGCGGTACTTGGGTCGATCACTGCAAAGGCCTTTGGACTGGACCGCTTGTCGTTCCATGAAAACGGCGTTGTGAGCCTCAACCTACCGCCGGTTGGCAGTGTCATTGGAACGCGGGCGACGAGAACGACCCATCCTAAAGCACTCAACCTGTTGACCGGTTTTCTGCAGCTTGTTTTCGAGAACGATATGCGCGTCGACAATCCCTACTTCGCGCGCACTAAAGCTGAAGTCGTGGAGCGCATCTCCCAACTTGGGATGGCAGATCAAATTGTCGAGACGCGCAGTTGCGCGGATGTGCATAATCAAACCAATCAATACTTCCATTGCGGTCGCTGTTCGCAGTGTATCGATCGGCGTTTTGCGATGCTCTCAATAGGGCTTGAACGTTTTGACCCGGAAGATGCGTATCGCGTGGACTTGATGTCGGACGCTCGACCGAACGGCATCGACCGGGAGATGGCGCTGTCCTATGTGCGCAATGCAGTTTTGTTTGAAAACGCCACGCCAGATGCACTGATCCGAAATTTCCCCGTTGTGTTGGATGCGGTCAATCACCTCGACAATCCGCCAGACACAGCCATGGTGATGATCGCAGATTTGCTGAACCGCCATGGAAAGGCGGTCACATCGGTGATGCGCAGAACTCTTGAAAGCAAGTCACCCGGTGAGTTCCCTGAACAGAGTTTGCCAAGACTATATGGTGCGATGCAGAGCGCCTTGACCTTGCCGTTCGTACCTGCGGCCTCAGTTGATAAAAACGAGAAACAGCAACTTCCGCTGTCCATAGAAATCGACAAAGCCTCCCGTTTGGTTGTGATCGGCGAACATGTTGAGCTTAAGAAAAATGCCACAGCTGACCTGTTAGTGGTCTTGGCTGAAGAGTGGCTCCGTTCTGCTGGTGAAGGTCTCAAACCCATGGACCATCACTGCGTGAAATCTGGCGAACTCGTCGAAAAATTAGGCGTTGAATCCGACGAAGCCGTTAGACGGAGAATTCAGACTGCTCGGAGAACGCTTGCAGGTAGATTGGAGTCCGCCGGCCTGTCAGTTGATAAGCCCCAAGAGCTGATTGAAAATCTCCCTTGGCATGGATACCGGCTTGCTCCCGAGCGCGTGGTCGTTCGGGTGCGTCACCGGAGCTGATCATTCATCAATAACCGCGTCCTCGTTTGGCAACGGTCCACGGCGGCGAAACCGCCCCATCAGTTCGACCTGACGGCCAGGTGAAACAGAACCATAGGAGCTGAACGTCGTCATCACGTCGTCGTGTCCCATGTTCTGCGACCAGGCTTTATAGTCCTCTGGTGTCCTGCAGTGAAGTTTTGCCACCTCTGCGATCGTATCTCGCACGCGGTGCGGCGAAAACGGTGGCAGCCCGGCGTTAACGAAAGCTTGCTTGAAGATCCTGGCCGCAGACGACGGGCCGGCCCACGGCTCGCGCGCGATACCTACTGCCTCAAATCGTCTGGACGGGCCAACAGCTACGCGCGTCTTTGGGAACAGAGGATCCGTGTCTGAGAAAAGATGGTCCTGACGAAGCTCCGTGATCCAGTCTCGCAAAATCCTTTCGACATCATCACCGAAGGGAAAGAAACTGGTCGTGAAGGACTTTCCAAACTTTGTATCCACGGAACGGCCGTCAAACTGCACGCATTTATTGGCTGGATCGACATGACCCAGCCGCACGGTGATGGCGGCACCTTCACGTGATCCGGTCAAGAAAAGGAAAGCGATCAGGGCGCGGTCACGGCGCTGGATCACTGTTTCTGCAGGCATGATGGACAACAGGTGGTTTACTTGTTCAGGGGACGGATGCGGCTTCCACAGGGTGCATCGACGGGCCTGTTCCGATTTGCGATCCGGCGTGAGATAGGCAATGTCTGCGCGCGAGATCCTGGACTTGTACCCCGGTTGGTCCGCCATCCAGTCAAAAAGCTTCATGACATCGCGCAACACTCCGTTGATCGTAGCTGCCGACAGTGGCGCGCCCGTTCGTTCATTGCGCAGACCTTGCAGATGGCGTTTGAACGCGCGCGCCCTTTCTGAATGGAACGCCCTGTAGTCCTTACCTTTGAGCCATTTATCATAGATGGCAATCGATGCTGCGGCTTTGTCGATCGAAGATTGCGACAGCCCCTTTGCGTCCTTCAGCCAGACAAGGTGTTTGCGCTTGATGCGCAGGTTATCCGAGGTGTGTTTTGGCATGGGTCTCGGGCTCCTCTTTCAATGTCACTTTCGAATGGGGTTCGGTACAGGACACTAATATTGGGGAGGCTTGTTGAAGTGTGACCTCCAGTTTGGCCTGAATGGCTTCCAGATCTGAACGGCGAATGATCTTGTTCATGACCGCACCACACGTCGGACAGAGGGCTGTTAGGCGGCCGCTGGAAGCTGTTTCCTGAACATAGTCAGCGATCTTGCCGTCGGGTTCGCGCGGACCTCTGCAGCTGAGGCAGTAGCAGTGATGCAATGCCAACTTGCACCGCGTCTTGCGTTGTCTTTGTCCGAGGAAGTCCTTGAGCACATGTCCTTCGATCAACCAAGGCTTGCTGCTGGTATCAGCCGCAAGTCCGTTGTTCCCAATCCAGCGAATGACGGTCTGGCGATGACAGCCCAAAACGTCCGCCACCTCCCAGACTGTGTAGACAAGGTGCGATTTGACTTTGTGTGAGGGGAAGGACTTTGCCATTACACACCCTCCCCGGAAATCGGTCCGCTTGTATTCTGGCAGACCTGCGCCTCCTCAAAGGCTTCGATCACGCCTTCATCGTATAAAACGCGCGCGCCGATCTTCAAAAACCTGGGACCCTTTCCGAGCCAGCGCCACTGTTCCAGCGTCCGCGGCGACATGTGCCACCGCTCCGCCAGCTGATCTTGTGTCAACTTGGGCATATCAACCTCAATTGCTCACTGCGGCACGAGGAAGTTCGGTCCGCTTCTGTTGAACAAAGTGAGGGTTCGGATCTCCAAAATCTGTGGCCGCCGCCAATAAAGGCGTGACACATGCCAGGGCTAAATCATTGATATTATGTGACTTGAATCAGAAAGGTGTGACCCGTCCGCAAAATGCGTGACCTTGCCATCCAAATCGCAGGGAGTCAGCGGCCGCAAATGAACCGAAAGCTGACGTTAATCAAAAATGCTTGGAAGACGGCTTCGAGTCCAAAGCGGATTTTCAAAATCCTTAACCCGTATGGACGACGAACTGACTGTGGGCATTGGAAAATCGCATATTATTGCGAGCGTGCTACGGCCTATCCCTAGATTTTTGTCGCTTCCTTAATGCTATAGTGAATTGGCTTGGTTTCGGAGGTTGGTTGATGCTCATCGTCTTAAGTCTTTACTTCGGCTTGATTTGGTTGGTTTTTTCTCAACTCAAATGGCTTCCGTGGAACGCTTTCTGGAAAACAGTTATCTATGGTGGCGCTGCAGTAATTGCCCTTGTGGTCTTGGGAGCTCTCAACCACACAACACCGACAGGGCCAGTTTCAGTTCAAGGAATTGAGACAAACATCGCACCTAATGTATCCGGAACGGTTGTTGAGGTGGCTGTCGAGGCCAATCAATCCGTTAATGAAGGTGATCTATTTTTCAAAATTGATCCTGAGGTTTTTGCTGCTGAAGTGTCACGTCTCGAGGCCTCTCTTGAAACGGCTAAGTCTTCGGCTGACCAGTTGCTGACTGATCTCGCTGCAGCCGAGGCTGAAATCGAGTCTTTGAATGCCCAGCTTCTCTTTGGGCAGCAGAGGCGCGACGACATCATCCAATTGGAAGAGCGAGGCGCATCGACAACCTTTCAACTCCAAGAAGCCGTTGCTACGATTGATCAATTGACCGCGAATATTCGAGCAGCTGAAGCGCGCAAGAAGGGATTGGAGCGTCGAATTTCCGCTACAATTGATGGCCGAGACGCCGCAGTTGTGGAAGCTGAAATGGCGCTCGAGCAGGCCAGATGGACTCTTGAAGAGACAGAGGTTCATTCACCCGGAAATGGCGTTGTTTCTGCTGTAACACTTAGACCAGGAAACCGCGCCACTACGTTTCAAGGTGCAATAACATTTATTGATCCGTCGGATTTTGCAATTGTAGCCTCCCTTCCACAATCGAGTCGCCAAAACGTAAACATCGGAGACGAGATTAGGTTGGCACTACGGACACAGCCTGGCACAGAGCTCTCTGGCACTATTGTTGCTTTGCCGGTCGGATCCGCCGAGGGGACACTGGATCTGCGTTCAGGCCTTCCTTCAATACGAGAGCTAGCCGGTATTTCTAGTTATCCGGTGCTGATCGAGCTATCTGACAGTTCCGATTTCGAAGATCTACCTTTTGGTACATCTGGAACAGCATTGGTAATGACTGAAAAAGCAGGCGCAATTGGCGTACTTGCCGAAATCTTATTCTGGGTAACCAAACAGTTGAATTATTTGTAGCCTTTGGACGTAGTTCAACTGAATCATTCCCTTTTTCATGTTCGGCTTCGTCCGCACAGTAGACCTTTGTGGTGTGTAACACTGGGTCAGCTAGACGTCTGGCACGACACGCGGCATCTTGGTCTGCAAAGTAGACATTTAACGAAATTGACTGAACGGCCGCCTAGCGCCTAAAACATTCTTTCAGTTTTTCTCAGAGTGCTTTACTTCCAGTAGCCGCAGTAGCCGCAACTCGTTTTGAAATTCCGTTGTCCTCGGTTAACCTCGAAAAAAATCAGACGGGATCGGGGGGACAGTCGCAATGTACGGTTTCAAGGGAGTGTGCGCCGTCGGGGTTCTGGCTTTTTCTCATTCAATCGAAGCGCTTGCGCAGGAGCAGCCAACCCCAGAGATGCAGAAAGCAATCGAGTTCTTCAGCCAAGCGGGAAATCCTGAAGGACGATGGATTGAAGGCGAGACGATGGTTCCTCACGTCGAAGCTGCATCCCATTTTAATGCAGCCATGCTTTACTATCCAGGAACTGAGGAGTTGCAGGACAATGAGATCCGCGTGAGCTTCATGGGTTCGACATATTACCCATCACAGGTTCAATCCGGGATGAGCATATATGTCGAACTCGGCAATGGTGATCGTTTCGTTTTTGACATGGGGATTGGTTCACTGCGGAACTACAACAGCTTCTCCGTTCCCTTCAATACGATCAATCACGTTTTCATTTCCCATCTTCATATGGATCATGTGAGCGACCTGCCGTACTTCACGATGTTCCGTCCCATTCAAGGTGGTTACACACCATTGAATATTTACGGCCCGAGTGGGTCCGAACCTCAATATGGAACGCAGCATTTCGTCGATAGCATGATGGCCATGACAGCCTGGCACCAGGATAGCTTCAATGCCTGGCCAATCGGCGATGGGTATGACCCGAACGTAGTGGAATTCGACTACATGGATGAGGGTGGAACGGTGTACGAAGCCAATGGTGTAAAAATCACTCATTGGCCAACATCACACACCAAAGATGGCGCGACGAGCTACAGATTGGATTGGAATGGTAAAAGCCTGTGCTACACCGGTGATAACCGCCCTAACAGTTTGACTATAAAGTACTGCGAAGGTGTGGATATGCTGATTAGCGAAGTCCAAACAGCCACTGTCTCTGTTACCTCTCGCGCACTTGGAATGCCGGCTGCAATGGCGGCATACACAATCGACACGTCCCACACGCCAGCTTATGGCCTAGGTTATATCTGTGAACAAACACAGCCTAAAGTCTGCGTCGCCTCTCACTACAGTTATGACGATGTTTTCAACAACGAAACGGTTGCCGAGGTGCGCTATCACTACAAGGGAGCATTTGCGTTCGGTGCTCCAGATCTCGTGGTATTCAATTTGCATGGTGATGGAAAAGTATGGTGGCGCGAGGGAGTCACGGGTGAATCTAATCAGGTTCCGCGGCCAGTATATACAGATGATGAGATCACGTTCCCGGCTCCAAAACATCAAGTCTATGATGTGATAAATGAAACGATTGAGGACAACGAGATAGATCCGGAACTCTGGTATCCACCTGGAAAGAAGCCAGAGCTGGTACGCGAGTGGCCTTTAACCGAAGACATCACAATACCAAATCCGTTTGCCAATTAAAGCCGAGCCAATGCGAACCCCGACAATAATGCTGATCCTCACTTTGCTAGGTTCAGCAAGCCTTGCAGGGCCCGCTCGACCCGTTGATTGGAGTGACCTCGGTAACAACCTATCGTCTCAGAAGAACCCGTATTACGGGCTAACAGCAGACGAAGCTAGATTGGTCGGGGTTCTGGTGCATACAGAAAAGATGCGAGAAGCCGGTAAAGCTCTTTCCCCGCGTGTGCTTCAGGGTGAAAAAATAGCACTTTCGGCGTTAGAGAGTGTTGGTATCGACGGTGCCGCCAAAGTTGCTGATGTAGCCGCGTTTGGCGGAATGATGGAATCCAGTCGCAATGACTTGAATGATAGTCTTCTGGGTCAATCCATTGAAATTTCCGGCTTCGTTTTACCTCTAAGCTTTACCGACACCAAGATAACCGAGTTTGTTTTGGTTCCTTTTGCGGGAGCTTGCGTTCACACGCCGCCTCCGTCGCGAAATCAAATGATCGTGGTTAACTATCCGGAAGGTTTTTTGGTAAACGGCTTATTTCAGGCAGTGGCTATTTCTGGGCAATTGGCCAGGGGTGATACGGTGCGCTCTGTCGGATTTTCCGATGGTGTTTCGTCACTTGATATAGGCTATCACATGGAGGCAGCTTCTGTTGATCCGATATAAGAACCGATAGGACTGCTTTGTCCGCGTAGCGGTCATTCGCAGCAACTGTGCGAACGTCTGCACCGAGCCCAAAGCAGCAACCAAAATCAAAAGAAAACCATGCCGCAAATCCGGCATTTTCTTGAAACCTTGCCAGACGCATTCAAAATCTGCGATCCTATTATGAATCGGCTTCACACTATGAAAATTCCAGTTGGCCCTGATCGGAGGCAATTGCTATGGCTTTTTCCGCGCAAAATAAGAACTGTATATTGGCGTTCATATCTACGGTATTTTTGGCTTCGGCAAACACTGTGGTCGCGCAGAGCAATGATCCATCCGAATGGTCGAGGACCGAGCCGTTTCCTAACCAAACTGTTTATTATCCGGGAACAGAGTCTCTTGGTCCTGACGAAATGCGAGTTGTTGCCTGTGGAACCGGTATGCCTCAGCCGCGCCTAAAGCAAGCTGCGGCATGTTTCTTAGTTGAATTGGGTAATGGCGAAAAGTTCATCTTCGACATGGGAGAGGGATCCTATGAACGGATCATGGCGCTTGGGATTCCACTGGATCAGTTGGATAAAGTCTTCTTGGGTCACCTGCACTTGGATCACGCTGGTGATTTTCCGGCCTTTTACTTCACCGGTCCCGTAAACAACCGCCTAACGCCTGTTCGTCTTTGGGGACCCGAAGGCATCAAACCTGAGTGGGGAACAAAGTCTTGGGCAAATCACATGAAGAAAATGTGGGCATGGGAAGAAGCGACTCGTGGGGCGGCGGTCGATCCCCGAGGGTTACAACTTGAGGTCAACGAATTCGATTGGAAAATCGTAAATAACGTCATTTTTGACGAAAACGGTGTTCAGGTCAGAACCCTGCCGGCCATACATGGTGAACAAGCAGTGAGTTTTCTGCTTGAATGGAACGGACTAAAATTTGCTTTTTCGTCTGATACGCTTCCAACACGATGGTGGAGAGAGCATGCGGCGGGTGCGGACCTTGCAATCCATGAGTGCTTCACCCCTCCCGAATTCATGATCGAGAAATATGGGTTTGCGCCTTCCGAAGCAATTTTTGTGGGCTCTCAGGGGCACACTTCCGCACAAGCATTCGGTAAGATCATGTCTGAAACTGGACCAAGATTGGCGGTTTGTTACCACTTCCAAAACGATCATGACATTGCGCTGGCTGTCTATTCAGCAATACGAGAGACATATGACGGGCCATTGGACTTGGCGGCGGACTTCATGACCTGGAACGTAACCAAAGATAGTATTCGTACTCGCCAAGGAGTGCCCAACGAAGAGTCTTTCCCGGCACCAGTGCAAATGCCCAAGCAACCGCCTGACTCAGCTGCAGAGTTCCCGTTCTCCGAATTTGATCTCGAGAGCATGGACCGCGAAGCGGCCAAAGCTACAAACGAAATGATCAGAGCATTCAACGAACGCACAGGAAATGACGAAGTCGGAGCCTATACCAGCATTCCCTTCCAAGAGTGAATAAGGCGTCCGAGCACCCCAAAGAATTGGAAGTACCGAGGTCGGCTTTCTGCGCATTTCTGAAGTCCTGTGGCCGGGATGCTGCTCGGAAGCGAATTGGAGCTTGGTCCGCTGAGCCGTCACTGCTCCAATTTTAGCGAAAGTCCGATCACGGAAAAAGCGGTCGTAGCGAGGCGTCGATCCGGTTTTCGAACTTGAGGGGCTGCTTATGCCGACCGCGGTTATTCAATCAAATTTTCTGTAGTTCCGCTGAGCGGACGAAGCGGTCGTTCGTCTAATCGCTCATGCTTTTAAGAACTCGTTGATAGAACGAGCCAGGTGTATCCTTACCACTAGGTCTTTCGACCCACTCCCGATCCAAGTTCAGTGCTCCTACAGGTACGATTTGCCGCGCGATCTCAGGCGGTGTGGTTTCGTCAGACGTTCCGTTCTTCCAGTCGTGAAAAGCTGATGAGTATCGAACGACCGCTCCGCTAGTCGGCAAATCGAGCAACCTGCCCTCGGCAAAGAACACCAACCCGTCGCCCATTTCTTCCCCGATGAGTTTCAGCCTGTTTCCCAAACGATGTTTTAGGATGGCCACAAACACGATCGCTGCGGAAAACGTGAATTTGTCGACAAGCACGACAACCTGCTTACTTGCGCTTTGCGAGATCGCATCGATCAAGGGCATCGTGAGAAGAAAATCGCCGCCGGTGTTTCCGCGAACGTCAATTAAGAGTGTTTTTTCTGAGCAACCACCCACGCGGTCCGCTGCATTTGAGATGGCTTTAGGCAGTGCAGTTTCGCTCGGATCAAAGAAACTTGGCAACGCTATTGATAGCCCAAGATCTTGCCAGTCATTAATCTCCACAAAGGTTTCGGTTTCCCAGGCCGGATCAGCCTTGCCGTGCTCGTTTTTCGGGTAGAGCGTCGATGCAGGAACAGTATTACCATTTGCTACCCTCAGATTGGTTATCTGCCCATTTTCGTCCTTCACGCGATACTCGGCCGAACCGTTGTTTGACGAAAAACCTAAACGTGTCAAAGCGTACGGCCAAGCCAGAAGAATTGGTCCGATGACCCGTTTCCTTTGGCAGGTTCCTGCCAGAAATTTCTGCGCAGTGGCTTGGATTTGGCTCACAGCCGCACCGTTGACTGCTATCAACTCTCCTTGCGGTGCAATTACCCCTGGTGCCGCCTCAATGACTTGCACCGAACGCCCCACGCTCACCAACCTCAGCGGTAGCACCGAGATTGCATCATTCGGGATCAGCCGTGTGTGCCCATTGTCGGGAAGTGCCAATAGACGCATCGCGGACAACAGAAATGCTTCAATGGAGCCCTCCAAAGCGTATCGTCGGCAGTCATTAACGCAGTTGTCTATGACGGCCTTCTCGACCCGCCGAAAGCTGGGATCGGTTGGCAGGGCGGTTTCCAGAATTTGCTTCAGGTCTTCCGTCAGCGACATGGTTCACAGTGGGCATAGCCGCTCGTCAATGTCCAGATTGGGCTCAGAGCAGCCGTTCGCTGCGTTCTGTCTGAGTGACCGCTTGGCGGACATTCCCGCCGTTGCCGTCAGAACACTTAGAGATTGCTCCCGACCCCATTGGGCATACAAGTCATCGTTGGCCCGAGCGTAGCGTATCGCGCCGGCCACCCCATGTCCGATCAGTGCGAGACGATCGCGAGCCCCGCGAATATGAGCGCGCCGCCTGTCCAATCGCGCGGCTCTAGCCCTTCGCCGATACTGTAGGCGTAGGTCAGTACGATCAGTGCCTCAAGCGCAATTATTATTAGATACAACTCGGAAAGTGGAACTGTACGCATCAGCACCACCTCGGACTGGGTGGCGGCAAGAAAACCCAGAATAATCAGAGCGAGCGCCACCGCCGTCCATTCGGCTGAGGCCAGTTTCATTCCGATGGTTGCAACGCCATACCCCCTGCCGCCAAGACGGCCAAGGTCAGTGGTTTCAACGCCAGAAGCTCCATGTTTCAAATCCTTCACCGTGCGCAAAAAAAACGCGCACCTCGCATGAACCAACATTCTCTGCGCAGGATTTTAGCATCCGTATTATGGCGCATCAGTGAAGCCGATTACTTTATTTTAGCGAAGTGAAAGCCGGTAAGAGTATTGCTTATTCAGATGAAGCGAAAAGCTGCTACCCCCTTTGAAACGGATGCTGCGCCTGACCCAAAGTCTGAAAAGGTCTCAATGCGGTCGTTCAGCAGAATTCAATGAATGGCTACTACGCGGACGAAGCTGCCGCTTCAGGATCTCTATGGATAAGCAAGATTGCGTTAAATCAAATCCTGCGCTGGGCATGGTCGCTAGTTTGCTTTTGCATGTGCACAAGAAGTGCGCCAGATATCAACTCATCGGCAATCTGCAGAGCGGCAGATGGCGATCCGCGCTGGACAAATGACCATCAGTGAAAAAAACCGACGATACCATGTCCCGTTAGTGCTTATTGCCCTAAGTGCTCTCACCGCGGGCCCGGCATGGGCCAATGTGCCAATGGCTCCATTCTTTGCCTTGATCAAAGTGAGTCTGTGGTGGGTGATCCTGCTGGCGCTACTCATTGAAACCGTGGCCTTGCAGTACCTGTTTCGCATGGAATGGAAACTAGCGGCGAAGGCGGCACTGGCCATCAATGTCATATCGCTTTTTTGCGGCTTGGTTTTGTACCCGTTGATGGCGGTATTGGGATATGCATTGCTGGAAGACATGATCGTGGACCTCTTTGGTTCCAGTGGTTTTGTCGAGATTTCGGCCTTGTGGATTGGGGCTTCCATTGTCGATTCTGGTGTCGAGTTATGTGCGCTTAAACTGTTCTTTTCACGTCGTAGCAGTCTCTCTCAAGGCTTCGGATTTCTGATCGCAAATCTCGCGAGCGCAGGCGTGCTAGTGGGAGTGATGGCATTCGAGGCGCACGTGCCGGTAATGCCTGCAGAAGAAACGTCTCGAATTGAGGCGGAATTTGCCCCGGAGATCGCTTTCATGAAGAAAACACTGCACGCCTTTCCCTCGCACATAGTTGTAAATCAACCATCCGCGGGGTTTCGTTTACCAGACCGAGACTGGACGGATGGTCTTCTGACAGAGTTGGAGACCTTGCGCATTCGAACCATTGCACTGTCGGTACCCCCCGCAACGGTCTGGACCAAAGGTAGCACCGCGCTCTGGGACGTTGATGCGCGCTTCAAAGACGGTGAAACAACAATTGAAAAGGGGTTTGTCGATACGGTTTACGTCAGGCGCCAACCGCATCCCACTGGTTTGTGGCATTATCGATATCGCATAGAGCTCGATCTTGACGGGGCAATTTACGCGATTGAGGCAGTTTTGAGGAACTAAGCCTGAATTGCCCGCGTAACAAGACCGTTCTGGGCTCAACGCGGTCATCCGCCGTACTTGCCATTAACGACCACTTTGCGGACCAAAACGTTCGTTCGCTGCGGCTATAGTCACAGCCCCTGTTGTTGCAAATGCAGTAATCAACATAAGCACTCTTGTTTGGGTTATCTTCTTTGTCACGCTTTTTGGCGGGATTCTCTACATTGTCGGTGATGAAAGTGTAGGAAAATAGTCTTTAACGACTTCTTGCACCAATATGGACTGGAGTTTTGGGATAAGCTCCAACTAAACTTGGAACCAGATATACGGCCCTCAAGTCTGAGGCGAATGACAATAGGGTTATCCGGTCTTTGCAGCAAAAAAAGAGCAGCCGTTTGAATCGCGACCGCTGATGGCAAGTTTCTGATCCGCGACAACGCCGCGGGTCTGAACGCGCCCATACAACAAACCCCAATTAACCTCGCCCGCAAACCGACGTCCTGAAAGCGTGCCCTTGAACCGCCCCCGCAAGCCCTGCGAGTTGCTTATCGATCCCGCGTAGTTGTTTCCGCCGACATGTCTTACATTCAACAAACCTCTGATTTCGAACTTTCCAACTTTGCTGCTGGCGCCACAATTTGTTGTGTAACGCCAATTGCCCGACATGGCATATGGCCCGAGCGGAATTGGCGGCGGCGGATTGTACAGGGCGTTGTTATCTGGAATAGTAAGCCAAGATTGCAACGGAGCCTCTGATTGGGTCTTGAGTGCTGCAAGATGGCTGGCTGACAAGTAGCCCGTAGCGGGAGAATCCTGGCTAGCTTGCCAAGCCTGAATTGCGCCTCGGGTCCCACTACCCATTACTCCGTCAATACCGTTAGGATCATACCCCAATACACTCAACCGGGCCTGAATATCGCGGATTGCCTGCTTGTCCAGATCCAGGGCGGATTCCGTTTCGGCGGAACCGCTTTCTTGCACCGGTTGCAGCGAGGGAAGTGCCTTTAGCACCGGTTGGCTTTCTTTTTGCAACGCCGCCTGTGCCGTGCTTTGTCCGATTAGTGTCAGGTCGCCTTGAATGTTCTGCACAGTGTACTGCTTGCCTTCCATACCATTGAGGAACGGCGCGCAGGATTCTAGCGCAGTCGCGAAAGCAAAAAAGAACTGACGATGCACTGAACGCGCGACCTTTGGCGCAGTCAGAACAGGCAGGCCAACAATATCGCCGGTCGGGCTGACCTCGAACTGGATTTCGACGTCGGCCAGCGGTTTTTCTGCAAGCGTCCTTATGATGCAATCAGCAGCACCGGCAAGCGCAGGGTCGACCGGCGAAGCACCCCCGGCCTCGCGAAGCGCGCTGAGCTGCGCGCGAAATGCGGCGACGTCAAGGCCCTGGATTTTCTCCTGAAGAATGATGCTTACGGCAAGATCCGAGGCCGGAAACTCCTGGACAATCCCGTCGAGAAGCCTTTCGATTTCCTCCAGATCGGGCAGAGGGGTGGCTTGTCCCTGATATAGCGTGCTTGCCTTGTCCATCCGTGCCGGGCCGCTGTCCTGAGCCATCGATACCCCATGCAAGCTCACCCATATCAGCAGCGCGGCCGCCAAAGTGGAAATCCAGTATTTCGGGGCCTTGTGGCATGTCAACTTTCGCATTCGAACTCCGCAAGATTGGTTCCCAAGTTAAGCAGCTTCGCATTCAGAACAACCGTTTGCTTGCCTTCCAGCGCTGCCAGTTCCGATATGTCCAGACGGCAGACCACCCTGACTTCGATCACGTCGATGGGTGGGCCAGGTGTCTTTGTGTTGTTAAGCCACCCTTCCCACCCGGGCTTGTTTCTGAGCGCCTGCCGGATTGGTGCATAAACGTCGGTTGAACGGGACAAATGCGACAAGGTCAAAGAGCCATCAGAGAAATTGAGCCCCTGCGTTGACAGAACAAGCTGCCGCCCCTTTGCCATTTCGCGGATGAAGGCGACACGGTCATAGCGTATCAGATCGGCCACGCTGCCTATTGGGGCCTTGCCCTTTAGAACCGTTTCCATCTGCCCGGCAAATGCGGCGTCCAACTGGTTTGTCTGCTGTTCCAGCGATTGCTGGGCTTCCCGCTCTTTGCGGGCCTGTTCCTGCTGTTGCTCCAGTTGCTGCCGTTGTCGGTTCTGGTTAGCCAGTTGCTGGTCCAATGCCAGTTTGAAGGGGTTTTGAGGGTATTGATCGAAACAGCCGCCGACCTGCCCGACCTTGGTGGAACATTGCCCTGTCCGGCCAACCGTTTCGACTTTGACAGATCGGAAATTTGCCAGTTCACCGGCAATTTGCGAATTGCTCTGAACAACGCGCAGGACAACTTCGATATCACCGACGCCACCACGGCGGATCTGCCCTTTAAGATTGGCGCAGGCGGTGCTGATTTTTGCCTGAGCCTGCTTCATCAGTTCAACCAATGCAGGCGTGTGTTCCACTGGGATATCCGCGGGCAAAACAGCCAGAGCGGTCGGCAGCATCTGACGCCACCCCTGATCGACCAACCCGCATTCCGGCCCGAATACCGTCCCGCGCGGGCCGTTCGTTGCAAACAGGACGTCAACGTCGGACGGCTCGGTCGAAAGTGTCAGAAACCCATCTTTTGCAATGTAGCGCCCTGATGCGGCTACACTGAAAATAAGGTCTTTGCCCGCCATCCACCGCAGGGTTCCGGCACCGTCGATATAATTGTCCTTGCAGGCCCCATCCCATTCAACGGCTTCGGATTTCTGGGTGAAAAGCGTCTGGTTCCCGATACAGGCCTTGCAGCCGTTTGGTTGCGTCCACTGAAAGCCGGTTTCACATATACGCCGAACCGGGGTAATCGCTGTTGTGGTGACAGGCTTTGGCGTAGTGCCAGGGGCAGCGTTCGGTGCGATGGCGCGGATCAACGATGTCTGGGTGCCGCCTTCGCCGACATAGGCATAGATTCCGCCGTTCCCTTCGCACACATGTACGGACTTGCAGCTCCAGTTCGTGTTGTTGCCATAGCTGAAACAGATCCGATCGCCCTGAACGCTCCATCGACCATCGAAAATCTGACGACCCTTGTTCACAAAACTTGTTGTCCCCTGACCACCGCTAAGGGCCGAAAGCCGTTCGGTCCAGGGCTCATAAGTTGCGTTATGTCCAATCAGTGTCTTGTCAGAAAAAAGGGACGAAATCATCGATCCGGAAAGAGGGGCCAGCGCTTGTTGTGGGCAAAGCTTGCCACCGGGTTGAATTTTCTTACCCGCAGCTTTGCGAAGTACCCAAGTCGGGTATTCGGAACGCAAAGAGTCGATTTCGTAGTACGAGCCTCCTTCGATACCCCTGACGGCATTCGACCACCCCACCTCGCCCGCTTTGGTCTCCAATTGCTGCCAGGTTTCAACGCTCTGGTCGTCGCAATCCGCCGCTTCGCGGGCGGCATCATCGAACCCGTCACTGACCATCAACTGGCCATCCCAGTGATCGGAGTACCCTTCGCCCAGATACAAGGTCCGCCAGACGGTCTGGCCGCTTTTCAGCCCGGAAAACGGCGTGTTGACCACTGCACGGCACGGGGCGATGTAAACATCTGTTCTACGCGCCCACAGCCAGGTTCCGGTCGGTACGGTCGAAACCACTTTGGCACTTCCCGGGCTGGCGACAAGCGATATCTCCTGCGACGTGCGGCGCGGCCCGAATTTGCTGCAGCTTTCGCCGGAACAGGTCCGCTCATAGACAAACGGGCATGGAAGGTTCGAGCCTTCCGATCCTGCACGCTGACAAATCTTTTTAAACCGCACCTGAATACTTGCATCCGGCTGAACCGGGGCTGGCTGGGGTGATTTCTGTTCTGCCTGCTGCGCCGTGTCCTGCGGGGCCTCGGTTCCGCACCCGTCGGACAGTTGCGGCATTTTCAACAGTTGCCCGATCGTGCGGCTGTCCAGTTGCCCGGTCGCATTCAGGCAATTGGCCCGCTGAAACTCTGCCACAGCGGTTTGGGTCTGCCTGCCCGGTACGCCGTCTATTGGACCGACATCGTAGCCCGAAAACGCTAGACGCGCCTGCAGTGACCCCGGAAAGCGGTCCAGAGCCTCGGCAGTCAGAGGTTCGAGGCTTGAACCGGTCAGCCGATCATCAGATATCCCCAGATTTCGGGTCTGGCGAAGCGTTCCGTCAGCCGAAAAATCATAGACCCGACCGACGCCACCCAGCATGGGGCAAGCGCGGCATTGGCTTACGATCGAGTCGCCAAAAACAAACCTCTGGCCGCCATCCGGCAGCTTTCGATGGCTGCTGAACCCTCCGCCGCCGCGCACGCTGGCCTGGGGGAATGCCTTTGCAAACGCCCGGCTCGGGGCATCAATCGCGTAAGGTGCCAAATTGCCGTACTGGAATTCGGTTGCAAGAAGGTCAGGCGATCCGTTCACCAGAAAGAAGGCGGTATTTGTATTGGCGCGGCCGGGATAAAAAACCTGCACAAGGTCCACCGCCCCCAATTCCAGAAAGGAATCCGCGATGGCCACGGGCGAGTATTGCGACGATGTCCCGGTGCCGCCCGCGCCTGCGGATTTCATCGTTAGGGCATATGCAAATTCCAGAGCTTTGCCCTGCAGCCCCTTTTGTGTCAGGCATTCGCGCAGGTTGGACTGCTTACACGTCAGGCCTGCCAGTGAATAGGCATCTTCGACAACAATCGACTGGTTCCAGCGTTGATTAGTCCCGGCAGGGGAACTGCCGGACGCCGAAACAGCAACTTCGTCAGACAGGGCCTCGATTTCAGCGCGAATGGCCGCTAGGTCCAGCGCGCCGAGCGTTCCCTCGGTTGATAGCTTTTTTGCCAAGTTGCTTTGCGGGAAATCAGTCTGGATTTTCTCGAGCCTGGTCAAAACCTCTTCCAGCGATTTCTGGCGTTCCTTACCCGACTGGGTCTGCGATGACTTATAGACTAGGAAAGCGCGGGAAAGCAGTTCGTTTGCAGATGCTTTCGGTTTTGATTCAGCCGCTTCGGGTTGCAGGGTATTTGCACCCGTGTTGGAAGTCTGCTCGTTGAAAGACAACTGGAACTTAGTCGCCGTGGCATCTGCAGCCTGCGCCAGAAGGTTTTCGTTTCCAAATGTTATTGCTTCTTGAACGCTAGTCGGCGAATCTAGATCAATTCCTGTTTTGGCATTTGATTTGGAGCCAATTAGTCCAAGGAAAATTACAAAGACCGCTAGAATAAAACGGTGGCGAGCAAACATCTCGACCTCCAAACAACACTCGTACATATTGACATTTCTTAATCTAGTTGTGTCAAGGTTTTCGAGCGGCGCTTCTATTCCAGATGTTGCTCCGCTGTCTTTACTAGAAATAGATTGCACATGCCTTTTGAGCATCAGCATCAACTGAAATTCAAATCGAGCTTTCTGAACAAATGTGTCCACTTTGAACTTGATGCGGACGTTCGCTGCATTTGGTGTTGTTGACTGCTTTGCAAAAAAGTAGTCATCTCGCCTCTTTCTGAGTTCGCCAGCGGGGCGAGCGGTAGGCAATTTGCCGCGCAGAAATAAAAGACGGCAAACAACGCATAGATGCCGAGCAGAAGAGCAATAAGGCGTTGTTTCATGTCACACCCTTGGAACTATGCAATCAAAATGGCGATGAAAGCAGCTGATATGTCGGATGAGATCAAGGACCTTCGGCTCAGAGCTGTTTATGGCCGAATGCGCTCGCAGCATCTAGGTGGATCGGTGGTGGCTATTTTGGGCTCGGTCCGGTCATTCGATGCACTCGCATGAGCGACCGCAACGCGGGACAAAGCTGCCGATAAGTCAGTTCGTTAGATTTTTTGTGATGACGGCCCAAACCGGCCGTTGAGCAAGCTGCGCGCGCTGCACTACGGCTTCACCAAAGCGGTCACTCAACAGCCAACCAGGGGCAGTCCACCATCCAGAAATTCGCAGCAGGCGCGCAGTTCTTACGCTACAAGAGGTTAGGCGCGCCTGTACGTTGGATAACTTACTGGTTTTTCCATCCTTCAATCAGCCCGACCGCCGCCTCGGCGTAGCTCCGCGGAAACTGATCTGAGGTTCGAGCTTTCATGATCGTATGAAGGCCCAGCAAAAGACCGATCAGCACCCGTGCGGCCTCATCCGGATCGGCCTCGGAACGGATGGCCCCGTCATCCTTTGCCCGGCTCAGTATCGCCGCAAACCGCCCCTCCAGTGCGGTCAGGTACCGCTCGATTCGTGCGTTAACCTCGGGATCAGAGCGGTCGAATGAACTAATCGAATTAAAGGCAAGACACCCAGCATCCTCAATCTTTGGCATCCGCTCGGTTGACGCGATGCCCCGGAACCAACCAGCCAGATCATCCAGCGAATAGGTGTCGGGGTCGGGAAAGTGTCGGGCCTCTGCATTGTCCAGATAAGTATCCAAAGTCTTTAGGAAAAACTTTTCTTTCCCGCCATAGGTGGTTTGCAATGTAAACCGGGTCAGCCCCGTCTCCTGCTCAAGCTCCCGTGTGCTGGCACCGTGGTATCCGCGCCGCCAGAACAGGTCCAGCGCACCTGCCACGGCACTGTCGTGATCCGTCTTGCGTTTTCGCGCCACAGATTTCTCCTTGCATTTTCTATCCGAATGGATAGTAATCATTTTCTATCCACATGGATAGCATTGTGGGCGCGCGGCTGCAAACGCCGTTTGGCCCAACTGAAACGGAGACCTGATATGACCGCCATAGACCAAACAACCGGGGCCTCAAAGCCCATCACTCTGCGCGTGATCTTCATTCTGAACGCGTTGAAGATCCTGCTGGCCTTTGGCTTCTTCGCCGCGTTCAAGTTCTACGGGCTACAGGTCGGAGAGCTGGTCGGCCCGCAGGCCGCCAACCTGATGCTCTATACGATGCTGGGGTACATGGTGACGTTTTCCTGCATCGTTGCGTCCATCCTCAAACGCAGCCTGATCGGTATCCGCGCTGCGATTGCCATTGATTTTCTGGTCTCGATCCCGGCCACCGCGGTCATCGGCTTTGTCATCGCGATCATCAGCATGGGCCTGACCTTCACCGCATCTGTCCGCGCGTATTTTGCGCATCGCGGCTAAGATGAGCGCTCCGATGGTTCACCCGAACAAGATCGAGGGGCAATGCATCTGCGGCGCAGTGCGCTATCGGGTGCAGGACAACATGGCCGCCTTCAAACTCTGCTATTGCAGCTTTTGCCAAAGGGCCTCGGGCTCGGCCCATGTTGCGAATGCGTTCACCACGCCCGATCAGATCGAGTGGCTGGAAGGCAAAGACATGCTGACCACCTTTGACGTGCCCAATTCCCAAGTTCGTCGGGTGTTTTGCCGAAACTGCAGGACGACTCTGCCATTCGAGACACGGAACGGCAAGTTTCTGGTTGTCCCCGTTGGCAGCCTATCACGCCCGCCGCCCCAACCCGTTAACGCGATTGTCGGCTGGGCATCCCGCCCCGCATGGTATGATGAGGCGCTGGGTTTGATCGAAGAAACGCACAATTCTGAAAGGGCGGCTCAATGAGTACCGAACAAGAGATCTCACCCGACTTCCTGTTTGAATCGAAGTATGTCGAGGTGGATGGGCAGCGCATCCACTATGTTGACGAAGGCGAAGGCGCGCCGGTTCTATTTCTACACGGCAATCCGACCTCATCCTATCTTTGGCGCAACATCATCCCCTATGCCGCCCGGCAGAACCGCGCTATCGCAATTGATCTGATCGGTATGGGCAAGTCGGATAAGCCGAATATTCCCTACCGCTTTGTCGACCACGTTCCCTACGTTGACGGATTCATAAAGGCGTTGGGACTGAAGGACGTGACGCTTGTCATTCATGATTGGGGCTCCGCATTGGGGTTCCACCATGCGCACAGGCATCCTGAGAACATACGCGGCATCGCCTTCATGGAAGGCGTTGTGCGTCCAATGACCTGGGCCGAATTTCCGCCAAATTTCCGCGCCGGGTTTCGCATGATGCGGACGCCCGGTCTGGGGTGGATGATGATCTCGGGGCTGAATATGTTCGTCGAAAAAATTCTGCCAAGCGCCATCGTGCGTGATTTGACCCCGCAAGAAATGTCGCAATATCGTGCGCCTTTTCCCACAGCACGAAGTCGCAAGCCAGTTCGGGTGTGGCCTTGTGAAATACCGATCGACGACGCACCTTCGGACGTTCATGAGATCGTCAGCGCCTACAGCCATTGGCTGGGAGAAACGCAAACCCCGATGCTGATGTTCCATGCCATGCCCGGAGGCACCATCGGGCCTAAAGAGGTCGAATGGTGCCGTCAGACCATCCAGAATCTAGAAGTGGTGGATATCGGGAAAGGTATTCATTTCCTGCAGGAGGATAACCCCCATCTGATCGGAGAAAAACTGGAGGAGTGGTTGGCACGACTGCCCGCATAAACCAGTGCTGCCAAGTGTAGCGGTTGAGCCGTATACATAAATCGGATTTCCTGATTGTATGCTTTGACTATTATCCAGCGCGTTCAAAGGCCAAGCACCGGAGGGAAACACTGTTGAATCTGATGATCCCGATACCCTTGATATTGGCGGCTGTACTGCCCGCCTTTCTGGACCGGTGCTCCGGGTCCGATTCCAGCGTGGCTTTGGGCGTACTGGCGCGCGACCGGGTGGCTCTGACCGCGACAGCCAGCGAAATCGTCGTCGATTTGCCTATTGCCGAAGGCGCCGTGGTTAAGGCAGGCGACACGCTGGTTCAGCTTGACCCCACCCTACAAAGCGCAAAGCTGGCACTGGCGCAGGCTGAGCTGGAAAAGGCACAGGCCACGCTTCTGAAAATGCAGGTGGGGCCGCGCGAGGAAGAGATTGCGATAGCCGAAGCCAAAGTCGCGGGCGCTGTTGCGCGCCTTGCCGATGCCGAAGCCATTTATGACCGAAACGCCAGACTGGTCGAGAACTCGGTCGTGACCGAAGCGCAGGTGGCAAATGATCTGGCCCTGCGCGATTCTGCGCGGGCTGAGCTGGCCAGCGCTCAGCAATCGCTGAAAGAGCTGCAGAACGGCACCAGACCCGAGGACCTTGCGGTTGCCGAAGCCAACGTACGAGCCGCCGAAGCGTTGGTTTCCGCCGAGCAAACCGTACTGGACGACTTGACGGTTACTGCCACCCGAGACGGCGTGTTGGATTCCCTGCCATGGAATTTGGGTGAACGAGTAACATCCGGTAGCCGGTGGCCGTGATGGTCACAGGTCGAATCCCCTATGCGCGCGTCTACGTTCCCGAGCCACATCGCGTCAATCTGAGACCCGGCGATACGCTGGAAGTGCGCGTTGACGGGCTGGCCGATCCGTTAGATGGCGTGATCCGGTGGATCAGCGACGACTCGTCCTTCACCCCCTATTACGGACTGAACAAGGACGACCGAACCCGGCTTGTCTATTTGGCTGAGATTGACCTGCCCACCGCAGCCCTGGACCTGCCCGCCGGAGTACCCGTGCAGGTCCCCATGCCATGAGTGATATCGTCGTCTCGACACAGGATCTGACCCGCCGGTTCGGAGAAAACACCGCCGTTAACAATCTGGACCTTGAGATCAGAACGGGCCAGATTTACGGGTTTCTCGGCCCCAACGGCTGCGGCAAGACAACGACCATGCGCATGCTGACCGGCCTGCTGACCCCCAGCAGTGGAGCGATCTCGGTTTTGGGTCGGTCGATGCCCGAGGCGGCTGAGCCGCTAAAGAACGAGATCGGGTATATGACTCAAATCTTCTCGTACTACCGCGACCTGACAGTGCTGGAAAACCTCCGGTTCGCGGCGGATATCTATGGCATTCCAGCGAAATCGGCAGCAGGCCGGATCGACGAGCTGCTTCATACTTACGACCTGACGGCCAACGTGCATCAGCTCAGTGGCAGCATGAGCGGCGGACAACGACAAAAACTCGCCCTTGCGGCGACGGTCCTGCACCGGCCGAAACTGCTGTTTCTGGACGAACCGACCTCGGCTGTAGATCCCGAAACCCGTCGAACGTTCTGGGAGCAGCTGTTTGATCTCGTAGATCAGGGTGCAACAATGATCGTGTCGACCCATTTCATGGACGAGGCCGAGCGCTGTCACCGACTGGCGATCCTACAACACGGTGTGAAAAAGGCAGACGGGTCTCCGCGCCAGCTTATGGATGATCTGCAGGCTGATGTTGTCGAGGTTGAAGGACCGGACCTGCGCAAGGTCAAACACGCGTTGGTTGGCCAGCCCAAGATCCTGTCGACTGCGCAAGTCGGGTCACGGCTGCGTGTGCTGGTGGACAAATCCGAACCTCAGCCGGTGGAAATGTTGCGCGGCCAACTTGCTGCGTTTCCCGACCTGTCCCTGACCCCGCAGCGACCAAATCTGGAAGACGTGTTCGTCAGCGCCACAAGGGGGCCAGAACAGTGATCTCGCCACGCCGCATCGCTGCAGTACTGAAGAAAGAGCTGCTGCAACTGCGACGAGACCGGATGACGTTCGCCATGGTCATCATGATCCCGCTGATCCAACTGCTGCTGTTTGGCTATGCGATCAACACCAACCTTCGGCACGTGCCCGTGGCGCTGGTGGATGAATCCAGAACCGAGCTGTCGCGTACGCTGGCACAGATCGTTCAAGCCACACAGGTTGTTACCATCACCGAAGAGCTGACCACCTCGCAGGAGGCCGAGCGCGCGATCACCGAGTCCCGTGTGCGTGCCGCGCTGATCATCCCTAGGGACGTCAGCCAACGCCTTGCCCGCAGCCCGTCCGTCGGGCTGGGCTTGGCCGACACAACCGACCAAACAAGCAGCCGACCGGTTGCACATTGGATCGTCGATGGCTCGGACACGATGGTGGCCAGCGCAATCAAATCCCTGCGCACGATGCCTTTAACAGAACTGCTGAAACAAGCACCAAACCGGCAGGTGCCGACGTTCGAGGTGACGCTTTACTTCAACCCCGAGCAGCGGTCGGCGGTCAATATCGTGCCGGGTCTTGTCGGCGTTATCCTGACCATGACGATGATCCTGTTCACTTCAGCCGCCATCGTTCGCGAACGCGAGCGGGGCAATATGGAGATGCTGATCAACACCCCGATCAAATCGATCGAACTGATGATCGGCAAGATCATCCCCTACATTTTTCTGGGCCTAATACAGGTCGCAATCATCCTCGGCCTCGGGCACGTTCTGTTCGATGTCCCGATAAACGGCGGATTGGGCACTTTGCTTGTGGTGACCTTGTTGTTCATCATCGCCAGCCTGTCGCTTGGGCTGGTGATTTCCACGCTTGCGCAGAACCAATTGCAGTCGATGCAAATGACCATCTTTGTCCTGCTGCCCTCGATCCTAATGTCGGGCTTCATGTTCCCCTTCGACGGTATGCCACAACCCGTCCAAATGATCGCACAGATCCTGCCGGCAACCCACTTCATGGACATGATCCGCGGCGTGGTCCTGCGTGACGCCTCGCTATACGAGTTGCGCTGGGGAATTCTCTGGATGATCGGATTTGCGGCATTCGGATTGCTGGCGGCGACTCTAAGATTCAAGAAACGGTTGGGTTGAAGACGGCTAGGCCCGGAATACTGAAAAAATAGACTTCTGTTACGACCTGTACCCAAGACATTGCAAAGTCAGCTTTCTGCGCATTGCCGGCATTGATGCACGGTGCAGAAATTTGCAATTTGGGCTCTGAGCCAAAGTGAACCGGAGATTTCGAATGTCTGCTTGGGAGCGGCGAGCGGACGATCCCGCCCGCCAAAATTGTTAATGATCGATACGTTCGGCAATACTCAGGGCGTCTTCAAGCTCGACGCCGAAGTAACGGACTGTACTGTCCACCTTGCTGTGACCGAGCAGAAGTTGAACGGCACGTAAGTTTCTAGTTTTTCTGCATATCAAAGCAGCTTTGGTGCGCCTAAGCGAATGCGTGCCATAGCTGGACGGATCGAGACCAATCGATAACACCCAATCCCGGACAAGCCTAGCGTATTGCCGGGTCGAAAGATGTGGCAAAGCACGTAAACGACTTGGAAACAGATACTGTTGTCCATGCATGTCCGGCGAAGAGACCCATTGTGACACGACTTCACGTGTATTCTCTGTCACTTCAAATTGCACTGGCTTCGCCGCTTTGCTTTGAACAACGGATACCCGATCGCGAACAGAATTGCCTATGGCGAGATCGTTAATCCTCAAGCAAACGAGATCGCAACCGCGTAACTTGCTATCAATGGCAAGATTGAACAAAGCAAGGTCTCTCAGCTTGTTTGCAAGTTCGAGCCGAGCGCGAATAGCCCAGACTTGCTTTGGCTGCAATGGCCGCTTCTGCCCGACTAGTCTGCCTTTGTTCCAGGGCGGACGACGCGTTGTGACAACGGGAAATAGAAATTTGGACATCTTATATCTCCGTCCATTCCCTTCCGTCCCAAACATCGACACTGTGCCGACAGCTGCAGTCTAATTGCTGCACGCGTGCCTTCAGCACAGGAAAGTTCTCAGGTTTCAGGAACTGCCACCGCCGATCTTCTTACCCATCACATCCGCTGCCTGCCGCAACGGGTCATCTGCGAGGTGCGCGTAGCGTTGCGTGGTTGACGGGTTCGTGTGTCCCAAAAGCCTGCCCACTATCGGTAAGCTCAAACCACTAGAAACCAGATGTGAAGCGTGTGTATGTCGGTTATCATGTACCCTGTAGTTTTCGAGACCTGCGGACTTCGTTATTGACCGCCAGAACCCTTTCAAGTCCTTGTACGGCTGCTCAGGATCGCGTCCGGGAAAGAGCCATGAGCTGTTTAGCCTATTCGACACTTGCATTTCCGACAGCAAGGCAGTGGTTGCCGAAGACAAAGGTAGGTGTTCTCGCCGTTTTTGCTTGGTGTGATGCGATGGTTTCGTCCACACGCGACGTTCTAGATCAATGTCTTCCCATTTGGCTGTCAGAACTTCTCCAATCCGCGCGCCTGTCAGAAGCTGGAGGCGGATTGCATTGGCAGCAGTCTGATTGGGGTGTTCGGATAGCGCCAATAGAAGCCGTTGAAGTTCCGCGTCGGAAAGCCAGCGATCACGTTTTTCCTCTACGTATTTTTCAACACCACGCGCGGGATTGTCAGATCGCATCCCCCAGCGTACCGACAGTTGGAACATTTTTGAGGCAAGCGCGAGCGTTCGATTGGCCTGATAAGGAGTGTCGCGCATTTGGTTGTGCAATTTCTGGATATGCTGGTGTGTCACTTCAATGACCTTCAATTCACCCAGCTTAGGCAAAATGTACCTCTCCAACATGGAAAGATCATTCCGTACGCTACCGGGCCTTTTCTTTGGGACCGCATGTTCGGTCAAGTATTGCTTGGCAAGTGAGGAGACCGTTGGTGATTTTCGCAGCAACTGCCCGTCTGAGACCGGATCCCCACCTCTGATAACTTCGGCGAGAAGGTTTCGCGCCATCTCACGTGCTGTGCCAAGCGAAAGCGTTGGCCCATACTTGCCCAAAGTCTTACGTTTCGACCGACCAGTTTGCTTGCTTCGGTATTGAATGACAAAACTCTTCACGCCAGTGGTTTTCACCCGCAGTCCGAAGCCCGGTAAACTCTCGTCCCAATAGATTGCCTCACGATTTGTGGGCGAGAGGCGATCAATGCTTGTTTTTGTCATTCGGATGTTTGGCATCGTAAGTGCATTCTACGCTAGGTAAGCACTAGGTAAGCACAAGAAAGAGAGTTGACAAGAGCTCGATCGAAGGCGGTGGTCCATAAGTTTCATAAAAATAAAGAGATTTGGTGCTTGAAAGAAGTTCCTGGAACTGTATCGAAAGGAGAGTAATAAGACTTCTAATCAGCAGGTTGAGGTTTCGAGTCCTTCAGGGATCGCCATTTTACAACAACAGGTTAACATCCTGAGCTTACAAAACCTGTGGCTTTCATTGTCGTTTGGGCGAAAATTGGCGACAGAGCTTCATAAATGGGCTGTTCGAAATTTGGCGAATGGCCATACTATGCCATCTCATAGGCTCAACGATTTCCCGCACCGTAACGAAAAAGTGGTAATCCAACGCGACGTGGGGCAGTCTGGAGACCTGCGCCCAGCCAGGAGGTTTCGAAATGCCCCGCTACAACGACATGTTCGAACTGTCGGTCAAGGACATCGACCTGATCGAAAGCTCTCTCCGAATCGCATTGGCATCGCAGTCTCACGCATCTGCACAAGAGGATGAAGACGAGAAATCGAAGCGGGAAGAAACGCTTCGCGACATTCAGGAACTGTTGGGGCGGCTTCACGACCAGAAGATATTCTACCGGCCCAAAAGCGGTGTTTACGTCGGGGGCTAGGCTGGGGACACGCGGTCCGGACTTGGGCTATGTTCTGTGCGCTTCGTGAATACGTCACAGACGGATTGGCCCGATCAATGTACCTTTCGAATGTATTTAGAAAGGTCATTGTTATGCGAACATACAAAATCCCGACTCAAAAGCTGAGCGTTGCGCCCGGAATCCCGGTGAAATTTCATGGTAGGTGTATGCGGACTTCCCTAAGTCCAGGATTGAGGTTCCAACAAGCGTAACAGGCTGCAAGGACCACACCTACCGCATCACTCTGGACCCGGCCAAAGGTCATTGGGGCGGTCAGGACGGCCACAAATGGGCGCTTGCAAACTACGAGGTGGTCGTTCGGCTGAGTATCGATCCGAACAGGCCGAGATTTGTCAGCGCCGAAGTCTTTCACCCGGTCAAGGGGAAGCGCCACCGGTTGTGGCACGACGAGTTCGACATCTATGACCCTTACAAAGAGCGAAAGGTCGAGATGTTCGCGCAGGGCGCCTTTATCGATCCGATCAAGTCGAATGCCGACCATACATATGCGGTTGGATACGATGATGCCGGTAAGCGGAACTACCTGTGGCCTTGCGGGGGCGATCACGACGAAAATCAGCGGTCCATTGGTCATGGAATGGCCTTTCAACCCGAATGTGATTGCCTGTCGCAAATGCGAACCGACCCGCTGACAAAGGGTCTGGCCGGAATCCGGTACGGTCTCGACGGTGTCTGCCATCAGGCGACCAACAGGATCATGTGTACGGCCGGGCTCGAAGTGAACGACGCAAAAGGTTATAAATCAAAGGGCTGGACAAATCTGACGCACACGCTTTACGGGCGGTTGGGTCTGTTGGCCATTGACGGTCTGGGTGTCAAAAAGTGGAAAAGCATCTGCGACGGCTGCCTGACTAAGCGCTACCCGCGGTGTTCGGAAGAAACAGAGTTTTTGGTATCTCCAAACGAACATCCGGGACTGATGCAATCGCACGTGGATTTGCATCAGGAAATGATCGTCCAGTTGCGTCATGACCTGCTGGATGCCTACACGAAGCTTGCTGCCGGAAAGCTGACGCCAACGGAATACGCGGATGTGCTGAACGCATCCATCAATGGCCACAAGGCGCAGATGCAGGACGTTCTGGGTGACACCCTGCATGCAGAGATTTTTGAGGATATCGCCACTGTCGACGTGGTCGTCGTTGACCCCAAAATCGCCGAAGCTGTTTTTGCAAACGGTGTGTCGTAGGCACGCTTCAAGTGCAGTCAGGCAGCAGATCCGGCAACGAAGAACACGGCAAAGCCGGGCCTGCCACATCGGGTCTGACAGGCTCATGCGACCGGATTCTGCACCAATTTTCAGCACTGCGCAAAAACATCTTGCAACCGGTTGCAAAGCGAAACATTCTGTCACGCGAATAAAGGATTCGGGAGAATTGAATGCTGAGGATCGGATTGCTGGGGGCCGGACGTATCGGCCGCGTGCATGCGCAGGCGATCACCGCCCACCCAAAAAGCCAGCTATGTGCTGTGTCCGACGCGGTGGCAGAGGCGGCTGAAGGCCTTGCCTCGGACACCGGGGCCGAGGCCCGCAGTTCTGATGACATCATCGCGGACCCGGCAATCGATGCGGTGCTGATCGCCACGCCAACGGACACTCATTCCGGCCTGATCGAAGCGGCAACCCGTGCCGGAAAGGCGGTTCTGTGTGAAAAACCTGTTGATCTGAACCTCGAACGCGCCATCGCCTGTCAAAAGGCCACGGCGGACAGTGGCCAACCTGTCATGATCGGGTTCAACCGCCGGTTCGACCCCAATTTTTCCGCGCTTAAGGCTGCGTTGGACGCAGGGGAAATCGGCAAATCCGAAATGTTGTCGATCACCTCATTCGACCCCGCTCCACCGCCGGTCGGTTATATCAAGGTGTCCGGCGGCTTGTTCCGGGACATGATGATCCACGATTTCGACATGGCGAATTATCTGATGGGTCAGCTGCCAAAAACCATCTCCGCCGTTGGGACATCGGTTGTGGACCCCGAAATCGGCAAGGCCGGAGACGTGGATACCGCTGTTGTTACAATGACTTATGATGATGGTCGGATAGCCGTCATCAAGAACTCCCGCCGGGCGGCCTACGGATATGATCAGCGCGTCGAACTGCTGGGTTCTGAGGGTTTGTTGCAGGCTCACAATATGCTGGAAAACACGGTGGTCAAATCCACCGACAAAGGCGTTGTCGGGGCGAAACCAACCTATTTCTTCCTGGAGCGTTACATGCCGGCCTATCAGGCGGAATGGGATGCGTTTGTACAGGCGGCCCTGACGGGTGCCGCGCTGCCGGTGACGCTGGAAGACGGGGTTGCCGCGCTTGCAATGGCCGAGGCCGCGACGCGGTCGACGCAGTCCGGAAGGCCGGTTGACATGTCTGAAATTTTGAAACCGGTTGCAAAATGACCGGAATGCTTCAAACTGACATCAGCTCCGTATCAGATCGGAGTCGCAGAGATTCGGCGCTGCCGAATGATTGGGGCTGACACCCCGACACGAAAATAGACTGTTCTAATGGGAGGAAACAGAATGAATAAGTTCGTAAAGGGCGCACTGGCAGCAGGGGCTCTGGCGCTGGCGACACCTGCATTCGCGCAGGAGATTGTTGTCGTTTCGCACGGCCAGGCCAATGATGCCTTCTGGAACGTCGTCAAGAACGGTGTTGAGCAGGCCGGCAAGGACGTGGGCGTGAACGTCGAATATCGCGCGCCTGAAACTTTCGACATGGTGGCCATGTCGCAGCTGATCGACGCTGCCGTGAACCAGGAACCCGATGGTCTGATCGTTTCTATCCCGGATGCGGATGCGCTTGGCCCGTCAATCGAACGCGCAGTTGCAGCCGGTATCCCGGTGATCTCGATAAACTCGGGTTCTGACGTTTCCAAGAAACTGGGCGCCTTGCTGCATGTCGGTCAGGACGAGTTCGACGCGGGCAAGGCCGCTGGCGAAAAACTGGCGTCGATGGGCGGCAGCACGGCGATCTGCGTCAACCACGAGGTGGGCAACGTCGCGCTTGACCTGCGGTGCGCGGGCTTCACCGAAGGTTTTGGCGGCAATGTCGAAGTTCTGCCGACCTCGAATGATCCGTCGGAAATCGAATCGAAGGTGGCTGCTGCGCTCGCCGCTAACGAAGCCATCGACACCGTCATGGCGCTGGGTGCCAGCTCGGCTGGTGAGCCTGCTGTTGCAGCCGTCAAAGGGTCTGGCCGCGACGTGAACGTCGCCTCGTTCGACCTGTCGGCAAACTTCCTGCAGTCGATCGCGGATGGCGACGCGGCCTTTGCCATCGACCAGCAGCAGTACCTGCAGGGCTACCTGTCGGTGAACTTCATGGGTCTGCACGCCAAATACGGCCTGATGCCGGGCGGCAACGTGCCTTCGGGTCCGAACCTGATCACGCAGGAAAAGGCGGCGCAGGTGATCGACCTGTCCGCGCAGGGCATCCGCTAATCCCGGAAAGTTCCGGCAAACAACAGGATCGGCGCCAGCGCGCCGATCTCACCGAATTGGGAGGAAACCATGAGTGAGTCAGCGCCCGTCGTATCGGACGAAAGGGTCAAGAAAGAACCGTTCCTAACCAAACTCATGAAACGGCCTGAGTTGGGCGCGATGGCAGGTGCCGTCCTGGTTTTCGTGTTCTTTGCGATCACTGCAGATGAGTCGATGTTTACCCTTGCCGGCGTCATGAACTTCATGACCCCCGCCGCGCAGCTGGGGATTCTGGCCATCGGGGCCGCGCTGCTGATGATCGGCGGAGAGTTCGACTTGTCGATCGGGTCGATGGTCGCGTTCTCGGGGCTGTTTTTCGGCGTCTGCGTCGTGACCTGGCAATTGCCGCTGATCTTCGCCATCCCAATGACATTCCTGTTCGCGGCCTGTGTCGGTGCGATCAACGGCAATATCGTGATCCGCTCGGGCCTGCCATCGTTCATCGTAACGCTGGCGTTTCTGTTCATTCTGCGCGGCCTGTCCCTGGTTGGCCTGAAAATGGCGACAGGCGGCTCGACCCAGTTGCGCGGTGTGCGCGATGCGGTCGAAAACGACTGGCTGGCACCTTTCTTTTCCGGCGAAGCTTTCGGCGGCCTGTTCGCCTGGCTGGCGGCCAACGGCATGATCGACACGTTCAAAAGCGGTGCGCCCAAGGTGCCGGGTATCCCGGTCGAAATCCTGTGGTTCATCGTCATCACGCTGGCGGCGACATATGTACTACTGCGCACTCCGGTCGGAAACTGGATCTTCGCCTCTGGCGGGGACAGGGTTGCGGCTTCGAACTCGGGTGTTCCGGTCAACCGCGTCAAGGTTTCGCTGTTCATGCTGACCGCATGCTGCGCCGCATTGGTTGCGATAATCACGGTGATGGACGCTGGTTCAACCGATGCGCGCCGGGGCTTCCAGAAAGAATTCGAGGCGATCATCGCTGCAGTGATCGGCGGCTGTCTGCTGACCGGCGGATATGGCTCGGCCATCGGGGCATTCTTTGGCTCGATCATCTTTGGCATGGTTGTCATCGGCCTCACCTATACCGACTTCGATCAGGACTGGTTCCAGGTCTTCCTGGGCGCCATGCTGCTGATCGCCGTTCTGTTCAACAACGCGATCCGTAAACGCGTAACCGGGGAGCGCTGATATGACCGAAGACACCAAGTTTCACCACGGCGACGCGACCGATGCCGCCCCGATTGTGGAAATGAAAAATATCGAAAAGCACTTTGGCAATATCATCGCCCTTGCCGGCGTCAGCTTTGACGTCAAGCCCGGGGAATGCCACTGTCTGCTGGGCGACAACGGTGCGGGTAAATCCACCTTCATCAAGACCATGTCCGGCGTGCACAAACCCACCAAGGGCGAGATCTTTTTCGAAGGTCGGCCCCTGCATTTCGACACGCCGCGCGATGCGATGGAGGCGGGCATTGCGACCGTGTTCCAGGATTTGGCAATGATCCCGCTGATGAGCGTGACGCGAAATTTCTTCATGGGCCGCGAGCCTACCAAGGGCAAAGGTCTGCTCAAGCGGTTCGACGTCGATCAGGCAAACGATGTCTGCATGGAAGAGATGCGCAAGATGGGCATCAACCTGCGTGGGCCGGATCAGGCCGTGGGCACCCTGTCCGGGGGGGAGCGTCAAACCGTCGCCATCGCCCGTGCGGTCTATTTCGGTGCCAAGATCCTGATCCTGGACGAACCGACTTCGGCGCTTGGTGTGCGCCAGACTTCGAACGTGCTGGCCACCATCGACAAGGTGCGCAGCCAGGGTGTTGGCGTTGTCTTCATCAGCCACAACGTGCGCCACGCGCTGGCGGTGGGCGACCGCTTTACCGTGCTGAACCGCGGCAAGACACTGGGCACTGCAAGGCGTGGCGAGATTACGCCGGAAGAGTTGCAGGACCTGATGGCAGGCGGTCAGGAGATGGCCCAGCTCGAAGGATCGCTCGGCGGGACCGTCTGAGCGACGAACGACAGGATGTTCCGCCGCAACGGGTGGGCCATCCAAACCCCGTGGCACCAGACGGCCGCACCCTGATCAGGCCGGTTTATGCGCCTGAAACCTTCAAAAATGCGAAACCCGACAGATTGCCCGCAGCGGCATGTGTTGAAAGGGATCAAGATGAGCAAGACAATCCGACTGACCGCCGCGCAAGCTCTGGTGCGCTATCTGGGGGCACAGATGAACGAGGGCGGAGAGCCTTTCATCGCCGGTGTCTGGGCGATTTTCGGTCACGGCAACGTGGCCGGTCTGGGCGAGGCCTTGCATGGTGTAAGGGACAGCCTGCCAACCTATCGCGGTCATAACGAGCAGACCATGGCGCATGCGGCCATTGCATATTCCAAACAAATGCGCCGCTCGCGTGCCATGGCCGTGACCTCGTCAATTGGTCCCGGCGCCACCAACATGGTGACGGCAGCGGCGCTGGCCCATGTGAACCGGCTGCCGGTTCTGCTGCTGCCCGGCGACGTGTTCGCCACGCGCGGTCCCGATCCGGTTCTGCAGCAGATCGAGGATTTCGGAGACGGTACCGTCAGCGCCAATGACTGCTTCAAACCGGTCAGCCGTTATTTCGACCGTATTTCCCGCCCCGAGCACCTGCTTACCGCACTGCCGCGCGCCTTCCGCACCATGACCGACCCCGCCGATTGCGGGCCGGTAACGCTGGCCTTCTGTCAGGACGTGCAGGCCGAGGCCTACGACTACCCCGAAAGTTTCTTTGAACCCCGTGTCTGGTATCAACGCCGCATCCGCCCGGACGAGGGCGAACTGGCCCGCGCCGTGGCCGCGATCAGGGCAGCAAAACGCCCGGTTATCGTTGCCGGCGGGGGGGTGCACTATTCAGGCGCGACCGATGCGCTGCAAAGCTTTGTTGAAACGCACAACATTCCGATTGCCGAGACGCAGGCGGGCAAATCCGCGCTGGCCTGGGATCATCCGCTGAATCTGGGGCCCATTGGTGTGACCGGCGGGCAACCCGCCAATGATATCTGCGCCGAAGCCGATCTGGTCTTGGGCATCGGTACGCGTTTGCAGGATTTCACTACGGGCTCGTGGGGGCTGTTCTCGAATCCCGAGCGCGAAATGGTGTGCCTGAACACTGCTGCCTATGACGCCGAGAAGCACGGCGCGATGCCACTGCAATCTGATGCGCGTGTCGGGTTGGAGGAGTTGGGCGTCGCTCTTCAGGGCTACCGCGCTGATCCCGTAGCTGACACGCTGAAGGCGGAATGGTTCGGCAAGGTCGACAAACTGACAGACGCGCCCGGCGAAGGCAATGCCCTGCCAACGGACATGCAGGTGGTGGGCGCGGTTCAGCGCGCCGCGCATGACGATACAGTGGTCATGTGCGCGGCGGGCACCATGCCGGGTGAGTTGCACAAGCTGTGGAAAGCGCCGCGCCCCGGTGCCTACCACATGGAATACGGCTTTAGCTGCATGGGGTACGAGATCGCGGGGGCGATGGGCATCAAGATGGCCCAGCCCGATCGGGACGTGATCTGCTTTACAGGCGACGGCACCTATATGATGGCGAACTCGGAAATGGCGACGGCGGCGATGATGGGTGTCTCTTTCACCGTGGTCATTACCGACAATCGCGGCTTTGGCTGCATCAACCGTCTTCAGATGGGTACGGGTGGGGCCGAGTTTAACAACCTGCTGGATCATGCGGTGCATGAGAACCCCTCGGCCATTGATTTTGCAGCCCATGCGGCGGCGATGGGAGCGACATCGGTCAAGGTCAGCAGCATTGCCGAACTGGAAGATGCGCTTGCCAAACGTGGCGAGGTCACAGGACCTTATGTGGTGGTGATCGACACCGATCCGTACCCCTCGACCGAATATGGCGGCACATGGTGGGAAGTGGCGGTTCCCGAGGTCAGCATCCGCCCTGAAGTGAATGAAAAGCGCGCGGCCTATGAAGTCGCCATCAAGGAAAGAAACACGAAATGAGCGTGAAAATCGGGATCTCTCCGATCGCCTGGCAAAATGATGACCTGCCGGACCTGACCGCCGCCTATACAATGGAGCAGGCGCTGAAGGAGTCGCGTGAGATCGGTTACACCGGTGTCGAACGCGGCCAGCGGATGCCCGGCGACACTGACGGGCTGCGCGCCTATCTGGAAGGCAATGATATCGCGCTATGCGGTGGCTGGTGCTCGGGCGCGTCGCTGGTCAACGATTTCGCGACAGAGCGTGAGGCCGTGCGCGAGCAGGTCGAGCAATTCGTGGCTCTGAACAGTCCGTGCATCGTCTATGCCGAATGCTCGAACACCGTGCAGGGTCAGATCGGCACCCCGGTCAACAACCGCCCGAAACTGTCCAGGGACGAGGTCTTGGCCTATGCCGCCAAGATCACCGAGCTGGCGAAATGGATGGCGGATCAGGGTATGCCGATGGCCTACCACCACCACATGGGCACGATCATCGAAACCGAAGATAACGTGAACTGGCTGATGGAAGGGTCGGGCCCAGAGGTAAAGCTATGTTTCGACACCGGCCACCTGCTGTTTGGCGGTGGGGACGTTCTGGCCGCCCTGAGCCGCTGGGGCGACCGGGTGCACCATGTCCATTTCAAGGACATCCGTCCGGCGGTCGTGCAGGACGTGCGCGAGAACAACCACAGCTTTCTGGATGCAGTGATTGCCGGCGCGTTCACGGTTCCGGGCGATGGCTGCATCGACTTTCAGGCCGTGTCCGATGCGCTGAAAGCGATGGATTACGACGGCTGGATCGTGGTCGAGGCCGAGCAGGACCCGGCCAAAGCTCCACCCTATGAATACTCCAAGAAAGGCTACGACCACATCGTCGAGGTCTGTGGTCAGGCCGGATTGGAGATCGTCGCGTAACATCCGCCCGTTTGGGCAACACCTTGGCCATGAGAAAGGAGAACGTCATGGTAGATCAGGACCTTGGTATTGTCGGTTATTTCGACCGGGAATCCTGTGATCTGGATGAATTCAAGGTGCTGACCTCTCAGAACCTCGACGCTGGCGCGGTGCCACATGCCGCGTCGGTTGAGAAGAACGTTCCAATCTACGACATGCGGGCCTTGCGTCCTGCGCTGGAACAAGCGGATCAGCGCAAGGCGCTGTTGGCAGAATGGGGTCGCGTTCTGGAAAAATCGGCGGGCGTGATTGCCCTGAAAGGTGCCTTCGCGGACACGTCCGTGATCGACCGGGCCAGCGATGTCTTCCATCGGATCATCGCGGAAGAACGCCAAAGCGGCGCCGGTGAGGGCGATCACTTTGCCGCATCGGGCGCCAATGACCGGGTCTGGAACGCGCTGCAAAAGCAGTGCCAACGTGACCCTGAAGGCTTTGCGCTTTATTTCGGAAATACGGCCATCGCCGCCGCCTGTGAGGCGTGGTTGGGGCCGAACTATCAGGTCACGGCCCAGATCAATCAGGTACGTCCCGGAGGCAAGGCCCAGCAGGCGCATCGCGATTATCATCTGGGGTTCCAGAGCGCCGATACGGCCGCGCGCTATCCGGCGCACGCCCATCTGGTTACCGCATCTTTGACCTTGCAGGGGGCGGTTGCCCATTGCGACATGCCGGTCGAAAGCGGCCCGACCAAACTGATGCCGTTCTCGCAGCTTTATCGGCCGGGCTATCTGGCCTTTCATGACGCGGCGCATCGGGCGCATTTCGAAGAAAACTGTATTCAGCTGCCTTTGGAAAAAGGGGATGCGGTGTTCTTCAACCCGGCCCTGTTTCATGCCGCAGGGGAAAACAGCAGCGCGGATATTCACCGGATGGCGAACCTGCTGCAGATTTCATCCGCCTTTGGCCGCGCGATGGAGGCGATTGACCGGCGTTCCATGTCTCAGGCTGTGTTTCCGGCGCTGATTGCACTGAGACAACGCGGTGAACTCAGCACGGCAGAGTTGGATGCAGCTATTGCCGCAACGGCCGAGGGTTATCCGTTTCCAACCAATCTGGACACGGACCCACCCATCGGTGGCAACGCGCCCGAAAGTCAGGCCGACATCCTGCGCCGGGCTGTGTCTGAGGGATGGACCGAAGCGCAACTGTCCGAGGCCTACGCAGCCCTGCAAACAAGGCAAGCTGCCTGAATTCAAGACACTGGCGGGCCGTCAAGGCCCGCCCAATAAGGAGAAAACACATGGCAGACCTGCTGAAAAAGCCGTTCGGAACCCGGGGCAAGGTGCACGATATCACGCCTGCAAGTGCCGGGTGGCGCTATGTCGGTTTCGGGCTTTACCATCTGAAAGCAAGCGACCGGGCAGCCGAGGCAACCGGCGACCGCGAGGTCATTCTGGTGATGGTTGAAGGCAAGGCACAGATCAGCGGAGCGGAGCAGGACTGGGGCGTTCTGGGTGACAGGATGAGTGTTTTTGAGAAAACCCCGCCCCATTGCCTCTATCTGCCAATCGGAACCGAGTGGGAGGCCGTGGCCGAAACCGATTGCGTCATCGCCGTATGCTCGGCCCCGGGCAGGGGCGGACATCAGGCCCGCCGCATCGGCCCCGATGGGATCACCCTGACCGAACGGGGCAAGGGTATGAACACGCGCTACATCAACAACATCGCGATGGAGAATGAAGACTACGCAGACAGCCTGCTGGTAACTGAAGTGTTCACGCCGAACGGGCACTGGTCCAGTTATCCCAGCCATCGCCATGACGAGGATGACTATCCGCGCATCACCTATCTTGAGGAAACCTATTACCACCGCCTGAACCCCGCCAATGGATTTGGCATTCAAAGGGTCTATACCGATGACGGGCAGCTGGATGAGACGATGGCCGTCTCGGATGGCGATGTTGTGACTGTCCCGCGCGGACATCACCCTTGCGGTGCGCCATATGGTTTTGAGATGTATTACCTGAATGTCATGGCCGGGCCGCTGCGAAAGTGGCGCTTTGTTCCGGCCCCCGAAGTTGAATGGATCATGGAGCGGGACGGTTGACCGATAGCTTTGCCAGTTACCCCAGCCTTGCAGGCAAAACCGTCTTCGTCACAGGCGGCGCTGGCGGCATCGGGGCCGAAACCGTGCGGGCCTTTGCCGCACAGGGTGCGAAGGTAGGGTTTCTGGACATCAACGCGGATGCCGGGCTCGCCTTGCTGGCCGATCTGGACGGCGAGCACGCCTTTGCCCAATGCGATCTGCGCGATATCGAAGCCCTGCAGACGGCAATCGGAGAACTGGCCGACGAATTGGGTGCTGCCGATGTGCTGGTCAACAATGCCGCCCATGACGACCGCCACGACTGGCGCGAAGTGACGGCCGAGTATTGGGATGAACGTATGGCGATCAACCTTCGCCACATGTTCTTTGCCATTCAGTCTGTTGCCCCGGGCATGATTGCAAAAGGCGGCGGCTCAATCATCAATCTTGGCTCGAATTCCTGGTGGGAGGCTGGGGCCGGATTCCCTGCATACGCCACAGCAAAATCCGCCGTTCATGGCCTGACCCGAACCATGGCGCGCGAGCTTGGAGACCACCGGATTCGCGTCAACACCGTTGTGCCCGGCTGGATCATGACGGACCGACAGAAAGACCTGTGGGTGACGCCCGAAGCGCTGGCAAAACAGGTTGACCGGCAATGTCTGCCCGACCCCATCGATCCCGTCTACGTGGCCCGCATGGTTCTGTTTCTGGCCTCTGACGATGCCGCGATGTGCAGCGCTGGCAATTTCATGGTCGAAGGCGGCTCGATCTGATCTGCACTTTCTAGGAGAGCTGGCATGTCTCATCCGTTTGCACTTGCGGCCTGCGCCGAGATGCTCTGGCTGGATAAACCTCTGCACTGGCGGGCGGCGCGGCTGAAAGAAATGGGGTTCGGCGTGGGGCTTTGGAGCTGGCCTGATCTGGACATACCAAAGCTTGAAGCCACCGGCGCGGAATTCACCATAATGGACGGCTATGTCGAAGGACGACTGGCCGACGATGAAGGCGCCGAGATGTTGCTGAAGACCGCACGCGAGTCCGTTCAGATCGGCAAGCGGCTGGGTGTACAACGCCTGAATTTGCACGGAACGGGTCTGGGAGAGAACGGAATACCAATCTGGCAGCATGACGTCGTGAACGGCCGGATGTGGCTGAAAGCGCGCGATACGCTGAACCGCATTTGTGATCTGGCCGAGGAGGAAGGCGTGGTCTTCACGCTGGAAAACCTCAACCAACTGGACCATCCCGGTTGTCCGTTCGGATCGACCGAAGACGTTCTGGCCCTGGTGTCGTCCGTTGACCGCCCTCAGCTGCGCATCAATCTGGATCTCTATCACACGCAGATCGGCGAAGGCGACCTGATCCGCTGGTGCGACAAATGCCTGCCCTGGATCGGCGAGATTCAAGTGGCTGACAATCCCGGCCGGTGCGAGCCCGGAACGGGCGAGGTCAACTACGCCTCGGTCGCGCGTGCGCTTTTTGATCTTGAGTACCGGGGGCCGGTGGGCATGGAAGCCTACGCGCTGGAGGATCCCGAAACTGCGCTGGCCGCGTTCCGGGCGGCATTCACGGTCTGACCATTATCGCTGCGGTGGGGCGCCGAATGCGCGGATCACCGTACGGGCGGCGGCTTCGACCGGATCGTGCGTCTCTTTCAAAATGGTGACACGATCGAACCGGTCGGGGTCGCGGTTGACCGCGTCGCGCAACGCGGCGCCAAAGGCCATGCGCAGCTCGGTTCCGATGTTGAATTTGCAGATCGAGCTGTCGCGTGCCAGCCGGCTGCGCTGTTCCACCGGTACGCCGGAGCCGCCATGAATCACCAATGGCACGTCTGTCATCGCGTCGATCCGCGCGATGCGGTCCTCGTCCAGACCGCCTTCCTTGTTTTTCTGCAAATGGACATTTCCGACCGAGATCGCCATCGCATCCACACCGCTTTCGCGGGCGAATTTTGCAGCTTCTTCCGGATCGGTTCCGTTTGATCCCTCACCCCCCGAATAGCCGACAAAACCGATCTCGCCCTCGCAGGAAATCCCGGCGGCATGGGCCATTTCGGCAATCGCCGCCGTTTCATCGATATTTTGCCGCAGCGGCTTGCGCGACCCATCGAACATCAACGAGGTAAAGCCGCTATCCAGCGCTATCTTGCACTCCTCGAACGTGTAGCCATGGTCCAGATGCGCGACGATAGGAACCGAGGCGTTTTCGGCCAGATGCCGGAACATCTTGCCAAGAATCGGCAACGGCGTGTGCTCGCGGCAGCTGGGGCCCGCCTGCAGGATCACCGGCGCGTTTTCCGCCTCGGCCGCGGCTACATAGGCGCGCATGTCTTCCCAGCCCAGCGTGACAAGGCCCCCCACGGCATAGCCCTGTTCATAGGCGGGCCTCAGAACTTCGGAAAGCGTAACAAGGGTCATTTGAATTTCGCGATCATGTCTTTGATGCCCGGAATCGTCTCAATCTGGTAGGCATGTGTCGGCTGGAAATACTGCACCAGCGAGCGCTGGCTGAGGCCGCCGAGGATGGTGAAATAGTACATCTCATACCCCGGCAGTACGCAGCAGGGATGATAGCCGTTGTCGATGCAGATCGTGGATCCGTCGACAATATGATAGGCATCGCCGGGTTCGTTGTCCTCGCGCTGCAGCATTTGCAGGCCAGACCCCCAGTTGGGTTTGAAACGGAAATTGTAGGTCTCGTCATGCCGGGATTCGTCCGGCAAGCGATTGGTGTCGTGCTTGTGGCTGGGGAAACCCGACCATCCGCCCTGACCGACGGTGAACAACTCGCTGACCAGCAGGCGGCCCACCTTTTCATGCTGTTTCTGGCCGAGGATGTGCTTGATCTTACGGTGTGTTTTGGTGTCGTCGCTACCGTATTGCACAAGGTCATGCTGGCGCACATCAAACGGATCCAGAACCTTGTCGTATTTTGCACCCGCAACAAACACCTCGGTCTCGTCCGACACGCAGACCATCTGCGCCTTTGCGCCCACCGGCACATAGACACCTTCCGGCTCGCCGTCCCAGACATCCTCGCCCCGGTTGCCCAGCCGGGGGAACTGAACCCCTTCGACATCGACATCGACACTGCCGGTGGCGGGCACGATGCAGGTCTCGTAGCCGGGCACCTGATATTCGAACGCCTCGCCCTTCTTCAGCTTGACGATGTTGAAATAGTTCAGCGGGACAGTCGGATCGTCCGCGTCGACGATCGGGTTGTTCCGGTTGTCATAAGGCGCGATATGCATATCAAACTCCTATGAGGTGGGGCCGGGATGCGCGGCCAAAAAAGCGTCCAGTTCCGGCGTCGTCGGCATGGCGGGGGCGCAACCGGGTTGCGACACCACAATCGAGGCACAGGCCGAGCCGCGCATCACGGCATCTTCTAGCGAATACCCCGCCGCAATCGAGGCCAGCAGACCGGCCATGAAACTGTCGCCGGCGCCGACGGGCTTGATCGCATCGACAGGGTAGATCCCGGTCGTGATCTCCTGACCGTCAGCAAGGGTCACGGCACCTTTTTCGCCCATCTTGTAAATCACGACGCGGCCCGGTTTTGCGGCCAGTTCACGGGCCTTGGCAAACCCCTTGTCGATGCTGCCCGCCATGAACCCGAATTCTTCGTCATTGCCCACGATCAGGTCGCTCGCTTCGCCTGCGTGTGACAGCACATCGGCGGCAACCTCGGGCGAGGGCCAGCTATAGGGGCGATAGTCGATGTCGAAAATCACCGGCAGACCTGCGTTGCGCGCGTTCTCGAAGGCGCGGAACGTGGCGCTGCGTGAGGGTTCCGAAGCAAATACCGTTCCTGCAGAAAGGACGGCGGAGAAGGCGCCGTAGTCGACCTTGTCCACATCCTCTTCCGTGACCTGGAAATCGACCGCGCCGTTGCGATAGATCACGTTCTGGAAGTTCTCGGTCGTGCTTTCATAGATCGCCATGGACATGCGGTATTCACCGCCGACCACGCGGATGTAGGATGTATCCACGCCGTAGTGCCGCAACCGGTTCAGGCAAAACCGCGCAACGGCGTCGTCCGAAACCGACGTGACCAGCGATGCCCGGCTGCCCAGCTTGACCAGACCGGCACAGATGTTGGCGGACGAGCCACCCAGATCGGCGTGGAAGGTATCGGCATCCTCGCTTTTGACACCGATCGGGTCCGCGAACAAATCCATGCCTGCGCGCCCGAAAACGGCAAACCGGTTTCCTTTGATACCATCTATCAAAGCGCTCAAGTCATGTCCTCCGGCAAAATGGGGTCGGCAAAGTTTGGACCTTGCGTTGAATCGATTCACACGATACTGATTTTGCAACCGGTTGCAAATGATATGTTCGGAGCCGTGACAGATGTCTGAAATCGGAATTGGAATTGTTGGTGGCGGCTATATGGGCAAGGCCCATTCCGTTGCCATGGCGGCGGTGGGCGCGGTGTTCAACACCGCGTTGCGTCCGCGTCTCGAGATGATCTGCGCCTCAAGCCCCGAAAGCGCAGAACGGTATCGGGCGGCCTATGGATTCAAGCGCGCGACCGGTGATTGGCGGGCGCTGGTCAACGATCCGGAGATCGAGGCCGTGGTCATCGCCTCGCCGCAGGAAACCCACCGCCAGATTGCCGAGGCGGCCTTTGCCTTGGGCAAGCCGGTACTGTGCGAAAAACCCCTGGGCGCATCGATGGAGGATGGCGAGGCAATGGTTGCCGCAGCCGAAGCGGCCGGTGTCGCGAACATGGTCGGGTTCAACTATGTCCGCACGCCCGCGACACAATTTGCACGGAAACTGATTGCTGACGGAGAATTGGGTGATGTCACCTGGTTCAGGGGCGAACATACCGAGGACTTTTATGCCGATCCCGACGCTCCGGCCACGTGGCGCACGACGGGCATGGCCAACGGAACCATTGGCGATCTTGCGCCCCATATGGTCAATGGCGCGCTTGCCTTGATGGGACCGATTGCCGAGGTGATGGCCGAGGTTGAAACCGTCCACGAAAACCGCCCAGGCGGCAAAGTCACCAATGACGACCATGCCCAGATCATGTGCCGGTTCGCAAATGGTGCGATGGGCAATATCTATGTCAGCCGCATCTCAACCGGGCGTAAGATGGGCTACGCATATGAGATTTCGGGCACCAAGGGCGCGCTTCGGTTCGATCAGGAAGACCAAAACGCCCTTTGGTTCTATCGCCGCGAAGGTCCCGAGGCGCATCGCGGATTTACCAAAATCCTGACAGGCCCCGCGCACCCCGACTATGAACCTTTTTGTCAGGGCCCGGGTCACGGCACTGGTTATCAGGACCAGATCATCATCGAGGCCAAGGACTTCCTGCAGGCCATCGACACTGGCGAGCCGATCTGGCCAACTTTCCGCGACGGGCATGAGGTCAACCGCGTGCTGGCGGCTGCACTGGCATCGTCTGAGCAGCGGCGATGGACAGAAATCCGCGATTTTTGATCGCAAAAACAACAAATTTCTACAGAAAGAAAAAACCATGGCAAAGCTGAAATGGGGCATGATTGGCGGTGGCGAAGGCAGCCAGATCGGACCCGCGCACCGTCTGGGCGCTTTGGCGGACGGGCAGTTTGAATTTGCGGCAGGTGCGCTGGATCACCGCCCCGATGTGGGCCGCGAATATGCGCAGCGACTGGGCATTGCTGCCGATCGCGCCTATGGCGGCTGGCAGGACATGCTGGCGGGCGAAAAGGACCGCCCCGACCGCATCGATCTGGTGACGATCGCCACCCCGAATGCGACGCATTTCGAGATCGCGAAAGCCTTTCTTGAGGCCGGGTTCAACGTGCTGTGCGAAAAGCCCATGACCATGACCGTCGAAGAAGGCGAAGAGATCGTCCGCATAGCGCAGGCGTCGGGCAAGATCTGCGCCGTGAACTATTGTTATTCCGCCTATCCGATGGTGCGCCAGGCCCGAGCCATGGTGCGGGCGGGCGAGATCGGCAATGTGCGGCTGGTGGTGACCAATTTCAGCCACGGACATCACGGCGACGCCACGGATGCCGACAACCCCCGTGTGCGCTGGCGTTATGACCCGGCAATGGCTGGCGTTTCGGGTCAGTTCGCTGATTGCGGCATTCACGCCCTGCACATGGCCAGCTTCATCTGCGACGACGAGGTCGAAAAGCTCTCGGCCGATCTGGCCTCGACCATTACGAGCCGCGTGCTTGAAGACGATGCGATGATCAATTTCCGCACCCGGAAAGGCACGGTTGGACGGCTCTGGACATCGTCCGTGGCCATCGGGCGTCAGCACGGGTTCGACATTCAGGTTTTTGGCGAAACCGGTGGGTTGCGCTGGACCTCGGAACAGCCCAACCAGCTGATTTATACACCCGTGGGCGGCAGAACCCAGATCATCGAAAAAGGCGAGGGCGGTCTGCATGAAGAGACTCAGCGTCTGTCACGTGTTGCCATCGCCCACCCCGAAGGTTTCCCACTGGCTGTGGCCAACATCTATTGCGATCTGGCCGATGCCATCCGGGGTGAGCTGCGCGACGGTCTGCCTACGCCGTCGGACGGCGTCCGCTCGATCGCGGCGGTTCATGCCGCGGTCGCTTCGTCGAAAGAAGATGGCGTCTGGAAAGACGCCCGTCCGCCGATGTTCCGCTGATTATGAGCGGGGCCGCAACGTGCCCCGCTCAATCACCCGGCAGGGGAAGATACGTGCTTCGGGATACCGGGCGGGGTCCTTCAACATCTCCTCGACCAGATCGACGGACGAGGTGATGATCTGCTTGATCGGCTGGTGAATGGTCGTCAGACTCACGCTTTCCCAGCGCGACATTTCCATGTCGTTCAGACCGATGATGCCGATATCGATGCCCGGTTTCAGCCCGTGATCCGACAGGGCGGACAACGCCCCGATCGAAAGGATGTCATCGCCGCAGAAATACCCATCAGCCGGAGCCCCTTCCAGGAGTCGCAGCATCTCGGCGCGCCCGGCTTCAAACGAATAGTTGTCGGCGAAAGAATGCGACACTTCAAGGTCGGTGTATTTTTCGACCTCTTCCATAAACCCGCGATACCGGTCCATGGCCGAAGTCGCATCCTTGGGGCCACCCAGATATCCGACACGCTTGTAGCCGCGTGCCATCAACTCACGCGCGGCCATGCGACCGCATTCCACGTTGTCGATCCCCACGACGTGGACTTCGGGCGAGGTGGCAGACCGACCGAACGTGTGCACAACGGGGACGCCTGCATCGTGAAACGCCTTGGCAAAGCTCGGCGGCAGAGTGGACGAGGCGACAATCACCGCATCAACCGAATACTGCCGCAGCATCCTGACCGAATTCGCGGGCTCCGTTTCGTCCGTCAGATTGACAATCAGCGGGCGCAGCCCGCGTTCCTGCAGGGCGCGGGTGAACTGGTCGAACACCTCAAGAAATATCGGGTTGTGAAAGTTGTTGGAAATCAGCCCGATCAGCTTGGTCCGCCCTGTCGTCAGAGAGGATGCAAGCGCGTTGGGGCTGTACCCCAGTTCCTGCGCGGCTTTTTCGACCTTGCTGCGGGTCTTGGCCGAAACCGACGCGCCCTCGGTAAACGTGCGCGAGACCGCCGAGCGCGAGACGCCGGCAAGGGCTGCAACATCTTTGAGCGTGACACTCATGATTGGTGTCTGTGGATTGGGGGGAGGCTAGGAAGCAATTTCATAGTAGCACTATGCACCTTTGCACGAAACTTGCAATCGGTTGCAATGCGGCGGGTCCAGTGGCGCAGATGATGGCGTTAGTCCCTTGAAGCAGGCGGCGTGTCATGCCCAAAAAACGCATAAGTCTGGCGCGCCCTCAAGCTGATCGTATGTCAGCCGTCCAGCACCGCGTCCGCAGCCGTTTTGAGAGCAAATGAGATTATGGGCTGCGATACATTGTGCAGCCTGACCTCTCCCAGGGGAACGGCGTTCGAACAGGCGGGTTCAATGTCCTTTGACACGACGATCCTGTGGTTTGCCGACTTCCCGTATTCACCAAGCCGGGCCGCTATATTGGCGGCCTGACCGATGACGGTGAAATCCAGCCGCTCGCGAGAGCCGACATTGCCATACGTCACCCGGCCATAGGCCAACCCGATCGAGCAGTCGCAATGCGCATCCGAGCCCTCCCCGCGCAGGGTGGCCAGTTTTTCCACGATCCCGATGGCCGAACGCTGCGCATTGGTGCGGGCGGCGGCGGCATCGTCGCTTGCCGGAAACACCGCAAGAACCGCATCGCCGATGAATTTCAGAACCTCGCCACCGTTTTCGTGCACGATCCCCGAAACCGTCTCGAAGAAATCGTTGAGCAGGTTGATATAGGCTGATCGGCCCAGTTTCTCTTCAAGGCTGGTCGAATTGCGAAGGTCGCAGAACATGATTGCGGCATCGATTTCATCGCCGTCGCCGCGTCGGATCTCGCCGCCCAGAACCCGTGCGCCCGTGCGTTTGCCGACATAGGTTTCCAGCAGTACCTGCGCGTTTTCGCGCTGCATGAACACCTCGTAAAACCGCGCGATTACGGCTGAGCATTCAAAGACCAGCCCAAGGTTTTCGGTGGTGAACCCATCCGGGTGATCGCAGGTCAGGGTCAGCACATTGGTGCGCCCGTCCGAAAAGCGCAGCGGCATGGCAACGTAATCGGTGGCGCCTTTTGCGCGCAGGTCTTCCATGATCGGAAAGCTGTTATGGGGATTATCGTCGTTCAGCCGCTGACGTACCCCGCCCAGCCCGTTTGAGACGTGGCGCAGTGGGCTGTTGATATAGGCGGGGTGATCGTGAATTTCATAGGTCGGGACGTTGGTCGAAATCTCGGCCGCGCCTTTTTCCCAGATGTAGTGTTTTCCCGCGATCAGCGGGTGCAGGGACCAGGCCAGAATGCTGAGGCGCTGAATGTGAATACCATGGTCCAGCATCTTTTCTGCAAGGGCCTTGGTGAAGGCTTCGGGCGTTTCGTTCTCTGATGCGCCGCGCATCAGCCAATCGATCAGAGGGCCGCTAATGTTGCCATCCTGCGGTTCGCGAAGCGTGTTTTCCCCTAGATCCAGATCGGTATACGCATTGCGCATGAACCCGATGTGACCTTGTATGGCGGCGCTTTCGGGCAGGGCATCCTCATACGCCCAGACGGAGTTTCCCAGGCGCTCGCCGGCCAGAATCACATCATGATAGGTCGCGGTTCCTTTGAACGGGCAGAAGGTCTGCAATTCGGTTTCATCGCTCAGATCAACACAGACATCCTCGCGGGGTATGTAGATCGTCGGCGCAAGGCGTGTTTCATACATGACCTTGGCGTTTGCGCTTTCCGCCAGAAGGATCTGATCGCGGTATATCGCAATCCGCCCCTTCAGCCGTTCGACCGAGATTCCATATCCTTTGGTTTCAGGTTTGGCGTGGATGTTCATCATCAACCTCCGCTGGCGCAGGTCTTTATAGGATGGGCCTTCACCGCCGGTTTTCCAAGGGCGTTAACGATGATTTGCAGAATTGTGCGCGGCAATGCTTGCGGATCAGACCATCTGAATGACGTCTTTTTCGATCGAAAGCATATAGCCCTTTTTGGCAATATTCTTGACCAGCAATTCGCTGACCATCTGATTGCCCAATGCATCACGCAGCCGCTTGATCCGGGTGGCACCGGCGGCCTCGTCGCAGTCGGCGGCATCCCTGCCCGAAATCATCGCTTCGATCTGAGCGCCGGACAGAACCTCGTCATCAAGCCGGGACTCGGCCAGAACCGACAGGGTTTCCATCGCCGCCGGGGTCAGTTTGAAATCCATGTTGTTGAGATAGACGGTGTTTTCCTCGCGGCTGATCAGCAGCGACGTCACCTGAATGCCGGTCCGTTCGATCTGCGCCATGCGCCGGTTCAGCAGAACGAGCATCACCAGAAACACCAGGGCCGAGATCAGCATCGCGCTGGCAAAGACCAAAAGGACAAAGATCACCATCCGGTAGCTGGACAGCGTGTCGGCAAATGCCGTGCCGGATTGGGCCAGAATCTCCAACAGGCGAATCTCGGTTTGCGAAGTCAGGTCGGACTCGATGAACAGGCGTTCGACACGGGCGTTGAAGGCGTTTGCATCTGGCAGGGTCCAGAACAGGAAGACGGCTGCCGTAAACAGAATCAGGACAATCGCGGCAATGCCCGCGCCAACTAGCCGCGCACCGGATCGCCGGGCCTCACAAACGGAGAAAGAATTTTCCGGCATTTGCCTTCCTTTGATCCAATCCTTCGGGTCCGAATACGGATATGACGTTCAACAAGATCCAGCCCGAAGCGCCGAGGCGTTGGGCGACCTCGGATTTGGCCTGTCCCTTGTCGCAGGCTGCAACCTGCATGACGCCATAATGCAGCCGCAGGGGGTTGTCCTGTTTGGCCTTGTAATCCGCATAACACTGGGCCGCCGCCGCAGTGGGTCCCAGCGATATCAGGGCCATGAAGGCCAGAGAAGAGAGGATCTGTTTCATAGGCCGCATCCTGCGCATGAGGTGGCCGGAAATTCAATATCTCAAGGGGTTTGCAACGCTGATATCGGATAACAACCGCCCGTTATTGCTTGTCCGGCATGGTCGGCCCCAGGTTCTGGTCATCAAGTTCCCGGCCGTGAGCAGGCCGCCCGCAAAAAGACAAAGGACAGGCATAATGCACAGGAAATTCATTGCGCTGATCGTTGCGACCGCCATCACGATAACCGGCATTTCCGTGTCACAGGCGCGCGCAGCCGACACCAGGGATCTGCTGGGCGGATTGGCGGCGCTGGCCCTGATTGGGGCAGGTGTTCATTACTACAACAAGGAAAGGCGCGCGGATCAGGCAACACGGCAGCACGCGCCGGTCTACCAGCCCCCTGTCGTCGATCACTACCCGGTGCGCCCGCGGCCGCAGCGGCTGGCGCGATATGACCTGCCGCAGCGGTGCCTGCGCACCTTCAAGTCGTATTCGAACAAGCGCCCCCTGCTGACGCCGAAATGCCTCGGCAAGCATTACCGATATTCCGATAGCCTGCCCCGCCAGTGCGAAGTTGGTTTCTGGGATGGCAAAAAGGTCAAGCGGGCATACGAACCCGCATGCCTGCGCCAGCAAGGATACCGTGTGGTTCACCAGTAACGGGTTTCGAGCAGGAGCGGCGCCACAGAAGCGCCGTGCAGGAGAGGGTGGCGCAAGCTGCCCTCTCTTTTTTCTTGCGGTATTGGCCGAAAAGCGCTTTGCCGGACGTATGACACAACCGAATTTCGATCTGGAACAGGCGCTTCTGGCGCGGGGGCATATCAGGGTTGCCGGCGTTGACGAAGTCGGGCGCGGCCCGCTGGCCGGACCTGTGGTTGCCGCTGCGGTCATCCTGAACCCCGATGATATCCCCGAAGGTCTGAATGATTCCAAAAAACTGAGCGCAAAGCGCCGCCAAGCACTGGACGTTGCGCTGCGCGAACGGACTGAAATCGCGTTGGGCGAGGCTTCGGTGGCGGAAATAGACGAACTCAACATATTGCGTGCCTCGCATCTGGCCATGATACGCGCGGTTCAGGCTTTGGACCCGGCCCCGGACTTTCTGCTGATCGACGGCAACATGATTCCGCGCGGGCTGAAACTGCCGTCCCAGGCGGTGGTCAAGGGGGATGCCCGATCGCTGTCGATTGCTGCGGCCTCGATCATCGCGAAAAACTGGCGCGATCAGGTGATGGTGGATTTGGCGCAACAGCATCCCGGCTATGGGTGGGAGGCAAACGCCGGATATCCGACAAAACAGCACCGTGACGCGCTGCGAAATCTTGGTGTCACCCCACATCATAGACGTTCGTTTAAACCGGTCCACAATATCTTGTATCAAGAGTAAATCGTAAGTCGCTGATTCAAAAAAGAAATTGACGGCGAATCGTCTTTGACTCATCCTTGTCTCAACCAAATGAGCGCAAAAGCGCCGTGGAACCGAGGCAGTGAAATGACCACAATCAAGACAAAGGGCGCGGCGGCGCTCCCTATAAACACGATTCTATCCGGCGACTGCATCGATGTGATGAACAGTCTGCCTGAGACGTCGGTGGACCTGATCTTTGCAGACCCGCCATATAACCTGCAACTGAAAGGCCAGCTTCACCGCCCTGACAACAGCCAGGTGGATGCTGTCGACGATCATTGGGATCAGTTCTCCAGCTTTGGTGCCTATGACCAGTTCACGCGGGACTGGCTGAAGGCGGCGCATCGCCTACTGAAGCCGAATGGCGCGATCTGGGTGATCGGCTCTTACCACAACATCTTCCGCGTGGGATCCGCCCTTCAGGATGCCGGGTACTGGATTCTGAATGACGTCGTGTGGCGCAAATCCAACCCGATGCCGAATTTCCGGGGCAAGCGGTTCACCAACGCACACGAGACGATGATCTGGGCATCCAAGCGCGAAGGCGCGAAATACACGTTCAACTACGAAGCTCTGAAGGCCCTGAACGAAGGCGTGCAGATGCGCAGTGACTGGGTGCTGCCGATCTGCACCGGGCACGAGCGTCTGAAGGATGAAAACGGCGACAAGGCGCATCCGACGCAAAAGCCGGAATCGCTGCTGCACCGCGTTCTGATCGGCTCGACCAATCCCGGCGATGTCATTCTGGACCCGTTCTTTGGCACCGGCACGACCGGAGCTGTCGCCAAGATGCTGGGCCGCGAGTTCATCGGGATCGAGCGCGAAGAAAGCTATCGCAAGGTTGCCGAGAAACGCATTGCCAAAGTGCGCAAGTTTGACCGTGAAGCGCTGGAGGTCAGCGCCAGCAAACGCGCCGAGCCGCGTGTGCCGTTCGGCCAGCTGGTCGAACGCGGTATGCTGCGCCCGGGCGAGGAGCTGTATTCGATGAACCAGCGCCACAAGGCCAAGGTTCGTGCGGACGGAACGCTGGTGGGCCAGAACGTCAAAGGCTCGATTCATCAGGTCGGTGCACATCTGGAAAATGCGCCGTCCTGCAACGGCTGGACCTACTGGTGCTTCAAGCGCGACGGCAAGACGGTGCCGATCGACGTGCTGCGCCAGCAGATTCGGGCCGAGATGCACAACTGAATTTACCAATACCGCCGGTGCCTGTGGCCTGACACAAGGCACTAAGCCTTGCCCCGCCGTTTTCGGCGGGGTCTTTTGTTTTACGCCGCACGATGCTTGGATGGCAACAATTCCGGTTTCCAGCCGTGCAACAACGGAGCAGCAACCATGACGGACACCACGGCCAGCACATCCCGATTTAACCGGTTTTTCTTCACGAAACCGGACAGTTACGATCTGGACAACAAGTATACTCTGGCAGCGATGGAACAGCACAAGCGCGAGGGGCTGGAACTGGCTGTACGCGCGCGGTGGATCGCGATGGGATTGACGGGAGTTCTGCTGATCTTTCTGAACCCGCACCCTGAGGTTTTGTATTACCATTTCATTCTGCTGCTGATCTGCGCAAATGGCTGGCTGATCCGGCGTGCAGGACGGGTCGGGCAATCGCGAATCGAACTGCTGCTGATCTTTGTTGATCTGATGATCATGACCCTGGGGATGATCATCCCAAACCCGTTCAGCGACGATGTCCGACCATTGGCCATGCAGTACCGGTTCGATAACTTCCAGTATTTCTTCATTATTCTGGCTGCGGGTACGCTTGCCTATTCCTGGCGTACCGTTTTTGCGCTGGGCACCTGGACGGCGGCCATGTGGACAGTCGGCTGGATCATCGCCTGGTGGGTGGCAACGCCCATTCCAGGCATCAGCGAGCGGGTGGCAGAAGCCCTGAAAGGGTATCCGGATGTGGCCGAACTGCTTGATCCCAACAGCTTCATGGTGTCGCAGCGCGTTCAGGAGGTGATTGTCTTTCTGATGGTCGCAGTGACCCTTGGCGTATCGATGCGGCGTCTCAACCGGCTGCTGCTGAGCAATGCGGGGCTTGTGCGCGAGCGGGCCAATCTGTCGCGGTATTTCTCGCCAAATGTAGTCGACGAGTTAAGCCAGAATGACGAACCGCTCAAGCAAATCCGTAAGGAAAACATCGCTGTCCTGTTCATCGACATTGTCGGGTTCACCAAGTTTGCGGCCGGTCGTGATCCTTACGAGGTGATCGAAGTTCTGCGCGGGTTTCACGCGCGCATGGAGACCGAGGTGTTTCGGCATCACGGAACGCTGGACAAGTACCTTGGGGACGGGTTGATGGCCACGTTTGGTACCCCGGTGCCCACATCATTGGACGCTAGCAACGCGGTGGCCTGCGCCCGCGACATGGTGGGTGTGATTGATAGATGGAATCTGGAACGGCGGCGCGCGGGTGAGCCCGAGATCCATGTGGGGATCGGCGTTCACTATGGTTCGGTGGTGTTGGGAGATATTGGGGCCAACAGGCTGGAATTCGCGGTGATCGGAGACGCAGTCAATGTGGCGGCGAAACTTGAGGCGACGACCCGAACCCTGGGCGCGCGGGTTGTCCTGAGTGACGCAGTGTTCCGGCAGGCGAAGCAGGAAAACCAGCTCTCATCTCTGGATGGGTTCACAAAACGGGAATATCAGGCCGTGCGCGGTGTTGAGACGCCCGTGGATGTTTGGGTGCTTTGAGCAGCAAGCGCTCCCGCCGATTAATCCTGCATCGCAGATGCAATCCAAATCGTTGGGCCGGGCAGCACGCCGGGGCGTGCTGCGGTCAGGCTTTGGGCATCGGGTTTTGCGCCTTGTTGTAGGGGCCCCAGTCCGTGATATCGGGGTAATATTGACGCCGCCATGCGCGAACCCGCGGGTTCATCACTTGCCGCCAGAAAGGCGGGATCATCGCGGCAATGGTCATGACCGGATAGCCGTGTGGCAGTTGGGGGGCGGTGTCCTCGGAATGGTGTTGCAGAAGCGGGAAGCGGCGGTTCGGCTTGTAATGATGGTCCGAATGGCGCTGCAGGTTGATCAGCAGCCAGTTCGATGCCTTTTGCGATGCGTTCCACGAATGGTGCGGGTGGACGTGTTCGTATTTTCCGTCGCCCAGATGTTTCCGGGTCAGACCGTAATGTTCCACGTAGTTCACCAGTTCAAGCTGCCAGACCGCGACCCCGGCCTGCAGCAGGAACAGGCCCAGTCCGGACCAACCGCCCAGTGCAACCGCCAGCAGCAGCATCCCCCCTTGCAGGGCCCAATACCGCCAGAACGGATTTGACCGATCGGTCCAGGGCCGGTCCTTGCGGCCGAGTTTGGCCTTTTCCGCACGGAACGCCGAGACAAGACATTCGCGCAGGACACGGGGATAAAACCGGTGAAATCCTTCGTTGTAACACGCCGTGACCGGATCGCGAGGCGTGCCCACGTAGCGGTGATGCACCAGCAGATGTTCAGAGCGGAAGTGGGAATACAGAACCATGGACAGCAGGATGTCTCCCAGCCAGCGCTCAAGCCGGCCTTTCTGATGCATCAGTTCGTGGCTGTAATTGATCCCGATTGTGCCCGAGAGCACACCCATGCCGAAGAAAAGGCCGATCTTCGCAGCCACGCTCAGGTGGTCCGTGTGCGTGGCGTACCAGATCAGGCCGAACAATGTCAGGAACTGCAGCGGGACCCAGATTTTAGTCAGCCAGATATACCAGCCAAGCATGGCATCGGGCGTATCCGGGTCGCCATTTTCAAGCTCCATCCCCGTCAAACGGTCAAGCAGGGCAAAGGTCCACCATGTCGACAACGGAACCAGCAGAACCCATGCGCCGCCCAGAACGGCCGTTACCCAGATCACGGGGATCAGAAGGATAGAAAGCCAAAAGGGCAGGGCCGATTGCCAGCGTGACAGGGTGTCTTGTGCGATCATGGTCGGGCTCCGCAAGTGTGGCCCGACACTAGCCGGGCATTGAACTGTGATTCAACGGCTCAATGGTCGCGCCACAGATCATAAGCCTTGCGCATGACGGTCGGCAGGTCACCGGGTCGGAACGCGTGTTTTTCAATGATGGTCAAGCCCGCCGGGGCCGAGTTTTCAGGCAGGGGCGCCGCCCAGATGCGCAGCACCAGATGGAAATGGGTGAACGTGTGGCGCACTTCCGCTGGCAGGACCTGCCAGTTTCCCGCAAAAGGTGGCGATTCGATCGGCGTGTCGGACCAGTCCGAACCTGGCCAGCCCAGCATCCCCCCCAGCAATCCCTTGTCCGGTCGGCGTTCCAGCAGCATCGCACCATCCCCGCGCTGGGCAATATAGACATGCCCGTATCTTGTGGGTTTCGGCATTTTGGCCGTCTTCCGGGGCAATTCCGCCTGCGTGCCCGCTAGGCGGGACTGGCAGGGCGCGCGCAGGGGGCAAATGCCACAGGCCGGAGATTTCGGGGTGCAGATCGTCGCGCCAAGATCCATGACCGCCTGAGCATGATCGCCGGGCCGTTCCACCGGGGTCAGGCCCGCCGCCTTGTCCTTCAACTGTGGCTTAGAACCGGGCAGGGGATCGTGAATGTCGTAAAGCCGGGACATGACCCGTTCGACGTTGCCGTCCAGAACCGTTTCAGGGCGGTCGAAGGCGATGGAAGAAATGGCGGCAGCGGTATAGGGACCGATACCCGGCAGTTTCAACAGGTCGTCATATGTGTTGGGGAACTGGCCTGCATGCACATCAGTCACGATGCGCGCGCATTTCAGCAGGTTGCGGGCGCGGGCATAGTAACCCAGACCGGCCCATTCCCCCATGACCTGATCGTCAGGCGCCGCTGCCAAGGCGTCAACGGTCGGCCAGCGCGCGGTGAAGCGCAGGAAATAGTCCCGCACGGCGGCAACGGTGGTCTGCTGCAACATCACCTCGGACAGCCAGACATGGTATGGGTCGGGGCGGACCCCGGCAGCCCGCTCCGCGGGGCCGACACGCCACGGCATTTTGCGTGCATGACGGTCGTACCAGTCCAGCAACGCCGTGCTGACGTTAAATTCAGTGATGTCACGCAAGTTTTATGCCTCTCCGCGTCGGGTTTCGCTGGCGCCCGTTGTTCTGCCCATTACAATAGCCGCGCAGGAGTTGGAAACCAGATGCGACCGAGACGTTCGACCACCCGCGGGTTCAAACGGACCGCAACATTGCTGAACAATCAGATCCGTCAGGCCGGTGAAAGCCGGGGGTTTGCCGTATCGCGTCTGCTGACCCACTGGGCCGAGATCGTGGGGCAGGACATTGCGGCCATCGCGCGGCCCGTCAAGGTTGGGTACGGCAAAGGGGGGATAGGGGCGACGCTGACCCTGCTGACCACCGGCCCTCAGGCGCCGATGCTGGAAATGCAGAAAGAACAGCTGCGCGGCAAGGTGAATGCGGTTTATGGCTATAACGCGATCAGTCGCGTGCACATCACGCAGACCGCTTCGACAGGATTTGCCGAGGGGCAGGCCAGTTTCGACCACAAGCCGAAACCGGCGAAACCCGAAATCAAACCCGAAATCGCTGCCGAGGCAGACAAAGTGTCGCGTGACGTAAACGATGGTGATTTGCGCGCGGCCCTTGAAAGCCTAGGCCGCAACGTTTTATCCAGACAAAAACGCTGAGAAAGGGCTGAGAATGAGCCGTATTGCAACCGTAATCTGCGCGGCGGTCGCCGTTGCCGCTGGCGGCTATTGGCTGTCGCTGTCAAATTCCACCCCCGCCAACCCGCTGGTCAGCAGCGCCGAGGCGCAGGAAGCCGACCTGGACACCTCGACCATTGTCGAGATGGTGCAGGGGGCCGCAGATGCACCGGTCGAGATCATCGAATATGCGTCCTACACCTGTCCGCATTGCGCGAATTTTCACACCGGGCCGTACAAGCAGCTGAAAAAGGAATTCATCGACACAGGCAAGGTGAAGTTCATCTACCGCGAGGTCTATTTTGATCGCTACGGTCTGTGGGCGTCGCTGGTGTCCCGTTGCGGCGGACCGGAAAAGTTCTTTGGCATCACGGATCTGATCTATGAAGGCCAGTCCGAGTGGTCCCGCGCGGGTGGTCCCGCCGAAATCGTTGACGAGCTGCGCAAGATCGGTCGTCTGGCCGGTATCGGCAACGATGAGCTTGAGGCCTGCCTGCAGGACGGAACGCGCGCACAGACGCTGGTGGCCTGGTATCAGGAAAACGCCGAGCGCGACGGCATCACCGCGACACCGTCATTTGTCGTTAACGGAAAAAAGGTCTCGAACCAGTCTTACGAAGAGTTCAAACAACTGATCGAAGACGAGTTGGGCAACTGATGGCGGCCCCGCTGGCCGGTCTGAAGGTTGTCGAACTGGCACGAGTTCTGGCCGGCCCCTGGGCCGGTCAGACCTTTGCGGACCTTGGGGCCGAGGTCATCAAGGTCGAATCTCCGGACGGGGATGATACCCGCGCCTGGGGACCACCCTTTGTAACGCGGGATGACGATGTATCGGCGGCGTATTTTCACGCGACCAATCGGGGCAAGGCGTCTGTCACGGCGGATTTCAGAACCCCCGAGGGTCAGGAAAAGGTGCGCGCGCTGATTGCGGATGCAGACGTCCTGATCGAAAACTTCAAAGTCGGCGGCCTGAAGAAATACGGGCTGGACTATGACAGCGTGAAACAGATCAATCCGCGTCTGGTCTATTGCTCGATCACCGGGTTCGGTCAAACCGGTCCCTACGCCAACCGGGCCGGGTACGATTTCATCATTCAGGGCATGTCCGGACTGATGTCCATTACCGGTGAGGCGGACGGGCAGCCGCAAAAGGCGGGCGTTGCGACAACGGACGTGTTCACAGGGGTATATGCAGTCGCGGGCGTACTGGCCGCTCTGTATCAGCGCCAGACAACAGGCCGTGGGCAACATGTGGACATGGCGCTGCTGGATGTCGCCGTGGCTGTCACCGCCAATCAGGCGCTGAACTACCTGACAACCGGTGTTGCGCCTTTGCGGATGGGCAACGCGCACCCCAACCTGGTTCCGTACCAGGTGTTCGACTGTGCCGACGGCCATATTGTCATCGCCACCGGCAATGACCGTCAGTACCAAAGCCTGTGCCAAATCCTGGGGCTGGCAGAACTGGCCACCGCGCCGGATTTTCTGCACAACAAGGACAGGCTGGCCAACCGCCGGGTGCTGATCGCCCGTCTGAATGGCGCAACGGCGCGGCGCAACAAGGCTGAGCTGCTGGCAGCCTGCGAAGCCGGGGGCGTTCCCGCAGGTCCAATCAATACGATGGACGAGGTGATGGCGGACCCACAGGTCATTGCGCGTGGAATGCAGATTGAACTGGACGGTGTGCCCGGTGTGCGCACGCCGTTTGTGTTTTCCGATGCCGAGCTTGCCCTGACCCGCCCTTCGCCGAAGCTGGGCGAAGATAACTGATCAGGGCGACGGGACCGCTTTCAGCACCATGTCCCGGACCAGATCGGATTGGTCCACCTGGAGACGGACAGGTAGGGTGATCACCTTGCTACGGAACGCGGGCGGCAGGCGCACGGCGTCTTTTTCGGTTGTGACCATCTGTGCGCCCAGCAAGCGGGCATCGTTTTCCAGTCGGGTCATCAGGGCGGGTGTCAGAGGCTGGTGATCATCCAGCGCCTCGGCCCGAAGCAGGCGCGCGCCCTGCTGGCGCAGGGTCCGAAAAAACTTCTCCGGATGCCCGATGCCGGCGAATGCCAGAACCGGGGCGTTGTCCCACTCCATGCCTGTTTGCAGCGGTTCTACCACTCCGGTGGCGTGCGGCACGTTCAGACGTTTGCCCCACTGCGTGGAAAATGTGTTCTGTGCGTCGGAATCACCCAGCGACAGAACCAGGTCCGCGCGCTGCAGACCGGCTTCGACGGGTTCGCGCAGGGGGCCGGCCGGCAGGCACAGACCGTTTCCGAATCCGCGTGCGGCATCCACCACGATGACCGAGAAATCCTTGGCAACGGACGGATTCTGAAAACCATCATCCAGAATGATCACGGTGGCGTCTGCATCGGCCGCGGCTTGTGCACCTGCTGCCCGGTCCTTGGCCACCCAAACTTCGGCAAAGGCCGCCAGCAACAACGGCTCGTCTCCGACCTGTGCGGCAGTGTGTTTGCCCGGATCAACGCGCACGGGCCCTTCCAGCGAGCCGCCATGGCCGCGCGAAACCACATGCGGTTCGTGCCAGGCGTTGCGCAGTTGTTCGATCATCCAGATCACGGTGGGAGTCTTGCCAGTGCCGCCCGCATTCAGGTTGCCGATACAGATGACCGGAGCGCCCGGCCTGATCCCCGGTTCCGAGGCGACTCGCCGGGCAGTCGCTGCCGCATAGAGCCGCCCCAGCGGCGCCAGCAACCGGGCACGCAGTGCGGGAAGGTCGGGCGGGGAATTCCAGAACTCAGGCGCTCGCATGCTGTGTCCTCCGGAGGTCCAGCAGGTCCTGAACCATGTCGATCAGCCGATCTGCCTGCGGGGCGCCCTCGGTCACGATCTGCCATCCGGCCAGGGCCATATCGGCCGCGCGGTCCGGTGCCAGCAATTCCTCGACCGCGTCGCCAAGTTCGGTTGCGGTTCTGACTGTGCGGGCGGCATCCACCATGTCCAGGCGGTCATAGAGCTCCTGATGGCGGTGGACGAACGGCCCATGAATAACCGCCGATCCAAGAGCCACCGCTTCAAGCGGATCATGACCGCCCATGCCTCTCTCCAGCGAACTGCCTGCGAATGTCACGGCGGAAACCCGTTGCCACAGGCCCAGATCCTCGCGTTCGGCGGACAGGATCACCTGTGTTGTGTCTTCGATCGGTTCGCCGTTGTCCCAGTTGACACAGCGCAGGTCCATGGCCGCAAGGCGCCGGTGCAGGGGGGCCGCTTCGGACGCGTCCGCCACATGCAGAACCAGCGCGAGCCTGGGCAGCATCCGCAACGCCTGCCGGTGCGCGCTGAGCACCGAGATGAACTCCTTGTCCTGCACGCACGAGGCAAGCCAAACAGGCCGACCGGCCAGCACGTGGTTGGTCTCGATCAACTCGTCCTCGGGCCATGGGCGCGGGTTGGGGCTGATGTGCAGCGGCGGAGATTCCGTGACCTTGGCCGAATGTATGCCCAGCCGCCGGATCTGACGGGCGGCTTCAGGCGTGGCCGTGAGAATCGTGTGAAAACAGTCGAACGTGTATCGGGCAAGGTCGGGCAGCCATCTGGCCCCCCGCGGAATCACGACATCGACCTGAGCTTCGATCAGGATCAGCGGAATGCCGTTTTCTTCCGCTTGGGTGATCAGGTTGGGAACAAGCCCGCCGCCAACCCAAACACCAATGTCCGGTCGCCAGTGTTCCAGAAATCCGCGAACCGCGCCGGTTTGCTCGGCCGGAAGGGAAACAACCGGAAAGGTGCTATCCGCCCAAAGCGCCAGGTCGGCGCCGTAAGGGGCGGTAATCAACACCGACAGGTCAGGACGGGACCGCGTCAACCTGTGGCAAAACTCATCCACAACGCGCAAGCGCAGGTGGCTGTTGACGTGAACCCAAAGCAATTCGCCGTCCGGGCGCGCCTGCTGCTGTTGCCCTCCGGTTTTGGGCACGCCCCAAGACAGTACCCGATAGGCGGCAAGGCTGAAGGACCTGGGCTTGCTCATACTGTCAGCCCGTGCCCGTCCGGGTCAAGCTGTTCGCACAGCAACCTGTAGGTTTCGGCACCCGCCGCGATCACACCGTTCAGGCGCGGTTGGGGGTTGTTGAAGCGCAACGGCTCTCCCTGCCGGTTCGAGCAGATGCCACCGGCTTCGCGGATGATCAGATCACCGGCTGCAATATCCCATTCCCAACTGGGTCTTAAGGTCAGCATCCCGTCAAACCGCCCTTGCGCCACTGCGGCCATGCGATAGGCTAGGGATGGGCGGTAGTTGCGTTTGAAATCGGGCACCTGCCCGTGCTTCCAGTGAACGGGCTTCAGGTTAGGTTTGGCAGCCAGAATTTCGGCGTCATGCAGGCGGTTTGTCTGCGTGGTACGAATCCGCTCACCGTTCAGTGTTGCGCCCTGTTCAGCCGCTGCCGCATACAGGAGGTTTCGCATCGGCAGATAGATCACCGCCGCCGTCACCTTGCCCTGATCCGCGACCGCCAAGGAATGTGCCCAGGTTCGCGACCCTTCGGCAAAGCTGCGGGTTCCGTCGATCGGATCGATGATGAATGTCCTGCGGCGTAACAGCCGGTCGGGTGAATCTTCGGTCTCTTCGCTCAGCCAGCCATAACCGGGGCGTGCCGAAGGCAACATCTGTTCGAGCATCGCGTTGACGGCCAGATCCGCCTCGGTCACGGGGCCGGTGCCATCGGGTTTGTCCCAGCGCTGCGCATCTGCCCCCGAGTATCGGGTGGCGATCTTGCCAGCCTCCCGGGCGGCCTCGATCAGCAGGGGCAGGTCAGTTGCCGGCAAGTGTCATTCCCTCAATCAGCAGCGATGGGACAACCCGTGACAGATAGGGGCGCGCGTCATTTGCCGGGACGATCCGTTTCAGCATGTCGCGCAGATTGCCCGCAATCGTGCATTCGTTGACCGGGTGGGAAATCTGCCCGTTCTCGACCCAGAACCCGGATGCGCCACGTGAATAGTCGCCGGTGTTGGGGTTGATGGTCGACCCGATCATCGATGTCGCAAGCAGCCCGGTACCCATGTCGCGCAACAGGTCCTCGCGGCTTTGGTCGCCCTGCGTCAGGCTCAGGTTCCAGTTGCTGGGCGAGGGCGGTCCGGACACGCCGCGTGCGGCGTTGCCGGTGGACAGCATTTCAAGTTTGCGGGCACTGGACAGATCTAGGGTCCAGCCGGTCAGAACGCCGTTTTTGACAATCGCCCGGCGGCTGGTCGGCAGTCCTTCGGCGTCAAACGGGCGGGAACCCGAGATGCGCGGGCGGTGCGGGTCTTCGATCAGCGACAGATGATCGGGCAGGACCTGCTGTCCCAAACAATCGGTCAACCATGACGCCCCGCGCGCGATGGCAGACCCGTTGGCGGCCGCCAGAAGATGGCCGATCAGCGAGGATGAGATGCGTTCGTCAAACAAAACCGGGAAACTTCCGGTTGCCGGTTTGCGGGCTCCAACCTGCTGGACGGCGCGTTCCCCCGCAGTGCGCCCGATCTCTTCGGGGCTGCGAAGATCGCTTTGGAAGGTGCGGCTGTCGCCGTCGTAGTCACGCTCCATCCCGGTGCCTTCGCCCGATATTGCGACACAGGATGTCGACCGGCTGCTGCGCAGATACCCCCCGGAAAATCCGTTCGTGGCCGCAAGATGAACCCTGTGAGTGCCATACGCAGCGGCAGCGTCTGACACCTGCGAGACACCGGTCACGGCCAGTGCAGCAGCTTCGGCCGCCAGTGCGTCCTGCAACAGGTCTTCGGCCGCGGGCTCGGGGGTTGGGTCGAACATTTCAAGCGAAGGCATGTCCCGTTCGGTGGCCAACTGGCCGGGATCGGCCAAACCGGTGAACGGGTCTTCGGGGGCTTCACGCGCCATAGCCACGGCGCGTTCGGCCATCGCGCTCAGCGTCTCAGGGCGGCTGTCAGAGCTTGAGACAATCGCCTGACGTTTGCCAAGAAACACGCGCAGACCCAGATCGGTTCCTTCCGAGCGTTCGGCATGTTCCAGAGCACCCTCACGCACTTCGACCGACACCGAGGAGCCGTCAATCACGATCGCATCTGCGGATTCTGCCCCGGCCTTGCGCGCAGCATCAAGCAGGTGATGGCTGATCTCTTCGGGTGTTCGGGTCATGATGCCTCCGCTCTGATTATTACTGGACCTAGCCTTGGACTGCGCGCCCCGCAAGTCCTGCGGCCGGATTGAGCGTGACGAAGCACCGGATCACTCTGAGTTTGGGGTATTGGTGGGATGTGTGTCCGGTTCGACAGGGTGGGATGGCACTGTTGTGTTCGCTTTACCCGAGTTGCCGCGGGTCACGGTATTTGCCGAAGTGCGAGGCTGGCACCACAGGCCGTTCAGACCCGTGGTGCCAGTGGCTGGCTTATTTGATGCGCTGGCCGTTCGCCAGAATCTGACCGTCTTCGGTGAACTTGATGGTCGAGTTCAGCGTGTCCGGCGCGTCACCCGGTACGGCCATCAGCCCCATCATCATCCGGGCACCCAGCGCGTCGTTGTCCGAAATCACTCCCATGCCGATCAGCTTGTCGATCAGGGCGTTCGCCCCGACAAGCTGCAGATTCGCTTCGCCAGCGGGAACCGGCATGCCGCCAGGTTGCTGGGTGTTGGTATTGTCGAACGTGAAGTCACCGTCACCGGTCAGGCGGGCACCCACCAATGAAACCAGAAGCTCGGTGATTTTCAGCGAGTGCAACTCGCCCGGTGCTTCGCCGGTCAGATCTTCTGCCACTTCGGGATCGAAGATATTCATCAGCACCTTGGCCGTTCCGGTGCTATTCAGCGCGATGGTCGCCGGGTCGCGGGGCAGCGCGCCCGCAGGGTCGAAGATGCCCCACAAAACATCGGACATGGTGAAATCGGTCAGGTTCAACCCAAAGGCAAAGGGCTGGATCTCTTCCGATTGCTGAACCGGCAGTTCGAATTTCAGCCCGGCATTGGTCATCGCGATTTCGATCGGGAACGGTAAATCGGCGGTGGTGACGGCCAGCCTGGTGCTGTTTTGGTTGATGTCGTAGGCAATCCGCTGTGCGTCGAGGCTGGCGCCGAACTGGCCGCCTTCGGACTGGCTGCTCATGGAAAAGGCTTCGCCCTTGCTCGTGCCGGCGATATTGGTCTGGCCAGATGCATAGGTGAACCTGCCCGAAAAGGCGAAACCGGCCTCGTACAGCGCCGCCGGGTCCGACATGTTGAAGTCGGCCGGTATCACGCTGTCGCTGTCCATGACAAGCTGGTCCAGCTTGCCGTCGATTTTGCCGGTTTCACCGCTTTCGGGATCGTCAAAGGCAAGCCCGTACGTCAGGGCGGTCACTGCAAAGGATTGTTTGATGTCGCGCCCGTCGCGGATTCGCATCTGCGAACTACCGGTCAGGCCTGTCATCGTCATGCTGGCGTCCAGAATTTCCCGGGGCACGGGCTGGCCGTCAACCTGAATGTTGTCCAGCGAGACCGCCATGGAATTGGCCGTGTAGGTATAGGTCATGTCGTCCGGGGTGCCGGAAACAACCATGTCCAACCCATCCAGGGCGTAGACAACATCGGCAGAGAATTCCTCACCCTCGGCATTGCCGGTGACGCTCATGGGAAAGGAGTCGGGAAAGCCAATGCTGACGGTGCCATCGCCGTTGTCGCCCAGCGTCATTTCCGGGACCTTGATCACGAACTGCCCTTCTTCTTCGGGCAAGGCCATTGCAAGCGTCACGTCCGAGATGGTGGTTACGGCACCGGACACCGACTGTTCGCCGTTTACGGTATAACCCATTTGCGTGAAGTAAGCCTGCCAGTCGGCCCAGACGTCGCTGGCTGTTACGTCGGCCAGCGCCCCCTGGCTGACAACGGCATAAGCCAGAACAGCGCCGCAACTGCGGCGAAGGAAATGCGACATAGGATTACCCTTCTCGATGAATTTTTGCGCATATCGTCGTGCCTGCGGCGGCGGGCGTCAAGGGGGCAGGGCTGGACCAATTCCCCTTGCGCGCGTTACAGAGTCCCCAGATATGATTTCAATGGGGGCAGAGTATTCCGATGCAAGGGAAAACTGTACTGATAACCGGCGCCAGCCGGGGTATCGGCGCCGAAGCAGGGCGCGTATTTGCCGCAGCCGGCGCCAATGTTGCATTGGTGGCGCGCAGTCGCGACCAGATTGAGGCTTTGGCCTCGGCGCTGGGTGACAACGCCATCGCGCTTAGCTGCGATGTCAGCGACTTTGCGCAGGTGGAACAGGTCGTGGCCGATTGCGTGGACCGGTTTGGCGGCCTGGATGTTCTGATCGGCAATGCCGGTGTCATTGAGCCGATCTTTCATCTGTCCAATGCCGATCCCGAGGCCTGGAGCCAGGCGATCGATATCAACCTCAAGGGTGTGTTCTACGGGATGCGCGCGGCGCTGCCCGTCATGCGTGCGGCGGGCGGTGGCACGGTTCTGACAGTATCCTCGGGCGCCGCTTCCAACCCGGTCGAAGCCTGGAGCCATTACTGCGCTTCCAAGGCCGGAGCCAAGATGATGACCGAGTGCCTGCATCTGGAAGAGGCCCATCACGGTATTCGCGCGATGGGGCTGTCGCCGGGAACGGTTGCGACGGACATGCAGCGGGTGATCAAGGCCAGTGGTATCAACGCCGTCAGTCAGCTGGACTGGAGCGATCATATTCCGGCGGACTGGCCTGCACGGGCCCTGTTGTGGATGTGCACGCCGGATGCGGATGAGTTTCTTGGGACGGAAATCTCGCTGAGGCAGGAAGACATTCGCAAAAGGGTCGGGCTGACGTGATTGAACTGGATAAGGCCGACGGGTTGTGGACCGTCACCATCAACAACCCCGGAAAGGCCAACGCGCTGACCGGGGACATGCTGGCGCGTCTGGCCGAGATCGCCGAAAGTGCAACACAGGCCCGCGCATTGATCCTGACCGGTGCCGGCAAGGTGTTCAGCGCGGGCGCGGATCTGGACGAGGCCCGGGCCGGCCTGGCAATTTCGGACGTGTGGGAACGCCTTTCGGGCGCCATTGCCGCATTGCCCTGCCTGACCATCGCCGCGCTGAACGGAACTCTGGCAGGGGGCGCGAACGGCATGGCCCTGGCTTGCGATATCCGCATTGCAGTGCCGAAGGCGAAGGTCTTTTATCCGGTCATGAAGCTGGGCTTTCTGCCACAGCCATCCGATGCCAAACGCATGACGGCGTTGATCGGAGCTGCGCGGACAAGGCTGATCCTGATGTGTGGTCAGAAAATTTCCGCGCAAGAGGCTTATGCATTTGGTCTGGTCGACAGGATTGTCGAGCCGGATCATCTGATGACCACTGCCCGTGATCTGGCAGCCGACAGCCTTGCGGCAAATCCCGAAATCGCCGCCGGGATCGCAAGGATGTGCCGATGAGGTTGTCCGCCCTGCGCCTGCGTGTTGGCGACCCGGATGCTCTTGCGGGGTTTTACCGCGATGCGTTTGGAATGTCAGTGCGGCCGGAAGGTCCGAACCTGCGGGTGGGTTTTACGGGGCAGGATGCGGATCTGTTGCTTATGCCTGGCGGTGGTGGCTATCGGCACGACCGGGGTCAGCGATACTGGAAGATCGGGATCACCGTGCCCGACGTTGATCTGGCCGCCGCCCATCTGCGCCGAATGAGCGTTGATGTCAGCGCGCCAAGGCAGTTCCTGGATATCGGATATATGGCACATCTGAGCGATCCGGACGGCTTTGTCATCGAATTGCTGCAGCATGATTTTGACGGCAACCGCCCGGACGGGGCCGCCGATCCAGAAGACCCCTTTGCACGGGCCCGTATCGGACAGGTAACGCTGCGGACGGGTGACCTTGCGTCCGAAGACCAGTTCTGCAGGGCGCAGGGCATGCGGTTGTTGTCGATGCAAGATGTCGCGCTTTATGGATTTGATCTGCACTTTTACGCTTTTACGAAAGACGTGCCGCCAAGTGGTGATCTTTGGGCCGTCCAGAACCGCGAATGGCTTTGGAAACGCCCCTATACCACGTTGGAGTTTCAGCATGTCCCGGATGCGCAATTCTCGCCGGTTCCGGATTACCGGGGGCTGGAAATAGAAGGGCTGAGTGCTGCGGTCAGCGATGCCGCCGGGGATCGATGGTTGCCTGCATAGTCAGCGCCCGCGCCGCTTGCCCGGAACCCTGGAACGGAAGCCGGGCGGTCGCTTTCGCACCCAGATCAGAAACTTCTCAAGCCGGGGATGTGCGCGCAGGGCTTCGACCGTACTGTAACTGCGCACGAGTTCGGCTTCGGTCAGCGTGGCGTGAACTTCTTTGTGGCAGATCTGGTGCAGCAAAACGGTGGGTCCGCCCTTGCCACCTTTGAGTTTTGGGATCAGATGGTGCACGCTGCCGCTCCCTTCCGGGATCGGGCGGTCGCAAAGCGGGCAGATCGGATCGGCTGTCAACATGGTATGGCAGAGTCGCGCCGTCTGAAGCATATGACAAGAGGGCAATGATGGCGCAGGCTGTGGTGATCGGAGCAGGTCCGGCGGGTCTGATGGCGGCAGAGCAACTGGCCCGTGCCGGCCATGACGTGCTGGTGCTTGAGGCCAAACCATCCGTTGCGCGCAAATTCCTGATGGCAGGCAAGTCCGGATTGAACCTGACCAAGGATGAGCCCTTTGATACACTAATCCGGTCTTATGGCAGCGCGGCAGACTGGTTGCGCCCGATGATTGCGGAGTTCGATGCGCACGCCGCGCAGGAATGGGCGCGCGATCTTGGGCAAGAAGTGTTTACCGGCTCGACTGGTCGCGTGTTTCCGAAGGCGATGAAAGCATCGCCCTTGTTGCGGTCCTGTCTAAGGCGACTGGATACGTCCGGTGTGCAGATAAGAACGCGCTGGCGCTGGCTGGGTTGGGAAGGACAGAAACTGCTGTTTGAGACACCCGGTGGTCGTCAAAGCCTGTCCGGTGACGCCACGGTGCTGGCACTGGGCGGGGCCAGTTGGGCGCGACTGGGATCGGACGGTGCCTGGGTGACGCATCTTGCGCAGAAAGGTGTTCCTCTGGCCCCGTTCACCCCATCGAACTCGGCGCTTTCGGTTTCCTGGAGCCCGCATATGCAGGCCCATTTCGGCGCGCCGCTCAAATCAGTTGAATGGCGCGCCGGTGATCTGCGGTCTCGTGGGGAGGCGACCCTTTCGGCGACGGGGCTGGAAGGGGGCGGGTTGTATGCCTTGACCCCGGCGTTGCGCGACGGCGCGGAATTGCAGGTCGATCTCTTGCCCGATCTGGCAGAGGATGTGCTGCACCGCCGGTTCTCGGACAAAAAAACCAAGACTACGCTGTCTCAGTGGTTGAAAAAGAGTTTGCGATTGCCGCCGCAGAAAGCCGCATTGTTTCACGAAATGACGGCGGGGCAGTCACTTACGCCAAAACAGACGATCGAAATGCTCAAGGCTTTGCCCGTGCGTAGCGCGGAATTGCGCCCGATGGACGAGGCGATCTCGACCGCAGGTGGTGTTGTCCGCGCGGCTTTGGACGACGGGTTGATGCTCAGTGTCATGCCCGGCGTGTTCTGTGCGGGCGAGATGCTGGACTGGGAGGCTCCGACCGGCGGGTATCTGTTGACTGCATGTCTGGCGACCGGGCGATGGGCAGGCAGATCGGCGGCGGAATGGCTGGAGCGGGCAGAATGAACTAGCGCGACCGTGCCAGCATTGCCAGACGGATCATTGCCCGTTCGACCAGTGCCAGCGCGGGTGCGGTCTGACCGGCTGATCGCAGGGAAAGGTCCGTATCGGTCAGCACCGTCAGCGCGGTTTGCAGTTTTTGCGCACCCCAACCCTGTGCCTGCCGCAAAATCCGGTCGCGGCGCTTGCCGTAAACAGGCGGGCGCAGCTTGCCGATACCCTGCGCTGCGCCGCCCGGATCCGAAGCGCAGGCATAAAGCGTGCGAAAATGCCGGGTTGCCCCGATGCACAAGGTGACTGCGTTTGTGCCCTGCGCCTGCAAACGGCGAAGCAATGGACCGATTTCGGCCGTTCGTCCTTCGGCAACCACATTCAGGGCATCGTCCAACGCCGCTTCGGTCGAGCGTGGCGCGCAAGATTCGATATCTTCGATGGTCAGCTCAGAAGGGTCACCGCGCTTGTATAACGAAATCTTTTCAACGGTCTGGGTGAAATCCCCCGGGCTGAGCGCAACCGCCAGTTCAGCCAGCACCGACATCGTGTCGCGGGGGATATTCTGCAAACCTGCTTCGGACAGAATCCGTTCAACCTCGGCCCGGGAAGGCGGATCGTCGTAGATACCCACTGCATAAGCCGCCGGATGGGTTTCGAACGCCTTGCGGATTTTCGAACTTGGTTTGAGCTGTCCGGCGGTCACAACGATCTGCGCGTCGCCAAGCGCCCAGTCTTCCAGCGCTGACAGAATCGCAGGCGCTGCGGTCTCTGTCGCATCCTCGACAAAGGCGGCCCGGGGGCCGGGAAAAAACCCAACCGCCTTGATGGCATCCAGCAGCAACGCCGGATCGCCGCGCAATTCCGATCCCGGGATCCGGGTCAGCCGCATCTCTTCCTCGGCGGCGGGGCCCAGAAGGGCCGCCAGAACCTGCTGCCGTTTCAGCGCAACACGCATCGCATCCGCGCCATAGATCAGCAGGCCGGCCTTGTCCGCGTCGGGCCTGGTAAAATACCCCTCGGCCTCGCGCGGGCTGAGCTTCATGTGGCCGGACCTGTGGTGGCGTACAGGCGATTGACAATCTGATCCGAAAGCATCACCATCAGTCGTTCCTTTGCCGCGCGTTCCCCGGCCAGGGTCGAGACGGTTGAACCGGCAGCCGAATAGGCCACGAAATTGGTTTCTGAACCTGATGCAACCACCTGCCCTGTGGCTTTCGACACAAGCGTAAAGTTGGCCCGGCCATTAATGGTCAGGCGGTTGATTTCGTTGGTCGTAGTGATGGCCGCTGCCAGAGTCGTGGTCGCGACCTGAACATTCAGGTCGTATTCCTCAACCTGTTCCGCGCTGCGCCCCAGACGCTGTTCTAGGTTCTGAACCAACAGGTAGCTTTCGACGTCATTCGGGGCAGACACGACAACCTTCCCGTAGAGCGCTTCGCCTGAACCGCCGGGGGCATAAACCGGCTGGAAACCGCAAGCGGCAACAAACAGAGCAGCTGCAAGCGGCAGTATCCGCCACGATTTGCGATCAAACAACGACATTCACGATCCGGCCCGGCACTACGATCACTTTCTTCGGCGCTGCACCGTTCAGCGCCTTTTGCACAGCTTCGGTGCTGAGCGCGACTTTTTCAACCTCGTCCTTCGCCAAATCCTTGGACACGCTGATTTCCGCGCGGCGCTTGCCGTTGATCTGAATCGGCAACGTGACCGTGTCGTTGATCAGCATCGTCTCATCTGGGACGGGCCATGGGGCGACCGCCACCAGACCTTCTCCGCCCTGATGCGCCCAGATATCTTCGGCCAGATGCGGTGTCATCGGCGACATAAGCTGTGCCAGCGTTTTGATTGCCTGCTTCTGGGCCGTAGCCCCTGCCTTGGATTTGGCCAGCGTGTTTGTGAAGGCATAAAGCTTGGCGATGGCCGCGTTGAAGCCGAAGCTTTCGACACCCAGCGACACGTCGCGGATGGTTTTATGCATCTCGCGCAGCAGGTCCTCATCACCTTCGCCTTTTGCGTCCGGGTCCATCGCACCGATCTTGTCGCAAAGGTTCCACACACGATTGAGATGCTTGTAGGCCGCTTCGGCCCCGGCCGCGGTCCATTCCACATCCCGTTCAGGCGGCGAATCGGACAGCACGAACCAGCGGGCTGTGTCGGCACCGAAGGCAGAAATGATGCTGACCGGATCGACCACGTTTTTCTTGGATTTCGACATCTTGGCCGAGGGGATGATTTCAACTGCGGTGCCATCTGCCAGTTTGCCGTCGGTCACATCCTCGGGCAGGTAATAGATCGGGCGGCCGTTGGTATCACGGGTCTGGTAGATTTCGTGTGTCACCATACCTTGGGTGAATAGCGCATCAAACGGCTCGATGGCTTTTTTTGGCAAGTGGCCTGTGATGTTCATCGCCCGTGCGAAGAATCGGGAATAGAGCAGGTGCAGAATCGCATGCTCGATGCCGCCGATATACTGATCGACATTCATCCAGTATTCGGCTTCCGCCATATCCGTTGGCGTTTCTGCATGCGGGGCGGTGAAACGGGCGAAATACCACGACGAATCGACAAAGGTGTCCATCGTGTCGGTCTCTCGTTTTGCCGGGGATCCGCATTTCGGGCAGGCGCAGTCACGCCAGGTCGGGTGACGGTCCAGCGGGTTGCCGGGCTTGTCGAACGTGACATCGTCGGGCAGGCGGACCGGCAGGTTTTCCTTTTTCTCGGGCACTACGCCGCAGCTGTCACAATGAACAACGGGAATCGGGCAGCCCCAATAGCGCTGGCGGCTCAAACCCCAGTCGCGCAGGCGGTATTTGGTGACGCCTTCGCCCCAGCCGGCCTTTTCGGCAAAATCGACGGTGGCGTCGATCGCCTCGTCACCCGTCGCCTCGGTCAGGCCCGCGAAGTGATTCACCCAGCGAACTCTTTCGGTCTTGGGCGGGACAAAAGCAATCTTGTCGACCAGTTTGTCGTCATCCATTGCAAAGAAGGTGTCCACCACGGGCAGGCCATATTTGCGGCAGAAATCGAGGTCGCGCTGGTCATGCGCCGGGCAGGCAAAGATCGCGCCGGTGCCGTAATCCATCAGGATGAAGTTGGCGATCCAGACAGGAAGTTCCCAATTCGGGTCCAGCGGGTGTTTGACGCGAATGCCAGTGTCATAACCCAGCTTCTCGGCGGTCTCAATCGCCTCTTCGGTCGTGCCGCCTTTGCGGCATTCGGCAACAAATTCAGCAACTTCGGAACTTTCAACCTCAAGCTGCTTGGCAATCGGGTGATCCGGCGAGATACCAACGAAGGACGCGCCCAGCAGCGTGTCAGGGCGGGTCGTATAGACGGTGATCGGCTCGCCGCCATCTGTGCGTTCAAAGCCGAATTGCAGGCCGCGCGACTTGCCAATCCAGTTTTCCTGCATCAGGCGCACCTTGGCGGGCCAGTTCTCCAGCGTGTCCAGCGCGTCGAGCAGTTCCTCGGAATAGTCCGATATCTTGAAGAACCACTGGGTCAGTTCGCGACGTTCCACCAACGCTCCGGATCGCCAACCGCGTCCGTTTTCCACTTGTTCGTTGGCCAGCACGGTCATGTCGACCGGGTCCCAGTTCACCACGGCATTTTTGCGGTAAACCAGCCCGGCTTCGAGCATGTCCAAGAACAGCGCCTGCTGCTGGCCGTAATATTCGGGATCACAGGTAGCGAACTCACGAGACCAGTCAATCGACAGGCCCAAAGGCTTCATCTGCCCGCGCATGTCGGCGATGTTTCCGTAAGTCCAGTCTTTCGGGTGGCCACCAATCGCCATCGCGGCGTTTTCCGCCGGCATCCCGAACGCGTCCCAGCCCATCGGGTGCAGCACGTTGTGGCCGGTCGCCAGTTTATGCCGCGCGATCACGTCGCCCATCGTATAGTTGCGCACATGCCCCATATGGATTCGGCCTGACGGGTAGGGGAACATCTCAAGCACGTAGTATTTCGGCTTGTCCGCCTTGTGGTCGGCGGTGAAGATCCCGGCCCTGTCCCAGGCCTCCTGCCATTTTGCTTCGATTTCGTTGGCCGAGTAGCGCGACATGGTGCGGTCCTTCGTGAATGAAAACGCCGGGCATGAACCCGGCGTGGTAATATTGCGATTTGCGGCGGGTGGCTAGAACTTGTTGTCCGCAATGCGTAGCTGGCGTGCGCGGGACAGGATCGCATCCTCGACCGCGCGGGTGGTTGCGGCACTGACCGGAGCACCGCCACTGGATTGCAGCGAGACAGTCAACGAGCGCGCCGCCAGCGCCGGGTCACTGATATGGACCGTCGCCCGGTACGAGCGCCCGCCACCCGGCGGCTTGCCATAGCCGGTCACAATCACACCGGTAAACGGGTCAACTTCCTGTACTGGAAGGAAATTCAGCACATCCAGCGAAGCGCGCCACAAATAGCGGTTCACATTTGTGACCTGTTCGGAGTTGTTCGGTCCGAAGACATCCCAGATCGTTGTACGGCCCGGATCGCTGAGTTCGCGTTCGTCTGTCGAAGAGCCATCGACAGTCAACGAGCGTGCATCCCCCGGCAATGGCTGGCTGCGCCCGCAGGCGGCGACAGCGGCGGTCAGTATTATCAAACCCAGAATCGTTTTCAGGCGCATCGTCGACAGGTCCTGCTTCATTGGTTTTGCGTTGTTGGTTGATACTCCTAGACAAGGCGCAGTGCAGCAACAAGCCTATTCTTTTCTTATATTGGCGCAGAATGCGGGTTCCGGGGGTGGAAATTGACTGTGGCATCCTTGCACCAATCCGGGGCCAATGCAGGCGACGCAATTAAGGTAAGCTTGCGCGAAGGGGGCAAAAAGAGCGAAACGGTGTCCGTGCTGAGACATGTGCTGAGGCATATGTCGAGTAGAAAAACTTTTGAAACCGAGGGAAACAAGATGAAAAAAGTTCTCTTCGCATCGACCGCTCTGATTGCAACCGCAAGCGTTGCAGCGGCTGATGTTCGCTTCAGCGGTTACGGCCGTTTTGGTATCGGCTACCAGGAAGACCGTAGCTTCTCGACCTCCGCCGTTGTCCGCTCCGTGACAACCGGTGGTGCTGTCACCACCACAACCCTGACTGCATCGGTTCAGGGCTCGGACACCATCCTGGTATCGCGCTTCCGTCTGAACATCGACGCAAACGTTGAAACCGACGGTGGCGTAGAGTTCTCGGGTCGTGTTCGTCTGCAGGCTGATGAAAACGCGGCAACCGGCGAAGCCAACTCGGCTGGCCTGAACGGCGCACGTTTCTCGGTCATCTACGGTGGTCTGCGTGTTGACGCCGGCAACGTTTCCGGTTCGTTCGACAACTTGGCAAACTACTACGGTAACGAGCCTGGCCTGGAATCGTTCATCGGTCAGTACTCGGGCGTTGACTACAGCTTCCTGTCGTACTCCTCGACCGGTTCGGGCGCAAACGCTGTGTTCTTCCAGTACGCAGTTGGTGATTTCGCCTTCGGCGCGTCGTACGACCAGGTTGACACTGTGACCACCACAATCGGTACCGTCGCAGGTGGCCCGGCTCTGACAACCGTTTCCGGTTCCGGCGACCGTTGGGACATCAGCGCGACCTACAGCTTCGGCAACATCACTGCCGCTGTTGCTTACGGTCAGACCGACATTTCGGGCGGTGGCAGCAAGCCTAGCCTGGCTGTTCTGACCCTGGGTGGCGAATGGGGCGACTTCTCGGGCACCCTGTTTGTTGCTGACGATAAAACCCGCGTAAGCGGCACCGACGGCACCGCATACGGTCTGTCGCTGGCCTACAACATTGGCGCAGCAACCACCATCACCGCAGCATACGGTGACGGTGAGGCAAGCAATGACGTTCGTCAGTATGGTATCGGCGCTATCTACGACCTGGGCGGCGGTGCATCGCTGCGCGGTGGTATTGGCCAGTCGAAACCCGGCGGCGGAAACAGCACCATCCGTGCTGACTTCGGTGCTCAGTTCAACTTCTAAGTTGATCTGAAACCGCAAGATTTGAGGGCAGGTCGAAAGACCTGCCCTTTTCTTTTGTGTCGACTTGGTGTTTGTCTGCGCAGGTAGGCAGATTGAGGAACCCCATGTCGCTGCAGGAAATCACCGACCGTATCGCCAAGGCGGAAATTGCCAATGGACGGCCCGCTGGTGCGGTAAAGCTGATCGCCGTTTCCAAGGTTCAGCCCGATGAACGGGTTCAGGCGGTGCTGGATCAGGGCCATCGGTGTTTCGGTGAAAACCGGGTGCAGGAAGCAGCAGGAAAATGGCCCGCCTTCAAAGAGCGGTACGACGGCATTGACCTGCATCTGATCGGCCCGCTGCAAACCAACAAAGCACGTCAGGCGATGGAACTGTGCAACGCGATCCACTCGGTTGACCGCCCCAAACTTGCCAAGACACTGGCGCGTCTGGCGCAGGAACTGGGCCACTGCCCTGACCTTTTCATTCAGGTGAATACCGGGGAAGAGGAGCAGAAGGCCGGAATCATGCCTTCAGATGCGGATGCGTTTGTTGCCGAATGCCGTGACCTCGACCTGCCAATTCAGGGATTGATGTGCATACCTCCGATAGAGGAGGAGCCTTCGCTGCACTTCGCCTTGCTGGCAAAGATCGCAGCACGAAACGGCTTGTCCGGACTTTCCATGGGCATGAGCGGGGATTTCGAGAAAGCCATCGCGCTGGGTGCAACGCATGTTCGCGTCGGTTCGGCAATTTTTGGCGAGCGGGTCAGGCCGCAGGGATAATCAATCGCGTGCCTTGGGCGACACGCCTGGCAATCCATTTCAGATGGTCCCGGCGAAAGGCCACGCAGCCTTCGGTGGGAAACCCCTGTCGCCGCCATTGATGAATAAAGATGGCCGAGCCGCGCCCTGGAATCGCGTCAGGCCAGTTCCAGTCAACGACGAGCACAAGATCGTACAAAGGGTCTGATCTGCGCAGTTTCTCGTGGCTGTGGGCGTAAGGCGCCCGTACCAGATGGTTATAACCCGCATCCTGGATGTCGTCAGACCAAAGATCCCCCGGACCGATCGGAAGCGCCCATGGCACGGGCCGACAGATGCGGTCCGGCCGGTACAGCATGGCCACAATCCGGTGCGTTCCAACCGGTGTTGCGCCGTCGCCTTCGCGCTTGTCCGCTCTGATCCCGCCTTTGCCGATGGCGCAGGGGAAGACCCGACCCAGAAACCGGACACCGCGCGGCGTCAGCACAAGATCATTTGGTGTCACAGCAGATGGCCCGACTTTGCCGCCTTGGTCGCCAGATACCCCCGATTATGCGCCGTTTCGCCAACTTGCAGCGGCACCCGTTCGGTTACGGCGATTCCTGTTTTCTCCATCATCGCAATCTTTGCCGGGTTGTTGGTCAGCAGGCGGACTGCGTTGAAGCCAAGGGATTTCAGGATATCCGACCCCAGGCGAAAATCCCTCTCGTCGTCCTCAAAGCCCAGGCGGTGATTGGCCTCGACCGTGTCAAATCCTTGATCCTGCAGGAAATATGCGCGCATCTTGTTGGCCAGCCCGATGCCGCGACCCTCCTGATTGAGATACAGCAGGACGCCGGCACCTTCAGTGCCCATCTGGGCCAGGGCCCCGCGAAGCTGCGGGCCGCAGTCGCATTTCAGGCTGCCCATCAGATCGCCTGTAAAACAGGCCGAGTGCAATCTGGCCAGAACCGGCTTGCTCCGATCCGGGCGTCCGATCTCGATGGCATAATGCTCTTCTCCACCATCTTCGGGGCGGAAAATGTGCAACCGGCCTGCCTCGGACACTTCCATTGGCAGGCGCGCCGCAACGACTTCGTGCAAGGCGCTGCGGTCGGCCAGATGAGGTGCCGCGCGCGTATGATCAATGCAGGTCAGCCCATGCGCCGCCGCAAAGGCGCGGCCGTCTTCGATTGCGGTGACAACAGCGGAAGGCAACAGGCGGGCGGATTTCGTCAGCGCAATCGCGATCCGGTGCAGATTGGCATGTCCCTGACGCTCGGACATCATGGGGCCTTTCATCGGCGCGTTCAGATCGTCTGACGGATCAGCGACGGCCTGCACCCATCCAATATCCGCATCCGCCGGAAGGATCACGCGCGCCAGATCGCCGTCATAGGCCCGCGCCTTGAGCGTTTCCGCCCGCCGTCCGGTGATCGTGACAACCGGGTCGCTGCCAAGACCCCTGAGATCGGCAAGCCTTTGCGCGCTGAGTGTTTCCGACGCCACGGCCAACACGCTAAGTCCGCCGTCATCTGTCAGGACCACAGGCAGGCCCATGCGCAGATCTGCCCGCGCCCGTGCCAGCAATTCCGAGATGTCTGGAATGAGACTCATCCGTGTTATCCTATAACGTTTCGTCCATCAGGTAGCCTGATCCGCGGAAAATGTGAAACATTTCCTATACGTCAGACACGAGGTCGTGAGACAGTTGCAGCAAATCTTGTTGATTGCATATTCCACACGCAAGTGATGCAAAAGGCATAGGAGGACGGGAACATGGCTCAGCTCAAGAAAATTCTGCTTGTGGATGATGACGAGGATCTGCGCGAAGCTCTGAGTGAGCAGCTTGTGATGACCGAGGATTTTGATGTCTTCGAAGCATCCGACGGGTCGTCAGCCATGGAGCGCGCCCGCGAGGCGATCTACGATCTGGTGATTCTTGATGTTGGCCTTCCTGACACCGACGGGCGCGAACTATGCCGCCTGATGCGTAAACAAGGTGTCAAAAGCCCGATTCTGATGCTGACTGGCCATGACAGCGACGCCGACACCATCCTGGGTCTGGACGCCGGCGCAAATGATTACGTCTCGAAACCGTTCAAATTCCCGGTTCTTCTGGCTCGCATCCGTGCCCAGCTGCGCCAGCACGAGCAATCTGAAGATGCGGTGTTCGTCCTGGGCCCTTACACTTTCAAACCGGCGATGAAGATGCTGATCACCGAAGAGGATCGCAAAATTCGCCTGACCGAGAAAGAAACCAATATTCTCAAGTTCCTGTACCGGTCCACCGACGGCGTTGTTGCCCGCGATGTCCTGCTGCACGAGGTCTGGGGCTACAATGCAGGTGTCACAACCCACACGCTGGAAACTCATATCTATCGCCTGCGCCAGAAGATCGAGCCCGACCCGTCCAATGCACGCCTTTTGGTCACAGAATCGGGTGGCTATAGACTCGTTTCGTAACTGGGTGTGGATTGAGGTGGATCAAAGTGATACTCTGTAAACATATTTAAGGTGATCGTATCCCGCGCATGTCCGGGTCATGACATGTACCTCCCTGTTGGACTGCCGGGCCTCCGGGCCCGGCTTTTTTTATTGCAACCGAAGGTTTACGTGTGAATTTCGGCGCTCCGGCCGTGTGGTTGCGCGCTGGCATTATGTTAAGTCAGTTGCCATTCCAGCGGTCTTCATACTCTCCGAGCAATCTGGACATCGCCAGCAGTGATGCGAAAAGACGGGCGTAAACGTCCCGTGACAACATCGGTTTGTTGTCGTCCAGCAACTGCACGAGATCGCTCACACCTTCGGCAAAAGTATCGCACACCTGGTGGTCCGCGATCGTGGGGTCCAGCGTCCAGATGCCGTTCTGATCGTAGTACGATGCAGGCTGCGGTTCGTGTTCAATCATGGTGTGGCCTCATTCATCCGATGCACACCTGTGACCGCGACATACAGCGGGCAAGCCTGTTGGCAGGAAGTCACAAGAAATTGGCAAACTCGATAAAGCGATGAAGAAAACGAGCGCCTCATATCAAATTACATGCGGGTTCTTTTTCTCATGGCACCCTGACCACCGGGGCGTTAGGTTGCACCAACCGCGATACAGGAGACCTTCTGCATGCCCTTCACAATTGCCACATGGAACATCAACTCGGTCCGGCTGCGCGAACCTATCGTGTTGAAATTGCTGCGGGAAGAGGCCCCCGACGTTCTGTGTCTGCAAGAGTGCAAGTCACCGGTCGAAAGAATCCCCACCGAAGGGTTTGCCGAGTTGGGCTATACCCATCTGATCGCGCGGGGTCAGAAAGGGTATAACGGCGTGGCCATCCTGTCGCGTCTTCCGCTGGAGGAGGTGGGCGATAAGGATTTCGCCGGGCTGGGTCATGCCCGCCATATCGCCGGGCGGCTGGAAAACGGCGTGGTGATTCACAACTTCTATGTCCCGGCAGGCGGCGATGTGCCGGACCGTGAGGTGAACGAGAAATTCGGTCAGAAACTGGATTACCTGACGGATATGCGGGACTGGTTACATTCGGAGAAACCCGAAAAGTCCATCTTGGTCGGTGATCTGAACATCGCCCCGCGCGAAGATGATGTCTGGTCGCACAAACAACTGCTCAAGGTGGTGTCGCACACACCTATCGAGGTCGAGCAACTGGCCGAAACGCAGGATGCGGGCGGTTGGGTCGATGTCACACGCAAGGATATCCCCGAAGGCCAGCTTTTCAGTTGGTGGTCCTATCGGGCGCGGGATTGGGATGCCGCGGACAAGGGGCGGCGGCTGGATCATGTCTGGGCGACGCCCGATATTTCGAACGCGGGCCATTCCAGCCGCATTCTGCGCGAAGCGCGCGGTTGGGAGAAACCCAGCGACCATGCGCCCGTCTTTGCGACTTTCGACCTTTGAACCCGCAACTCTACTATTGGTTTCTGCCCTTTGTGGTTGCATATAGAGGCCAAGTTCGAACGAGAGAGTGTAAGCCATGGAACTTCTGAACGCCGCAGCCGGCGCTGATGTCACCGATCTGATCAAGGACGGAACCGAGGCCACGTTCATGGCCGATGTTGTTGAAGCGTCGCAGGAAACTCCGGTCATCGTCGATTTCTGGGCACCGTGGTGCGGGCCGTGCAAGACGCTTGGACCCCAGTTGGAAGAGGCCGTGACCGCCGCCAAGGGCGCGGTGAAGATGGTCAAGATCAATGTGGACGAGGCCCAGATGATCGCCTCACAGATGCGCGTTCAGTCGATCCCGACCGTCTATGCGTTTTTCCAGGGACAGCCTGTTGACGGGTTTCAGGGCGCGGTGCCGGGTTCCGAGGTCAAGGCGTTTGTGGACCGCGTGATCGAAGCGGCTGGTGGCCAAAGCCCGGGCGGACAGTTGGATGATGCCGTTCAGGCCGCCGAAGAAATGCTGGCCGAAGGGGCTGCCGTCGATGCGGCGCAGACCTTTGCCGCCATTCTGGGCGAAGATCCGAACCATGCCGGCGCCTATGGTGGTTTGGTGCGTGCGCATATCGCGTCTGGCGATCTGGAACAGGCCGAAGCCATCCTGAACGGGGCACCGGTCGAAATCTCCGGCACAGCCGAGCTTGAGGCCGCGCATGCCCAGCTGGAACTGGCCAAACAGGCAGCCGATGCAGGCCCGGTGGCCGAGCTGAGCGCCGCCGTCGAAGCCGAACCCGGCAACCATCAGGCCCGGTTCGATCTGGCGCAGGCCCTGCATGCCAATGGCGACGTCGAGGACGCGGTGGCGCAATTGCTGGAACTGTTCCGCCGGGACCGCGAATGGAACGACGGAGCCGCCAAAACCCAGCTGTTCACGATTTTCGACGCGCTCAAGCCAAATGACCCTGTGGTTCTGAACGGGCGGCGCAAGCTCAGCTCGATGATATTTGCCTAATTCCGGATCAGGGCTACACTCGGATACATGATGCATCCCGCCGATCTGCCGGAAACGGTATCCGTTTTTCCATTGCCCGGGGCGCTGCTGTTGCCCCGTTCACGCCTGCCGCTGCACATTTTTGAGCCGCGTTATCTTCAGATGCTGGACGACGCGCTCAAGACTCAGGAACGGCTGATAGCCATGGTTCAGCCGAACCCGTGCCAAAGCGACGAAAGCAAGCTGCACCAGATCGGATGTGCCGGGCGAGTAACACAGTTTTCCGAAACGGAAGATGGCCGATATCTGATCACACTGACCGGGATTTCGCGGTTTCGGGTCAAATCCGAACTGGATGCATTTACGCCCTATCGACGGTGCTCGGTCTCGTGGGATGGGTTTGACCGCGATCTGGGCAAGGCGGAACAGGATGACGGGTTCAATCGCACAAGGTTTCTGAACCTGCTGGAGCGATTCTTTTCCTCACGCCATCTGTCGACGGATTGGGACACGTTGAAGGACGCAGATGATGAGTTGCTGGTCAACTCTCTGTCGATGCTGCTGGATTTCGACCCCGAGGACAAACAGGCTCTGCTCGAGGCGCCCTGTCTGCGCACCCGGCGTGAAACGCTTGTGACGCTGATCGAATTCGCCCTGCGCGGCGGCTCTAACGAGGAAAAACTGCAATGAGCGAACCCGACACCACTTTTGATCGCCGCATGCTCGAGGCGCTGATCTGCCCGCAAACCCATACGACGCTGCATTATGATGCCGAAAAGCAGGAGCTTGTGTCGAAAGCCGCGAATCTCGCCTTTCCAATCCGCAACGGCATCCCGGTGATGCTCGTGGATGAAGCACGAGAACTCGACTGATCGTCTCAGGGTGCCCGGCGGCGTTTTAGATCGCGCGCCCCTGCAGCAGTTTTGGCAGGTCTCCGGTCAGCCCGGCGGCCTCGCGCACAAAGCCCCGGCGCAACCCGGGCATAGAGCCGACGATGCCCATGCCGATGTCGCGACCGATCCGCAGCAGCGGGTTGTCGTTGGAAAACAGCTTATTGAACACATCCGTCGCCATGGCCAATGCGGCTGTATCGAACCGCCGCCACTCCTGATAGCGTTCCAGCACCAGAGCCGAGCTGAAATCCTCGCCCCGCCGTCCGGCCAGCGTCAGCACCTCGGCCAGCGCGCCGACATCACGCAATCCGGCGTTTAATCCTTGCCCCGCAATCGGGTGCATGCCGTGCGCGGCATCCCCAACGAGTGCCAACCGCTCGCCGATGAAGGAATTGGCGATGGTCAGGTTTAGCGGGTAGGTGAACCGGTCGCCCTGCAAACCGATGTCGCCCAGGAAATCCCCGAACCGGGGGCGCAGGACCTGCAGATAGTCGGCTTCTGACAGGGCGTTGATGCGCCGGGCTGTGTCGGTCCGTTCACTCCAGACAATGGAGCTGCGATTGCCGGTCAGCGGCAGAATAGCCAGTGGACCTGATGGCATGAAGAACTGGTGGGCAATGCCGTGATGGGGCAGGTCATGTTCGATGGCGCAGACCAGCGCCGTCTGCCCATAATCCCAGCCGGTGCGCCTGATGCCCGCCCGCGCGGCAGTGCCGCTTCGGCGCCCGTCGCATCCGACAAGCAGGCCGCCGGTCAGAACAGAGCCGTCGTCAAGTGTCAGAGACACGCCCGTTGCATCGCATTCCTGCGCCACGACTGTTTTCCCGCTCAGTTGCGTTATGCCCTTTTCCACGGCCATCGCCTCCAGAAAAGCGCGACGCAGATGGCGGTCTTCGACCATGTAGCCCATCGGGCCTTCTTCGATCTCGGCATGGTCGAAATGCATGAAAAAGGGCGACGGGCCGGCCCCTGCATGCCCGTCAGTGACCTTGATCTTGAGCATTGGTTGCGCATGCCCGGCAACCCTGCTCCAGACGCCGGTCGCCGCCAGCAATCTTTGCGAAGCAAGCGCAAGTGCGTAGGCCCGGCCGTCAAATGCGGCGTCCTTGCGCACGGTCTCGGCCAGCGCGTCGATTACCGTTACAGAATGGCCGGTCTGCGCCAGTGCCAGTGCCAGTGCGGGGCCATTCAGGCCGCCGCCAACGATCAGGATATCCGAAGCCTTAGTCATGCCCCGCAATATGCGCGCCCTTTCGGGATTGTCCATGTGCGGTCGTGTCGCTACCGTCGCCTCATCGTAGATAAATGGAGGTGAGGGATGCAGGAGTGGCTGACCATGACCGCGTGCGATCTGGGGCGCGGCATCGGAATGAGGCAGATCGACCCTGTGGATCTGACCGAAACCTATCTGGCGGCCATCGACGCGCATCCGCATCGTGATCGTATTTATGCCCGCGTTACCCATGACCGCGCCCGGGCCGAAGCCAAGGCCGCAAAGGAACGAGCTGGCTTGGGGCTGCGCCGATCCTTGCTGGACGGTGTGCCAATCAGCTGGAAAGACCTGTTTGACACGGCAGGCATCGCAACCGAGGCAGGCACGGCCCTGCTGAAAGGTCGCGTTCCGGATGCCGATGCCGTGGTCGTGCGCAACGCCACCGCCATGGGAACGGTGTGTCTGGGCAAGACACATATGAGCGAGCTGGCCTTTTCCGGCCTTGGACTGAATCCCATCACCGGTACGCCGCCCTGTATTGACGATGAAGAGGCGGTGCCCGGCGGCTCATCCTCGGGCGCGGCGGCTTCGGTAGCATGGGGGTTGGCGGCTTGCGGGATCGGATCGGATACTGGCGGGTCGGTACGCATCCCGTCGGCCTGGAACAATCTAGTGGGCCTGAAAACAACAGCCGGACGCGTCAGTCTTGAGGGCACTGTGCCGTTGTGCCTGCGGTTTGACACGGTTGGGCCGCTGGCCCGTTCGGTCGAGGATGCTGCGCACGTGCTTGCGTTGTTGGAAGGTGGCACTCCCGCCGACTTGCGGGGGGCCAGCCTGAAAGGGCGGCGGTTTGCCGATCTGCAGAATGTTGCCAGGGATGATTTGCGGGACGGCCCGCGCAAGGCGCATGAGGAAGCCCTGAACCGACTGCGGGAGGCCGGCGCGCAAATCGTACCGCTGGATGTTCCTGAACTGAACGACGCCATGGGTCTGACTAGTGTAGTCTATACGACAGAAGCGTATGGGCTGTGGCGTGACGTGATCGAAGCGAACCCCGATGCCATGTATCCGGAAATTCTGGAACGATTCCGCATCGGCAAGGCGCATTCCGGCCCGGACTACGTAGCGGCCTGGTCCAGGCTCAAGGCCTGCCGCAGCGCATGGGACGCCGCAACCGCCGGGTTTGACGCGGTTCTGGCCCCGACGGCACCCATTCTGCCGCCGAATCTGGACCGTCTGATGACCGACCATGACTACTACGTCACCGAAAATCTGCTGGCCCTGCGCAACACGCGCATCGGCAATCTGATGGGTTTGGCTTCTCTGACTTTGCCCACCGGAACACCCGGTTGCGGATTGATGATGCTAGGCTATCCCGGTTCGGAAGAAGCGCTGTTACGGCTGGGATCTGCGGCCGAATCCGCGTTGGCCTGAATGCCACAATCCCCTGATTCGGCACCTCTTTGTCTGGACGAGGCGGGGTGCGCCCTGTAATCTGCCAAAAAATCGGGACAAAAACGATCCCGGCATTGAGGCAGTTGTTATGAATTTCCCCGAGCGGTTTTCGGACCTACCGGCATATGCATTCCCGCGTCTGCGCGCCCTGTTGGATCACCATCAGCCGGGCGGTGAGGTCATTCATATGACTATCGGCACGCCCATGCATAATTTCCCGGCGTGGGTGACGGATATCATCGCCGAAAACGCTGCTGATTTTCAGGGATATCCGCCGAACGAAGGTTCGCCCGCGCTGCGGGGCGCGATCACCGATTGGATCGAACGTCGTTATGGTGTTTCGCTTGATCCCGATACCAACGTGATGGCCCTGAATGGCACGCGCGAAGGTCTGTATAACGCAGCTATGGCGCTGTGCCCGGAGCAGAAGAATGGCCAGCAGCCGATCGTTCTATGCCCGAACCCGTTTTATCAGGTCTACATGGTCGCCGCGATCTCGGTCGGGGCGCAGCCGGTTTTTGTTCCGGCCACGGCCGCCACTGGTCACTTGCCGGACTATGCCGGTCTGCCCGAGGACGTGCTGAACCGAACTGCGGTGGCCTATATCTGCTCGCCCGCCAACCCGCAGGGCGCGGTTGCGTCGCGGGACTATTGGGCTGAACTGATCCGTCTGGCCGAGAGATACGATTTCCGCATCTTCGCCGACGAATGTTATTCCGAGATTTACCGCGACGAAGCTCCGACAGGTATTCTGACCGTGGCGCAGGAACTGGGAGCGGATCCTGAGCGGATCGTCCTGTTCAATTCGCTGTCCAAACGATCCAATCTGGCCGGGCTGCGTTCGGGTCTGATTGCTGGTGGACCCGAGACGATCAAAAGGGTCAAACAGCTGCGGGCCTATTCCGGCGCGCCTCTGCCAGCGCCTTTGCAGGCCGCTGCCGCCAAGGTCTGGGCGGATGAGGCACATGTAAGGGAAAACCGCGCGCTTTATCAGGATAAATACGCCATTGCGGATGAGGTGTTCGCTGGCGTGCAGGGCTATATGCCGCCTGAGGCCGGGTTCTTCCTGTGGCTACCGGTCGAAAACGGCGAGGAAACAGCGTTGAAGCTGTGGCAGGAGACAGGGGTGCGTGTCCTGCCAGGCGCATATCTTTCTCAAGGCGATCCGGGACAGAACCCGGGCGAGCAATTTATCCGGGTCGCCATGGTGGCCCCAAAAACAGAGTTGCAGCGCGGGCTGATCACGCTTCGCGACTGCATCTATTCGTGAGGTACGAGGGCAAAATGGCATCATTGAACGCGCGCAACCGCGATCCTTTACTGGACAGCACAACGCAGGCCGCGATTGAGCGGCGCAGCAAGGAATTGATCGGGATCGCCCTGATCCTGCTTGGTTTTGCGGCAGCGGCAATGATCTGGTCCTACACGCCCGATGATCCGAACTGGATGGTATCGACAGACGCGCCGGTGCAGAACTGGATGGGCCGTATCGGGGCCTCGATCGCTGCGCCCCTGTTCATGATCGTGGGCTGGGGAAGCTGGAGCATCGCTTTGGTGTTGATCGGCTGGGGCATCCGCTTTGCCGGTCACTTCGGCGAAGATCGCGCCGTTGCGCGCCTGATCTTTGCGCCGATCTGGATCGCGGTTGTATCGGTTTATGCAGCGACTCTGGTACCGGGCGACGCATGGCGCGCCACCCACAGCTATGGTCTGGGCGGCTTGTTTGGCGATACTGTGACGGGTGCCTTGCTGACATTGTTGCCGATTTCCTCGCATTTCATGGTCAAGCTGATGTCGCTGGCGATGGCGGTGGGGATGCTGGCGCTGGGCGTTTTTGTGCTTGGGTTTACCAAAGACGACGTCCGGCGCGGGTTCCGGGCTTTCCTGCTTGGTCTTGTTCTGTCCTACGACATGCTGATGAAGGGTCTTGGCCGCAGCGCATCTGCCACGGCCCAGGCCGCGCGTGACCGCCGCGCGCGTTGGGAAGATCGCAAGGCCGCCCGGATCGAGGCTGATGACCTCGTGTTCCAGGACGATATGGATTTTGCCGATCCTGTATTCGAAGAGCCTGAATTCGGGCCCGGGCCGCAGAAAACCGGGCTGCTGGCGCGGATGCCCGCGTTGATCCGGCGACCGGAACCGATGCCGGAACCCGAGCTTGTCGACCCTGAACCGGTTGCAGGTTTCGACGAAATGCCGGGTGAGGATCGTATCCGTTCAAAAATTTCGGCAGCCGTCCGCAGCCGCCGGGTCGCCACCGGTGAGATGACGCCCGAACCCGATCCGAACCTTCCGCTGACCAAGGGCCGCGGCAGAGGGCCCGACCCACTGATCCTGAACACAGCGCGGCCCGGAGAATTGCCGCCCGAGCCACCCATTACTGCGGCCGGGTTGCCACCCGAACCGCCGTTGACTTCAGGGGCGGCGCCGGAATGGCAGGCACCTGATCCGAACGCGTACCTGCCTGAACCCGATCACATACAGGGCTTTCAGCCGGAACCCGATTTTGACGACGACGACGTGTTCGAGGACGCACCCGAACCCGCGCCAGAGCCGCGCCCTGCAATGAAAATCCCGGTGGCCGAACCGCGCAAACCGGTCGTGGCACAGCCTGTTCGCCGCAGCCCGCCACCGTCGCGCCGTGCCCAGGCCGAAGCGCAGCCGACCTTGTCGTTCGAGGAACGGCATTCGGATTTCGAATTGCCGCCGCTGGGCCTGCTGTCCAATCCGGCCAGCATTCAGCGCCATCATCTGAGCGATGAGGCGCTGGAGGAAAACGCGCGGATGTTGGAAAACGTTCTGGACGATTATGGCGTCAAGGGTGAGATCGTCAGCGTCCGCCCTGGCCCTGTAGTGACCATGTACGAACTTGAACCGGCTCCGGGCCTGAAAGCCAGCCGTGTGATCGGTCTGGCGGACGATATCGCGCGGTCCATGTCCGCCTTGTCGGCGCGGGTTTCGACATTGCCGGGGCGTTCCGTGATCGGTATCGAACTGCCCAACGAAAACCGCGAGATGGTGGTGCTGCGCGAAATCCTCGCCAGCCGGGACTTTGGCGATGGCAACCACGCGCTGCCTTTGGCATTGGGCAAGGATATCGGCGGGGAATCCGTTGTCGCGAACCTGGCCAAGATGCCTCACCTGCTGATCGCGGGTACCACGGGCTCCGGTAAGTCGGTGGCGATCAACACCATGATCCTGTCACTGCTGTATAAGCTGACGCCGGATGAATGCCGCCTTATCATGATCGACCCAAAGATGCTGGAGCTGTCCGTTTATGACGGCATCCCGCATCTGCTGTCACCCGTTGTGACCGACCCAAAGAAGGCGGTTGTGGCTCTGAAATGGGTCGTGGGCGAGATGGAGGACCGCTATCGCAAGATGTCCAAAATGGGCGTGCGCAATATCGCGGGCTACAACGGCCGCGTGAAGGACGCGCTGGCCAAGGGCGAACTGTTCAGCCGTACGGTTCAGACGGGTTTTGATGATGACACCGGCGAACCCACATTCGAGACCGAAGAATTCGCACCCGAGGCGATGCCCTACATCGTCGTCATCGTCGACGAAATGGCCGATTTGATGATGGTCGCGGGCAAGGAAATCGAAGCCTGCATTCAGCGTCTGGCACAGATGGCGCGGGCTTCGGGTATTCACCTGATCATGGCAACGCAGCGCCCGTCGGTCGACGTGATCACCGGTACGATCAAGGCGAACTTCCCGACGCGGATTTCGTTCCAGGTGACCTCGAAAGTCGACAGCCGTACCATCCTTGGTGAAATGGGGGCTGAGCAACTGTTGGGGCAGGGCGACATGCTCTACATGGCGGGTGGGGCCAAGATTACCCGCTGCCACGGTCCGTTCGTTTCGGACGAAGAGGTCGAGGAAATCGTCAACCACCTGAAACAGTTCGGTCCACCGGACTACATGAGTGGGGTAGTCGATGGCCCGGCCGAGGAAACCGCTGACAATATCGATGCTGTTCTGGGCCTGAATACCGGTGGAAACACCAACGGTGAGGATGCCCTGTACGATCAGGCAGTCGGGATTGTAATCAAGGATCGCAAATGCTCGACCTCGTACATTCAGCGGAAACTTGCCATTGGCTACAACAAGGCCGCGCGGCTTGTTGAGCAGATGGAAGACGAAGGCGTTGTTTCGTCGGCAAATCACGTCGGTAAGCGCGAAATTCTCGTCCCCGAGCAGTAGGATATTTAATAACAAGGGCAAAGCGCTTATCTGGTGTTTCATGAAACAGATAGCCTTTGCCCTTGCTTTGACACTGGCCGCGCCTGCGGCCTGGGCGGCAGACAAACTGCCATTGTCGCAGATTTCAAAATACCTGAACGATATGAAAACCGTTCAGACATCGTTCACTCAGGTCAACGATGACGGATCGCTAAGCACCGGAAAGCTTTGGATCCAACGCCCCGGCAAGATGCGGTTCGAATATGACCCTCCTAATGATGCCGTCGTTCTGGCGCGCTCCGGATCCGTGATGATCTTTGATCCGAAATCAAACCAGCCGCCCGAGCAATACCCGCTGAACCGGACACCGTTGTCACTGGTGCTGAAGCGAAATGTAAATCTGGGTGAGGCGAATATGGTGGTGGGGCACGAGTTTGACGGAACGGCCACGATCGTAACGGCGCAGGACCCCAAAAACCCCGACGCAGGCCGGATCGAGCTGATGTTTACAGGCGATCCCATTGAGCTGCGTAAATGGGTGATTCACGACAATGCCGGGGGGCAGACCACGGTTCTGCTGGGTGCATTGGAAACAGACGGACGCTTGAACCAGAGCCTGTTCTCACGCCCGAATTAGGACAGGCCGGGTAACTGCCGGCCTGCGCAATGGTGTCAGACTCGGCAGGACGCCAACTGGGCCTGATAAAGACGCGCACGCGCATCGACATCATCCGCCACGTTCAGCAACCAGGATTTGCCGTTGTAGGTGCCACGCGCAAAGCCGGCGTGACCTTCGTGATAGGCCAGGTACTGGTTGCGAGTGTCGCTAGGGTGGATGCCGTTGCGTTCGTAGCTTTTGTTCATGTACCAGCCGATGAAGTCCGACGCATCGCGAATGCGATCCCGCTTGGCGCGTCGTTTTCCGGTTTCGCGCTGATATTGCTCCCACGTGCCATCAAGGGCCTGGCTGAAGCCGTAGGCGCTGCTCTGACGGCCTAGCGGGATCACTCCCAGTGCGTATTTGTGCGGGGTTCGTGCATCGTGGCGATAGCGGCTTTCCTGATAGATCGTCGCCATCTGAACGTGAATGGGCACCCCCCATTTCCGTTCGGTGGATTTGAACGCCTTGATGTAGTCCGGCCTTTCGCGCGCAATACTGCACGCGTCATTCAATCTGCTGGGCGGTTGCTTGGAACCGCCCCCACAGGATGCCAAAAGCAGCACCCCAAGGAGTACAACTAGAATTCTGCTCATGTGCCTCGTGCCTTTTTTTGTTCATTCTAGCGCAGATTGTAGTTTGAGGAAATCACTTTCGTTACAGAACAATAGCCAGAATGACAGGTAATGCCCCAACGGAAAGAAGGGTCGAGACCATGACCATTCCGGCAACCGCGTCTGAATCGGCCTTGAACCGCTCGGCCAGAAGGTATGATGTGACTGCCACCGGGGTGCACATCTGCAAGACCAGCACACCGAATGCCACGGCCCCAAGATCGAACGTCACTGCAACGGTCCAGCCCAAAACAAAGCAAACGCCAAGCTTCAGAACAGACAGCCAGATTGCCTGCCCCAGCTTGTCGGTGGTCAGACGTGCAATCGCGACGCCGAGCGTGATCAGCATCATGGGCACCGCCATCTGCCCCAGCAACTCAAGCGTATTGGTCAGAAACAGGGGCGTTTCCCAGCCTTGCCACAAAAACAGCGCGCCAAACAGCGTTGCCCAGACCATCGGCTCGCGTATGACTTTGCCAAACGCGCCTTTACCGGCGACCAGATAGATTCCGTAAGTGAATGAAAACAGGGCCGTGACCGCCAGAAAGATCACGGCATAGCCCAGTCCGGCCTGCCCGAACGCAAAAATACACAGAGGCAAGCCAAGATTTCCGGTATTCCCGAAAATGAGCGGCGACAGATACGTGCGCTGCTCCAGTTTCAAAAGATAAACGGTCACTTTGAAGACCACGGCCAGCGCCAGATTCCCGGCAATGGTGGCCAGCGTGAACCGTGACAGATCCCCGCCCGGAATCTCGGTCTGCATCAGGGCGACGAAGATCAGACTTGGCACGGCCAGTGTCATCGCAAACCGTGTCACGAACTGCAAACGGTACTCGAATCCCAGCCTGACCCAGGTAAACCCAATCCCTGAAAGCAGAAATACCGGAGCAACGATTTCGAACACTGTCAGTAGTAGGTTCACAGACTGTTTCCCTGAATTTCAGATCAATGATTGGCATTTTGGCCCGGAAAGAGGTAGTAAGACCTCCGGGGGCTGAAACAATGCTGAAGACAAATGCCAAATACGGCTTGGGCCAGGTGGTCCGCCATAAGAAACATCCCTTTCGAGGGGTGATTTTTGACGTGGATCCGGAGTTCTCGAATACGGAAGAATGGTATCAGGCGATTCCTGAAGACAGCCGGCCGATAAAGGATCAGCCGTTTTATCACCTGTTGGCTGAAAACGACCAATCCTTCTATGTTGCTTATGTTTCAGAACAAAATCTGGTTGCCGACCAGTCCGGAGAGCCGGTTGAGCACCCCGATATTCCCAACATGTTCGGCCCGTTCGAGGATGGCGCGTACCTGCTGCACTTTCATCTGAACTGATGACCGCATAGCTGCCGCCTTCCGGTCGCCGAAACTCAATACCCAAGCGCACATCCGTCTTTTCTGGGGTCACTTGCCCCCTCAAGAACACCGCTTTCACAGATTCGGATCGCCTGTGCACCGCCGAGGGGTGTGTCAGGAATTGAAACAGTGTGGCCAATGTCAGACAATTGTTGCGCTACTGCTTGCGGATATCCGCGTTCCAGTTTCAGTACCCCACCATCGGCAAAGGCGCGCGGCGCATCGATGCTGCCCTGAAGACTCAAATCAAAATCGACAAGATTGGACAGGAATCTGGCGTGTCCGGTCGGCTGGTAGGCCCCGCCCATGACGCCGAATGGCATCACTACCCGGCCGTCCTGTTTCTGCATCCCCGGAATGATCGTGTGCATCGGGCGTTTTCCACCGCCCAGCTCATTGGGATGCCCGGCTTGCAGCGTAAAGCCCGCCCCGCGGTTCTGCAGCAGAATGCCATATTTTTCAGACGCAATCCCTGATCCGAAGCTGTGGAAGATCGAGTAGATGAGCGATACGGACATCCGGTCCCGGTCGACCACCGTGATATAGACGGTATCCTTGTGAACGGACTCGGTCAGTGGTGCGGCGGCCGCCATTGCGCTTTTGGGATCGATAAGCGCTGCCAGCCTGTCTGCAATATCCTGATCGGTGAAACGTTCGGCTCTGGCCATATGATCGGGGTCCGCAATGAACCGGTTGCGGGCATCATAGGCCAGTTTGGTGGCCTCGGCCTCGATATGAACCCTTTGCGCACCAAAAGGGTCCATCCCGGCCAGATCAAAGTTCTTCAGAATATTGAGCAGCAGGATCGCAGTCGCCCCTTGCCCATTGGGCGGGTGTTCGACAAGGTCCGTGCCTTTGTAGTGCCCGCTCATTGGGTTGGTTTGCGTCCATCTGGTGGCTTGAAAGTCATCCGATGTGTGGACCCCACCCAATGTGTTCAGGGCGGAAATCATGTCTTGCGCGATGTCACCGGTGTAGAATGCTTCGCGCCCGTGACGAGCAATTTGGCGCAGAACTTCCGCCTGACCCGGAGCGCGAAAGACCTGACCTGTTTCCGGGGGCTTGCCATCGACCAGATAGTGGTCGCGGGCCGCGCCCTGCAAAACAGCCGCGCCGGATTTCCAGTCGAAGGCCACTCGGGCGGCCACCGGAACACCGGTCTCGGCGTAGTCGATGGACGGTTGCAATATCGCCTCAAGCCCAAGCCGCCCTTCCGTTTCCACCAAGTGGCAAAACGCATCGACAGCGCCCGGTACGGTAACGGCATCCGGGGCGTTGAGTGGCACGGTCTTCAGGTCCTTTGCGCGCAACGCCTCTGCATTTGCTGCTTGGGGCGCGCGGCCTGAACCGTTCAGCGCGCGAATTTCGTTCTCGCCTGCTCGATTGAACAGGACAAAACAATCGCCACCCAGACCGGTCATTTGTGGTTCGCAAATGCCCAGCAGAACCGCACCGGCGATGGCGGCGTCCATCGCGTTTCCGCCCTGCGCCAGTATGTCCAGCGCCACCTTGGCCGCCAAAGGGTGTGACGTCGCACACATGCCTTCGGTTGCCAGCACTTCGGAACGTCCGGGTTTGTGCAGATCACGCATGACGGGGCTCTCCTCATTGAACGCGCAGACCGTATCGCGCGGCAGAGGAATGTCCAGTCAACTTGAGGGGAGGTTCCTCGGCGCCGGTCACTGGGTGGGGGCTGTGATGCTAGGCGCCGAGGGAAGCTATCTGAGCTACAAGACCCTTTTGCCAATTATTTGCGGCGCGACAGTGTTTCGATCTGGGCCTTATTGTGGCCATTTCGGGTCAATTCGCCTCATCCGGGAAATCGAAGCGCAAAGACAACCTATTGCACCCTTCGCGCCGTTCATAACGGATGGCGCTGGTCAATTGGTGAATCAGGAACCATCCGAATCCCCCTTCGGGCAGACTCTGTCTGGTTGCGTTGACGTCCGCCGGAATACCATCGGGCACTCGACGCCCCGGCAAAGGGTTGCCGGTATCCGTAATGATAATAACAAGCCGATCCCTGTGCCGGCGGCACCTGACAAGAACACGGGCTGGGCGATGCCTGCATAGGCATGTTCAACCAGGTTGTTTATCGCCTCGGCCAGCGCGATTTTGACGTCGCTTGCCTTTGGCGCGGGCAATCCGCGCTCGGCGAGGCCGGCGCTAAGACGGGCGATACCCATGCTCGCCTCAGCTTCGGTTGCGGCAAAGCTCAGTTCCAGAAAGTCATGATCATAACAGGGGCCACGCGAATGGTTTCCTTTGCAACTTTAATCCGCAGTCGGCGTCAGGGCGTCTTCCAGCGTCGCAAATAATCGAAAAACTGTATCCATGCGGGTCAGCCGAAATACTTTCTCGACAAACGGATGCAGACCCGCCAGATCCAGGCTGCGGTCATCGCCAAGCTGTTTCATGGATGCGACGATGGCACCCAGTCCGCTGGAATCGATGAATTCGACATCCGACAGGTCCAGCACCACCCGGCCCGCGCAGCCGTCGGTCTGATTGCGCATATCTTCCTTGAACTGTATCGCAATGGCGGCGTCGATCCGGTCGGCCTGAACCTTGATCACCTGCGTCTCACCGGTTGCCGTACTGATCAGAACCATGTCCAATTGCCCTCCAGAATGAAAAATCCTCGTAGAAATACGCTAGACGGCAATTCTTACCATTCGGTATTCAGAACCTGGAAAACGAGAAGGAGAATCCGGATGAAGCAGGTCGTGATCGCGGGTGCAGCCCGCACACCAATGGGCGGGTTTCAGGGCATGTTCGATGGGGTTGCGGCGGCCGATCTGGGTGGCACGGCAATTCGGGCGGCCATGAAGGGGGCCGGAGTACAGACCGTGGACGAGGTTCTGATGGGCTGCGTTCTGCCCGCCGGTCAGGGACAGGCTCCGGCGCGGCAGGCCGGTTTCGCCGCCGGTTTGGGCGAAGACGTGCCCGCAACGACCCTGAACAAGATGTGCGGGTCCGGGATGAAGGCGGCGATGATGGCGTTTGACCAGATTGCGCTGGGTCATGCCGACACCATGGTCGCGGGCGGTATGGAAAGCATGACAAACGCCCCCTACTTGCTGCCCAAAATGCGCGGCGGGGCGCGAATCGGTCACGGTCAGGTGGTGGACCATATGTTTCTGGACGGGCTTGAGGACGCGTATGACAAGGGCCGCCTGATGGGCACCTTCGCCGAAGACTGCGCCGAGGCCTATCAATTCACGCGTGAGGCACAGGACGAATACGCGCTGCAGTCTCTGTCCAACGCGCTGGCCGCTCAGGAAAATGGGGCGTTTGACGGCGAAATTGCGCCGCACGTCGTGCGGACCCGCAAAGGTGAAGTCACACAAGATATTGACGAACAGCCGAAATCGGCGCGACCGGAAAAGATTCCGACCCTGAAGCCCGCGTTTCGCAAGGACGGGACCGTAACAGCCGCCAACTCCTCATCGATCTCCGATGGTGCGGCGGCGCTGGTTCTTGCCTCCGCCGACGTGGCCGAGGCGCAGAGCCTGAACGTTCGTGCGCGCATCCTCGGGCATGCCAGCCACGCGCAGGCTCCGGGCCTCTTTACGACCGCTCCGGTTCCGGCGGCGCAAAAGCTGCTGTCCCGCATCGGATGGAGCAAGGATGACGTCGATCTGTGGGAGGTGAACGAAGCCTTCGCCGTCGTTCCCATGGCGTTCATGCGCGAAATGGGTTTGCCGCGTGAAAAAGTGAATGTGAATGGCGGCGCCTGCGCCCTGGGTCATCCGATCGGCGCATCAGGTGCCCGAATCATGGTGACGCTGCTCAATGCTCTGGAAAAACGAAACCTCAAGCGGGGTGTGGCAGCCATCTGCATCGGCGGCGGCGAAGGCACCGCAATTGCAATCGAACGGGTTTGACCCTTCATCTTTTTCCAAATACTCCGGGGGTGAATTGAGCCAACGGCTCAAGAGGGGGCAGCGCCCCCTTACCCACCACAGACGGGACTTCCACCATGACTGCAGACTACACCATGCTGGCCGGAACCATTGCCGCTCTGACCGAAGGCGAAAGTGACGAGGTTGCACTGATGGCCACCGTCGCCTGCGAGGTGCATCATTCCGACGACCGGTTCAACTGGACCGGGTTTTATCGGGTGACCGAACCGGGGTTGCTGAAAATCGGCCCTTACCAGGGGGGCCATGGCTGTCTGGTCATTCCCTTCGACCGGGGTGTCTGTGGCGCGGCTGCGCGCACAGGGCAGGTGCAGCTTGTTCCGGATGTCGACGCGTTCCCGGGGCATATCGCCTGCGCGTCCTCAACCCGATCCGAACTGGTCCTGCCTGTTCACAATGCCGCAGGTGAGGTAATTGCGGTATTCGACATCGACAGCGATCTGCCCGATGCGTTTTCGGAGGATGACGCCGAATACCTGACGGAGATATTGTCCCAAACTTTCGCGCGAGCCTGATGGAAACGCAGGGGGCGAAAGGCCCACTCTCGGACTTCGACATTTTGCTTCACGCAAAGACCCGCTAAACTCCGAAGGCCTCGAAACCTGGCGGGTCCGGCATGATTCCACACCAATTCTCTACTCAACGGCTTTCAGTCATCCACTGGAAAGACCATCTTGCCGAACCGCACTTGCGGCGCAAGCTAGCTGACGATCTTGCCGCGCTTCTGACCCCTGCGGTCCTGAAAAACCTGCCGCCGCCCATGCAGTTGCGGGACCGGAACATCTCAGCCTGGATCGAGGCCCGTCACGCCGAAAGCGACATTCTGCTGGTGCGTCAAGGCACCGACAATGAGCTGATCGGACTGATGGTGCTGGCCGTCGATACGGAGAGTGATCCGCCTCCGAGTGTCCATATCGGCTATCTGATTGCAGAAACTGCCTGGGGAAACGGATATGCCTCCGAACTGTTAAAGGGGCTTCAGACCGAAGTGTCGTCAGGCCCTGCCATGCGACTCGTTGCTGGTGTCGATCGCGACAATCCAGCCTCTGCCCGCGTGCTTCAGAAAGCGGGTTTCAAACTTTGGACGGAACGCTGTTCCGCCACCACCGAGATGTATGTCTGCGACGTCGGCTGATTGACGGTGCAGTCAGGTCTTGTCACCGCACGAGGGTCGGCAGGCCGTTGGTCATGACAAGATACAGGGCCAAGACCTGCAACGTGGCAACTCCGAACAGCCAGGCCGAGAATCCGCGTTTTCGGGATTTGTGCCGAAACAGCCATCGTCCAAGCAACGCGCCGGGGCTGCCGCCGAGGGCTGCAAGCCACAACAACCGGCGTTCTGGAATTCTGCGCTTGCGCCGCTGAGCCCGGACCTTGTCCCAGCCGAAACACAGCAGGGTCAGACCGTTAACCGCCCAAAGATAGATCACTGCAATCCACATGAGTGGGACATAGCCAATCGGACAGGTCGACCCAAGTGAAAAAATGCTTGGAATTTTCACGGAATCGCGTCATCGTGAAAAACGAGGAGAAAATTTCACGAGAATCGGAGTGGCCCCCGTGAACAGCCAGGCCCCGCAAAGCGCGACACTCGGAGCGGACATCCGCGCCCTGCGCAAGGCGCGTGGGCTGACGCTCACCGATATCGCGACACGGCTGGACCGGTCCGTCGGCTGGCTCAGCCAGGTTGAGCGCGACAAATCCGAACCATCGATTTCGGATCTGCGCCAGATTGCCGAGTGTCTTGGCGTTCCGATGTCGATGCTGTTTGCGCATTCCGCGGCGCCGGCCGCCGAACAGGGCTATGTCGTCCGGGCCGGATCCCGGCGACCGATGGGGTCCGGCGAAGAAGGGCTGATCGAAGAACTGCTGTCTCCTGATCTGACCGACGATTTCGAGATGGTGCATTCCACCTTTCAACCCCAGTCCCGGATGCAAACCCCTGCAAATCGCCCGACGCAAGAGGTCGGTTACATGGTCTCTGGGCGGCTTGACCTCAAAATTGGCGATCGTGAATACACGGTGGGTCCGGGTGACAGTTTTCGGATCAAGCACGAGCCCTATCAATGGTCCAACCCCTATGACGAGCCCGCGGTTGCAGTCTGGGTCATCGCCCCGCCGGTATACTGATGAGCTTTGAGGCCTGGACCATATTCGCGCTGTTCTGGGTGGTATTCGTTACCACACCGGGGCCGAACGCGGTCAATTGCATCTCGAACGGGATGAACCTGCCATTTGCCAAGGCGATATTGGGTGTTCTGGCCATTGTGACTCAGGCCAGCGCGTTTCTGATCCTGTCGGCACTGGGCGTGACCGCATTGATCGCGGCGTCCCCAACCGGGTTTTTCATCGCCAAACTGATCGGGGCAGGGTTCCTGATCTGGATGGGCGTGCGCGGTTGGATGAATGCGGCAAAGCCGGCACCTGCCACGGAACGTCCAGCGCGACACGTCTATCTGCATGCACTGGCCATTGCCACGATCAATCCCAAAAGCGTCGCAGGATACCTGGCCGCGTTTTCGCAATTCGTGCAGCCCGATGTGCCGATCTGGCAGCAAATGTCGGTCATCATGCCAACAGCGCTGGTCATTACGACGCTCAGCTATACCGGCTTCACACTTCTGGGCGCGCTCATGGGCAAGGCGGCGCTGGGCGCGGTGTTCAACATCTGGGTTCGCCGGATCATGGCTGCATGTTTCATCATTTACGGTGTGCTGCTGGGAACCAGCACTACGCCGACAGCAAGGGGGTAATAGAATGCAGACAGGTTCTTGTTTGTGCGGCTCGGTTGCCTTCGCGGTCGACGGTGAGCTTTCACCGCCATCGGCCTGCCATTGCGGTCAATGCCGCAGGCAGTCGGGTCATATCTGGGCGTCCGCCTCGACGCATCAGGACAATCTCAGTTTTTCCGCCAGTGACACGCTCAGCTGGTTTCGTGCCTCGGATATCGCCCGACGCGGCTTCTGCAGCGCCTGCGGCTCGTTCCTTTTCTGGCAACACAATGACGAGGACACGATTTCGATTTCCATGGGGGCGCTTGACGAACCCACGGGCCTCACGCTCGCCCGCCACATCTTCGTGGCCGACAAGGGCGATTACTACGACATCACGGACGATCTGCCTCAAGAGGCACAGTAACAGGGATCAAACAACATGAATGATTTTCCGACAAAAGCCCGAGTGGTTGTTATCGGTGGCGGTGTGGTGGGGGCTTCCTCGCTGTACCATCTGGCCAAGAAGGGCTGGACCGACTGCGTTCTTCTGGAAAAGAACGAGCTGACCGCAGGTTCGACCTGGCACGCGGCGGGTAACGTGCCGACGTTTTCGACCTCGTGGGCGATCATGAACATGCAGCGCTATTCGACCGAGCTGTATGCGCGGCTGGGCGAAGAAGTCGACTATCCGATGAACTACCACCAGTCCGGCTCGATCCGTCTGGCGCACAGCAAGGAGCGGATGCAGGAATTTGAGCGGGCGATGTCGATGGGCCGCTACCAGGGCATCCCGATGGAGATGTGGACCCCGGAAGAGGCCAAGGAACGCTATCCCTTCCTTGAAACGCATGATCTTGAGGGGGTTCTGTATGATCCGACCGATGGCGACATCGACCCCGCGCAGCTGACGCAAGCGCTGGCCAAGGGGGCCCGCGACATGGGCCAGAAGATCATCCGTTTCTGCCCGGCAACCGGCGTGACCCAGCATGACGACGGCACCTGGACCGTGCACACGGACAAGGGCGATATCGCCTGTGATTATGTGGTCAACGCCGCCGGCTATTACGCGCAGCGTGTGGGTGAATGGTTCAAACCTTATGGCGGCCGAACCGTTCCCGCGATGGTCATGAGCCACCAGTATCTGCTGACCGACGAAATCCCCGAAATCCAAGCATGGTCCAAGGAAAACGGCGGCAAGAAGCTGCCGCTGCTGCGCGACGTGGATATCTCGTACTACCTGCGTCAGGAGAAGAACGGCTTCAACCTTGGCCCGTATGAGCCCAATTGCAAGGGCCACTGGATGACCGAAGATGACCCGATGCCCGAGGACTTCAGCTTCCAGCTGTGGAATGACGATCTGGACCGGATCGAGGACATCGTGACCGACGCGATGGAGCGGGTGCCGCTGATGGCAACCTCGGGCGTGGGCCGCGTGATCAACGGCCCGATCCCCTACGCACCGGACGGGCTGCCGCTGATCGGTCCAATGCCGGGTGTGAAAAACGCGTTCGAGGCCCACACATTCACCTTTGGCATCGCGCAAGGCGGTGGCGCGGGCAAGGTGCTGGCCGAATGGATCGTCGATGGCGCGACCGAGTGGGATATGTGGGCGGTCGATCCACGCCGGTATACCGACTACACGGATCAGGACTACTGCAATCAGAAAGGTCTGGAAGTTTATGGCAACGAATACGCCATGCACTTCCCCCAGCACGAATGGCCCGCCGCGCGCGACAAGAAACTGTCGCCGGTTCATGCCAAGGTGAAAGAGCTGGGCGGTGTCATGGGGGCCTATAACGGCTGGGAACGGGCCAACTGGTTCGCGCAGCCCGGCGACGACACGTCGCTTGATGCCACCCACACATGGGGCCGCTCGGGCCCGTGGGAGCAGCGCGTAAAGGAGGAATGCGAGGCCGTGCGCGACCATTGCGGTGTACTGGATCTGCCGGGATTCTCGCGCTTCATGGTCAAGGGCGAAGGTGCCGCCGAGGCGCTGCGTGGTCTGATCACGGGTGGACTACCCAAGACCGGTCGCATGAACCTTGTCTATATCTCTGATGATCGTGGTCGCATCCTGACCGAGATGTCCTGCATCCGGATGGGCGAGGACGAGTTCGTCATGATCACGGCCGCAACTGCCCAGTGGCATGACCGCGACATTCTGCTGAACGCTATGCCCGAAGACGTTTCGGTCGAGGATGTGACGACCACCCGCGATACGCTGATCGTCACGGGGCCGAAGTCGCGAGAGATCCTGTCGGGCATGACCGATGCGGACCTGTCGACCGGATGGCTGACCCACCAGTCGGCAACCGTCGCCGGGCAACCCGCTTACCTGATCCGTGTTTCCTTCGCAGGTGAGCTGGGTTGGGAGGTTCATGCCCTGAACGAACACATGCCAGCGATCTATGGCGCCATCATTGACGCGGGTGCCAAGCCCTTCGGGATGTATGCGCTCAATTCCCTGCGTGTCGAAAAGGGTTATCGTGCGTGGAAAGGCGACCTGTCGACCGACTACTCGCTTCTGGAAGGCGGGTTGGAGCGGTTCGTGAAACTGGACAAACCACAGGACTTCCCCGGCAAGGCTGCGATCCAGAATGAAAAGCAGCAGGGCGTGAAAAAGCAGTTCGTCACCATGCTGGTCGAGGCCGGAGATTGCGACGCACCGTACATGTCATGCCTCTGGCATGATGGTCAGATCGTGGGTGAAACCACATCCGGTGCGTGGGGGTATCGCATCAATGCGTCGGTCGCGCTTGGCATGGTGCGTCCTGATCTGGCTGCTCCGGGCACCGAACTGGAGGTCGAAATCTACGGCCAGAAATGCCGAGGGGTCGTACAGCAGGATCAGCCGCTCTGGGATCCGGAAAACGCACGGTTGCGCGCCTGATCCATCAGGGAAAACTGCGGGTCGGCCAAAAGTCAGGCGGACCCGCAATTTGATGCAACACCGCTGTCGGGCATAATGCATCCGCAAAACCTGTAACGGAGAGAGATGGCAATGACCCAACCGGAGACAATGTCCGGTGTTTACCTGACACGCCATGGCGGGCCGGAGGCACTGGAATGGCGTCAGGATATTCCCCTGCCCACCCCCGGACCCGGGCAGGTTCTGGTCCGGGTGGCTGCGGCAGGCGTCAACAATACCGATATCAACACGCGTGTTGGCTGGTATTCACCGGATGTCACGGATGCAACGGACGCGGTCGATCAGGATGTCGATGCCGGCGGTTGGGGCGGCGCCCTGCAGTTTCCCAGAATACAGGGCGGTGATTTGTGCGGCATCGTTGAGCGGACAGGGTCCGGCACCGGTTTCCAGCCAGGTCAACGTGTCACCTGTCCGATCAACTTGCCGCGCCCGCGCCCCGGTCAACCCAGCGGTTTCATTGCATTGGGCTCTGAGATTGACGGCGCCTTCGCGCAATACTGCCTGGTCGAGGCAAGCGACCTCTATAACGTGTCCGCGTCACCCCTGTCGGACACCGAGATTGCGGCAATCCCCTGCGCTTTCGGCACGGCCGAAAACCTGCTGAGCCGCGCAGGTGTAACGGCCGGACAAAAGGTTCTGGTAACCGGGGCATCCGGTGGGGTCGGGCTGGCTGCCGTCCAACTTGCAACATTGCGCGGGGCTTCTGTCTGGGGTGTCACCAGCGCTGCCAAAGCAGACGTGGTCAAGGGACAGGGTGCGATAGATACCTTTGATCGCGACGCGGCCTTGCCGCCAGACATGTTCGATGTGGTGGTCGACGTCGTCGGCGGACCGACATTTCCGGGGTTGATTCTGGCGCTGAAGCCGGGCGGGCAATACGCCGTTTCCGGCGCCATAGCAGGCCCGATTGTACAAGCGGATCTGCGCGATATCTATTTGAGGGACATCACCATTCATGGCTGTACGCACCAGGCATTCGACGTTTTCGGACGGCTTGTCGAACTTATCAATGCAGGGCGGATCAGGCCGCTTGTTTCGAAGACGTATCCTCTGAAAGACATTGCCCGGGCGCAGGAAGATTTCCAATCCAAAGCGTTTCCGGGGAAACTGGTCCTGATTCCGTAACGAGGTAAGACATGGCAGACATCACCCTTCTGGACGGCTCCATCGGGCAGGAACTGGTCAAACGCAGTGGCGACCGGGCAACGCCGCTTTGGTCAACGCGGGTGATGATGGATCACCCGGAACTGGTGGGCGACGTTCACGCTGATTATTTTCGCCGCGGCGCTACGATCGCGACCACCAATACCTATGCTGTTCACCGTTCGCGCCTGGAACGTGTGGGATTGGAAGACCAGATCGGAGCGCTGACGGACACCGCCCTTTCTCAGGCAGAACGCGCACGCGCGGGAACCAAAGGGCGCATTGCAGGCTCGCTGGGTCCGCTGCTGGCCACCTACAGGCCCGACCTGCGGCCCGACCCTGAGGACGCCGCTCCGAAATACGCCGAACTTGTCGAACTGATGGCTGACAGGGTCGACCTGTTCCTGATTGAAACCGTTTCGTCGGTACAGGAAGCAGAAGGTGCGTTGCGCGGCACAGTCGATGGCGGGCGTCCCGTTTGGCTGGCCCTGACCGTCGATGACACAGACGGCACACGTTTGCGGTCTGGTGAACACCTGTCGGAAATCACACCTTTGATCGACCGCTTTGCGCCAGAGGCCGTGCTCGTCAATTGCTCGCCACCCGAGGCCATGCCTGCGGCTTTGCAAATCATCGCGAACATGGGAAGACCGTTTGGCGCCTATGCGAATGGATTCACCGAAATTTCCGAGGGATTTCTGAAGGACGCCCCGACCGTCGACGCGCTTGAACAGCGCAGCGATCTGGGGTCTCAGGTCTACGCCGAACACGCCATGCGCTGGGTGGAACAGGGGGCCACGATCGTAGGCGGTTGTTGCGAGGTCGGTCCGGACCATATCGAGGCACTGGCCGAACAGTTGCGCGCAGCCGGGCACAGGATTGTCTGAGGGCACGAGAATGCAAAAGCGGACAGGACCCGAACCGCAGGGATCCGGCAAACAGCATCAGTTCGATATCATGGTTGCGCCGGGATACGTTTTGCTGGAGCTCGCGTCATTGGTCGATGTCCTACGGATTGCCAACCGCGTCTGCCCGAATCCTCCGTTCCGGTACACCTATCGGTCGTTGAAAGGCGGCCCTGTCGAAAGCAGCAGCGGTGCGACCGTTTCAACCGAACCGGTTTCTGCGCAGCCTGATGCCGACTATCTGTTCGTGATCGGCAATTCCGACCCGGACCTGCCGGATCTGTCACTTGGGCGGGTGGTGTCGGACTATACCTACCGCGGCGCACAGGTGTTTTTGCTGGCCGAGGCCGCCAGCCGCTATATTGACGAGCAAGGCACGGATGACATGGCCACCCACTGGGAAAACGCATCTTTCCTGCGCGAAAGGGGCGCCCGGTTCGAAGCCAAGATGTCCATCGCAACCCAGCAAGGTTCGGTCGTCACCTGTGCCGGAATGGAGGCGACCACCGATGTTGCGCTGGCCGTTATCGGGCGCCATGTTTCGGGCCCTGCCAGGATGACGGTTGCTGACATCATGTTGCACGAAAACATCCGGGACTTTTCCTCGCAGCAGCCGTTTTCCGGGGTTCGGACAACCGCGACCGGGGATGCAAAACTGGACCAGTGCATCAAGCTGATGCAGGCCAATATCGAAGACCCTTTACCGATCCAGGACATCGTCAATCTGCTGGGGCTGTCGAATCGGTCGCTCGAACGCAAGTTCCGGTCGATTTTTGGAACCACACCAAACGGTTTTTACCGCGAAATGCGGCTGGCGCGCGCGAACAATCTGCTCCTGAACACCACCATGAGCGTGCGCGAGATCGGCCTGGCATGCGGATTTCCCAACGGATTCTCGTCGATTTACAAGAGCTTTTATGGAATCACGCCGTTTGTTCTGCGGCGGCAAAAGCGGGCATCTTCGCAAAGGTGATTTTTGCAGAGGACCTGACGATTTTGATGCATTTGTTGTCGCACATCCGTGGCATTTTATCCCAAACCTGACACAGCGGAGACATCAGGATGGTTGATCTTCCCACCAAGGCCCGAGTGGTCATCATCGGCGGCGGCGTTATCGGATGCTCGGTCGCGTATCATCTGACCAAGAAGGGTTGGACAGATGTCGTGCTGTTGGAACGCAAGCAACTGACCAGCGGCACCACCTGGCACGCCGCGGGTCTGATCGCGCAGCTGCGCGCGACCGCCAACATGACCAAACTGGCGAAGTACAGTCAGGAACTCTATGGCTCGCTTGAGGAGGAAACCGGCGTCGCGACCGGGTTCAAGCGCTGCGGATCGATCACCGTGGCCCTGACCGAAGAGCGCAAGGAAGAAATTTATCGCCAGGCCGCCATGGCGCGGGCATTCGGGGTCGAGGTCGAAGAAATCACGAACGAGCGCGTGGCGGAGCTTTATCCGCATCTGAACCTCGAAGACGTCAAGGGTGCGGTTTACCTGCCGCTGGACGGACAGGGCGATCCTGCCAATATCGCGCTGGCGCTTGCCAAGGGCGCACGGCAGCGCGGCGGCATTATCAAAGAACGCGTGAAAGTCACCGAGATCGTCAAACAGGGCCGCAAGGTGACAGGTGTGGACTGGGTTGCCGATGACGGCAGCGCCTCGGGCCACATCGAATGCGACATGGTGGTGAACTGTGCAGGCATGTGGGGGCACGAGGTTGGCCGGATGGCGGGCGTCAACGTCCCGCTGCACGCCTGCGAGCATTTCTACATCGTTACCGAGAACATCGATGGTCTGACGCAGCTGCCCGTGCTGCGGGTGCCGGATGAATGCGCCTATTACAAGGAAGACGCGGGCAAAATCCTGCTGGGCGCGTTCGAGCCGAACGCCAAGCCATGGGCCATGGACGGTATCCCGGATACCTTCGAATTCGACCAGTTGCCCGAGGATTTCGACCATTTCGAACCGATCCTCGAAGATGCCTGCAACCGGATGCCCATGCTGGCCGAGGCCGGAATCCATACCTTCTTCAACGGCCCCGAGAGCTTTACCCCCGACGATGCCTACCACCTTGGCCTTGCGCCCGAGATGGACAATTTCTGGGTCGCAGCCGGGTTCAACTCGATCGGCATTCAGTCCGCCGGTGGTGCGGGGATGGCACTGGCCGAATGGATGGATACGGGTGAGAAACCGTTTGACCTTGGCGATGTGGATATCAGCCGGATGCAGCCGTTCCAGGGAAACAAACAGTACCTGTTCGAACGCTCGAAAGAGACGCTGGGCCTGCTCTATGCCGATCACTACCCCTATCGTCAAAAGGCGACCGCGCGCGGTGTGCGGCGGACGCCGTTCCACCACCACCTGAAGGAACAGGGCGCGGTATTTGGTGAACTGGCCGGATGGGAACGTGCCAACTGGTACGCCAGTGAAGGGCAGGAGCGTGAGTATCAGTACAGTTGGAAGCGCCAGAACTGGTTCGAGAATTCGGCCGCCGAGCACCGCGCCGTGCGTGAGAATGTCGGCATGTACGACATGTCGTCGTTCGGCAAGATCCGGGTGGAAGGTCCGGATGCCGATGCGTTCATGAACTATATCGGCGGCGGTGACTACTCAGTGCCCAATGGCAAAATCGTCTATACCCAGTTCCTGAACCGCAGCGGCGGGATTGAAGCGGACGTGACGGTCACCCGCCTGACTGAAACGTCCTATCTGGTGGTCACTCCGGCGGCGACCCGTCTGGCGGATCAGACCTGGATGCAACGCAATGCCGGCAATTTCAACGTGGTCATCACTGACGTCACCGCGGGCGAAGGGGTGCTGGCCGTGATGGGCCCGAACGCCCGCGCGCTGCTTGAAAAGGTCTCGCCCAACGACTTCACCAACGCAACCAATCCATTTGGTACCGCACAGCAGATCGAGATCGGCATGGGGCTCGCCCGCGCGCATCGCGTGACCTATGTGGGTGAACTTGGTTGGGAAATCTATGTCTCGTCTGACATGGCGGGTCATGTGTTCGAAACACTGCACGAGGCTGGTCAGGACATGGGGCTGAAGTTGTGTGGGATGCACATGATGGACAGCTGCCGGATCGAAAAGGGCTTCCGCCATTTCGGCCACGATATCACTTGCGAAGACCATGTTGTCGACGCCGGACTCGGGTTCGCTGTCAAGGTCGACAAGGGCAGTGATTTCATCGGCCGCGAGGCGGTAATCGCGCGCAAGGAAAGCGGGCCAAAGAGTCGCCTTGTGCAGTTCAAGCTGACCGAAGCTGAGCCGCTGCTGTTCCACAATGAACCGATCATTCGCGATGGTGAGTATGTCGGCTATCTCAGCTCAGGCAACTATGGCCACACGCTGGGCGGTGCCGTTGGTATGGGATACGTGCCATGCGAGGGCGAGAAGGCGGCTGATGTATTGGCATCGAGCTATGAGATCGACGTATGCGGTGTGAAGGTTAGGGCAGAGGCATCGCTGAAGCCGATGTATGACCCTAAATCCGAGCGCGTCAAAGTCTGAACCGGTGCGTTGGGGGCGCTGCCCCCGCCGCAGCAAGCTGCGCCTCCCCCGGGATATTTGCAGCCAGATGAATGAAGGATCCCTTGTTCATCTGGCCAAAAATATCCCGGAGCGCGAGGCAGAGCCTCGCAAACGGTGAAAAGCTAGCTGAAAGCCCAAGGCGCGATCCTATCAAGGTTCGTGATACGAGCCTTCACAGAATTCACAGTTCCCAACCCGGCCTGAACTACCGTAAAGACGAACGGTATCAGCCGGAGACCTGACATGGCGGACATCGCTGCTCCAACTCAGAACGTCGATACGCCGCGCGGTCTGGCGCTGGCTGTAACCGCCTATGTAATTTGGGGGTTTCTGCCGCTGTACATGAAGGCGATGGCGCATATCGGTCCGGTCGAGGTTGTGGCTCATCGGGTGATCTGGTCCGTGCCGGTCGCCGGTCTGTTGCTGATCGCGCTGGGGCGTACAGGCGATCTGAAGGCAGCCCTGCGAAACCCAAAAATGCTGGGCATGGCCTGCCTGACGGCCGCTTTGATTTCAGTGAACTGGGCGATCTATGTCTGGGCTATTGCCACCGGGCGGGCGCTGGACGCGGCCTTGGGGTACTATATCAACCCCTTGTTCAGCATTGCGCTGGGCGCAGTTTTGCTGCGCGAACCTTTGAACCGAACGCAGATAGTAGCGGTTGGGCTGGCAGCGCTGGGCGTCATCATACTTGTGCTAGAAGCCGGAGCACTGCCCTGGGCCGCCCTGGGTATGATGTTTACTTGGGGCTTTTACGCGTTCTTCAAACGCTCCCTTCCTATCGGACCAAACCAGGGGTTCCTTCTCGAGGTTCTGGTTCTTCTGATCCCGGCTTTGGCCTATGTGACCTGGCTGGGCGCGCAAGGCAGCGGGCATTTTGGGATGGCTGGGGCGGATACGATGCTGCTGGCGGGTGCCGGTGTGGTGACGGCGGTGCCTTTGCTGGTTTATGCCAACGGCGCCAAGCTGGTGCGGTTGTCCACCATGGGCATTCTGCAATACATCGCCCCGACCATGATCTTCATCACCGCGATTACCTTGTTTGGAGAACAAATCGATCGTGGTCGCATGATCGCCTTTCCGCTGATCTGGGCGGCTTTGGTTGTCTATTCGGTTCCAATGATCCGGCAGATTCGGGCTCAGTCCTGACGCAGCGCGCGGGCAACTTCATCCGCCCAGATCGCGTAGGTTTTCGGACTGGGGTGATACCCGTCTGGCGCGGCAAGCGCCGGGTCATCCGGCAAATCCAGCACGAGGTGCCGGCACTGAGGGCGCTCTGCGACCACCTTCTGCAGCGCCTGATCCAGCCGTCGCGCCTGACGGTCCAGAACCCAGGCCAAAGGTTGAGGTAGCGCCGGGAAACGGCCCATTTGCGGGACTGCAGTAACAATCACGCGCCGCGCGCCCATGGTGCCTGTCAGCAGAGACATCAGGCGGGTTTGTCGTTCGGCAAACCGGCGTTGCGTCACGGCGCGGGTGACGTCATTCACACCCAGCGCCGTCACCACGGCATCGAACTGAGTATTCAGTGCCCCAAGACGGTCTATAGTATCCTGCGTTGTATGGCCGGTCGTAGCCTCCAGCCGCCATTCAACACAATAGTGCCGCGCCAGCCGCTGGACGAGTTGCCCGGACAAGGCTTGTTTCTGCGTGCCTGCGCCTACGCCGGCAGCCGAACTGTCACCCGTGATCAGCAACCGCAGCCGGGGCCCGCGGCCATCTCGGCCTTCGCGCGGCCCTGATGGCTCGGGCAGCATCTGGGCATTGCGCCGGACAGACAGGCCCTGCATCGCCAGAACCGGCAGCAGCGGAAGGCGCAGAAGCTGATCAGGGGCGACAGGAGCACGCATGGTCAGCTCAGCGCTTTGCGAAATTCCAGAAAGCGGGCGTCGCTCATCACCCGCGCCATCATCGCCTCGCGCAGGGCGCCGACGGTTTTGTGCGGGCGCATGACCACTTCGAATTTCTGGATCAGGCCATCGTCATTCAGCGTAATCAAATCCACACCCACGGCATCCAATTCACCGACCTTGCATTGGAACTCCAAAGCCCAGTCGCAACCTTCGCCCATGACGCGGCGATAGCGAAACTCGGAAAACACCTGGCTGACATGCCCAAGCACTGCCGCAACCGGTGCACGCCCGGTCCATGTGCTGTAATAAGTCGGCGGCAGGAACTGCACATCCTCGGCCAGCAGATCCGGTATCTGGGCCTCGTCACCTTGTGCGACCGCGTCCTTCATACGCTCGATTGTCGGATGCATCTCTGTTCCTCCTAAACTGGGTCCGAGAGTTGCCGAACGATGGGTCGCAGGCAAGGACGACGTTGCGGGAGGTCGCGCGCTGCGATAGGCAAGCCCGCATGAGCGAGACCTACACCCCCCCGAACACGCCACTGGATGTGCTGCATGAAGACGCGCAGCTGATCGTGGTGAACAAACCGCCGGGCCTGCTTTCGGTACCCGGTCGGGGGGAGCATCTGTCGGATTGCCTTCTGACCCGGGTGCAGGCGGCTTTTCCTCAGGCCCTGCTTGTTCACCGGTTGGACCGGGACACGTCAGGTGTGATGGTGTTTGCACAAACGCCGCATGCGCAACGCCATCTGGGTCAGCAGTTCGAACAGCGCCAGACGCGCAAAACCTATGTTGCGCGAGTGTGGGGCCGGGTTGAACCCAAATCCGGAACGGTTGATCTGCCTCTGATCGTCGACTGGCCAAACCGGCCGCGCCAGATGGTGTGTCACGAGACGGGCAAACCTGCGGTGACGGACTGGCGGGTCGTCCGACATGAGGACCGCAGCACGCGCATTCGGTTGTTTCCCAAAACGGGCCGGTCGCATCAGCTGCGGGTTCACATGCAGGCATTGGGGCACCCGATCCTGGGTGATCCGTTCTATGCGACGGGTGCGGCGGGGGATTACCCGCGCCTGATGCTGCATTCCGAAGAGCTGCGCCTGAAGAACCCCGAAGGCGGAGTTGCGATGAAATTCAGGGCCAAGCCCGATTTCTGAAGCTAAAGCACCCAGCCCCATATCATCTTGAGGTTGCCCAGAGAAAATCGTCTGACACGCCTTCGCTGTTGCATGGACCGAAAGTGGCGTTCGGCCATGACCTGGCGTTCAATCTCAAACCCGCGCAAGGTGTGATCTTGCGACCATCTTCCGAGTTTCAGCGTCATCATGACGTGGTTGTCGCGGCTTGGCATTATTGCTCTCCATTTTTTCGTGATGTGCCAAGCATTGCAGCCCTCTCCTGACACCACCCTGTCAGTGGGGTGTGCTACTGTGTCAGCAGACCGTCAGGAGGATGCGATGGGCCGATCTACCCGTCTGTTTGAAATTATCCAGATCCTGCGCATGTCCGATGCACCGGTAACAGCGGATGCGCTGGCAGAGCAACTGGAAGTATCTGTTCGCACCGTGTACCGCGATATCGCGGCGCTGCAGGCGCAGCGGACGCCGATCGAAGGAGAGGCGGGCGTGGGCTACGTGATGCGCCGGGGGTATGATCTGCCGCCGCTGAACTTTGATGCGGAAGAAATCGAGGCGCTGTGGGTTGGGCTGTCAATGCTGGCCCGCACGGGTGACAGCACGCTGCAACAGGCCGCAGACCGCGTTTGCCGGAAAATCGAAGCGCTGCAGGTGCCAGCAGACTGGTTGCAGGTGGCGCCGTGGGGGGCGCCTCGGGACGATCCTGACAAAGGGTGTGTTCCGGTTGCCAGCTACCGCGAGGCAATCCGGGCGGAACAGAAACTCAGGCTGGTTTACGTCAATTCCGAAGACGAGCGTACGGAACGCGTCGTGCGCCCGGTTGCGCTGATCTATCACATCGAATGCACGATGCTGGCGGCATGGTGCGAGTTGCGAAACGGGTTTCGACACTTTCGCACGGACCGGATCTGGGCGTGTGACGTTCTGGACGCGCATTTCTGCGGGCAGGGCCCGCCGCTGCGCGCCATCTGGCAGGAGAACAACAATTGGGATGCGTCATCAGCCCCTGTTTGACCGGCAGGTAATTGCCGATTTCACCGGAATGTTGCTTGAGGCTTCAACGGCCTGCCGTGATATACTGGCCCAAACAAATCAAACCCGATGAACGGGTTCATGAGCAGAGGGTAAATCCATGACGATTTGCAAGTTTGTTTTTTCTGCCGGGCTGTGTTCGGCCCTTGTTCTTGGCGCATGTACCGATCCAGGTACGCTTTCAGTGCAAAGCGATCCCAACCAGAATGCAAAGCAGGGTGCTTTGCTGGGCGGTTTGATCGGTGCAGGCGTCGGCGCTATTGCCAATGACTCGGATCCGCTTTTGGGTGCGCTGGCCGGAGGTGCCATTGGTGCCGCAGGTGGCGGAGTTATTGGCAATCAGCTTGATCGCCAGGCGGCGGAACTGCGTCAGCAACTGGCCAATGACGGGATCACCATCGTCAATACAGGCGACCGTCTGATCGTCACCGTCCCCAATGACATCACCTTTGATACCGACAGCTCGACCGTGCGTCCGGGGCTGCGGTCCGATCTGGTGAAGGTGGGGCAGAATCTGGTCAACTACCCGAATTCGAACGTTCAGATCATCGGACACACCGACAGCGACGGTGACGCCACCTATAATCAGGGTCTGTCCGAGCGGCGGGCAAATGCCGTGGCCGATGTCCTGCAGGCCAATGGTGTCAGCTATTCGCGTATCGCCACAATCGGTCAGGGTGAAAACAATCCGGTCGCTTCGAACCTGACGCCGGATGGTAAGGCGCAGAACCGTCGGGTCGAGATTGTCGTCGTGCCCAGCGGCAACGCCTGATCTGATCCAACAATCGTGGACAGGGCACAAGCTGTTGTCCTGTCCATGCGCACTGACTGTGCGTCAACAGGGCTATGGTCCCGGTCCATCCCCGTATAAGTTCCCGAAAACAACAAAGCGGAGTTCCCGATAATGTCCGAACCGACCCTGCTGGGCCTGTCCGGTTCGTTGCGCCAGAACGCGACAAACCGAAAGTTGCTGCGCGAGGCAGCGCGGTTGTTCGAGCCCGGCGCTTTCGTCGAGGCCGACCTCAACCTGCCTCTGTATGACGGTGATCTGGAGGCGGGTGAGGGCATTCCCGCGTCGGTTCAGGTGCTGGCTGACCAGATTGCGCAGGCCCATGCGGTGATCATTTCGACCCCGGAATACAACAAGGGGCCGTCCGGCGTGCTGAAAAACGCGCTGGACTGGGTCAGCCGAACCAGTGGCAAACCATGGGCGGACAAGCCCGTTGCGGTGATGTCCGCCGCCGCTGGCCGGGCCGGCGGCGAACGCGCGCAGATGATGTTGCGCGCCTATATGGTGCCGTTTCAAACACGCATCCTGCAAGGTCCTGAAATCCATCTTGCCGACAGCTCGAACGCATTTGACGATCAGGGGCGGCTGATTAGCGAGCGCTATGAGAACCCGCTGCGGACGCTGATGCAGAAGCTAAAAGCCGAGGCCGGTTTCTGAGGTCAAGGCGCGGTACTTGTTCCGCAATGCCCTGGCGCGTAACGTGCGGGCATGTCAGATGAAACTCGGGCCGAAACACAGCAGGACATGATGGATCCCGCGCGCGCCGCTGCCTTGCAGGTGGCGCTGGGACAACCAGTTTCCGTTGCGTCGGGCGCACCGCTTCCGCCGTTTTTTCACCAGTTGTATTTCTGGTCACCGCTTCCACCCGATCAGCTTGGCCGGGATGGGCACCCCAGGGTGGGCGGCGGCCTGATCCCGGATCTGGGCCTGCCACGCCGCATGTGGGCCGGAGGCCGGTTGCAGTTCCGCGCGCCCCTGGTCGCGGGCAAGCCAGCCCGGCGCCGGTCCTTTCTGGAAAACGCCACGTCAAAAACCGGCCGGACCGGGCCGCTGGGTTTTGTCACCTTGCGGCACGAGGTCTGGCAGGGGGAAGATCTGTGTCTGACGGAATGGCAGGATCTTGTTTACCGTGAAGACCCTTCAGCTGATGCAATCAAGCCGAAGCCGCCAACGGCCAGAACCGACCAAACGGATCGCCGAGAGGTTGGGTTTTCCTCAACTTTGTTGTTTCGGTATTCGGCACTGACATTCAATGGCCACCGGATCCACTATGATCTGGACTATGCGCGCGACGTCGAAGGCTATGACGGGCTTGTTGTTCATGGACCGTTGCTGGCGCAGCATCTGATGCTGTTTGCTACCGATCTGATGGGGCCGCTGTCCGAGTTCTCGTTCCGCGCGTCCTCCCCACTCATGCACATCGAAACGGCGGCCCTGTGCCGGAACGGTCGCGCGCTGTGGGTCGCGGGGCCGGACGGCCGGCAATGTATGCAGGCGGTTGCCACTCCGGTGTCAGAGTGAGTCTTCGGGTCTGAATCCCTCCGGTATCTGATCGCGTTTTTCCAGTATCAGATCGGCCATGACATCGGCCACTTTGGGGGCCATACCGAAACCGATCTTGAAGCCGCCATTGGCAATGTACTGACCCCGGTGCATCGGATGTTCGCCCAGCATTGGTGCGCGGCTTTTGCTGCGGGGGCGGACCCCGGCCCAGCGTTCAATCACTTCGGTGCCGTGCAGAACGGGAACGGCGCGCGTGGCGCGGTCGATCACGTCTTCCAGCGCGCTGTCGGTGCTGGAAGGGTCTTCATAGTCCCGCTCGGATGTCGATCCGATGGCCAGAGTGCCGTCCGCATGGGGCACGATGTGAATTGCATCAACAAAAAGCTGAGGCACCGTCCCTGCATCGAACCTAAGCAGGGCAGCCTGGCCCTTGACCCCATTGCCAACAGTTTTGCCATAGTGGCGGTTCAGTTCCAGCAGGCCCGCCAATCCGGTGGCGTGTACGACCCGACCCCGGTCGGGCGCGTCTGTGGCAATTTCGACCCCCATCACGGACAGGGCCGCAAACAGCGCGGCACAGGCCTGTCTGGGATGTATGCGCGCACTCAATGTGTCGTGGATGACGTATCCGGTCGGGCTGGGCGGGCACCAGGCGCCAGCCTTGGCGGTTTCAACAACGCGCCATTCTGCCTGTCCCTGCCACAGTTCGATGGCCGTTTTAGCGCGCTGATGCGCAAGATCCAGATTGCGCTGGTCTGCGATTGGTTGCAGGCGACCCAGACGCGCGTAACCGGGTGACACGCCACCTGTCACCTCGACCTGGTTCCAGAACGCTTGGGCCATGATCAGGCTGTCGAACTGAAATGCCTTTTTGGCATTCCAGTTTTCCGGCACATGAGGTGCCAGTGCACCGACCAGACCACCGCTGGAGCCCGAGCCGGGACCAAAAGGATCGACTACCTGCACCTTTGCGCCGCGCCGCGCACAGGTCCAGGCAATGGACAGGCCGAAAATACCCGCGCCACGCACTGTCACATCGACCATTGCCAATCCCCTTTTCCTTGTTCAGTGTCGCGCCGCCTAGCTACAGGATTCCCCGATGGCAGACCAGCGCGCCGAACTGACCTGGACGGACGAGCAGATCCCGATTTCGGACCGGTTCGACGATCCATATTACTCGCTCCAGAACGGGCTGGAAGAGACACGGCATGTGTTTATGGCGGGCAACGATCTGCCCGGTCGCTTCGCGCCGGGTTTCCGAATCGCCGAGCTTGGATTCGGAACCGGCCTGAACATGCTGACGGTCTGGTCCGCGTGGGAGGCATCGGGCCAAACGACGCCTCTGAGCTTCACCAGTTTCGAAGCCTTTCCGATGGATCCTGCAGACATGGCACGCGCACTGGCATGTTTCCCGGAGCTTCAACCCTGGAGCAGCCGGTTTCTGGCGCTTTGGCAAGGTGGCGAATGCGATCTTGGCACGCTGCACCTGAAAGTGATCGAAGGCGACGCGCGTGAAACCCTGCCCGCTTGGTCGGACATTGCGGACGCCTGGTTTCTGGATGGGTTTTCCCCGGCCAAGAACCCGGAGTTGTGGCAGGTGGACCTGTTAAAGCAGGTCGCCGGTCACACTGCGACCGGCGGAACAGTCGCGACATATACTGCGGCCGGTTTCGTGCGGCGTGCGTTGACCGAGGCCGGGTTTTCAGTCACGCGTTCGCCCGGATACGGGCGCAAACGGCACATGACACAGGCGATCAAAGAATGATTCAGCAGAACAATGTGCGGGCCGGGATCGCCTTGATGGTCGCGGCCACAATCGTCTTTGCGTTGCAGGACGGGATTTCGCGTCATTTGGCCGGAACCTACAACACCTACATGGTGGTGATGATCCGGTATTGGTTCTTCGCGGCATTTGTCATCACCATCGCGGCCCGTGCACCCGGCGGGCTGAAGGCGGCAACACAAACCAGCCAGCTTGGGCTTCAGGTCATCCGGGGTGTGTTGCTGGCGGCCGAGATCTGTGTGGCCGTTTTCGGCTTCACGGTTCTGGGGCTGATCGACAGCATGGCCGTTTTCATCTGTTATCCCCTGCTAGTGGCGGCGCTCAGCGGGCCGGTTCTGGGTGAAAAGGTGGGCTGGCGGCGCTGGTCTGCGATCGGGGTAGGATGCATTGGGGTCCTGATCATTCTCGAACCGGGTGTTGGCGTCTTCAACCCCTGGGCGGTCATTCCTTTGATTTCGGCGCTGATGTTTGCGGTCTATGGATTGCTGACCCGATACGTTGCCCGTCGCGACAGCACGGCCACCAGCTTTTTCTGGACGGGTGTCGTCGGGGCGGTGGCCATGACACTGGTTGGCATGTGGTTCTGGGAACCGATGGCCCAGGCGGACTGGTTGTGGATGGCACTATTGTGCGTCAGCGGCGTGACAGGGCATTGGTTGCTGATCAAATGCTATGAAATGGCGGAAGCCAGCGCAGTTCAGCCCTTTGCCTATTTCCATCTGGTCTGGAGCGCATTGTTGGGCATTTCGATATTTGGCGAAACGCTGCGCCCAGCTGTTGTCGTGGGCGCGGCGCTTGTCGTGGCGGCAGGTCTGTTCACCCTATGGCGCGAAAGACGCCAGGGTTGAACCGGTAAGTTCCTGCGAAAACGGAATGGGCAGGGCGGGTTTGCCCAGACGCGCGCGATAGACGGGCATGCTTTCCGCGACGCGCATGACATAATTGCGCGTTTCGCTGAACGGGATGGTTTCGATCCAGTCGATGACGTCGACCTCTCCGGCGCGGGGATCGCCAAAGCGTTCCATCCACGAAATCGGACGCTTGGGTCCCGCGTTGTACCCGGCCGCCATCATGACCACGTTGCCGTTAAACTCGGCGGCCAGCCCGGACAGGTAGTTCGCCCCCAACTTGGCGTTGTATTGCCAGTCCGATGTGAGGCGTCCGGTCTGATGGCCGCTGAGGATACCCATCTCCTGCGCGACCAGCTTGGCGGTGGCTGGCATGACCTGCATCAAACCACGAGCGCCGGCTCCGCTGACCACGACCGGGTCAAACTCGCTTTCCCTGCGGGCAATGGCCAGGGTCATTTCCTTCGCCATGGGCAGGCCCATATCGGCCACCGGATGGACAGGGTAGTAAGCCGCAGGCAGAACCGATCCTGTTCTGGCGGCGCGCTTGGCGATCATGACTGCCAGATGTGGCTCCTTCAGTTCCAGCACCAGATCACCCAGTTGACCGGCCTCAACCGGATCGAGACCTTCCACCAGATGGGTCAGAAACTGTTCTGTCAGATTATCTTCGCCGGCTCGCAGCAGCAGAAGCCCAGCTTCCAATACACTGGAATTCGCAAACCCGGCCTGTTTCCAATGCGGTGCACGGCGCGGGTTGGCAAGCTCGCTGTCAAACGGGCGCCCGATGCGCTCGGCAGCCAGCAGGCCATAGAAGGAAGTTTGGTAATCCGCGCCGATTGCGTAGGCGTCATAGGCCTTGTCCGCATCGCCCTGCGCCGCATAAGCCCGGCCCAGCCAATAGCCGCCGCGCCCTTTGGAAATTGGCGACTGAACTGCGGCCGAGAAATTCTGGAAATGGCGCACGGCCGTGTCCGGATCGTTCAGTTTGCGCAGCGCGAGGAACCCGGCGAGCCATTCCAGATCCGCGTAACCATAGCCCATTTCGGGCGTCATGTGATGATTGGCCGCAACGTCATAAGCGCGTGCGATATTTCCGTTGCGCATCTCCAGCCGCGCCAGCCTGCGCCGACCTTCGGCCCATTTGTCCGGCTCGCCCAATGCCTGTGGGCTGGTCGAGCGTTCCAGCATCAAATCGATGGCGCTGTCGTCAAGTTCCTTGCGGTCCCGCCATACGAATCGGTCGAAGGCCAACCCGGCTGACGACGCCAGCGAGTCCGGTACTGCGGAAATCTTTGCATCCACACCGGGCTGGCGTTTTTGCAGCGCGATTCTGGCTTCGGCCAAATTCCGTTCATCCGCACTGACCAGCGGCAACATCTGATCAGCGCTGACCAGATGCCCGTCCCAGAGCATACGGTCCAGCCGGGCCGCGTGATGCGGTTTCAACAATTTGCCGAAGTTTTCCAGATAGTCCTTCTGCAAACCCGCCCCCATGGGCATCGTGCGCCAGGCCATCACGATATCCGCCTCGGCATCGCCCCTGCGACCCTTGGCCATTAGGGCAACCGCGAAATTCAAAGCACCCTCGGCGGTTTGCGGCGGTGAGCCGTCGTAGAACTTCAATACCCGGTCCGGGTCGGCCCCGGTGAACGAAGGTTCGCTTTTGCGGCGCAGCCAGGCCAGTCCGGGCCAGTCCGACCGGCGGTCGAGAAACACAAGTACATCGCCCGAACTGCCAAAGCCGCTGCGCAACCAGTGCCAGACGATGATGTCACGGGACACCGACCCGCGCGTTCCTGCGACGCGCAGGGCCTCGTTCCAGTCGCCTTTGCGCATCTCGTTCAGCGCGGCGCGCAGGTCCGCGGCGGCATCCGCGCGCGCCTGAGCCGTCGAACAAAGAATCACGGTGATCAATACCGCCAGAAAACGTGTCATCCCTTGCATTTCCCAACCAACCAAGGATACAGCCATTCAGGATAAACCTTGCGCCGCCGGGATCAACTCACAAACCGAAGATTGTGATAAAGGGTGGCGCGTTCACAGCAAACCGTACGCTAAGGAGCGTTCCATGTTCAAAGGCTCGATGCCAGCACTCGTCACCCCGTTCCGAAACGGTGAGTTGGACCTGGACACGCTCAAACATCTGGTGGAATGGCAGATCCAGGAAGGTTCGACCGGGCTGGTGCCGGTGGGAACCACGGGCGAAAGCCCAACGCTCAGCCATGAAGAACACGAAGTGGTGGTGGAAGAGGTCGTCAAGGCCGCTGCCGGCCGCGTACCGGTCATCGCGGGTGCCGGATCCAACAACACGGTCGAGGCGATCCGGTTCGTGCAGTTCGCCGAGAAGGTCGGCGCGGCTGCTGCTTTGGTTGTCACGCCGTATTACAACAAGCCGACCCAAAAGGGTCTGATTGCCCATTTCAGGGCTTTGCATGATTGCGCGGATATTCCGATTGTCATTTACAACATCCCGGGCCGCTCGGTGATCGACATGACACCGGCGACAATGGGCGAACTGGCACAGCTGCCGCGCATTGTCGGGGTGAAGGATGCAACCGGCGATATGGCGCGGGTCAGCCAGCAGCGGGCAAGCTGCGGTACCGACTTCTGCCAACTGTCCGGGGAAGATGCGACTGCCCTTGGCTTCAACGCGCATGGCGGGGTCGGATGCATCTCGGTGACGGCAAACGTGGCACCGCGCCTGTGCGCCGAATTCCAGCAGGCGACCCTTGCAGGTGATTACGCCAAGGCGCTGGCCTATCAGGACCGTCTGATGCCCCTGCACGAAGCGATCTTCATTGAACCCGGCCTTGTCGGCGCCAAATACGCGCTCAGCAAACTGAACCGTTGCAGTGAAGACGTGCGCTCGCCCCTGACCGGGCTGGACAGCAGCACAAAATCCGCCATCGACGCGGCAATGGCACACACCGGACTTCTCTGAACGCGCTCGACACGAAAAAAGGGCGGCATTCACCGGGTGAAGCCGCCCTGTTTCTTTTCGGTATCCGGACTTCTTTTGTTCGAAATGCCCCCGGTGGTGGACTGAGCCTATGGTTCAGGAGGGGCTGGCCCCCTCGTTTCAGCGCTTGCCGTAATACAGTCCGACCACATGCTCTGCCTGAGCGAAGAACAGCCAGCGTGATACGGCAACGCCGGCCAGGTGCGACACCACGGCCAACAGCACAAAGAAATGGCTGAACGGCAATACCAGCAACACAACGGGGACCAGGAAGGCCAGCGTGAACGAAATGATCCGCAGCTTTTCGGCGTGTTTGCGTCCGACCACATGCACGAATTCGCGCAACAGGTAGTTTGTCCCGGTATGCGGCGGTTCAAATGCCCGGACGGTCCCCCTCGACCCAAGCCCGGTTGCGGTGCCCAGATCCGTTCCCGAAGCCGCAAGGGCTTTGTCGCCCCGCACCCAGTACAGAATCTGAACCAACCCGGCAATCATCAGCAGGGGACGGGCCAGTCCCGTCTGTCCGGCCAGCAAGGCACCGCCGGCCAGGCTGAAGGTAAGAAACATGAGCGGGGTCAGTTTCATGTTCCAGCGTGGAATGGTCTTCAACTGGGTATAGATCATCGAGGTGGTAAACACGGTCGCCAGTGAAAACAGCGCCCCCAATGCGCCCAGAACGCTCCAGCTCTGGCCCAGAAAGACCACGCCAAAGGCATAGAGGCCCATAAGAACCAATGCGATGACCGCGCACCAGCCCTCACGCGACAGCCAGCTTGATCGCCATTGGGTGAACGCCTTGAGCGCGCGTTCGGGGTGGCCCAGATGAAAGGTCGACGCCATCAGGCCGCCAACGGCCAGACCGTAAGCGATTGCGTAGAAAGCAAAGGCCACCCAGCCGGTGACGTCCGGGCTGCCGAGGCCCAGAAAGAACAGCAGGCCAAAACCAAGGCCGGACAGCGTGGTGAAGATGATAACGGAAGGTGCCGGATGCATCAGAGCTTCTCCAGTGTTTTGTCGAGCCAGCCCAGAAAACCCTTAGGTTCTTCGGCGACGGGTTCCAGAAGCGGTGCAAGGATGTCGATCTGGTCTTCGACGGTGTCCTTTGGGCGCGGCGGCAGGTATTTGTTGACGGGCTTGGTGCCCATTTCCGGCATCAGATCCATGCCATCCCGTTCGGCGACCAGTTTTGATACATCGCTGTTCGGGTCGCCCAGATCGCCGAAATGCCGGGCCCCGGCGGGGCAGGTACGCACACATGACGGGATGCGATCCACCTCGGGCAGGTTGTCGTTGTAAATCCGGTCGACGCAGAGGGTGCATTTCTTCATCACCCCTTCGGCCTGATCCAGTTCGCGGGCACCGTAAGGGCAGGACCATGCACAGAGGCCGCAACCGATGCAGTCGCTTTCATTGACCAGCACGATTCCATCCTCGACCCGCTTGTAGCTGGCTCCGGTCGGGCAGACGGTGACACAGGGCGCGTCTTCGCAGTGCAGGCAGGATTTGGGGAAGTGGATCAGCTGGGCGTGCCCTTCGGCCGGTTGCACCTCGTAGGAATGCACGCGGTTCAGGAAAGTGCCCGACGGGTTGCCGCCATAGGCATCCTGATCCGACAAAGGCGCGCCATAGTTTTCGGTGTTCCAGCCTTTGCAGGAAATCACGCAGGCGTGGCAGCCGACACAGGTGTCCAGGTCGATCACCAGACCCATCTTGCGCTCGGTTGACTGAGGGAGTTGGGTCATGTCATTGGATCTCCGCTGCCGGGAAGGGGGCCAGCCCCCTCTTGAGCCTGTGGCTCAATTCACCCCCGGGATATTTCTGGCCAGATGAAGTTTGGATCCCGGTCATTTGCCCACCTTCCATGCCAGATCGGTCGGACCGGTTCCGACAGGTGATTTGATCGGTGGGAAGGCCGGCTGGCTTTCCGTCATTTCCTGCGGCGCGGCTGCTTTTTCGATTTTTACTTTCAGATCGAACCATGCGGCCTGCCCGGTGATTGGATCGGAGTTTGCCCAACGCAGCCCGTCGCCTTTCGGCGGCAAAAGCTCGTGGATCAGGTGGTTCAGCAGGAAGCCCTTGGTGGCCTCGGGGGCGTCCTCCTGCAGGGCCCACGCGCCTTTGCGTTTGCCAATGGCGTTCCAGGTCCAGACAGTGTTGTCGTTCAGCGCCGCCATTTCCATCACCGGCACTGTGATTTCACCATGCGGAGACGTGACTTTGGCCCAGTCGCCGTCCGACAGGTTGTGTTCCCGCATCAGTTTGGTCGGAACATAGAGCGGGTTGCGTCCGTGCAACTGGCGCAGCCACGCATTCTGGGTACCCCAGCTGTGATACATTGCCATGGGCCGCTGGGTCAGGGCGTTGACGGTGAACCCCTCGTTCCCGGTCTGATCGGTTTCGTACCAGATCGGCAAAGGATCCATCGTGTCCTTGATGCGCTGGCGTAGATGATCGGGCGGTTGGCGCTCGCCATGCCCTTCGGCTGCCAGTTGGAATTTTCGCATCGGCTCGGAGTAGAGCTGGAACAGGTATGGTTGTGGACTGTCATAGAGGCCCAGATTGACGGCCCAGTTCTGATAGGCGCTGTTCCAGGGTTTGTAGTACAGCGCCTCATCCGGCACATGTTCGACGTAGAACCCGCCATTTTCAATGTAGCGGTTCAACTGATCCGGGTTCACCTCGCCGCGCCCGGCCTGATCGCCGTTCTCGCCGCGGAAGCCGGCCAGCGGGCCGATGCCCGGCTTGCGCTGATGGTTGACCATGTAGTCGGCGTAATCGGTGAACTTGGCGGCGCCGTCTTCGTTCGTAAAGCCGGGCAGGCCCAGCTTGTTGGCAAGCTGGATCAGAACCGTCTGGAACCCGCGCACATCCCTGTCGGCCTCGATCACCGGCCAGCGGATGGCGTCTGCGGCGCCGTCCGCCTCGCAGATCGGGCGGTCAAGCAGCGAAATGCAATCGTGCCGCTCCAGATAGGTGGTGTCGGGCAGGATAAGGTCGGCATAGGCGACCATTTCCGAGGAATAGGCGTCGGAATAGATGATATGCGGGATCACATAGTCGCCGTTTTCATCCTTGTCCGTCAGCATGTCCATGACACCCTTGGTGTTCATGGTCGAGTTCCAGGACATGTTGGCCATATACATGAACAGCGTGTCGATCTTGTAGGGATCGCCGGCATGTGCGTTCGAGATCACCATATGCATCAGACCATGGCTGGACATCGGGTTTTCCCAGGTGAATGCCTTGTCGATCCGTGCCGCGCTGCCGTCGGCCTTCAGCGCCAGATCATCCGGACCGCGTACAAAGCCCAGATGTGGGCCGTCCAGCGGTGAGTTCGGTGTGACCTTGCAGTGTGGCGTCGGGTGTGCCTCGACCGGTTTGGGGTAGGGCGGTTTGAACCGGAAGCCGCCGGGCACCTCGACCGTGCCCAGAATGATCTGCAGCACATGCAGCGCCCGGCAGGTCTGGAATCCGTTGGCATGGGCCGAGACGCCGCGCATCGAGTGCATGGCGACGGGGCGGCCGATCATCTTGTCATGTTTCTCGCCCCGGAAGTCGGTCCATTCCTGATCGATCTCGAAAGCCTCGTCAAAGGCGACGCGGGCGAGTTCCGCTGCAATGGCGCGGATGCGCTTGGCGGGGATGCCGCACTTTTCGGCGATGGCTTCGGGGGCGTATTCCTCGCTGAGGTATTTCTCGGCCATCAGGTGGAAGACCGGGCGGTGGGTGACGCCGTCTTTTTCGTAGGTGGCCGACAGGTCTGGGCGCACGCCGGGTTTGTCAAAGGCGGTCAGTTCGCCGGTTGCACGATCAATGACCAGCGGTTTGCCGTCTGTATCGCGCAGGAACAGACCATGTTCCGGTCCGTCCGAGGCGTTTACCAGCACAGGCGCGTTGGTGTAGCGGCTGAGATAGTCCAGATCAATCTTGCCGGCCTTCATGAGCACATGGATCATCGACAGGATGAACAGGCCATCGGTGCCGGGCGTGATCCCGACCCAGTCGTCGGCAACAGCGTTATACCCCGAACGGATCGGGTTCACGCCGATCACCCGCGCGCCGCGCGCCTTGATTTTGCCGATGCCCATCTTGATCGGGTTGCTGTCATGGTCTTCGGCCACGCCGAACAGCATGAACAGCTTGGTGTGATCCCAGTCGGGCTGTCCGAATTCCCAGAATGCGCCGCCCATCGTGTAGATGCCGCCCGCCGCCATGTTGACCGAGCAGAACCCGCCATGGGCCGCATAGTTACAGGTGCCGAAATTCTGCGCCCAGAAGCTGGTGAAGGATTGAGACTGGTCGCGGCCTGTGAAAAAGGCCAGCTTCTCGGGGTTGTCTTCGCGCAGGGGCTTCAGCCAGCCGACGGCGATGTCCAGCGCTTCGTCCCAGCTGATTTCTTCGAATTCGCCCGAGCCGCGCGGCCCAACCCGTTTCAACGGTGCGCGCAGCCGTGACGGCGCGTTGACTTGCATGATCCCGGCACTGCCCTTGGCGCACAGAACGCCCTTGTTCACCGGGTGATCGCGGTTGCCTTCGATATAGGCGACCTTGCCGTCTTTCATGTGCACATTAATGCCGCAACGGCAGGCGCACATATAGCAGGTGGTCCGCCTGATCTCGTCCGAGACCTTGGGAGAAGTGTCTAGGATCGGCTGCTGATGCGTCATTGGCGGGTCCTGTCGGTTGTGTCGGGATGAACTTGTCACTTTCATTCCGAATTGAGAACACCGTTCTGTGAACGGCGCAAATATAAGTTCTATGTTCTGTCGGCCTGCAGGGCGGTTACGGCGATCATCTGAGTCACATCCTCGGCGCTGCAGCCGCGTGACAGGTCGTTGGCCGGCTGTGCCAGCCCCTGCAAAACCGGGCCGATGGCAGAATATCCGCCAAGGCGCTGGGTGATTTTGTAGCCGATATTGCCCGCGTCGAGATTGGGGAAGATCATGACGTTGGCCTGACCGGCCACAGACGATCCGGGGGATTTGCGATCTCCGACCGATGGTACGAAGGCCGCATCGAACTGCAATTCGCCGTCGACCTCAAGATCTGGTGCCGTCTGCCGCAGGGTTTCGGTGGCTTCGATGACCTTGTCCACAGCCGCGTGTTTCGCACTGCCCTTGGTTGAAAAGCTGAGCATTGCGATTTTGGGATCAACACACAGCAATGCCCGCGCGGAGTTGGATGATGCGAGTGCGATCCTACTCAGCTCAACAGCGCTGGGGTCGATCACAAGGCCGCAATCGGAATACAGCATCGCCCGTGCGCCTGGCATTGCGTTTTCTGGCGGGTACATCAGGAAGAATGAGGACACCATTCCCGCGTCCGGCGCCATGCCGATCACCTGAATGGCCGTCCGCACGATATCACCGGTGGTATGGACGGCGCCGCCGACCGTTCCGGTGGCGCGCCCGCTGCGAACCAGCATGGCGGCATAAACCAGTGGAGATTCGGCGGCTTTTCGGGCTTTGGCCTGATCCACGCCCTTGTGCTGGCGCAGTTCGAAATAGGTTTGGGCAAACTCTTCGGTCAGATCCGAAGTTGCAGGATCGTGTATCGTCACGCCATCTGATGCGGACGCGCCCAGGTCTTTCAGAGTGGCTTCGATGTCGGCGTGTACGCCGACCAGAATGATATCGGCCAGTTCTGCCGCATGGGCGGCAAGCGCCCCCGCAACAATGCGGGGATCACTGCCTTCGCATAAGGAAATTACAGGTCGGGTTGCCGGGGCGCACTGACGCAACAGCTCGATGGGTGTCAGGGTCATGCGCTCCGGCTCCGTCCTGCAATTACACGATCTGTTCGCGCATGTCGTCTGCGGACACACCGGCAACGGCGACGGGTTTCTTCATCGCGTCACGGCGGAACGGTTCGCCCAGTTCCTGGTTGATCAAGGCTTCGATCAGGGTGGTGATGCCGTTCTTCTGATCTTCGATCGCCTGGTTCAGTGCTGCGGTCAGCTCGTCCTGGGTGCGGGCAACGACGCCTTTCAGACCACAGGCCTGCGCGATTCCGGCGTAGGAGACCTTGGTGTCCAGTTCGGTGCCGACGAAGTTGTCGTCGAACCACAGGGTCGAGTTCCGCTTTTCCGCACCCCACTGGTAGTTGCGGAAGACGATCTGGGTCACGGCGGGCCATTCGTCACGACCGATGGCGGTCAGTTCGGTCACGGCAATGCCGAAGGCACCGTCGCCCGAGAAGCCAACGACCGGAGTGTCCGGGCAGCCGATTTTGGCGCCGATCACCGATGGCAGGCCATAGCCGCAGGGGCCGAACAGGCCGGGGGCCAGGTATTTGCGGCCTGCCTCAAACGACGGGTAGGCGTTGCCGATGGCGCAGTTGTTGCCGATGTCGGACGAGATGATCGCCTCTTTCGGCAGTGCGGCCTGAATGGCGCGCCACGCCATGCGGGGGCTCATCCAGTCGGGCTTGGCAGCACGGGCGCGTTCGTTCCAGGTGGTGCCCGGATCGTCCTGCTCGTGATCCATCGAGGTCAGTTCCTGCGCCCAGCGCGACTTGGTTTCGGCGATTTTCGCCTTGCGCGCATCGCGTCCTTCGTCGCCTGCGGTGTCCGAAAGCTGTGCCAGAATATTGGTTGCAACGGTGGCCGCGTCGCCCACGATGCCAACCGAGACCTTCTTGGTCAGGCCAATACGGTCGGGGTTGATGTCAACCTGGATGATCTTGGCGTTTGTGGGCCAGTACTCCATTCCATAGCCGGGCAGGGTCGAGAACGGGTTCAGACGGGTGCCAAGGCAAAGAACAACGTCGGCTTCCTTGATCAGCTCCATACCCGCTTTCGAACCGTTGTAGCCCAGCGGGCCGGCAAACAGCGGATGGGAGCCGGGGAAAGCGTCGTTGTGCTGGTAGCCAACGCAAACCGGCGCGTCCAGACGCTCGGCCAACGCCTTCGATGCCTCGATTCCGCCCTTGGACAGAACAGTACCGGCGCCGTTCAGGATGACCGGGTTCTTGGCTTCCGACAGCAGCGCGGCGGCTTCGGTGACGGCGGATGCGCCGCCCGAGGGAAGTTCGAATTCGACGACGGCAGGCAGGTCGATATCAACAACCTGGGTGAAGAAGTCGCGCGGTACGTTGATCTGTGCCGGTGCCGAGGCGCGCTTGGCCTTGGTGATCACGCGGCTCAGAACTTCGGCCATCCGCGAGGGGTCGCGCACTTCTTCCTGATAGCAGACGCAGTCCGCGAACATGCGCATCTGTTCCATTTCCTGGAAGCCGCCCTGACCCATGGTCTTGTTCGCGGCCTGCGGGGTGACCAGCAGCAGCGGGGTGTGGTTCCAGTAGGCGGTTTTGACGGCGGTGACAAAGTTGGTGATGCCGGGGCCGTTCTGCGCGATCATCATCGACATCTTGCCGGTGGCGCGGGTGTAGCCGTCGGCCATCATGCCGCCCGAGCCTTCGTGTGCGCAATCCCAGAAAGTGATGCCAGCTTTTCCAAAAATGTCGGAGATCGGCATCATAGCCGACCCGATGATCCCGAACGCGTGTTCGATTCCGTGCATTTGCAGGACCTTAACAAAGGCCTCTTCCGTGGTCATTTTCATGTGTGCGCTCTCCAAGCAAAGGTGGAACGGGCCAGGCACCTTGCCTTGCCTTTGCATATGGTTTTGGCGCAAGGGTGGCAGCTGCGTTAGGGCCAGAACGCGCGGCGGAATATGTCCAGAGTCGGGTCGGATCACTCGCCAATAAAAGGTACCGCCGGTCCCCTGTCGCGCCGTTGGCGTCCTTGGGAGGGTGAGGCACAGGGCGATTCTGTTTGAAAGCCGGGCGTCCTAATACGCGCGGATTGCGTCGGCAATCAGCTTGATACCCGGGGCTATGCGATCCGAAGTGATTGACGAATATCCGAGGCGGTAAAAGTTCTGCGGGCGGTCCGGTCCGGAAAAGAATGGCTCGCCCGGTTCGATATGTACGCTTTGGCTTTGCAGGTTGCGCGCAAGCTGTGTCGCATCCACATGGTCGGGTGCCGACATCCATATCGATGATCCGCCCAACATACCGCGACCGGCAACCGTCAGGCCGTATTGTTCTACGGCTTTCTCAAGGGCGTCCCGCCTTTGGGAAAGCGCGTTCGACATGCGTCGGATCTGCGCGTCATAGTGCCCGAGCGACAAGAAATAGGCGGCCGTGCGCTGGATGTGGCCGGGCGGGTGGCGCAGAACCAGCGATCTCAGGGCGCGGGCTTCGCGAATGAAGGGCTCGGACCCGACCATGTAGCCAAGGCGCAAACCGGGAAACAAAGATTTCGAGAAGCTGCCGACGTAGATTACGCGCCCGTCCCGGTCCATGGATTTCAAAGCGGGTGAGGGCGCGCCAAGAAAGGACATCTCGAATTCGTAATCGTCTTCGACGATCATCGCGTTCAGTTGGCGCGCCCTGTTCAGCAGTTCGCCCCTTCGAGACACCGGCATGGTCGCGGTGGTCGGGCTTTGGTGACTTGGCGTGGTGAAGATGACGTCCGTATCGTCGGGGATGATGTCCGGCGAAAGGCCGTCCCGGTCGACCTTCAGCGGTGTGAGCTGACACTCGGAGTGGCTCAACAGTTCGCGGAGGGCGTAATAGCAGGGGTCCTCAATCGCCGCCTTGCGTGTTTTGTTCAGCAGTATACGCGAGGCCAGCCAAAGCGCGTTCTGGGCGCCCAGCGTGATCAGAATCTCTTCTGGGCGCGCCGCGATTCCCCGGCGCGGCAAGGTATGGCGGGCGATGAACTCGATCAGCAGGGGATCATCCTGATCCACATAGTCGCCGGTCAGCGAGGCAAAATCCTTGTGACCCAGAGCCCGCACGGCGCACAGACGCCAGTTTGCGTGATCGAACAGGGTTCTGTCTGCCTGGCCGTAGATGAAAGGATACCGGTAATCGCGCCAGTCGCTGGGCTTGGGAAGGACATCGCCTTCGGAGAACCGGCGCGCCAGCGCGGTATTCCAGTCAACATTTTCAGCCCCACGCTGAACCGGAGTGTATTTTGGCGGCACCGGCGCGTTGTTTGAGACGTAATACCCGGACCGCCCTTTGGCAGTCAGGTAGTCATTTGCCAGAAGCTCGGTGTAGGCCAGAGTCACCGTGATCCGGCTGACGCCCAGATGCGCGGCAAGTTTGCGGGACGAGGGCAGTTTTTCGCCAACGTGGAACCGCCCTGACAAGATGCCTTCGGCAATCATCTGCTGGATTTGCGCCTGCAGCGTGCCCTGTCCGTTCAGCTCAAGAAAGAATGTGTCGACCGATATCCCCATAGGGCCTTATAGAGTGGACTTAATCGCGGGGCAATCTGGACTTAACGTCTTGTGGCACGATTTGGAAAAAATCTGTTGACACGATGAAACCATAAACCTAAATAACTAGAAAATTAGTTTAATAGAGGTGATGAAAATGTGGGAAACCGCTGCTGCAGGGTTTTCAGCCATGGGGTCCGAGGCCCGGCTGAAAGTTCTTAAGACCCTGGTCCGCGCCGGGCAGGCGGGCCTGACCGTGGGCGAAATCCAAAGTCGCACGGGCATTGCGCCATCGACGTTGGCCCATCATCTGCGGTTCCTTGCCGCTGGTGGTGTCGTGGAACAGGAAAAGATCGGGCGCACCACGATTAACCGCGCCTGTTTCGATGAGCTTCGGGATCTTGCCCAGTTCATTTTGAGTGAGTGCTGCATGGACGAAGTGGGAAAGGCCGCGAACGATGGCTGAACTGACACAAAATCCGAAGGTACCGGCCAGATCCGTCGCCGATCTGATTAAAACGCCCTGGACAGTGATCGTGGCGCTTCTTGCAGCCGTCGCTTTTCTGGATCCCGGAAACTGGACCGAGGTGGTGACGTTTGCCGGCAAGGCGCTGGCCCATACCGGTCAATACATCCTGTTTGCCGTGTTGCTGCTGTCCTATCTCAAGGCAACAGGGGCCGAGGTCATGGTGGCACGGGCCTTTGAGGGGCGCGAGACACGAATGATCTTTCTGGCCGCCTTGTTTGGTGGCCTGGCTCCGTTCTGCTCGTGCGAGGTCATCCCGTTTATCGCCGGACTTCTGGCCCTGGGCGCGCCTTTGTCGGCCGTTATGGCCTTCTGGCTCAGCTCACCCCTGATCGATCCGCCAACGCTGTTGATCACGGCCGGGGCACTGGGGTGGCCGTTTGCCGTAGGCAAAGCCGTTGCGGCAGTGGCGCTTGGGCTGTTCGGTGGGTTCGTGGTGCGTGCCCTGATGCGTAACGGCGCCTTCTCGCAGCCTCTGCGTGAATACAAACCCGCCGGTTGCTGCGGCTGCGGCCCGAAGAAGGACGACAAACCGGTCTGGCGTTTCTGGCAGGACCCGGATCGCCGCGTGCGCTTCCGGTCCGAGTTTGTGCACAATGGTGTGTTCCTGCTCAAATGGCTTGCGCTGGCCTATGTGCTCGAGGCGCTTCTGGTCAGCTATGTACCGGCTGACATGATCGCCCGGGTTGTCGGCGGGGACGGTGTTCTGCCGATCGTGATCGCGGCGCTGGTTGGCATGCCTGCCTATCTGAATTCCTACGTCGCACCACCGTTGCTGGCCGGCCTGACCGAACAGGGGATGAGCGCGGGTGCCGCCATGTCCTTCATGGTCGCAGGCGCAGTCAGCTCGATCCCGGCAATGGCCGCGGTTTGGTCGCTGGTCAAACCCCGAGTCTTCGCCACCTATCTGGGTCTGGGGATCAGCGGTGCGATCATCGCCGGGATACTGTTCCAGATGATCTGAAAATGAAAAACCGCCCGGCGTTCAGGCCGGGCGGTTTTCATTAAGTCGTGAAGGCTCAGCCAGCCTCGCAATATCGCGGCAGTTTGAACCGGTACCGCGCCTCGCCGCTTTCCACGTAAACCCGCTTTTCGACGCAAGCGCTGGTCCCAACGGATTGCGCAATCGGAGCTTCGGTCGACGTTATCGATGCCGCTGAACCATCCGGCAGGCGCACCGACGCCACGACGCCGTTCTTCAGGTCGCCATTGATCGGCGAAGCGGACAGAACATCGGCGACAAAAAACGAGTCGTGTTCGTGCACGCCGTCGTCATTCAGGATCAGCAAACCTGCCGTTACGGCGATGAGGGCCAGCACACCGGCGATGGCCAGACCCTTCGTCTGGACAAAAGCATAGATGGATACAGCGCGATGCGGGCCAAAAATGGCTGACAGTACGTTCAGCATGGTTCTTCCAAAAAAGCAAAACCCCGGCCAGTCGGGCCGGGGTCACACGTCAATTATGGGCGAAGATCGTCTTCATCCTCTTCCTCGCCGCCGCCCTTGGGCAGGTTGAAGAAGCTGTCGGCGTCCACGATCGGTTCGTTCTCTTCCTTGTCATCGCCGTCATCGGACAGCGAGAAGGTCTCGAGACCCTCGATTGCAGTCGGGATCTTGGGCGCGGCGTCCATTTCCAGAGACTGCTCGGTCGACACCAGCCTGCGGCGTTCGTCGTCGCTCATGACGCCGCCTTCGGCGGCTTTCTTGGCGGCGGCCTTCTGAACGATCGCGTCCAGCTCGGACTGTTTGCACAGGCCCAGCGCAACCGGGTCGATCGGCTGCATGTTGGCGATGTTCCAGTGGGTACGCTCGCGGATCGACTGGATGGTCGGCTTGGTGGTGCCGACCAACTTGGCGATCTGACCATCGCTGAGTTCTGGGTGGAATTTGACCAGCCATAGGATCGAGTTCGGCCGGTCCTGACGCTTGGACAGCGGGGTGTAACGCGGGCCACGGCGCTTTTCCTCGCCCGAGGCGGCGGGATTGAACTTGAGCTTCAGCTTGTGCAGTGGGTTGTTCTGCGCCGAGTCGATTTCTTCCTGGGTAAGCTGGTTGTTGGCGATGGGGTCGAACCCTTTGACGCCAGCAGCAACATCGCCATCCGCGATGCCCTGCACTTCAAGCTCGTGCATGCCTACGAAATCCGCGATCTGCTTGAAGCTGATCGTGGTGTTGTCCACCAGCCATACGGCTGTTGCCTTGGCCATAAGCGGTTTTGCCATCAGCCCATCTCCTATAAATACATCTTTCCCGTCGCCGGAATTCGGCGGCCCCTTGGTGTTGGGGCAGGTTTCCGTTGTCGGGGAACTTGGCCCGTATATAGTCGCGGGAAGGCAAGAAGGGAAGAGGCGAATGCGCCAAGGGATTGCGGGGCTGGTTTTGTGGGTGTTCGGTTCCATAGCGGCGCTGGCCGATGGCCAAAAAGCGGGTGAGTTCGATTATTACGTACTGGCGCTCAGCTGGTCGCCCAACTGGTGCGCCCGCGAAGGCGATGCGCGCGGATCGGACCAATGCGACGCGCGGCATGATCACGGCTGGATTTTGCATGGTCTCTGGCCGCAATACCATCAGGGCTGGCCAGCCTACTGCCGCACGCCAGAGTCACCGCCAACGCGCCGCATGACTCGGGAAATGGAAGACATTCAGGGCAGTTCCGGTCTGGCGTGGCATCAGTGGAAAAAGCACGGCACCTGTTCGGGTCTCAGCGCGACCGACTATTTCGCATTGTCCCGCCAAGCCTATGAACGCGTTGAACGCCCACCGGTGTTTCGTAAACTGGATGCGTCGGTGAAATTGCCCGCCTCGGTCGTTGAGGACGCGTTTGTGAAAGCAAACCCCGGTCTTGAACGCGATATGGTCACTGTGACCTGCAAACAGGGCTATATAGAAGAGGTCCGCCTCTGTCTGTCGCGTGATCTGAAACCAGTGCCCTGCGGACGGGATGTGATCCACGACTGCACCGCCAAGGACGCTCTGTTCGATCCGATTCGTTAGAGCTTCTTGTTCTGGCAGTCCCGCGCATATTCCAGCGCCTTGGCCGTGCCTTTGAGGTCGATTGCCATCACACGCTCACCTGCCGGGTTGTAGACGGTCATGGTTCTGTTCTGCGCAATCGCATTGACGAAGCTGCGGTCGGTGAAAAACACCGTCCCCCCTGGAACGCGATCCTGCCTGAACCCGATGGCGGTGGCGTCAAAGCTCTTGCCGTCCAGATCGAACCGGATCGGATAGTTTTTCCCGGGTTCGATATCGCCCCATGCCTTGTTGTAGACGGTGAAGTATCCGCGATCACCCAACGCGTCATAGCCCAGTCGCACGACCGACAGATCCTGATAGATCGTCTGGATCAGACACCCGTTGCCAAGTGCGGGGTCCATCATGATGTTCCAGCCCTCGACAAAGCCTTTGTCGACAAGTTGTTGTGCCATAGCGGAGGTTGCGGTGAAAGCTGCAAAGGTGAAGGCGAGAAGGCGGGTCATCGAGGAATGCTCCAGCTAAAATGGTAGTGTTTGGATATCCTTAGCGCAGTTTTGCGCATAACCAAAGGCTGTGATCAGAAAGCGTGCAGCAGGCACGTGTCGGATAATAATGCGGCCGCCTCTACCGAAGTATCGTTTCCGTACCGTTGGAAAGATGGAAGACACACCCTTGTTTGCGAGGCAGCTTAAGCAGGCCTTCCTGATCTAGGCCCAGCCAGATACCCCTTAACACCAAAGAAGTTACGCCGTGGGTCACAATGATTGAGGGTTCTTCTTGTTCATCCAGAAAGGACCGGACTCTTGCCGATATCTCCTCAAAGCTCTCACCGCCAGGGCTACAAAAAAACCACAAATAGCTTTCGTAGGCGTAGTCGATCTGCGACCTGATGACGTTCTTGGTTACACCTTCCCATTGGCCAAATGCGATTTCCTGAAGGCGGTGGTCAGTTTCCTGTTGCAGATGGGGTGCAATCGCGAGCCGTGCCGTGTGCCGCGCGCGCTCTTGCGGGCTGACGACGACCCGAGACGGTGTGTTCGGAATGCGGCTCAGAATTTGGTTTTGAGTGCGCGCCTGCGCCTTGCCCGTTTCGGTCAGCGGAGAGTCCTTGCGGCCTTGAAATTTCCCAAGAGTATTCCACTCGGTTTCGCCGTGTCGCAGTATGAATAGATCGGGATATCTGCTCATAAGTTACTTACAACTCTGGAAAATCAAAGCATGATTCAAATATGTTCTCGGGGCTGGTTCTGTGACCTTACAGTTCTTTCCGCGCCCTCAGCGCCGCCGTGATCGTCCCGTCGTCCAGATAATCCAGCTCACCCCCAATTGGCACACCCTGCGCAAGTGAGGTCAGGCGGACCTGTCCCTCCAACTGGTCGGCAATGTAGTGGGCGGTGGTCTGTCCGTCGACCGTGGCGTTCAGGGCAAGGATGATCTCGGTGATGCCCTCGGCCGTCACGCGGTCTTTGAGGCGGGGAATGCGCAACTCGTCCGGGCCGACACCGTCCAAGGCCGACAGTGTACCGCCCAGAACGTGATAGCGGCCTTTGAAGACACCGGCACGTTCCATCGCCCAAAGATCAGCGACATCCTCGACGACACAAAGCTCTCCGGTGGCGCGGGCCTCGCTGTCGCAGATGTCACAGATGTCAGCGGTACAGACATTGCCGCAATTCAGGCATTCGCGGGCGGTGGCGGCGACCTGCTGCATTGCGTCCGAGAGCGGTGTCAGCAGCAGGGCGCGTTTTCGGATCAGGTGCAGAACCGCGCGACGGGCCGAGCGCGGGCCAAGGCCCGGCAGCTTGGCCATCAGGTCGATCAGGTTGTCGATGTCGCTGTTCGAACTCACGGCCTGTCCTGTTTGGCACCGAAGGGAGCCTCCGGCGGGAGTATTTTGGAAAAGATGAAGATCAGAACGGCAGCTTGATGTCTGCCGGCAGCCCCATGCTTTCGGTCAGCTTGGCCATTTCCGCCTGGGATCGCTCGGCGGCCTTGGTCTGCGCGTCCTTGATGGCGGCCAGGATCAGGTCCTCGACCACTTCCTTGTCGTCGCCGTTGAAGATCGACGGGTCGATGTCCAGACCCTTGAGTTCGCCCTTGGCGGTGGCGGTGGCCTTGACCAGACCGGCGCCGGATTCGCCGACAACCATGAGGTTGTTCAGTTCTTCCTGCATTTCGGTCATTTTGGTCTGCAGGTCCTGCGCGGATTTCATCATCTTGGCCATATCGCCCAGACCGCCTAAACCTTTGAGCATCGGGTTTCTCCTGTAAATCGATCTGACGCCTAAATACGAAGGGTGGCTGCGTGACACAAGGGGCATGGGCATCCTCCTGTCTTCCAGGCAGATGGTCAGTCCTCTTCGAACGGGTCCCATTCGTCTTCGACCTCGGGCAGAGCCTCGGTCTCGACTTTGGCGGCGCGCTGTTCCGGGGTTTCGATCCGTTTGATGCGCGCCTTGGGAAACTGCATGAGTACCGCCTGAACCAGCGGGTGCTGCTCGGCCTGTGCCCTTAGCGCGAGGTCGGCCGCGTCGCGGATTTCGGCGATCGTGGCGGCTTCGCCGTCTGCCACGATGGATACGGCCCACCGATTGCCTGTCCATCGCTGCAGCGCCGAACCCAGCCGTTGGGCAAGGTCTGTCGGGGCATGATCGGTCGGCGTAAATTCGATCCGGCCCGGTGAGTAGGACATCAGCCGCACACCGTTTTCGACCTCGACCAGCAGCTTTACGTCCCGATTTGTCCGGATCAGTTCGACCACATGTTCGAAGGTCGGATAGCGCGCCAGAGCGGTTTGGACGTCCTGTGCCAGGGCCGCAGTCGGCACGCCGGCAGGGCCATTCGGAGCGGAAACGTAGGAAGACCTTGCCGATGCCTGAGGTTGTACCGGGGCGTGCGAGGGTATGGCCATGCCGCCACCGGGGCCTCCGTTCGGCGTGGGTGGAGGTGCGTCCTGCAAACGTTTGATCAGTTCTTCCGGGCTTGGCAGGTCGGCCACATGGGTCAGCCGAATGACGGCCATTTCCGCCGCCATCATGGCGTTTGGTGCGGCTGAGACCTCTTCGAGCGCTTTCAGCAACATTTGCCACATGCGGGTCAGAACGCGCATCGGCAGGGCTTCGGCCATTTGCTGACCGCGTGCGCGTTCGTCGGGCGAAACGGTCGGGTCCTCGGCGGCGTCTGGCGTGATTTTGACCACGGACACCCAATGGGTGATTTCGGCCAGGTCGCGCAGCACGGCAAGCGGATCGGCGCCCTCGGCGTACTGAGCGCTTAGCTCTGTCAGAGCCCCCGCCGCGTCGCCCCGTAGGATCATGTCCATCAGGTCCAGGACGCGGCCCCGGTCCGCCAGACCCAACATCGCCCGGACCTGATCGGCACTGGTTTCACCGGCCCCGTGCGAGATCGCCTGATCCAGCAGCGAAGTTGCATCACGCGCCGAACCTTCGGCCGCTCGGGTGATCAGCGCCAGTGCGTCTTTTGCGATCTGGGCGCCCTCGGCGGCGGCGATCTTATTCAGAAGACCGATCATGTCCTCGGGTTCGATCCGGCGCAGGTCGAAGCGTTGGCAGCGCGACAGGACCGTCACCGGAACCTTGCGGATTTCGGTGGTCGCGAAGATGAACTTCACATGCTCGGGCGGTTCCTCAAGCGTCTTGAGCAGCGCGTTGAACGCACTGGTCGAGAGCATGTGAACCTCGTCGATGATATAGATCTTGTAGCGCGCGCTGGCGGCACGATAGCGGACGCTGTCGATGATTTCGCGGATGTCGTTCACGCCCGTGCGGCTGGCCGCGTCCATCTCCATCACGTCGACATGGCGGCCTTCCATGATCGCCACGCAATGTTCGCATTGGCCGCAGGGTTCGGTCGTCGGTTTGCCGTCGCCATCGGGGCCGATGCAGTTCATGCCCTTGGCGATGATCCGCGCCGTTGTCGTTTTGCCGGTGCCGCGGATGCCGGTCATGATGAAGGCCTGCGCGATCCGGTCTGCCTCGAACGCGTTTTTCAGGGTGCGCACCATGGCATCCTGACCAACCAGGTCGGCAAAGGTTTCCGGGCGGTATTTGCGGGCAAGAACCTGATAAGCGGGGCTTGGCGTGTCGGTCATTTCTGCTCTGTCGGATTCGTATCAGAAGTGCAGCGTAGAGTGCGCCGCCGCCTGCGTCCACAGCCGGTCCGCGAAATTCATTTGGGAATGCTTCGGGATGCGCGTAAAAATGAAGGCGAAAGCATTTTTGACCGGATTCTTGTGCGTAACGATTAAGGAGGGCGCGTTGCATGTCTCAGATGATTATTCATGCGCTGCAGGTCGGAGGAGGTACTCTGGCCCTGACATCAATGCCGGGGCGTGGGGGTAATTATGCCCAGGACCTGAATGCGATTTCCGACTGGAAGCCCGGTCTTGTCATTTCAATGACGACCGAAGTCGAGATGCTGCAGGACGGCGCGCGTGACTTCGGAACCGACATTCAGGCGCGCGCCTGCCGCTGGGTCCATCTGCCGGTCGAAGATTTCGGTGCGCCCCCCGACGCCGTGACCGCGCGCTGGCCCGATGTCAGCGCGGCGGTCCGCCATGCCCTGTCAGGGGGCGGGCGCATTCTGGTGCATTGCCGGGGCGGCTGTGGCCGGTCCGGAATGGTGGTGTTGCGTCTGATGGTCGAATGTGGCGAGCAACCGGGTACAGCCCTGAAACGGTTGAGGGCGGTGCGGCCCTGTGCGGTTGAAACAGATGCACAACTGGCATGGGCCACGCAATTGATTCCGGCCAGCGCGGACCCGTAGGTCAGGCCGACAAATGTCCGGCCTGGGCCGCTACTTGTCGACCTGCTATGGCCGAAGCCTCGAGCATGGCGCAGGGCGGGTCCGACAGAATTGCGGACGGCAGCGCACGGAACTCTGCGCAGAACATCATGTCTGCATAATCCTCCAACCTATCGCCCGGAGTTTCCTCATTCGTTCCGCAAAACACCCGGATTTTGTCTGGTCGCGCGTGGAACCGGGCCATGCACCCTTCGGGGCAATGGGCAAGTTCGCTGCTGCCTTCAATGGCGAATTGCGGGGTTGCGGCCGGGCCGGCGCTTGCCACGGCGCGCGTCAGAGCCCGCGCCATTTGCGCCAGTGCCGGACAGGGTTTGCCGGTGCGCTGGCACACAGTGGCAGAAAATTCGTGTGTCCTTGTCTTCCAGATCATAATGCGCCCTCCGCGCGCGGCGCAGGGCAAGGATCAGGTGTGACGGGGCTATGCCATCAGGACCTGCCCGGACACCCCGCCCGAGTTTCGGTTTCAGTATCGATGGCAGGTCTCCTGACTTGCGGGTCATCGCTTTGCCGACCTTCCCAGCCTTTCGGCCAGTGGTGTTTCGGCATTGCTCACCGCTTACAGTTGCGGGGGCAGTCTCGGCCTTGGTTCCTTCCGGCAATGCCAGACAGAACCGCACCGTGTTCCCTTTTCATCCCGGCCCCTTAAAGGGCGCGGAAACCATCTCCTCATCGCTAACGGTTGCCGGGTCCCCGAGTCAAGCGCATTGCGCGGGCCGAGGCATTTGGTCCGATGCGTGGTCGGGAAAGCGGACGTTTGGTCATGTTTGCACCGGGTTGACTTGAACGGGCGACTGGCCTGACAGATAGGTGAACTGAACTGTTCAGTTGAGAGCGGAGCATGAGATGTTGGACATACAGGAACAGGTCTTGACCGAAGACATACGATTGCCCTCCGGGACGGCGATGCTGTCGGGGCGCCTGTACCTGCCTGTTGCAGCGCCTGATGTCGTTGTTGTTCTGAACAGCGCGACCGGCGTTCCCCAGAACTATTATCAACATTTTGCCCGGTGGCTGGCGGAAGAGCAGGGCATTGCCTGTCTGACCTATGATTACCGCGATTTCGGAAAATCCTTATCGGGGCGTCTGAAGGATTCGCGTGTCACCATGTCTGATTGGGCGCTGATCGATATTCCCGCTGCCCGGGCCGAGATGCGGCGGCGATTCCCAAGTGCGCGGCAATGGACCATTGGTCATTCGCTGGGAGGCATGCTTGGACCATTGCAATCGGATGTGGATCAGATCGACCGGATGATTTGTGTGTGTTCCGGCCTGGTTACGTTGTCGGATCATCCCTGGCCCTACCGGGGGCTGGCCGGAATCTTCTGGTACGGGCATGCGCCTTTTGCAGTTCATATGCTGGGGTATCTGCCCGGCAAGGCCATTGGGTTTGGTTCGGACCTGCCGTCAAAGGTCTACTGGCAATGGCGAAAATGGTGCACCTCGCCGAACAGCTATTTGCCTGAAATTGGCCAAAGCCTGCCCGCAGCGACCTGGTCGCGGGCCGGTGGTCCGGTTGACCTTTTTGCGATTTCGGACGACCAGATGGTGCCAGAAAATGCGGTCTGGAGGCTGGCCGAGCTATACGACCCGGACGCCAACCGTCATGTGCTTGAACCAAAGGATTTCGGGCTGAAATCCATTGGCCACATTGGTGTTTTTTCGCGCAAAAACAAAGCGGTCTGGCCGAGGTTGATCGAGTCTACGGAGCAGCAATTCCGTTCCGACCGGAAAGATGTGACGATTGCGGGATGAAGTGAGAGGTTGGACATCGACCCAAGCGGGGCTCGTTGTGGCTGCTTCCTTCCGGACCTGACCAGGTTGGCGAGGCGCTCGCCCGCGCCAACCTCTCAATCGTCGATATAGGGAAGTTGCGCCAGGAAGACAACCCGTCAGAGTGACAGTCTGATCCGCAGAAAGCCTTCCGGGTCATGCCCCAGCACACGCGGATCGTATGCGTCCAGTTCGGAAAGATGCGCCCGTGCTCCCGGCCCGGTTTTCAGAATCGAAGCGTGCCCGGGAAGCCGGACAAGGCTGAAGGGGTAGGGCGCAGATTGCATCGGGTCGCCCGGTAATCCCCCCGAAAGATAGTCGCGCAGGACGTCCCTGATGGGTAAGGTCGGCAGATTGATCTGCCGGGCCTGATGCGCAACAGGGAAGTGTCCGCCGCCGCTGGCCCGGTAACTGTTAAGGGCCACAACAAATTTCTGGGTGGGTTCAACAGGGATTCCATCGCAGCAAATCTCGCGGACACGGTTTGCGGCGGGATCGACCAGCATTCCGTGAGAATCAAAACGCGCCGGCTGAGAAAGATCGATCCGATAGGTCAGGCCGAACAGCACATCGAAATTATGCCCGGCACGTGTTTCATCGGTCAGAGTGCGGACAGCTCCTGCATCCACCTGATTGAAAATGCCCGCCGACATTTCAAGCCAGTCACGGACCATGTCGCCGGTGACAAGCACGGCGCGCAGTTCATTCGGGAATGAATGAAGATCCGAAACATTGCGCAAACGAACCTTTCCGGGCGGTACATCCGTGTAGGAGCGCGGTCCCGCGCGGCCTCCGAACTTGCAGGGCGAAACAGCGGACAATAGTGGAAGCCCCAGAAGGTCTTCGTCCAAGTAGCGACGCAGCGCTGCGGCCTGAGCGCTGGCGACCAACACGAGGCCGCGATCCGGTGCGCAAAAGCTGAAATAGCTGTGCAGGCTTTGACTGGTGTGGCCCACGGGTCTTGAGGCCAGTGCACGGGTTTCTTCGTGGCCGTAACTGAACAGCTGCCGCATTCCGGGGTCTTCGGATACTGCTCCGTTCCCGTGCGGGGAGAGAACAGGCGGCAGCTTAACCTGCTGCCCGACAACCTTCCATCGCCCGGCAGAGGTTTTCTGCACATGCAGGTCAATGATGCCAAGATGCGTCCCGGCGACGCCAGGCATGACAACCGGTTTGCCATGTACATGCCCCCGGGTTGCGTCCGTATGATCCAGCCCTTCGTGATCCTTGCCGGGAAGTGTGAGATGCGTATGACCTGCAACAATGGCGTCGATACCGTCGATCGTGGCCAGCGGTATGACGGCGTTCTCCATTCCGCGCGCGGGTTCCGAAGGTCCAAGGCCCGAATGCGCCAGCGCGACAATCACGTCGCTGCCGTCCGTGCGCAGGGCCTCGACCGTCTTTTTCGCGGCCACCAGAATATCTTCGAACACCACCACATCCTGAACCCTGTGCGCATTCCATTGCGCCGTCTGCGGCGGCAGGATCGACAAAAGACCCAGACGAAACGGGGTTTCGACGCCGTCAACCAGAAGAGAACGTTCTAGTATTGCGCGGTCATTCCATTTGGCCCCGGTGGTCAATTGCCGGGCATTGCTGCAAATTACCGGGCACGGTGCGCCGTAAAGAATACGATTCAGCGTCGGCAGGCCAAAGTCGAAATCATGGTTGCCCAGTCCGATTGCGTCATAGCCAAGTTCCCGGAAGGCCTGCATCAACACGTGGTTGTCATCAGTCTGCTCTGTCGCCCAATCGCCAAACGGCGTTCCCTGAAGGGCATCTCCGTTGTCGAACAGGAATACCAGTGCTCCGTCTTTCTGCGCTTTTTCTGTGACAGCGCGGATCAGGCTGGCCGTTCGGGTGAAACCCCGCACCGGATCCGGTTCATCCGCGTGATAGTCGAACCCTGTCAGATTCATATGCAGATCGGTCGTGGCCAAAATCCGAATGCGACCGGCTGAAATATGTTGGCTCTGAGATGAAACGGTGGTCGGGTGCAATTTTCTACTTTGGGCAATTCAATCTAAGCCATGTTCACCAAAAGAATGAGTAAGTGCAAATAACTTGGCGCCGGTGGGACCATTCAGCGACATTGCCACGTCCAGTTGTTCATGAATTGGCATTGCAACAACTCGGCAGTCGTGGCAGCCCTGTGCGCAACACCCTGAGGATATTCAATGAAAAACGCGGAAACAGTGACATTTGGCGGCTCGGGCCTGGATCGCGCAGCGCATCTCCGGGGAGATTCGGACAGGCTGGAACAGATGAAAACTGATCCACGCGCCGAATGCCTGCTGGTCTGGCGTGGCAAGATATTGGTGCAGGGCGAAGGTCTGGACCGGCTTGGATTGGTTGCGATGGCACATAGCCTGGTGCGCGAAGGTCCCGGAGGGGTTGTGGAAGCCCCGGTATTTCTGGGCCTTCGTGAAGACGATGCACCGATTTTTGCGGCGGATATATCGGACTGGTCGGCGGATGGGCAGGATTTGTCGGATATCGGTGCTTTTGTAGACCGGTCCGAGCAGCAGCATCCGGACCTGCTGGACGGGTACGTGTTTGCCGAATTGCGCCGGATCATGACGCGGCTGAGCGCCCGCGATGCCGAGCTTGCAGCAGCGGCCAAGGCCGTTATTGGCTGGCATGAAACGCACCGGTTCTGTGCGCGTTGCGGGGCTGCCAGTAAAATTGCACAGGCGGGGTGGCAGCGCAGCTGCCCCACCTGTGGCGGGCAGCATTTTCCGCGTACCGACCCTGTGGTGATCATGCTGATTACCCATGGAAACTCGGTCCTGATGGGCCGGTCTCCGGGTTGGCCCGAAGGCATGTACTCGCTGCTTGCGGGATTTGTCGAACCGGGTGAAACGCTGGAAGCCGCTGTGCGGCGCGAAGTAATGGAAGAGGCAGGCGTGCCAGTTGGTGCCGTTCACTATCTGGCCAGCCAGCCGTGGCCGTTTCCGGCCTCGTTGATGTTCGGCTGCGCGGGTGAGGCCCTGTCCCGCGAACTCAGCATTGATCCGGTCGAGATCGAAGACGCGATGTGGGTCAGCAACTCGGAAATGATGCGCGCTTTTTCCGGAGAGCATCCGGTCTTGTTGCCGGCCCGAAAAGGCGCCATTGCGCATTTCTTGCTGCAAAACTGGCTTGCAGACACTCTGGACTGACGAGACACTGAACGAAGGCAAAGGCACCGAGGGCGGACATGCAGTTTTCAGCGCGCGAAGATATCGAGGCCCCGATTGACGCGGTTTTCGACATGGTCGCGGATTTCGAGCGGTTCGAGCGGATGGCCATGCGCCGGGGTGTCGAAGTACGGCGACTGAACGAACAGGCCCCGATAACAACTGGTGCCACTTGGCTGACGGATTTCAATCTGCGGGGAAAACCGCGTCGGGTCGAAATACAGATGACCGATTGCGATACCCCGTCCCGCATGTGCTTTGAGATGTCCAGCAAAGGTATGAAAGGGGTGACATCGGTTGACTTTCTTGCCCTGTCCCAACGCAAAACCCGGCTGAGTGTCGAAATGTCGCTTGCTGCGAAGTCACTACCGGCCCGCCTGTTGCTTCAGTCCCTGAAGCTGGGACAATCGCGGTTCCGCCGACAGTTTCAGATTCGCCTGAGCGAATTTGCCCGTGAATTGGAAGAGCGGCATGCACACGGTGTATGACGGAAAACTTGCAGGCATAGATTGAGCAGCTATTCCAATCGCCCCGCCGTTGCGGACGATGCCGAGGGGTTGGCCGTCGTTCTGAAGGCCCTTGTTCTTGCCGGACAACGCAGCAAACCATCGGATGCGGCCTTTGCGCTGTCGCATTATCTTTGCCACCCTCAGCAGATCCGGTGTTCGGTCGCCATCGACCCCCAGGGAACAGTATTGGGGTTCCAGTCTTTGAAGCTTGCAACTGCAGGCAATCCGTACAAGGTCGCTGAGGGGCTGGGCATTATTGGCACGCATATCAACCCGTCATCGGCCCGGCAGGGAATCGGACGGGCCTTGTTCAGATCCACTTTGCGGGCTGCGCAGGAAGTCGGCTTGCCTGCGATAGATGCCACCATTGCGGAAACCAATGTTGGGGGGTTGTCCTACTATGGTGCAATGGGCTTCACCGAATACCGCAGGTTGCCCGGCGCGATTTCGAAGTCGTTCACTCTGTCAGACTGCCAGTCATTGAGCTGACTTTTTCTGATCGTATTAGCTGGTGAGGATCGCAAAACAAAATGGGCCGCTGTCAGGCTATGACAGCGGCCCTTACCGATCAGAGTTCGGGGATCGGTTTCGCCCCCTCGAAAACCACTTAAAACACCAGCAACCAGAAAATCTTTCGACACTTTCGAAACTGACCCGCCTTGCTGATCGGTATGTCACTGTAATGCCGATAAACTTCGAGGCTCACAGTGAAGCAGTTCACATTGTTAAAACTTTTTTCATTTTTTCCAGTCGAAGAAGCCCGGTCCGGCCTGTTGCAGCAGTCTCGCTGCCATCTGGCGACCCATTTCCGCGCCGTCTGCAACATCTCCGGTCACATCCTTGGCGATTGATTCTGACCCGTCTGGGCGCAGGACTTCTCCGCGCAGCCGAAGTTGTCCATTCAGAATTTCGGCTAGGCCGGCGATCGGTGTCTCGCAGGAACCGTCAAGCGCCGCCAGCAGCGTGCGTTCCGCCGACATGCGCTGTCCGGTCTCGGCATGGTGGATGGCTTCGAGCATTTCAGCCGAACGGGTGTCGGACGCCCGGCGTTCGATGCTGATGGTGCCCTGCGCGATGGCGGGCAGCATGTCCTCGGGCGCAATGGCCGTGGCGGGGACGTCGTCCATCTGCAGTCGGCGCAGTCCGGCCATGGCCAGAAAGGTGCAGTCCGCCACCCCGTCGCCCAGCTTTTTCAGCCGGGTTTGAACGTTGCCCCGGAACTCGACAACCTTCAGGTCAGGCCGCCGGTTCAGCAATTGCGCCTTGCGGCGCAGCGACGACGTGCCAACCACGGCACCATTGGGCAGGTCATGGATGGAACCCAGGTCCGGCGAGATGAAAGCGTCGCGAACATCCTCGCGCGGCAGGAACGTGTCCAGTACCAGTCCCGCGGGCTGTTCGACCGGCATGTCCTTGGTCGAATGCACGGCGATGTCGATATCGCTGCGCAACATCGCCTCTTCGATTTCCTTGGTGAACAGGCCCTTGTTGCCGATCTCCTTCAGCGGGCGGTCCGCGTCGATCATGGCGCGATTGTCGCCGGTGGTCTTGATAACCACGATCTCGAACGCCTCTTCGGGCAGATCAAACGCATCGCGCAGTCTTTGACGGGTTTCGTAGGCCTGCGCCAGCGCCAGTGGCGAGCCACGGGTTCCAATCTTCAGCGGCGATGCGGGGGTCGGCAGAGTCAATGTCATGCGCACAGCTTTAGTCGCGTCACATTGCCCTGACAATGGGGGCAGAGCTTGACAAATTGCCGCCGAAGGCAGACCCGTTGCGGCAAACCGGACGATTGGGGACAAATATGGCCGAGACAAAGAAACTGCTGCGGGCGCTGGCGAGCGAGGTGCAGGACGTGCCGCCGATCTGGATGATGCGGCAGGCGGGGCGGTATCTGCCGGAGTATCGCGCGACACGGGCGCAGGCAGGGGATTTCCTGTCCTTGTGCTACAACCCCGAACTGGCCGCCGAGGTTACATTGCAGCCGATCCGCCGCTATGGGTTCGACGCAGCCATTCTGTTTGCCGATATCCTGCTGGTGCCACAGGCTCTGGGTGCCGACCTGTGGTTCGTCACGGGTGAAGGGCCGCGCCTGTCGACCATCACGCGGCAGTCCGATTTTGACGCTCTGAAGCCGGTAGAGGACATCCACGAAACCTTGTCTCCGGTCTACGAAACGGTTCGGATTCTGGCGCGGGAACTGCCCTCCGAAACCACGCTGATCGGATTTGCTGGCGCGCCCTGGACCGTGGCAACGTACATGATTGCCGGGCGCGGCACGCCGGATCAGGGCCCAGCCCATGCGCTGCGCGAAGGTGACACTGCCTTGTTCGAAGCATTGATGGACCGGATCACTCTGGCCACGATCGAATACCTTTCCGCCCAGATCGACGCCGGGGCTGAGGTGGTCAAGATTTTCGATAGCTGGGCCGGGTCGCTGAAGGGTGAAGCGTTCCGCAAATACGCCCTTGAGCCCTGTCGGGTTATCACGAAGGCCATCAAGGAACGTCACCCGGGCATCCCTATCATTGGTTTTCCGCGTGAGGCAGGGGACGGCTATGTCGGTTTCGCCAAGGCCACCGGTGTGGATTGTGTCGCGTTGGATAATTCCGTGTCGCCCGAGTGGGCTGCAGAACATGTGCAGGCCGATGGATGCGTTCAGGGAAATCTGGCGTCGTCGCATATGGTGACAGGTGGGCAGGCGCTGGTCGATGAGACGCGGCGGATTGTCGAGGCCTTCTCGAATGGGCCGCACATTTTCAATCTTGGGCATGGGATCACGCCGGACGCGAACCCGGACAACGTGCAATTGATGATCGATACGGTGCGCGGTCGGTAACGACGGGCAAGGGGGCCAGCCCCCTTCTTGGCCTTCGGCCAATTCATCCCCCGGGATATTTCCGGCCAGATGAAGGGGCGGATCAGCGCAGGTTGTCGAGTTCGGCCAGGATTTCCCCAGTGTGCTCACCGCGAGCAGGACTGACGCCGGGTTGCCAACTGCCGACTGAAAACCGCGGCGCGGCGGCAGCCTGCAAGGTTCCGTCAATCTCCTGCCAGGTTTGGCGGGCGAGGTTCATCTCGTGGTTCTGTGCCTCTTGCGGGCTGAGGACCGGGGCGACGCAGGCGTCGGTGCCATTGAACAGGTCTGCCCAGTGATCGCGGGGCTTGTCGGCAAATATGGCGCTCAGCCGCCGCGTCTGGTCGTGCCAGAGCTGTGGCTTGAACTGTTCCTTGAAAGCCGGATCCCCGGACAGATTCAGAACGCTCAGGAAAATGGCGTAGAATTTCGGTTCGAGGCATTGAACCGAGACAAAGCCACCATCGGCGCAGCGATAGGTGCGGCTCCAGTGCGGACCGTCCAGCAGGCTTTGACCGCGGGTGTCCGACAGGTTGCCGGTCTGGCGTAGACTCATCAGCAGGTTCATCATATGGGCGGATCCGTCGTAGATCGCCGCATCGACAACGGTGCCTCGTCCGGTTCGTTGCGCATTGATCACTCCGGCCAGAACACCGGCGACCAGATACATCGCCCCGCCGCCAATATCGCCGACCAGCGTTGCCGGTGTTTGCGGCGGGTGATCCGGAGCAGAGGCGTACCAGAGCGCGCCCGAGAGGGCGATATAGTTCAGATCGTGGCCAGCGTCGCCCGACAGCGGGCTGTCCTGACCCCATCCGGTCATGCGGCCGTAAACCAGCCTGGGGTTCCGGGCCTGGCAGATCTGCGGACCGAGGCCCAGTTTTTCCATGACACCTGGGCGAAATCCTTCGATCAGCGCATCGGCCGAGGCGATCAGGCGTTTGGCCGTTTCAAGGTCATCGGGTTTTTTGAGGTCCAGATCGATAGAGCGTTTTCCACGATCCAGCAGCGAACGTTCCGGCATTCCGGGTGTCACAGCCCCGCCCTTGCGGTGAATGGTAATGACGTCCGCCCCAAGATCCGCCAGCAGCATGGCCGCGAATGGGCCAGGTCCCAGCGCTTCGATTTCGATGACGCGTATTCCGTGCAGCATGACTGTCCTCCGTTGTCGCGCAAAATTTCGGGATGGCCGCAAAAATGCAAGGTCGGAGTTGCCGGGCGGGTGCGTTTCGAATCCGGCGTGCTTGCCTGCCACCACTGTTCAGCGCTAGGTCTGTGAGAACCGTCAGAGAAACGACAAAGGGTCCGCGACCATGCAGATGAGTGATACCCGTGAAATCAAGGCATCGCCTGCCGAGTTGTATGCCGCGTTGCTTGACCCGGAGGTTTTGAAAGCCTGTGTCAGCGGCGCGCAAGAGGTTTCGGGCAATCCGCAGGACGGCTACGAGGCCAAGGTTGTGCAGAAGGTTGGCCCGGTAAAGGCGACGTTCAAAGGCGTCGTCACAATGTCGGACATGGTCGAGGCCGAGCGGCTGACAATTGCCGGTGAGGGAAAGGGCGGCGCGGCGGGGTTCGCCAAAGGCCGCGCCACGGTGACATTTCAGCCAAACGCCGAGGGCGGCACAGTTCTGAGCTATGACGTCGATGCCAGTGTCGGTGGCAAACTTGCGCAACTGGGCAGCCGTCTGATCGACGGGTTTGCCAAGAAAATGGCAGATCAATTCTTCGTAAACCTGCAAGCGCATTTCGAAGGCCCGGCAGAAGAAACAGCGGATGACGGGGATGGTGAAAGCGGCAAAGGATGGCTGGGGCGCTTGACGGGCCGGGACTGATCCGTTTGTAAATGGTCTGTTCGGTAACGGCGCGGCGCGGATGGGTCGCTGTCACCACAGGGAATATGCATGACCACCATTCTGTCCATCAGGGATCTGCGAAAATCGTATGCGGATGGCTTTGAGGCGCTGAAAGGCGTGTCTCTGGATATCGAGCAGGGCGAAATACTGGCGCTGCTGGGGCCGAACGGCGCCGGAAAGACGACCCTGATTTCAACGATTTGCGGGATCACCACGCCCAGTTCCGGGTCCGTCACGGTGGGTGGTCACGATATTCAGACAGAGTTTCGCGCCGCCCGCCGGATGATCGGTCTGGTGCCGCAGGAGATTGCGCTGGAACCGTTCGAGAAGGTCTGGAACACGGTGCGGTTTTCGCGAGGTCTGTTCGGGCTGGGCCGAGACAACGCCCGGCTTGAGGAGATTCTGCGCAAGCTCTCGCTGTGGGAAAAGCGCGGAAACGCCATCCGGGAACTGTCGGGCGGCATGAAGCGGCGGGTGCTGATTGCCAAAGCGCTGGCTCATGAGCCACGCGTGCTGTTTCTGGATGAACCCACCGCCGGTGTTGATGTCGAATTGCGCAAGGACATGTGGGAGATCGTGGCCGAGTTGAAGCGGGCCGGTGTCACCATCATCCTGACCACCCACTACATCGAAGAGGCCGAGGCCATCGCCGACCGCGTAGGTGTTATCGACAAGGGTGAGCTGTTGCTGGTGCAGGACAAGGACACCCTGATGGCGCAGATGGGGAAAAAGCAGATCGAGGTCATGCTGACCGAGCCGATCCCGACCATCCCGAGCAGTCTGGCCGCGCACAATCTGGTTCTGAACGGAAGCGGGGACACCTTGGTCTACACCTACGACACGCATGCCGACAGGACGGGTATCACCACGTTGCTGAACGATGTGGCACAGGCCGGTCTGGTGTTGCGTGACGTTCAGACCCGGCAGTCGAGCCTTGAGGAAATTTTCGTCAATCTGGTGTCGGGAGAACCCGCATGAACTGGTCTGCCATCGCCGCCATCTATCGGTTCGAGATGCAGCGCTTTTTCCGCACTCTGGCGCAAAGCTTTCTGTCGCCGGTGTTGTCGACTTCGTTGTATTTCGTGGTCTTCGGCACGGCCATCGGCAGCCGCATTCAGGAGGTTGAGGGCGTATCGTATGGCGCATTCATCGTGCCGGGGCTGATCATGCTGTCGGTGGTGATGCTTTCGATCTCGAACGCATCTTTCGGCATCTATTTCCCGAAATTCCTGGGCACGATCTACGAGCTGCTGTCGGCCCCGGTCAATTTCATCGAAATCGTGATCGGTTACGTCGGCGCGGCAGCGACAAAAGCGCTGTTTGTGGGCGTGGTGATTTTGATAACCGCTACCTTCTTTGTGGATCTCAGGATTGAACATCCGTTGGCGATGATGGCCTTTCTGGTGCTGACTTGCCTCAGTTTTTCATTGCTGGGCTTCATAATTGGTATCTGGGCCAGTAATTTCGAGCAGATGTCGCTGGTGCCGCAGCTTGTGGTCACGCCATTGATCTTTTTGGGCGGCACGTTCTATTCGATCTCGATGCTGCCGCCGGTGTGGCAGACAATCACCCTGTTCAATCCGGTCGTCTATTTGATTTCGGGGTTCCGGTGGTCCTTCTACGGGCTGGCGGATGTGCCCATCGCGTTTAGCTTGCTGGCCATTCTGGCCTTTACCGGGATTTGCCTGGGCATCATCGGCTGGATCTTCAAAACCGGCTGGCGCATTCGCAGCTAGGGCGTTGCATTTTTGCCCATCGGATGTGTTTATTTGGTTCACGTCGCGTTTATGGCCGCGTCCGTCTCTTGTTTACCGTCAGGCAGCACTCTACATCGGCATCCATGAAACTCAGCCTTCCGTTTGTCAAAAAGCAGCCGCTTGTGGCCGTTGTGCGTTTGTCCGGCGCGATCGGGATGGCCGGTCGTGGGTCGCTGAACGACACCACTCTGGCCCCGGTTCTGGAAAAGGCATTTCGCAAGGGAAAGCCTGCTGCCGTCGCGCTTGAGATCAACTCGCCCGGCGGTTCCCCGGTGCAAAGTTCCTTGATCGGCGCACGTATCCGGCGGCTGGCGGAGGAGCTTAAAATCCCTGTTTTCGCCTTTGTCGAGGATGTCGCGGCCTCGGGCGGCTACTGGCTGGCGGCGTCTGCGGATGAGATCTTTGCCGATGACAGTTCCGTACTGGGTTCGATTGGCGTGATTTCTTCGGGCTTTGGTGCGCATGTGTTCCTGAAACGCCAGGGGCTCGAACGGCGCGTACACACGGCGGGTCAGTCGAAATCCATGCTGGACCCCTTCGCGCCGGAAAAGAAAGAAGATGTGGCACGACTGCAGGGTTTGCTGGGCGATATCCATGAAAACTTTATCACCCATGTCGTCACACGGCGCGGTGACAAGCTGGATGACGCGGCGGACCTTTTCAGTGGCGAGATCTGGCTGGCCAAACGCGCGCAGGAGCTGGGGTTGATCGATGGTATCGCGCATCTCAAACCGAAGATGCAGGAGCGGTTTGGCGATAAGGTGAAGTTCCGCCGCTATGGCGTCCGCAAACCGATCTGGTCCCGCTTTGGGGCCACCGTGGCGCAGGATGCCATTGCCGGGCTGGAGGAGCGGGCGGCTTACGCGCGCTTCGGTTTGTAACGTGATCATCAAGGCCGTCACTCTTTTTCTGATCGCCATGGGTGTATTGGCGATGTTCGGAAAGCTGCGCTTTCCGGGGCAGAAGCGGCTGCAGTCCTCAAGATGTCCCCGCTGCGGGCGGTTCAGGATCGGTAAAGGCCCTTGCGCCTGCGAAAAAGGAGGGCGGACATGACGGCATGGCTGCTATCCGGCCTCGGATTGCTGATCCTTTTGCTGGCCGGAGACGCGCTGGTTCGGGGGGCGGTCAACCTGAGTCTGCGTCTGGGCGTGCCTGCTTTGATTGTCAGCCTTACGATTGTTGCCTTTGGCACATCGGCGCCGGAACTGCTGATTTCCATCAGTGCAATTTTGGAAAACGCGCCCGGTATCGCACTGGGGAACGTAGTTGGGTCGAACACGGCGAATATCCTGTTGGTGCTGGGCCTTCCCGCGCTGCTTGCCACGCTTCACACCAGTGAATGCGACAGCCGCAAGAACTATGTTTTCATGTTGCTGGCCTCGGTTCTATTCATCGGGCTGGCCTTCTGCGGCACGTTCACCGTGATCAGTGGCCTCATATTGCTGGCTGCGTTGGCCCTGATGCTGTGGCACGCGTTCCGGGAAGCCCGTGCCCATCGCAAGGCCTGTGGCGAAGCCTGCGCCGACGATGAGGAGCTGGAAGGATTGGAAGAAGCCGATCCCGAAATGCCCTATTGGAAAGTGTCGATCTTTTTGGTTCTGGGTCTGGTCGGCCTGCCGATGGGTGCGCATTTGCTGGTCGAGAACGCAACAGAAATTGCGCGGCATTACGGTGTCAGTGAAACCGTGATCGGACTGACGCTGGTGGCCGTCGGAACATCTTTGCCCGAGTTGGCGACAACGGTCATGGCGGCGCTGCGCCGGCAGGCGGATGTGGCGCTGGGGAACGTCATCGGTTCGAACATGTTCAATCTGCTGGCGATTGTGGGGATTGCGACGCTGGTCGGACCGATTCCGGTTGATCCCGAGTTCCTGCATTTTGATCTGTGGGTCATGCTGGGCGCATCGCTTCTGCTGATCCCTTTTGTTTTCCTCAAGCAAGACATCACACGGACCTGGGGTTTTGTCCTGTCCATCCTTTACGTGATTTATGTCATCATCCTGCTGGCGTGATCTGACGAAGAAAGGTGATCCATGACCCGAGCTCTAGTTACCGGTTCAGGCATTCGTCTTGGCCGGGCCATGGCGCTTTATCTTGCGCGGCGGGGATATGACGTCGCGGTTCACTACGCCAGTTCGCGGGCCCCGGCAGAGGAGACCGTGGCCGAGGTTCAGGCGATGGGGCGCAAATCCGTTGCACTACAGGCCGACTTGCTGGACGAAGCCCAGGTCCAGGCGCTACTGCCTCGCGCGGTCGAGGCGCTGGGCGGGCCGATCACCTGTCTGGTCAACAATGCTTCGGTTTTCGAGTACGACAATATCCGGACGGCCACCCGGCAAAGCTGGGACCGCCATCTCGACAGCAATCTGCGCGCGCCGTTTGTGCTGACGCAGGCAATGGCCGCGCAGGGGCTGGAGCCTGAAACGGACGACGCGGGCGAGCCCGTTGCCACCGGTCTGATCATCAACATGGTGGATATGCGAGTGCGCAAGCTGACGCCGGAATTCATGTCCTACACCATTGCCAAGATGGGTCTTTGGGCGCTGACACGCACCGCGGCGCAGGCGCTGACGCCCGCGATCCGCGTCAATGCGATCGGGCCGGGCCCGACGATGCAGGGCCACCGGCAAAGCGAAGGGCACTTCAAAGCGCAACGCGCCAATACCGTTCTGGAACGCGGCGCGAACCCCTCCGATATCACCGCTGCACTTGGGTATTTTCTGGATGCCCATGCCGTAACCGGGCAGTTGCTTTGCGTCGATGGCGGCCAGCACCTTGGCTGGCGGACGCCTGACGTGCTGGGACTGGAATAGGCAATTTTGCTGTAAGTTTTGCACCGCTCTCATTTGTGTTACCGGCACGTTACAAAAATGTCTTTTTTTTCATACACTTGTCACGCGTAAGAAAAAATCTCTATAAATAACAGGTGGTTATATGATCGCCTAATTATTAGGCAAACAGGGAAATAGGCAATGAAACAAGGGAAAAACGAGGCGATACAAAAGTTATCTGCACAGTTATCCACAGAAACCGTGGACTTGTTTACTCTTGATCTGAGGCCGACAAGATTGCAGCCATGGTCAGAGAATCATATCTCAGGCCAATGACCACCCAGGACGACCCTTCATCAGACACGCAGCCCACCGGCTATGCCTGCATTCAGCGTTACGTGAAAACGTTGGACAGCTCACCCGGTGTTTATCGCATGCTGGATGGCGACAGCCGCGTTCTTTATGTGGGCAAGGCGCGGAACCTCAGGGCGCGAGTGTCGAACTATGCGCGTCCGGGCCATTCGGGGCGGATCGAGCGGATGATTGCTGCGACGTCGTCGATGATGTTCCTGACCACCCGAACCGAGACCGAAGCGCTGCTGCTGGAACAGAACCTGATCAAGCAGCTCAAGCCGAAATACAACGTACTGCTGCGCGACGACAAAAGCTTTCCGAATATCCTCGTGGCCAAGGATCATTCTTTTCCGCAGATCAAGAAACATCGCGGGGCGAAAAAGGAAAAGGGGGCCTATTTCGGCCCATTTGCCAGTGCGGGTGCGGTGAACCGGACCCTGAACCAGCTGCAAAAGGCGTTCCTGCTGCGCAACTGTTCGGATTCCATGTTCGACAGCCGCACACGACCTTGTCTGCTCTATCAGATCAAGCGCTGTTCCGGGCCGTGCGTCGGCCTGATCTCCGAGGCTGACTATGGCGCAAGCGTCAAGGATGCGGAACGGTTCCTGTCCGGGCGGTCCACTCGGGTGCAGGAGGAATTGGCCGAACAGATGATGGTCGCCTCCGAGGCGATGGAGTTCGAACGCGCCGCCGGTCTGCGTGATCGCATCCGGGCGCTGACGCAGGTGCAGACCTCACAGGGCATCAATCCGCGCGGGGTGGCCGAGGCAGATGTCATCGGTCTTTACATGGACAGCGGGCAGGCTTGCGTTCAGGTGTTTTTCATCCGCGCCAACCAGAATTGGGGCAACAAGGATTTCTATCCTCGTGTGGGGCCCGAAGTATCGGCGGCCGAGGTCATGGAAGCTTTTCTGGGTCAGTTCTACGACAACAAGGAACCGCCCCGGCAATTGATCCTGTCAGACGGGATTGAAAACGCCGATCTGATGCAGGAGGCACTGTCTGAGAAGGCTGGCCGAAAGGTTGAGATTCTTGTGCCCCAGCGCGGTGAAAAGCAGGAGCTCGTGGCTGGCGCCTTGCGCAACGCGCGTGAATCTCTGGCCCGGCGCATGTCGGAAAGCGCAACACAGGCCAAGCTGTTGCGCGGCGTGGCCGAGGCGTTTGATCTGGACAGTCAGCCGAACCGGATCGAGGTTTACGACAACAGCCACATTCAGGGCACCAACGCGGTGGGCGGCATGATTGTTGCGGGCCCGGAAGGGTTCATGAAAAACGCCTATCGCAAGTTCAACATCCGGGGCGACGATCTGACACCGGGTGACGATTTCGGCATGATGAAAGAGGTTCTGACCCGTCGGTTCACCCGTCTGCAAAAGGAGGACCCAGACCGGGACAAGGGGCTTTGGCCCGATTTGCTGTTGATCGATGGCGGCGCCGGTCAGGTGAGTGCCGTGCATGAAATCATGGTCGAACATGGTGTCGAAGACATCCCGATGGTCGGTGTCGCCAAAGGCGTTGATCGCGATCACGGCAAAGAAGAATTTCACCGCATCGGTCAGCGCCCCTTTGCGCTGAAACGCAACGACCCGGTGCTGTATTTCATTCAGCGCCTAAGGGACGAGGCGCATCGGTTTGCCATCGGAACACATCGCGCGAAACGGGCCAAAGCGGTGGGCGCGACACCTCTGGACGAAATCCCGGGGGTGGGTGCCGCGCGCAAAAGGGCGTTGCTGGCGCATTTCGGCAGTGCCAAGGCCGTCAGCCGAGCCAATCTGGCAGACCTGAAGGCGGTCGAGGGGATCTCAGCCGGGCTGGCGCAGAAGGTTTACGATTACTTCCACGACAAGAGCTAGACCTTCCGCCCGCGCCACAGGATGTACAGCCCCGAGGCAACGATCAGCGCGCTGCCGGTCCACATGGTCCGGTCTAATTGCTCGCCAAATATGACGACCCCCAGTCCGATACCGAACAACAACCGGGAATAGCGGAAGGGCGTGACCGCCGAGACTTCGCCCGTGCGCATCGCCTTCATCAGCGACGCATAGGCGATTGTGCCCATCAGTGTGGCACCAACCAGGTGCAGGCTTGTGTGCAGGGTCAAAGCGGCCATCGGCACATTTTCCCAGAACCGATAGGCCAAACCGGCAACGACGATGCAAAGAAAGCCATAGAACCCCAGCACTTCGGTTCCCAGTGACGCGGGAGCGGCACGGCTGGCCAGATCGCGTCCGGCAAAGCCCAGCATTCCCAGAACGGCGAGGATGGAGAGGGCCGAGAAACTGTCCCCGGTCGGCTGGATGATGATCACGACGCCGATCAGCCCGATCAGGATTGCGCTCCACCGCCGCCAGCCGACGGTTTCACCAAAGAACAGGGCCGCTCCGGCGACCACGACAAGGGGCGTGGCCTGCAGAATTACCGTGGCCGAAGACAGGGGTGTCAGCGCAATGGCCAGCACGTAGAACAAACGCCCAAGGATTTCGAAGACCACGCGCACCTTCATCGGGCGCGATAGCACGTCAGGCTGAAACAGCCGCGTGCCACGCAGCAAGGCGGCAATTCCAAACACAAGCGCACCGCCCGCGCCGAACAGAATCAGGACCTGCCAGATCGGCAACGCGGCCGAGGCGCTTTTCAGCAGCGCGTCCTCGAGCGCAAACAGCGCCATTGCCGAGATCATCCATAAACTGCCGATCAGGTTTGACCGGGGGTCCGTTTGAATATGCGGTGTCATGCTGCTGTCGTTCCCCAACCGGTCCGCACGCCAATCTGACGGCAAAGCGCGCGCGCGCCAAGCTGTATCTGGTTGAGATGTCCGGCTTGCGACCCTTTGACCACCAGTGCCGCAACCGCCTGTGATCGGGTCAGTTTTTTGCATGGCTGTCTTTTCTGTCCCGAAGTGGCGATGTAGTGTCGATCCATGAAGTGGAACCTGCCCAATATCCTGACCGTCCTGCGCCTGTTGGCGGCACCCGGTCTGGCCGTGATGTTTCTGTATTTCACCCGCCCCTGGGCGGACTGGTTCGCTTTGATCCTGTTTCTGACGGCCGCCATCACCGACTGGTTCGATGGATATCTGGCGCGTGCGTGGAAACAGGAAACCAAGATCGGGGCCATGTTGGACCCGATTGCCGACAAGGCGATGGTTGTGATCGCCCTGATGATTCTGGTCGGCTATTCCGCCGAGCACTGGACGCCCTGGCTGGTGCTGCCCGCGACCGTCATCCTGTTTCGCGAGGTTTTCGTCTCGGGCTTGCGTGAATATCTGGGTGACGTGGCCGGGACGCTGAAAGTCACGAAGCTGGCCAAATGGAAAACCACTGCGCAGATGGTGGCGATTGCCATCCTGTTTTCCCAAGGGATATTCGAGCACCATTTTGTGATGGGGTCCTTTGGCATGGATGCCGAAACTCTCGATCGGGTCCTGATGGGCGAGATCGAGGACCTGAACGGCCTGCGCTGGCATCTTGAGGGGATGTTCTGGTCCGGGCGGATCGGGCTTTGGTTGTTGTGGATCGCGGCCACTCTGACATTGATCACGGGCTACGACTACCTACGTAAAGCCATGCCGCATCTGAAGGAGAGCTGAGCGATGGATGTGCTATATTTCGCATGGGTGCGCGAACGGATCGGCCTGCCGAAAGAAAGGGTCGAGACCGAGGCCGCAACGGTATCCGATCTTGTGGCCGAGCTGAGCGCGCGAGAAGACCGCTATGCCGCAGCCTTTGCGGACCTGTCCGCATTGCGGGTAGCGCTGGATCAGGAACTTTCGGACTTTGACGCCTCGCTGGCCGGTGTGCGTGAAGTGGCGTTCTTTCCGCCCATGACCGGCGGCTGACGCGATGCGTATTGCCGTTCAGGAAGAAGCGTTTGACCTTGGCGCCGAAGCCAACGCTTTTGCGTCAGGGGATTCAGCCAACGGCGCCATCGTGACCTTTACAGGTATCGTGCGCGATCTGGCCACGGGTGACCTGGATGTGATGGAGATCGAGCATTACCCGGGCATGACCGAGCGCGCGCTGACCAGGATCGCCGAAGAGGCGCAGGAACGCTGGTCCTTGGGGGATGTTCTGGTAATCCACCGCCACGGACGGCTGGCCGCGGGGGACCAGATCATGATGGTCGCCACGGCTGCGCGGCATCGTAAGGATGCATTCGAGGCGGCAGAGTACTTGATGGACTATCTAAAATCTCGCGCGCCATTCTGGAAGAAAGAGATCACCTCGGGCGGGGCGGAGTGGGTGGCCGCGAAAGATGAAGACGAAGACGCGTTGACCCGCTGGTAATACGCGAACCGGCACCCGCTGGGCAGGTGCCGGCGCGTGTCAGGGCAGATCAGCCGGATTGTTCCGCATTGCAGGTCCGCGCTGCCTCAATGGCTTTCTTTGTGCCATCCAGGTTGACGGTGAATGCGAATTCCTTTTCCGGGAACACGATCATTTCTTTTTTGTTGATGACGTCGTCAACGAACTGAGCGTTGTTCGCCAGGATGTACCCGCCGGTATATCCATCGGCCAGGTGCTTGGTTTTCTTGTGAGCTTCGGCCTCATAAACGTTGCCGTCCAGTGACAGGAAGATCTTTTCCTTCTTACCTTTCAGGCCGATGTCATTCTTCGTGAAAACCCCCAGATAGCCCATCTCATGGTCTTTGGTCAGGCCCATTTGAACGACGTTCTGGTTTTCGTCCATGCGCTCGATCAGGCAGGACCCGCGCGTATCATCTACAAATATGGTCCATCCGGATTCTTCCCCCCAATTTGAAAACGTATCGTTTTCCGAGGGGATGACATCGCCGGAAGCGAGGGCTGAGGTTGCGGAAAATGCGCAAAGCACTGTGGCGGTTTTCAAAGTGTCTTGGAAATTCATAGTACACTCCAATTTTCTGGATAGTGGACAGTGATGTGTGTAGGTAAAAAACACACCAATTCGTAGTATTGAATTTGTCGCCAATATTGAAGGCGAAAGAAACAGACCGGCCAAAACACGCCGATCTTGTTTACTGTTGTCCTGAGGCAAGCTCAGGTTGTGCAGTCGACGCCAAGGTTCAGTCGGCGTTGTTTATCCGCCCGCGCAGTTCTTCCGCTTCTTGCCGCGCCGCGCGCAGGCCGTCCATCGCGGCGGCTAGTTCGGCTTCGGTCTGGGTCAGCTGGTTGGACAGTTCGGCCTCGCGTTGTTGCAGGTAGGTAATCGCCTGATCGCGGGTTTCTTCGGCTTCATGTAACTCCTGGCTCATACGGTCCAGATCAGCGACGTCGCTTTGGCGGACGCGGGACAGACGATGAGCCAGCCAGTTGGCGAACCAGCCCATGCAGAAAGCTGCAAACAGGATGACGGCAGTGGCGATGATGAATTCGGTTCTGTTCACTTTACTGATCCCCTGCATCCGCATCAGATGCGCTGTTTTCCGGTACTTCAGGCTCAGATGGCGTTGCCTCCAGCGCATCTAACTCGGTTTCCCTGTCCGCAACCGGTTCGGGCCGGATCAGGCGAAACTCGATGCGGCGGTTTTCTTCCCGGCCTACTTCGCTGTCGTTGTCCGCGATGGGTTGCGTTTCACCATAGCCGACGGCCGAGTAGCTTGCCGTCGGGATCCGGCGCGCGCGCAGCTCACTCAGAACGGACTGGGCGCGGGACTGGCTCAGCTGCTGGTTCATCTCTTCGCGGCCCTGACTGTCCGTGTGGCCCTGAATTTCAAGCCGGATGGGGCCACATTCCCGCAGGATCTCTGCGATTTGGTTCAGCGTATCCCGCGATTCGGTGGCAACGGTGGCCGAGCCGGGTTCAAACGCGATCTTGCCTGCCGCCTGAATCTCGGCAATCCGGGATTCGCACTGCTCCGGATCGGGCAGGGCGTCTTCGGGTTCGGGCGGTTCCTGATAGGTGATCGACAGGGTGAAATCCTGCGCTTCGCCCAGTTTGTCAGACAGATGCCCGGCTATGCGGGCCTTTGCATCTTCCTCATGGCTGACACCGGACAGTTCCACCACCTCGGGCGTGACGGTCAGAACACCATTGTGCAGTTCCGACAACGCCTCAAGCCCGGCCAGCACTCGCAGCGGCCAGTCGGCGGGCAGATCGGGAACAATGCGGGTTGCCACGTGCACCTGTTCCGAGCCGAAGGCCGCGCGGGCAAAGCTGTCGACCATGTCCCGCAAGGTTTCATCCCCGACACGCCCACGCAGTTGCACCAGGCCTTCCGGGCTGCGGGTTGCGGAAAACTCGGGCGGGCCGGCCTGGTCTTGTGTATCTGGTTCGGGCAAAACGGCGTGCAGGGCAAACACTTCCGGCAATGCGTTTTCCAATTCACCCACGACCCGGTCGAATGTGGCGGGGTCCGCGCCTTGCGCCGCGATCAGCGTGATGTCGGCATCGGACATGGTCACCGAACCCTGCCCGATATCGGCCAGCGCCCCGATGCTGAGCTCGGCTGCGCGGGCCCAGCGAGGCGAGGGGACACCCAGACCGATGGTGCAACTGTAAGGACCGGACAATCCTGCTGCTTGCGCGGCGGCCACGATTGTCTGACGGGCCTCGTCATCCTGCGCCGAACAGGCGTCGAAACGCCCCCCTTCTTCGGTGATCAGGTAGCGCAACGTAAAAGGTGTGATCACCGGGCGCGGTGCTGAAATCGACAGGCCGATCCGAAGGCTTGGCGGTGCCGCGCGCGTCAGGTCGCGCTCCAGCATCTCTTTTTCCTTCTGGCTGTCGGTGATGGCCGTGATCCGCACCAGCCCGGGGCTGGCCGAGATTTTGGCCCGGGGCAGCTTCGCCAGCGCGCTCAGCGCGTAAGTAAATGCGTCGTCCCAGCCCTTCGGCTTGGGATAGTCAGCCGTTTCCAGCAGATCTGACACGGGAGTGTTTGGAACCAGTTTTTCCAACTGGCTGATCATGGCGTCACGATCCACGCTGGCCGGGATCAGACCGATGACCGAGATGCCACTGTCGTTGCGCAGGATTTCGGTCGAAAACCGCGGTGCCGCCAACGTTGTGGTGGGCGCAACTTCCATCTCATCGATGACACGCGATGTATCGACTTCGGTTCCGGCAGCGGTCAGCGCGTTGAAACGCGTTGCCTCGTCCGAAGCGGTGCCGGTCAGAACCACGCGCAGCCCGTCTGAATGCACTTCGGCCCAGTCGTGCCCCTTGAGATCCAGCGCCCGGCGCACGGCAAATTCCGAAGCTTCTTCGACCTTTGTCACGGCATAACTGGCCGCCAGCAGCGACAAACCGCCCGACACGAGAAAGATCAGGACAACAGCGATAGAAAAAGGCAAACGCATGTGCGGTTTCGGGACTCCTCGGGCGATTGGTCGGGACTCTTACAGAGGCGTGGCTTGGGGTGCAATCAGAGCAGAAGCGCGACGCAGAGGAAGATCAGCGGAATCAAGCCGGTGTCGCGGTTGGCCCGGAACAGTTGCAACAGTTTGGCGTTGTCTTCGATATCCAGCCCGCGCAATTGCCAGGCCATGTGCCAGCCCATCGCCCATGGCCCGGTCAGGGCAACGACCAGTGCCATGATGGACGCCTGCTGGGCCGCACCATCGATGATGGCAAGTCCCATAAGCGCGACGGTTGCGACCAGAAAATACTTGAGCCATTTCGCCGTATCCGTCCCGAACAGCCGCGCGGTGGATTTGATGCCGATCAGTTCGTCATCCTCGGCATCCTGATGGGCATAGATGGTATCGTAAAACAGCGTCCAGGCGATGCCCGACAGGTACAGGGTAACTGCGGGCCAGCCTACTGTGCCGCTATGGGCGGCCCAGGCCAGCAGCGCCCCCCAATTGAAGGCCAGGCCCAGAAAGACCTGAGGCCACCAAGTGAACCGCTTTGCGTAAGGGTAGATGGTCACGGGCAACAGGGACAGAACGCCCATGGCGATGGCCGCCTGATTGAAAGTCAGAAGAATCCCCAGCGCCAGCAGGCATTGCAGGCCCATCCAGACAACCGCCTGCCGAACGCTGACCTGTCCGGACGGGATCGGCCGGGACCGTGTGCGCTCCACCTGCCCGTCAAATTCGCGGTCGGTGATATCGTTCCAGGTACAGCCTGCACCACGCATAAGAAAGGCTCCGATGGCGCAGCCGATCGCGATCCACAGATCCTCCCAGCGTGGGTTTCCGTCGCTGAGAATTGCCAGCGCAAGGCCCCACCAGCAGGGAATCAGCAGCAGCCACGTGCCGATGGGCCGGTCCGCGCGGCTGAGGCGCAGGTAGGGCCGCGCAAAAGCGGGCGCATGGGTGTCGACCCAGTTGCCGCTGACGGCATCGGCGACCTGACCATCTGGTGTTGGGACATTGCCTTGCATATGTAAGGTCTCATGAGTGCAAAAATCAGACTGTATGTAGAGCACCCTCTGGGTCGGGGGCAATCCGTTGAATTGACGCGCGAGCAGGCACATTACCTGTTCGGCGTCATGCGTCTGGCTGTCGGGGCACACGTTGCCCTGTTCAACAGTCGGGACGGAGAGTGGCTGGCCGAGGTGGCCGAGGCAGGCAAACGCGGCGGCACGCTGGCCTGTGTCGAACAGACAAGACCGTTGCAGATGCCGCCCGACCTTTGGTTTCTGTTCGCGCCGATTAAAAAGGCACGCACCGACTTCATCGTTGAAAAGGCGGCGGAAATGGGTGCCGCTCGGATCATGCCGGTGCAGACCGAATTCACCAATTCCGAACGAATCCGGCAGGACCGTTTGCAGGCCCATGCGGTTGAGGCCGCCGAACAGTGCGGCGGAACCTTCGTACCCGAAGTTTGCGAGCTGCAGCGCCTGGACCGTGTGCTGGATGCTTGGCCCGATGGGCGGCAACTGATGTTCTGCAACGAGGCGGAAGTAGGCTCTGCGCTGAGGCTGGCCGAACAGGAAAAGGGCGGGCCGTGGGCCATTCTGATCGGTCCCGAAGGCGGGTTTTCCGAGCGTGAGCGCAACCGCCTGACCGCATTGCCTTATGCGCATGTGGTCAGTCTGGGCCCGCGCATTCTGCGCGCGGATACCGCGACTGTGGCGGCCCTGACCATGTGGCAGCAGGCGCTGGGGGATTGGTCGTGACCTGGTGTTTGGCGCAAGCCGCCGACCTGCCCGCGATCGAGGAATTCCTGCGCCGTCACCTGCAATCTTCAATGTTTCCGCTGGCCAACTTGCGGGACTTCGGACTGAACGGATCGGAACCCCGGTCCCTAAAGGTCTGGATGCTGGGCGAGCCGCCGCGCGCCGTTCTGGCCATCACGAACGAAGGAATGCTGTTGCCGCAGTGCCGGGATTGCACCGATGCCGAGCTTGAAGCGGTACTAAAGATGTTGAAAAGCCGCCCGGTCATCGGTGTGATCGGTGAGGCCGCCCAAGCCCGGCGCATTTTGCAACTGGCTGGCTGGCAAAACAGACCCGCTATCCTCAGCCGGGATGAGCCTGCCTTTTCGCTGGAACTGGAACAGCTGATTATTCCAGACCTGCCGGGAGCGCGCCTTGTCCCCTTGTCGGCAATTGACCGGGCGCTGGCCGTTCACTGGCGGCACAGCTACCATCTGGAATCCTTGGGAAAGGACTCGGATCAGGCGCAACATCAGGCCGAGCGCGACATTGACGGGTATCTGAGCCTGGACAGCCACCGGGCGTTGTTGTTGAACAACCAACCTGTCTGCATGACCGGTTTCAACGCCGTTTTGCCAGACGTGGTTCAGATCGGCGGGGTTTATACGCCGCCTGAACTGCGCCGCCGCGGCTATGCCAGAACCGCCGTCGCGCTGCATCTGGCCGAGACGCGCGCAAAGGGTGTGTCACGTGCCGTACTTTTTGCCGCTTCAGATTTTGCGGCGCGGGCCTATATCGCAGTAGGATTTGTTCGGGCAGGTCAGTTCTCGGTGAACCTGTTCAAGACGGAAAAGGAGGCCGCCGCATGAGTTTCATCCGCCCGGAAGCGAAACTGGCCCTGTGGCGCTGGCGCGAAGTGCTGGTGGCCGTCGCCGTTTTTCTGGTGGGCCTCAGTTGGATTAGCGGGCCCGGCGGGCTGCTGGGCTGGATGGGCTGGATTCTGGTCGCCGTGGCGGCGGCGCTGGCGGTGATCGGGGTGCAGCGGGTGCGATTCCGCATGGGCGCGGGTGGTCCCGGTGTCGTGACAATAGATGAGGGGCAGATCACCTATCTCGGGCCTCTGGATGGCGGCATTGTCGCAGCGCGCGAAATCGAGAGGCTGGCGCTGGACCCGACCTCGGACCCGGCGCATTGGGTGCTGGACCAGCCGGGACAGCCCGCACTTCACATTCCTGTGAACGCCGAAGGCGCCGAGGCGCTATTTGATGTGTTCTCGGCCCTACCGGGGCTGAAAACCGAACAGATGTTGTCGGAACTCAACGGCGGATCGCCGCATCCGGTGGTAATCTGGGAACGCACGCCCTCGCGCCCGTCGCATGTGCGCCTGCATTGACACTGGCCGCGTTTGCGACCACGACTGACCCAGCAACAGACACTTCAGGAGCGGAGCGCGGTTCATGTCCATTCCCCAGTCCGGCGGCGGGCCGATCGAACGCCACGAGCAACTGGCCGAATATCTGGAATCGGGCTGCAAGCCCAAGGCCGATTGGCGTATCGGTACCGAGCATGAGAAGTTCGGGTATTGCAAGGACACGCTGAAACCGCTGCCGTTTGAAGGCACCCGGTCCATCGTTGCGGTGCTTGAAGGCTTGCGCGACCGTCACGGCTGGAGCGAGGTACGTGAAGCCGGGCATCTGATCGGTCTGGAAAAGGACGGCGCGAATGTCAGCCTTGAACCGGGCGGCGCGCTGGAATTGTCGGGTGCCCCACTGGAGACCATCCACGAAACCTGTGACGAGGTGAACACTCACCTGCGCGAGGTGAAGGATATCGCCGACGAGATTGGTGTCGGTTTCATTGGTTTGGGGGCGGCTCCGATCTGGACCCATGACCAGATGCCGCTGATGCCCAAGGGCCGTTATCGGCTGATGAACGACTATATGGAAGAAGTCGGCACCATGGGCCGCGCCATGATGCGGCGCACATGCACGGTACAGGTCAATATCGACTTCGGCTCCGAGGCCGACATGGTTCAGAAACTGCGCGTGGCACTGGCGTTGCAGCCGGTGGCAACGGCGCTGTTTGCAAACTCTCCGTTCTTCGAAGGCAAGGTCAACGGACAGAAAAGCTGGCGCAGCCACATCTGGCGGCATCTGGACGATGCCCGCACCGGGATGTTGCCCTTCGTATTCGAGGACGGATTCGGGTTCGAGCGTTACGTTCAGTATGCGCTCGATGTGCCGATGTATTTCGTCTACCGCAATGGCGAATACATCAACGCGCTGGGCATGTCCTTCCGTGATTTCCTGCAGGGCAAACTTCCGGCGCTGCCGGGGGAAACCCCGACCCTGTCCGACTGGGCCGACCACCTGACCACCGCCTTCCCCGAAGCGCGGATCAAGAAGTTCATGGAAATGCGCGGTGCCGATGGCGGCCCGTGGCGCCGCCTGTGCGCGCTGCCTGCCTTCTGGGTCGGGCTGACCTACGATCAGGGCGCGCTGGATGCGGCGTGGGATCTGGTCAAAGGCTGGGACGCGGAAACCCGCGAGGCGCTGCGGGTTGAGGCCGCCAGAGACGGGCTGCAGGCGCGGGTTGGCAACATCAGCATGCATGATCTGGCACGCGAAGTGGTGGCCATTTCCGAGGCCGGCCTGAAATCCCGTGCGCGCCCCGGCGCCGGAGGTCTGGTCCCCGATGAGACCCATTTCCTGAATGCGCTGAAGGACAGTATCGAGACCGGTAAGATTCCGGCAGACGAGTTGCTGGATCACTTCTATGGAGACTGGAACGGCGATCTGACCCGTATTTACCCTGAATACAGCTACTGAGACCATCGGGCGCGTTAAGGCATGATTTGCCAAAACAGGCCTAATGTCTTGTACTTCTTGCGGGCCGTCAGATACTAGCACGCATTCCGTCGCGCGAGTGATCCATGGCCCGTATCAGTGAACTTCATTATTCCAACGCCTACGCCGCCAGTTCGGGCGTAAACGAATTTCTCGAAGTCGCACTGCGCCCAGATGAGATTCCGGCAGATTTCACGGTCTCGTTCTACCAGGCAAACGGGCAGGTCGGGATCGAAATTCCGCTGGATCATCCCTCAGTTCAGATGTCGGTCGATGCCGACAACAACGAGCTTGTTTTTGTCATATCGGCGGATGACTTCCCGATCCTTCTGACGGATCCCAACGGTGGCGGGCCGACCAACTACGAAGCTTATGCACTGACCAATACGAACACTGGTCAGGTCATCGATTTTTACGATATCGGTGGCGGCACAACGAACATCGTCGCGCAAAACGGGCTTGCGGCGGGGCAGACTTCGGTCAACCTGCCGGTTCTGGTCGGACCGAACCAGACCACGACAACGTTGCAATTCAATCAGCCCGATCCGGATACCCTGACCTACGGGTCAGTGGCCCCCGGCGACAGTGGTGCGGCCTGTTTCACGGCGGGCACAATGGTGGAGACGCCCGACGGACGTTGCGCTGTCGAAAATCTGCGGCTGGGTGATCTGGTGCACACAATCGACGCCGGGCCGCTGCCGGTTCGCTGGGTTGGCGGGCGCACGGTCTCAGGTCGTGGCCGCTTTGCGCCGATCCGGATCCACGCAGGTACACTTGGGGCCGAGGCCGATATTCTGGTCTCTCCCCAGCATCGTATCCTGATCACCGGTTGGCAGGCCGAATTGCTGTTTGGCGAAGATGAGGTACTGGTTCCCGCGATATCTCTGGTCAACGGCACCACTGTGACACAAGACCCTTGCGACATTGTCAGGTACATCCACCTGCTGTTTGACCGACACCAGCTCGTTACCACTTCTGGCTTGATCTCCGAGAGCTTTTTTCCGGGGCAGGAGGGGCTTGCGGGTTTGGGATCGGACACTCAGGACGAGTTGCTGGCGCTATTTCCCCAGCTGCGCAATCACCCCGAGGCATATGGTCTTGCTGCGCGCCCGGTGCGGCAGGACAGAACCACCGCGCTGTTACGTTCCGCCTGAATGTGCGCGCCCTCTTGCTTTCGCGGGCTGCTGTGATAGCAGGTCCGCAACAGCATTCAGGGGCCAAAGTCAGGAAGCGTCATGGACGATCTTAAGGCAAAATATCTGGGTCAGATCGCAGACGCGGGCGACGAGAACGCACTCGAAGCGATCCGCGTGGCCGCCGTGGGCAAAAAGGGCGAAGTCGCGCTGAAGATGCGCGAGCTGGGCAAAATGACGCCCGAGGAACGCCAGGTTGCTGGCCCGGCGCTGAACGCCCTGAAGGATGAGATCAACTCGGCGCTATCCGCCAAAAAAGCCGCTCTGGCCGATGCCGCACTGGATGAACGCCTGCGCACCGAATGGCTGGACGTCACGCTGCCGACCCGCGCGCGCCGTCAGGGCTCGATCCACCCGGTCAGCCAGGCGACCGAGGAACTGACCGCGATTTTTGCCGAACTGGGCTTCTCGGTGGCCGAAGGGCCGCGGATCGAAACCGACTGGCACAACTTCGACGCCCTGAACATCCCCGGCCACCACCCCGCGCGGGCCGAGATGGACACGTTCTACATGCACCGCGCCGCAGGGGACAACCGCCCGCCGCATGTGCTGCGTACTCATACCTCGCCGGTGCAAATCCGTTCGATGGAGTTGCAGGGCGCGCCGATCCGCGTGATCTGCCCGGGCGGTGTGTACCGCGCCGACTATGACCAGACCCACACGCCGATGTTCCATCAGGTCGAGGGACTTGCCATCGACAAGGACATCTCGATGGCGAACCTGAAATGGGTTCTGGAAGAGTTCGTGAAAGCCTTCTTCGAGGTTGACGACGTCGAACTGCGCTTCCGCGCCTCGCACTTCCCCTTCACCGAGCCATCGGCCGAGGTCGATATCCGCTGTTCCTGGGATAACGGTCAGCTGAAAATCGGCGAGGGCGACGACTGGATGGAGATTCTGGGCTCGGGCATGGTCCACCCCAAGGTGATCGCCGCCGGAAGGATTTATCCTGAGGTCTATCAGGGTTTCGCTTTTGGCATCGGGATCGACCGTCTGGCGATGCTGAAATACGGCATTCCGGATTTGCGAGCCTTCTTTGATAGCGACCTGCGCTGGCTGCGCCACTATGGGTTTGCAGCGCTGGATATGCCGAACCTGCATGGTGGTTTGTCTCGCTAGGGAACACTTTGGACGACTGGCTGGCTGCATATCGCAATTGGTGGAAGCGCCAGGTTTCCAAACATCCGATGCTTTGGCTTGTGAGCTTATTTCTCGCTATGTTTGCGCCGCCTGCTCTTGCATCGTGGGTTTGGAAAAGTGACTCGGCCGCGGTCTTGATCACCTTTTTCGGGTCGGCGCTTCTGTTTTTGCCTGGCGTTCTAATCGCTGGTCTTGAGTTCTTGCGGGTCAGGGCATTCCAGATGAGAGGCAGGCTGCAAAACGAGAAGACCCGAGATTTGATAAAGAAACGAAAATCGGGATTCTGGAGGTGGTGGTGATTAGTTCGCTTATCTGATTAGCGCGGGGCAAAGGCCGATAGGCCGCCGCGCAGTCGGTCGTTCATAGCGGTGCCATGGGTTCAAGCCTACTGGGCGACCCCGCCCGCACGGGCTGGCGATTTGTCTCCACTAGCACCCCGTGTGAACGGCACGCGGATTTTGCCATCATCAATTGCTCATCACTCCCCGAGGACCGCCATCCCACGGTCTGGCATTGGCGTGGCTCGTCGGCAGATTGCAGCGTCGTCGTTACCGGTTTGCCACAATCAAATTCGAACAGATGTCCTAGAAATATCCACCATATACAGCGTGATAGCGGGAAAATAGGCTCGGGGATATTTCAACGGCCAGACAAGGTTTCTCATGAAGGTATTACGCGACCGACCCCCGAAGCAGTTATTTCTGACCCTTCTTGCCGGAGTTGCCGCGATATTGGCGCTGTGGGGTGGTTTGATCAGTGTCGGGCTGCTGGACCCGATCTCGAAAGGTACCCCTCAGGCCAGCCCCGAACAGCGGCAGGCCGTTCTGGGCCGCTGGTGCGCCACTGATGAAAACGTGATCGACAGAAATTCGACGCTCACATTTGCCGGACAGGGGCTGGATCTTACACTGACCGCAGACCTCAGGGTGTTTACCGAAGTTGTGGATGCGCCGGTGCAGTTGTTCAGCGAAAGCGACAGCATCTTGTTCACCATCGATCAGCGGCCGGGATCTATCTATGTGGCCGATCTTACCGGGGATGCGCTGGCTTTGGAGATTTACCGCAAGCAGCCGGCCAGCGATTTCGGAACCGGTGAATTCCTGCACCGGCAGTTTTATCGGCGATGTGCCTAACGCGCGCTCAATAACAGCTATTTGACGTGACACGGCAATCGCGGCAGCTAGGCTCGGGTCCATGATGTACCGATTGATTTGCCTGCTTCTGCTCTCTGTCACTCCGGCCTTTGCGATGGGGCCTTGGAAAACCGACTGCCACGGCGATGCCGCCTGCCCGTTGGGCGACCGCTCGTATCATGTGCTGGAACCGGATGGATGGGATGGCGAAACGCCTCTGCCGTTGCTGCTGCATTTCCACGGCTGGGCACGGCAGGGCGATGCTGTGGTGAACCACCAACGCATCGCGGGCGCAACCCGGTTGCGCGGCGTGCTGCTGGTGGCCCCGAACGGCTTGGGCAAAAGTTGGAACTTTTGGACATCGGATACGAAAGACGTGGCTTTCGCCAATCGAGTGCTTGAGGATGTCGCCAGTCGGTATCCCATTGATCCCGAACGCATCTATGTCTCGGGCTACTCCTATGGTGGCGCAATGGCGTGGCGTTATGCCTGCCAGTCTGGCGATGGGGCGGCGGCGCTGCTGGCCATTGCCGGGTCCATCCGCCAAACTGAGGATTGCCCGCAGGCGCCCGCTCAGGTGCGTCATGTGCACGGGACGGATGACACGGTGATGGATTTTCCCTTAGGTCCGGGCGGTGATACGACCTATTCGGTTTCCCTGTGGCGGCAGAAGTACAACTGCGCGGCGGCCACTCCGCGCGGGGATTGGAGTGTAAAGCCCTTTCTGACCCTCAGCCGTGTGGAGTGGACCGATTGCGCCAAGGGCCGCGTGACGCTGGACACCCATCCTGGCGGACATTTCATCCCTCATGGCTGGATCGGCTGGCAACTGGATGAGCTTTTGGGCCGCACCCCAGCCTATCCGTGACGCGCGGCGCTTGCACCCCGGCGCAATCTTTGCCATTGCCTTTGCCGACTGGATGTTTGCCAAAAAAGGCCCCGTGCAATGAAATTCACTCTGTCCTGGCTGAAAGACCACCTCGACACTGACGCTTCGGTTGATGAGATCGCCGAGGCGCTGACCGATCTCGGGCTTGAGGTCGAAGAGATCGTGAACCCGGCGGACCGGCTGAAAGACTTTAGGCTCGGATACGTGAAACATGCCGAGAAACACCCTGACGCGGACAAGCTGCGCGTCTGCAAGGTCGAAACCGATGAGGGTGAGTTGCAGATCATCTGCGGTGCCCCGAATGCGCGTGAAGGTATCACGGTCGTGGTTTGCAAACCCGGCATGTATATCCCCGGTCTGGACCTGACGATCAGCGTGGGCAAGATCCGTGGTGTCGAAAGCTTCGGCATGATGGCGTCCGAACGCGAGCTTGAGTTGTCGGATGAACATGACGGCATCATCGAACTGCCTTCAGGCGAAGTCGGCGATAGGTTCGTCGATTGGTTAGCCGAGAATGACCCCTCGAAAGTCGATCCGATGATCGAGATCGCGATCACTCCGAACCGTCCGGACGCGCTGGGCGTCGAAGGGATTGCCCGCGATCTGGCCGCGCGTGGAATCGGCACCCTGAAACAGCGTGACTACGTGCCGGTTCCGGGAGACTACGAAAGCCCGATCAAGGTGACGATTGACGAGGACACGCTGGACGGCTGTCCGCATTTCACCGGTCGTTTGATCCGGGGTGTGAAGAACGGCCCCAGCCCGCAATGGCTGCAGGATCAGCTGAAGGCAATCGGTCTGCGCCCGATTTCGGCCTTGGTGGACATCACCAACTACATGACTTTTGACCACAACCGCCCTCTGCACGTATTCGACGCGGACAAGGTGCAGGGCAACCTGCGCGTTCACCGCGCCAAAGGCGGCGAAAAGCTGGTGGCACTAGACGAGAAGGAATACACGATTCAGCCCGGTATGATGGTGATTTCAGATGACAAGGGCCCGGAATCGATTGCGGGCATCATGGGCGGGCAGGAAACCGGCTGCACCGAAGAGACCGTTAACGTTTTCCTCGAAAGCGCCTTTTGGGATCACGTTCAGATTGCTTTGACGGGCCGGGCGCTCAGGATCAATTCCGATGCCCGTTACCGTTTTGAACGTGGCGTCGATCCGGAATACACCCGTGAAGGGCTTGAGCATGCGACGCAGATGATCCTTGATATCTGTGGCGGTGAAGTTTCGAACGTGGTCGAGGCAGGCAAGGCGCCGAACCACGCGCGCGCCTACAAGCTGGACGCTGCACGGGTTCGGTCCCTGGTCGGCATGGACATCCCCGAAAGCGAGCAGCGCCAGACCCTGACCCGACTGGGCTTTCGTCTGGAAGGCGAGATGGCTCATGTTCCCAGCTGGCGCCCCGATGTCATGGGTGAGGCCGATCTGGTTGAAGAAGTCGCGCGGATTGCGTCCCTGACCAAGCTGCAGGGAAAGCCATTGCCGCGGGTCACAGACGGCATTCCGAAGCCGGTGATGACCCCGGCGCAGCGGCGGCAGTCGATGGCGCGACGCACCTGTGCGGCGCTTGGGTACAACGAATGCGTCAGCTACACGTTCATCGATCAGGCCTCGGCCGCGCTGTTTGGCGGGGGCGATGATGCGACGAAGCTGGAAAATCCGATCTCGTCCGAGATGAGCCATATGCGCCCGGACCTTTTGCCGGGGCTGCTGCAGGCTGCGGCCCGCAATCAGGCGCGTGGGTACGCGGACGTGGCTTTGTTCGAGGTCGGTCCGGTTTTTCATGATGGCGAACCGGGCGATCAGAAGACCCAAATTACCGGCCTGCTGGTCGGTCGAAATGGCCCCAAGGATGTGCATGGCGCGTCGCGCCCGGTCGACGTGTTCGACGCCAAGGCGGATGCCGAAGCCGTTCTGGCCGCGATCGGCGCACCTGCCAAGGTTCAGGTTCTGCGTGACGGTGACACCTGGTGGCATCCGGGTCGTCACGGTCGGATTTGTCTGGGCCCGAAGAAGGTGCTGGGTGTATTTGGCGAACTGCACCCGCGCGTCCTGCAGGCGATGGATATCAAGGGACCGGCAATGGCCTTCACGATCTGGCCGGACGAGGTGCCTTTGCCCCGAAAATCCGGCGCCACCCGCGCGGCGCTGGAACTGCGTGACCTGCAGGCGGTCGAGCGCGATTTTGCCTTTGTTGTCGATGCCGGGGTCGAGGCCCTGACACTGGTCAATGCTGCGGCAGGTGCCGACAAGGCGCTGATTGAGGACGTGCGTGTGTTCGACGAATTTATCGGTGGAAGTGTGGGTGAAGGCAAAAAGTCCCTGGCCATTACCGTGCGACTTCAGCCGACGGACAAAACGCTGAAGGAAAAAGACATTGAAGCCGTCAGCGCCAGGATCGTTGAAAAGGTCGTCAAGGCCACGGGCGGTACGCTGCGCGGCTGATGGAGTCCGCCTCCGGCGGGAGTATTTTCAAAAAGATGAAGGGGCGGTTGCGCCCCTTTGTTGTCTGGAGAGGAGAAAGCCATGCTGAACGTTTATCTGTCCGGGGAAATCCATACGGACTGGCGTGAACAGATCATCGAAGGTGCCAAGGGGCTGAGCATCGCGTTCAACAGCCCGGTGACGGATCATGCGGCCAGTGACGATTGCGGCGTTGTTATTCTGGGCGCCGAGACGGACAAATACTGGCATGACCACAAGGGCGCGATGGTCAATGCCATCAGAACGCGCAAGGGGATCGCCGATGCGGATGTGGTCGTGGTTCGGTTTGGCGACAAATACAAGCAATGGAACGCTGCCTTTGATGCCGGTTACGCGGCGGCTTTGGGTAAGTCTCTGATCGTGATGCACGGGCCAGATCATCAGCACGCGCTGAAAGAGGTGGACGCTGCCGCACTGGCCGTGACCGAGACACCGGAACAGGTCGTCGGTGTCCTGCGCTATGTGTTGACCGGCGCGCTGCCGAAGTGATCTGCGGACCGAACGCAGGTCATTTTCCTCGGATTTACCGTCTGAATGCAGGCGTCCTTGCAAACGGCCCCGGTCTGCGCTGATTGCTGCCGACTGGCGTTTTCGGCGTGACGGGTCGGATTCCAAGCACTGGCGTCACTGGGGAAAAACATGCCGCCTTTCCCATGAAAATGATTGCGCGTTTGTGAGAATGGCGCAGTCATCCTATACGAAATCACAACACTTGGGGTTTGCCCCAGCTGGAAAAACTGGTGAATCGTGCGAAGGAACGCGCGAAAAGGCAGAAGGAACAGACCGAAAAATCGCGGGCAGGCCAGAGCGAACCGGATAAACGTAAGGAGACTTGCGGCATGCTGAAAAAGTGACTGCTGCTGCATCAATTGTTTGGGATCTGCGCAGATGCATAGGTATCTGTTTTAATAATAGCGAAAACTGCGGCTTAGGGAGTGATCGGGAATGGAAATGGACCAGATTGTAGAAATGACAAACGGCTATCTGCCGGTTGTGCTGAATGCAGGCAAGGCGCTGATTGTTCTGATTTTGGGTTGGATCGCAGCGGGTGCAATCAGCGGCATGGTCCGTCGCCGGATCAACAGAACACCTCAGATCGATCCAACATTGGGCAACTTTGCCGCCAGCATCATCAAATGGGTCATTCTCGCGATGGTTGTCGTCGCCGTACTGGGGATCTTTGGGATCCAGGCGACCAGTATCGTGGCCATTCTGGGTGCCGCGTCGCTGGCCATCGGCCTGGCCCTGCAGGGAACGCTGAGCGATCTGGCCGCTGGTGTCATGCTGGTCGTGTTCCGCCCCTACAAGCTGGGCCAGTATGTCGATATCGGCGGGACGGCGGGGACCGTAAAAGACCTCAATCTGTTCACGACGGAACTGGTGACGCCGGACAACGTGCAGATCATCGTTCCGAATGGCCAGTCCTGGGGATCGATCATCACCAACTACTCGGCACATGATACGCGCCGCGTCGATCTGGTGTTTGGCATTGACTATGGCGACAGCGCAGATGAGGCGATGAATATTATTCTGGATGTGGCCAAGGCGGATGAACGTATTCACAGCGATCCGGAGCCATGGGTGCGTGTGACCAACCTGGGTGACAGCTCGGTCGATCTGACAGCGCGTCTTTGGTGTGCGGCGGCGGATTACTGGGATGTCAGATTCGAACTCACCAAGACGATCAAGGAAGCCTTTGATGCCAAGGGCGTATCGATCCCCTATCCGCATTCGGTGGAGATCCAGAAACAGGGCTGATGGCTCCCGCCCGTCGGGCGGGCAATGGAAATGCCCTTCTCCTGTTGGGCCCGGCGCCGCGCGAAACGCGCGGCGCTTTGCCTAACGCTGTAAAGCACCCGCATCAGCGGGCGCTTTCAACGGCGGGAGGGCTTAGGATTTAACAATAACGTTGGGAGAGACGACATCAATTCCCAGCGCCTTGCCGACCGCGAAATAGGTCAGCTGCCCGGCGTGAACGTTCAGACCGTTCAGCAGGTGCGGGTCATCCTGACAGGCCTGTTTCCAACCCTTGTCCGCAAGTGCCAGCATGAACGGCATGGTCGCGTTGCCCAATGCAATGGTCGAGGTGCGCGCAACAGCGCCCGGCATGTTGGCCACGCAATAGTGCATGATGCCATCGACCTCGTAGATCGGTTCCGCATGAGTGGTGGCTTTCGAGGTTTCAAAGCAGCCGCCCTGGTCGATGGCCACGTCCACCAGCACCGCACCCGGCTTCATTGTGGACAATTGCGCGCGCGAGACCAGCTTGGGAGCTTCTGCACCGGGGATCAGAACAGCGCCGATCACCATGTCTGCGGTCTGGATCAGTTCAGCCGTTGCGCCGGCGGTCGAGTACTGGTTCTTGAACGTGCCGCCATAGACGTCGTCCAGATACCGCAGACGTGGCAGCGAACGGTCCAGAACGGTGACGTCCGCGCCCATGCCGGCTGCGATCTTGGCGGCGTGGGTACCAACAACACCACCGCCGATCACGACGACCTTTGCCGGGCCAACACCGGGAACGCCGCCCATCAGAACCCCGCGGCCACCATTGGCCTTTTGCAGCGTCCACGAGCCGACCTGAGGGGCCAGACGGCCAGCAACTTCGGACATCGGGGCCAGCAACGGCAGGCCGCCATTGGCGTCGGTCACGGTTTCGTAGGCAATGGCGGTGCAGCCGGAGTCCAGCAGGTCGCGGGTCTGATCCGGGTCGGGGGCCAAGTGAAGGTAGGTGAACAGCAGCTGGCCTTCGCGCAGCATCTTGCGCTCGACCGCCTGCGGTTCCTTGACTTTCACGATCATGTCCGCCGTCGCGAACACCTCGGCCGCGGTGTCGACGATGCTGGCACCGGCAGCGGTATAGGCGTCATTGTCAAAGCCGGATCCCAGGCCGGCTCCGGTTTCGATGATGACCTCATGGCCGCGCGCGACAGCTTCCTGTGCGGCGTTGGGCGTCATGCCGACACGGAATTCCTGAGGTTTGATTTCCTTTGGGCAACCGATTTTCATTTTGGGCTCTCCATCCATAAACTGCCTAAATTATGGGCACTCACAGCCGCAATTTCTGTGAAACTTTGCCCGGAAACTAAGTTTGTTTTGGTGGATTCTTCGATATACTGTCAGAATCTTGCAAAGGATTTGCGTGAATGAGCATAGATTCGACTGATCGAAAGATTCTGGCCGCCCTGCAGCGCAATGGCAGAATGTCGAATGCTGAGCTTTCAGAGCAGGTGAATCTGTCGCCCTCCGCCTGCCACAGACGTGTACAGCGGCTCGAGGTCGAAGGCTATATCCGCAACTACGTGGCGCTGCTGGATGCGCGCAAGATGAACGTTCCGACAACCGTGTTTGTCGAGATCACGTTACAGGGTCAGGCCGAAGAGGTTCTGGATGCGTTCGAGAAGGCAGTATCGCGGATACCGGATGTTCTGGAATGCCATCTTATGGCGGGTACTGCGGATTACATCCTGAAGGTCGTCGCGGAAAACACCGAGGACTTTGCCCGTATCCACCGGCAATACCTGTCACGTTTGCCCGGCGTGGCACAGATGCAGAGTTCCTTTGCGCTGCGGACCGTGTTCAAGACCACCGCATTGCCGGTGTGATCTTCAGGCTGGGCCGGGATAGGTGAACAGGGCCAGATGCAGGGCGTTGAAGGCGAAATGCATCACAACAGGAACCCAAATTCGTCCCGTCGCGAAATAACCCAGACCGCAGCCCAGCCCAAGCAGTGATGCAAACAGGACCAGAGGGACGCCACCGCCCGCATGGGCCACGCCAAACAGCAGGCTCGCGGCTGCTATTCCTGCGGCAGACCCGAACCGGGTCGCAAGGACCGTTTGCAGATAGCCACGAAAGAAGGCCTCTTCCGCGAGGCAGGTCAGGAACAGGTTGGAAAGAGCAAAGGTCAGCCACCATTCGGGCAGGCCGACTTCCGGATGCACGGCCCCAGTCAGTAATCCTGTCGCAAAGAGCAGCGGCAAAGTCACGACACCAAGCGCAAGGGGCACCCAGCGCACCGGAGATTTTCGGCTCAACATCGCAGGACAAGCAAGCACAACCGCGAAGAACACCAGTGGTTTGTCCAGATTCAGGTGCATTGAGAACAGCGCGCTATCTGAACCCGCGCGGACCTGATCCAGGACCAGGAAATTATGAAACCCGGGCAGCAGATGTGCGCCAAGTGCGATGCACCAGACAATCAACGCCAGATGCCCGACCAGAACCCACCGGCCCTGTAGTCGATGAAGAAACCAGGCCCCGATCAAGCCTGACACGGCAAGTCCGGTTGCCAGCGGCGACAGAAGCCCGGTCATCAGCGCGGCGACCGCGAATAGAAAAAGCAACGCAAGACCCAGCCGCAGGTGCCCGGCCAAGGTGCTTACCTGAGCGGTTATCAGGACCGTCCATGGCCAGATCATGGGCAACAGAGAAACAAAATGGTCCACAAAAACCTCATGCGTTCAATGTCGGCATTGTTGCCGCCTGATTGCGGGAAATGGCAATATCGCTCTGGCCTGTTGGTTTCAACCTGTTGGCATTGCGTCAATTCTAACGCTTGTATCCCCGGCACCATGGGTCCACATTCAGGATAAAGACCGCACAACGCCCCTATTTCCGTGGTCGGTACCTGTCAGGTCAGCGCCTCTTGCCCGGGGATTTGGCGATGCCACCGCATTTTCGGTGACATCCGGCAGTTACACTTGCCCGGTACGGTCCAGACCCGACGAATGATAAGGAGCAGACCTTGACCTACGAAAACAACAGTACCCCCAAAGATTGGCTTGAGGCGGAACTGGAAGACACGCTGGACGAAGATTTCGAAATCGAGTTCAGCGAACCGATGCTTTCTATGGAGGTCCGCAAGATCTACAAGGACCAGCATCCCGACATGCTGGACCGTAAGGTCTATTTTCAGAACCTTCTGCGCCTGCAGGCCGAGCTGATCAAAGTGCAGGATTGGGTCGTTCACACCGGCGCCAAGGTCTGCATTTTGTTCGAAGGCCGCGACAGCGCCGGTAAAGGGGGGGTGATCAAACGCATCACTCAACGCCTGAACCCGCGCGTCGCCCGAGTTGTGGCCTTGCCCGCGCCCAGCCGCAGGGAGCAGAGCCAGTGGTATTTTCAACGATACGTTCCGCATCTGCCTGCGGCAGGTGAAATCGTGTTCTTCGACCGCTCGTGGTACAACCGGGCCGGTGTCGAACGCGTCATGGGCTTTGCCAATGAAAACCAGGTCGAGCAGTTCTTTCAGGACGTTCCCGAATTTGAACGGATGCTGGTGCGGTCGGGGATCATTCTTCTGAAATACTGGTTCTCGATCACCGATGAAGAACAGCAACTGCGATTCCTCATGCGAATTCACGACCCGATGAAACAGTGGAAACTGTCACCCATGGATCTGGAATCCCGCATCCGCTGGGAGGCGTACACCAAGGCCAAGGAGGACATGTTCTTCCGCACCAATATCCCCGAGGCACCTTGGTACATTGTGGAAGGCAATGACAAAAAGCGCGAGCGGCTGAACTGTATCGAGCACCTGCTGACCAAAATCCCTTACGAGGACGTGCCGCAGGACAAGGTCAATCTGCCCGACCGCCGGTATAATCCCGAATACGAACGGCGCATCCTGCCGGATGAGCTTTACGTTCCCAAGATCTATTGATGAAGTTGTGCGAGGCTGGTTGTCCAGCCTCGCACCGGAACGCCGGATCAGGCTGCGTCCATCATGCAGTCCACGTTGAAGATATTGAACATCATGAAGTCACAGCCATCGTCGGCGAACGTGCCTGTATCAGCGGGGTCCTTCATCTGTTCGCTGTCTTCGCCCGTAACAAGATCAAAGTCATCCATGTTACCGGTTTCGTCGCCTGCGGTTTCGGTGCCATCCCAATCGAAATGATCGAACTGGGCCTGCAGGTTTTCCAGGAATGAAGCGATCTCATCCAGAAAGGCCTGTACGTCAAAACAATCGGACTCCGGTTCGCCTGAATCGGTCACTTCAGTATCTGGCGTTTCGGTTTCCGGATTTTCCGTCTCGCTATCATCCGCGTCCGTTGTTTCGGTCTCCGGTTCCTCATGCTCGGTATCATCCGCGTCCGTTGTTTCGGTCTCGGGTTCCTCAGTCTCGGTTTCATCCGTGTCCGTTGTTTCTGTCCCTGGCTCTTCCGTTTCGGTATCTTCGGTGTCGGTTGTTTCGGTCTCCGGATCTTCCGTTTCCGTCACCTCTGTGTCGGTCGTTTCGCCATCCGGCTCCTCGGGCTCAGTTACATTTGTTCCCGTCGTCTCGGTATCCGTTTCCTCCGGGTCGGGTGTTTCCTCGACCGGTGTGACCGGCGTGGCGGGTGCCGAGGGTTCTCCGGTGTCCGGCAGAACAGCGGCATCGGTTGCGGCAAAGTTCTGGGTGACCATGACCGCGTCAAATCCCTGCATGTCCCCGGTTTCAATGCCAATACCGATATACTCGAATTCAGGTTTCAGGATATTGGCGCGGTGGCCCGGGCTGTTCATCAGACCCTGATGTAGCTGGGCAACATCGTTGCTGATGCCTGGGGCACCCCGTTCGGATTGCCAGGCGATGTTTTCGCCGGTGCGCCAGCTGCCTTCCAGGTCGAACCCGGCATTTTCCATCCGCTGAGTCGCACTCGATCCGCCCGATCCGGTATGGCTGAAGGTATCCGTGTTGAGCATCCAGCTGCTGTGGTTTTCCGACGAGTCGTTCAGCTGGGTTTCAAGTTTCAGCTGGTTCAGCCCTCGGGATGTGCGCTCCTGATTGATCAGCGCCAGCATTTCGCGTTCGAACGTGTTTGCAGTCGACATTGTTGCCTCCGTTTATGGTTGAGTCCTTTCGGACGACGCCACTTAGAGCTGCAAGGCGCGACAGCGATAGAGACTGTCGAAAGATCGGCGGTTTACGGCGACGCAGCGCTTTCCGGGCAAGATTCGCTGCGCTGCAAAATGCCGGGCAAAATGCTGCTGATGGGAAAATGGCAGCTTGCCGCGCGGTCTGTCCCACGGGTCGGCGGAATGTAACCGGCAAACGGGCGATGCCCCCTGAAAACGACAAACCCCCGGGCAGGGCCTCGGGGGTCGTCAAATAGTGTCATCCAAAGCTGGACGAGCAAGGTGCTTAGAGCAAACCTTCGCGCTGTGCTTTCTTACGTGCCAGTTTACGGGCACGGCGGATCGCTTCAGCTTTCTCGCGCGCTTTTTTCTCGGACGGTTTCTCGAAATGTTGCTTCAGCTTCATTTCACGGAACACGCCTTCGCGCTGCAGCTTTTTCTTCAGGGCCCGAAGCGCCTGATCGACGTTATTGTCGCGAACACTAACCTGCATGTGGTTGTCACCACCTTTCTAGATAGAGTTGCAAGGAAATTGCAGGAGTTGGCCGTATAGCAAAGCCGTTATATCTTGTCTAGTACTGGCTCTGAGAACCGGAGAACCGCCATGACCACCACTTATGAAGATGCAAAGCAACAGCTTTTGGACGCGATGCTGACCCACGTTCCGTTTGACGGCTGGTCCGAGGCGGGCTTTCGCGCGGCCATTGCGGACTGTGACATGGATGAAGGTCTGGCGCGCGCGATCTGTCCGCGTGGCGCGGTCGATCTGGCGCTGGCTTTCCATGCACGCGGCGATGCAGTCATGGTCGAACGTCTGAAATCCGAAGATCTGGGTGATCTGAAATTCCGCGATCGGGTCGCTGCCGCAGTGCGCTTTCGGTTGCAGGCCGTCGAGGATAAGGAGTTGGTCCGCAAGGGTATGACCCTTTTTGCGCTGCCCCTTCATGCGGCAGACGGGGCCAAGGCCCTGTGGCAGACCTGCGACCTGATCTGGGATACGCTAGGCGACACGTCCGATGATGTGAACTGGTACACCAAGCGCGCCACCCTGTCGGGGGTGTATTCTTCAACCCTGCTGTTCTGGCTGGGTGATGAGTCCCCCGCGCATCAGAAGACGTGGGAGTTTCTGGACCGGCGCATCGACAATGTCATGCAGTTCGAGAAGCTCAAGGCGCAGGTGAACGACAATCCACTGTTCAAGCCGTTCCTTGCGGTTCCGAACTGGCTGGCCGGGCAGGTGAAGCCGCCGATGAAAATGCGGACCGATCTGCCCGGGATGCTGAATCCGCGCAAGTAAGCGTCTGGGCCTTCCAGAAATTGCCTGCTAGGCATTGGGCAAAGGAGATTTGCCCATGACCCAGACGATGCGCGCCGTTGAAATATCCGAGCCTGGCGGCTCGGATGTTCTGCGATTGACCGAACGCCCGATTCCGAAACCGGCCAATGGTCAGGTAATCCTGAAGGTCGCCTATGCCGGGGTGAACCGCCCCGACGCGCTGCAGCGCGCAGGTTCATATGATCCCCCTCCGGGCGCCAGTGATCTGCCGGGCCTGGAAGCTTCCGGCGAAGTGGTTTCCATCGGATCAGGGGTTGAAGGGCTGTCACTCGGCGATCAGGTCTGCGCGCTTCTGCCAGGCGGTGGTTACGCCGAATATGTCGCCACGCCCGCCGCCCATTGTCTGCCTGTGCCAAATGGTATGGGCATGAAAGAATCCGCATGCCTGCCCGAAACCTTCTTCACCGTCTGGTCCAACGTCTTCACGCGCGGCGGGCTGAAAGCGGGTGAGCGGTTTCTGGTCCATGGCGGATCCAGCGGAATTGGCACAACGGCGATCCAGCTGGCCAATGCCTTTGGCGCACGGGTCTTTGCAACAGCCGGATCTGCCGAGAAATGCGAAGCCTGTGTCCGGCTGGGAGCAGAAAAGGCGATCAACTACCGGGACGAAGATTTCGTGGCGGCGATGCGGGTCGAAGGCGGGGCGAATCTGATCCTCGATATGGTGGGGGGCGATTACATCCCGCGCAACGTCAAGGCGTTGGCCGAGGATGGACGTCTGGTGCAGATCGCGTTCCTGCAGGGTCCGAAGGTCGAGTTGAACTTTGCCATGATGATGGTGAAACGCCTGACCCTGACCGGAAGCACCCTGCGCCCGCAAAGCGATCTGGCCAAGGCAAAGATCGCGCAGGACTTGCGCGAGGCGGTCTGGCCGCTTCTGGATGCCGGAAAGATCTCACCTGTGATGGACAGCGAGTTTGCCTTGGCCGAAGCGGCGGCAGCGCATGCGCGCATGGAAAGCTCGGGCCATATTGGCAAGATCGTTCTGAACGTCGCAGGTTAAGGGAACAGCGCGCGGGGGTGCCCCGCGCGCGACCGCGTCAGGCGATGGCCCGACGATACAGGTGCCAGGTCGAATGGCCCAGAACGGGCATCACCACGATCAGGCCAAGCAGCATCGGGATGGCACCCAAAATAAGCAGGGCCGCGACGATGAAGCCCCAGGTCAACACCACACCCGGGTTTTGGCGCGTCACGCGGAAGGACGTTACCACAGCCACCGGCAGCCCGACCTGCTTGTCCAGGAGAAGCGGAAAGCTGACAACACTGATCGCCAGGGCGACAAGCGCAAACAGGAAACCGACGGCGGTTCCGACAACGATCATGGTCCAGCCTGCGCCGGTTGTGAACACCTGCGCTGCAAACACACTCAGAGAGGCGGGCGGTTCCGGTCCCAGCGTCTGTGCATAGATGGCTTGTGCGGCCATCAGCCAGATCAGCAGCAACATGACCAGGTAGAAGCCAAGCGCCAATATGGCACCGAAGGACGGCGACCGGAAGACACCGAACGCGTCCAGCCATTGAACCACTTCGCTCTGTTCGCGCTTGCGGCTGATTTCGTACAGACCCACGGCCGCGACCGGGCCGATCAGGGCAAAGCCCGCGATCAGGGGCGCCAGCAACGGCACCATGTTCATGTTCAGTCCGAAGCCGACCATCAGAAGCCCGGCAATCGGGTAGATCAGCACCACGAAGATCGCGTCGGCGCGCGTTTCCAGAAAGTCCTGATATCCGGCTTTCAGGCAGGAACGCAGGTCCTGAAGCGTCAGCGTCTGAACCACCGGCAGGTGCTTGGTGTCGGCGCTTCCGATCCGCGATACGCTTTCCGATATATGATCGCCGGACGCACTGATGTTTCTGGCGGCCCAGCTGATTGGATTACCGATTGTTTTTGCCATACTCATCCCCTCCCCTAACGAGGTTGCGTCTCGGATCATGTCCGGCGCAGGGGGTCGTGGCCGGATCAGCCGACAACGTGTGAAATCACTATAGCACAGTATCTTCTTTTGCGCCGCCATAATTCTGAGACAGGTCAATTGCCCTGTGCCTCAGTCATGTTAGCTTGGTTACAGGCGCAAGGAGGTGAGCATGCAGCAAACAGCACGTACCGTGGTCATTCATGAAACCGGCGGCCCCGTGGTTCTGCGAATCGAAGACAGGCCCGTGGGCGATCCCGGTCCGGGAGAGATTCGCATCCGGCATCACGCCTGTGGGTTGAATTTCATCGATGTCTATCAGCGGACCGGCCTTTATCCGCTGGAACTTCCACACGCCCTTGGCATGGAGGCCGCAGGGATGGTTGAGGCCGTCGGCGAGGGCGTGACCCACCTACAACCCGGTCAGCGTGCCGCCTACGCAGCGGCTCCCCCGGGCTCCTATTGCGAGGCGCGCGTGATGCCGGCGGCGCAGGTCTGCCCGCTGCCCGACAGCATTCCGTTCGATGCCGCCGCTGCCATGATGCTGAAAGGGATGACGGTCGAATATCTGTTTCACCGGACGACGCCCCTGAAACGCGGCGACACGGTGTTGTTTCACGCCGCCGCCGGCGGGGTGGGACTGATCGCGTGCCAGTGGGCCAAGTCCGAGGGCATCACCCTGATCGGCACGGCGGGCACGGATGAAAAATGCCAGTTGGCCAGGTTCAACGGGGCCGCCGAATGCATCAATTACCGGACCGAAAATTTTGCCGAACGCGTGGCCGAGATCACCCACGGCAAGGGGGTGGACGCGGTCATGGATTCAATCGGCGCGGATACGTTCGAAGGTTCTCTGGATTGCCTGAAACCATTGGGCATGATGATCTCTTTCGGCAATGCGTCCGGACCGGTGCCACCGGTGGATATCGGCATACTCGGCCGTAAAGGCTCTCTGAAGATCACCCGCCCGACCTTGTTCACCCACATCGCGGATCATTCGGTATGCCAGGCCATGGCCCGGCGTCTGTTCGGCAAGGTCGAAGGCCGGGAAGTCAGGCTGCACATCGATCAGCGCTTTGCCCTGTCACAGGTCGCCGATGCGCATCGGGCGCTGGAGGCGCGCCAGACGACCGGCAGCACGGTTCTTGAACCCTGAACGCAAATGGCGGCGGAAATCTCCGCCGCCGTTTGTTCTGAAAGGATCAGAAAATTACTGCTGCTGCAATTCAGCAGGGGTTTTATGAGCGATGGTTTCCCAGTTCGCGTCCGCTTTTTCGTTGAAGCCCGGGATGTCACCTTCCCAGCGTTCCTGGATGTCCGCCGACAGGTTCAGGTACAGCTTGTTGTCAACGATTTTCCAGTAGTTCGGATCACCGTCGAACTTGAAGCCCATGGCCGTGCCGAAGGCGCAGTAGCCGCCATATGCCGGCAGATAAGCCTCTGGGTTCTCTTCGAATGCGGCTTTGTTTTCTTCCGAGGAGAAGCGGTACAGGGCTTCGTTGTGCAGCGCGGTGATGCGGTAGTCGCCTTTGGTCGCTTCACCTGCGGTGAAATAGGCCACCGGGTCGTAGCCCTGCAAGGCCAGGCCGGTCGAACTTGCGTTCAGTTCAACACCCGCCGCCATGGCCGAGCTTGCAATTGCAACAGACAGCGCGACGCCGCCGATAAGGGATTTGATCTTGTTCATTGCTTCACCTTTCGTGAACCGGGTCACCAGATGGCGTTGGAATTGCACCTTGGTTTCCCTCGTGATTTTGTCCTGTGCGGTCGGTAATTGGCCGTCACAACACCCCAATTGGGAAGCGGGCTGTTCACGTTCAAAGCAATCAATTGTGATTGTGCGGTTATGAATAGGTGATGTGCGGGAACGAAGGTTTCAGCCGACCGGTTGCGGATCGGGCACCAGCGCCATCGTGAACGCGATCACCTTGGCTGCAGACATCTCGCAGGGTCGGAGCAGCGCACCGCTGTTCTTGGTCTGATACAGGTTCAGGCTGATGAAATCTGTGCCGTCCAGCTGATGCGCCACCAGCTTGTGCGACTTGCCTTTCGCCACGGTCTGGCGGCACACGACATAACGCCCGTTGCGGCTTGTCCCGGTGAAAGTGCCCATGGGCAGGGCAAAGAACGCGTTCAGAAATTCGTCTGGCGGGGTCACGATTTGCCGATTTTCGGCTCGGTCCCGGCCTTGATACGCGCGACGTTGGCACTGTGCCGCCAGTAGACCAACAGGGTCAGAATTATCCCCAGAATGAACGTCGCGCCATCCGTCAGAACAACGATCCAAACCGTCAGCAGGGCCGCCGCTGCAAGCGCGCCAACCGAGGAGATCCTCCAGATCGCCGCCGCCACAAGCCAGCTCAGACAGCAGGCAACTCCGACCCGCCAGTCCAGCGCCAGCCACAGGCCCAGAAAGGTCGCGACACCCTTGCCGCCCTTGAAGCCCAGCCAGACCGGAAAGCAATGTCCCAGAAAAGCGGTCAGGGCGGCAATCTGGGCTGCGTCTTCTCCGGCCAGTGAACGTGCCAGCAGAACAGCCACCGCCCCCTTGGCCGCATCGAAAATCAGGGTCAGCGCGGCGGCGGCCTTGTTGCCGGTGCGCAGAACATTGGTGGCGCCGATATTGCCGGACCCGATACTGCGCAAGTTGCCCAGTCCCATGACCTTGGCGATGATCATGCCGAAGGGAACGGACCCCATAAGGTAACCGATCACAGCCCACAGGATCAGTTGGGTCATGGTACTGTCGATCAGGGGCATCAGGTTCTCCGGTAAACTTCTTTGCCAGCGACAAAAGTCGCTGTGACCTTACCCTGCATCCGCTGGCCGTCAAACGGTGTGTTCTGCGACTTGGATTTCAGGGCGAACCGGTCCAGCACAAAGGGGACATCGGGATCGAACAGCACCAGATCGGCCGGTGCGCCTTCGGACAGGCGACCGCACTCCAGGCCCAACCGTTTCGCCGGGTTCAGGGCCATGGCGCGAAACAGCGTAGGCAGGTCCAGCTGCTCGGCATGATAAAGGCGCAGCGCGGCGGGCAGCAGTGTTTCCAGCGCCACCGCGCCCGAGGCGGCTTCTTCAAACGGCAGACGCTTGCTTTCTTCGTCCTGTGGCGTGTGCATCGAGCTGATCGTGTCGATCAACCCGGTGCGCAGCGCCTCGATCACCGCCAGCCGGTCGTCTTCGGACCGCAACGGGGGTTTGACCTTGAAGAAGGTGCGATAGTCGGCCACGTCCAACTCGTTCAGCGTCAGATGATGGATCGAGGTCCCGGCGGTGATGTCCAGCCCATTGCGCTTGGCGCGTTCCAGTGCGGGCAGGGCGCGGGCGGTGGTGATCTGGTCGGCGTGGTATTTTGCACCGGTCATTTCCAGCAGGGCGATGTCGCGGTCCAGCCCCATCCGCTCGGCCATCGGCGATACGGCGGGCAGGCCGCGCAGGGCAGCGAACTTGCCACTGGTCGCGGCGGCCCCGGCGCTCAGGCCCGGTTCCTGCGGATGCGCGATGACCAGCGCGCCGCAGGATTTCGCGTAGGTCAACGCGCGAGAGAACACTTTGGTATTGGCGATAACGTGATCGCAATCGGTGAACGCAACGGCTCCTGCGTCTTGCAGGAAACCGATCTCGGTCATTTCGCGGCCCTCGCGGCCCTTGGTCAGGGCGGCCATCGGCAGCACGTTAACCGGTGTATCGGCCTGAGCCCGGCGGGTGACGAATTCCAACGTTTCCGGCGTGTCGATGGCGGGGTTGGTGTCGGGCCGGGTTACCATGGTGGTCACACCTCCGGCAGCAGCGGCGAGACCCGCGGATTTATAGCTTTCCTTGTGCCGTTCACCCGGTTCGCAGACCTTTACGCCGATATCGACAATGCCCGGTGCCAGACAGTGGCTGCCGCAGTCGATGATTTGAGAGTCGCAAACCGGTGCCTGCCCCTCTCCGCGCGCCACAATCCGGCCCTCGGCGACCTGCAACCACCCGGTTGCATCCGTTCCGGCCTCGGGGTCGATCAGGCGGGCGTTTGAGAAGAGAACGGTGCTCATGAAATGGCCCTTTCGATTGCGGCTTTGGTGGCGGCAGGGTCTGCCTGATATTTGATCAGATGTTTGTCACCGCTTTTGGTGACGATCTGGACGAAGCTGCCTAGGATGTTGACCGCATCGATCTGGTTTAGTGGCACATTGCGGGGGCCGGGGCCGGTCAGGATGGTATCCGTCATCTGCCATGTGGCAACCAGTTCTTCGGAGGCCAGATACCAGGCGCGGATACCGATGGCGGCAAGCCCGGCGGGTGCGCCGGTCCAGACGTAGGGGTTGCCGATCAGCCAGAGAACCAGCATCGCACACGCCATGGCCCCGGCAGCGAGCCAGGCGTTGGTGCGGATATAGGCGCCTTTGTCCGGTGCGAAACTTACAGGATCAGCCACAGGACACCTCCGATAACCAGAAAGATCACCAGAGCCAGAATGGCCGACCCCATACGGCGCGGTTTGTCATCAACAGGGGCGGTCTGAGGCGCTGAGAACGGTTTCGCGCTTTCGGTTTCGATCGGGCCGCCGGTCCAGTTGGTGGCCTCTTCGGTGAAAAGCCCGATCATGCGCAGTCGTGGGTCCGGTTGCAATGTGGCGGCACGCCCACCCAGTGCGGCACTGCGCAGAACCATGACCCAGTCGTCGATGGCTTCCAGCATTTCCCGGTCCAGCTGATCTTCGGAGACGCCGCAACCTTCGCTCAGATAACCATACAGCCCGAGGTCCTCTAGATCCGAGACCGGGAAGACGTCGATCTGTTCCGGGTCCAGCCCCGGCACCCCCAATACCTGATCTGCGGCGCCGGTTTCCCGCAGAAACTTTGCCTCTTCCGGGCGCATATCCAGCGCAAACAGGCGGAGCACGCCGCGTTCGTGGGGGGCGACAGTCAGATCGCTCATGCGGCCTCGCGCAGGTTGCGGGCCAGCAGTTCCATCGCGGCCATCCGCACTGCGACGCCCATCTCGACCTGTTCCTGAATGACGGACCGGTTGATGTCATCGGCCAGTGTGCCGTCGATCTCGACCCCGCGGTTCATCGGGCCGGGGTGCATGACGATCGCGTCGGGTTTTGCCAGCGCCAGCTTGGCGGCGTCCAGACCATAGCGATGGTAGTATTCCCTTTCCGAAGGGATAAACCCGCCATCCATCCGCTCTTTCTGAAGGCGCAGCATCATGACCACGTCGACATCTTTCAAGCCCTCGTTCATGTCGTCGTAGATTTCGGCTCCGAACTCGGCGAATTGCGCAGGCACCAGCGTCGGCGGGCCGATCAGGCGGATGCGGTTCTCCATCTTGCCCAGCAGGATCAGGTTCGAGCGTGCCACACGGGAATGGGCCACGTCTCCGCAAATGGCGATGTTCAGACGGTGCAGACGGCCCTTGGCGCGGCGGATCGTCAGCGCATCCAACAGCGCCTGTGTCGGGTGTTCATGCCGCCCGTCGCCTGCGTTCAGCACGGCGCAGTTCACCTTCTGCGCCAGCAGATCGACCGCGCCGGAATGCGGGTGCCGCACCACCAGCAGATCGGGATGCATCGCGTTCAGTGTCATGGCCGTATCAATCAGCGTCTCGCCCTTTTTGATCGAACTGGCCTGCATCGCCATGTTCATCACATCCGCACCCAGACGCTTGCCCGCAATCTCGAAACTTGCCTGCGTGCGGGTCGAGTTCTCGAAGAACATGTTGATCTGCGTCAGCCCCGCCAGCACATCCGAGTGTTTCGACGACTGGCGATTCATGTCGACGTATTTCTCGGCCAGATCCAGAATGGCGGTGATATCGGATTGCGACAGATGCTCGATGCCAAGAAGGTGACGATGGGCGAAACGCATGGGCGGGCTCCTGTCTGACAATCGGGCCGCTTATAAGAAGCCGGGCAGCGCAAGGCAACCTAAGGATCAGTGCTCTCGGGCAGTTTCTCGCACCCGCCTTTCGGCAGGCACTGCTCGCCGGGTTTGCACCATTTGCCATAACCGCAATCGATGGCCCGGACCGGCACACAGCCCTGATTTCTGGAGCATTTGAAGCCGGGACGGCACTGCGATCCGGTTTTTTCGCACAAGAACCAGCCCGGACGGGAGCAACCGCCAGCCGGCAGACAGGACGATCCCGCAGAGCAGACATTTCCGTCGTCGCAGGCGCTTGGCAGCCCGGGGTTGAACTCAGGCGTGATCCGTTCGCATTCTCCGCGCCCGTTGCAGAAACTGTTGCTTGGACAATCCAGGCGCGACGTGCATTTGTTCGCCCCTGCAGGCGCGCAGCGTGTGCCGCCTGCTACGCAGCGTTCAAATGGCCCGCAAGACCGGCCCCCGCCGCAATAGGTTCCGCCTGCGCGGATGCAGTGGCCGTCAAAGCTGCACCGCTGGCCTCCGCTGCAGCAGGTGCTGCCGCATTGGAACTGCCCTGCGCGGCACTGCCCGTGCTTGTCGTGAAAGGTGGCCATGGCCGGGCCGCTGCCAAAGACGTTGAACAGCAGGAGGAGCAGGAGATATCTCAGAGCAATCAGCATGAACATGGCCATCGTCGGTGCGACCGCGTGCCATGGCAAGGTCTATTCGCTTTCCCTCGGGCCAAAGCTGGTTAGATTATGAGGCATGGAATCGGCAATGGACCATCATACCGCGCGCGCCCTGCTGGAATGGCAGGTTGAACTGGGCGTCACCGACGCTATCGGTGACGCGCCGGTTGACCGCTATGCCTTGCCGGATACAGCGCCGAAGGCCCGGAAACAGGTTGTTGAACATTCGTCGCAAGAAAAGCCGCGACAGGCGGACCCAATTGCGGTTGCTGAAAAGGCCGCGCGCGGGGCAGGGTCGCTGCCGGAATTGCGCGCAACGATGGATGCGTTCGATCTGTGCGACCTTAAGCGGGGCGCGCGGCATCTGGTGTTCGCGGATGGCACCCCGGGCGCGCGGGTGATGATCATAGGCGAGGCGCCGGGCCGGGATGAGGATCGCGAAGGCAAGCCGTTCGTGGGTCGCGCCGGGCAATTGCTGGACCGGATGCTGGCTGCCATTGATCTGAACCGGGCCGAGAATGTCTATATCACGAACGTGCTGCCATGGCGCCCGCCGCAGAACCGTGATCCGAAGCCCGAGGAAATCGGCATGATGAAGCCGTTTCTGCAACGTCATATTGCATTGGCAAATCCTGAGGTTCTTGTGGTGATGGGCAATATCAGCTGTCAGGCCGTGCTGGGCAAACGCGGCATCACGCGGCTGCGCGGGAAATGGGAACAGGCGCTGGATCTGCCGGTCATACCAATGTTTCACCCCGCCTATCTGCTGCGGCAGCCGCAGATGAAGCGGCAGGCCTGGGCCGATCTGCTGGAACTCAGGGCGTGGCTGGAGGCGAAGCGATGAAAATACTGGCGTTCTCGGACCTGCATATGGCGCGCAACCGCGCCGCCGATCTGGTTGCGGCCAGTGCAGAGGCCGATCTGGTGATCGGGGCCGGGGATTACTGCAACATGCGTCAGGGTCTGGACGAAGCGATGGCCATGCTGTCCGGTATCGCGGCACCGATGGTTCTGGTGCCGGGCAATGCCGAAAGCGCGGAGGAGCTGGCAGATGCCGTCCCCGACGGGGTGCATGTGCTGCACGGGTCCGGGATGACCGTCGACGGGCTGCGGCTGTTCGGTCTGGGCTACGGCGTGCCGGTTACGCCTTTTGGCGACTGGTCCTGTGACATGACCGAAGGCGATGCGACCGAAATGCTGGCACGATGCGTCGGGACAGACATCCTGATCGCGCATTCACCGCCGAAAGGGTACGGCGATAAGACATCTCAGGGGCTTTCTGTCGGGTCAACGGCCATCCGGAATGCAATAGAACGGATTCAGCCCGCGTTGGTGCTTGGTGGCCATATCCATGACAGCTGGGGGTATCGCGGTTCGATCGGCCGGTCGCAGGTCGCCAATCTCGGTCCGCAAGTCAACTGGTTCGAGGTCCGCGCATGATCGAGACCGTGACGCTGTTGGCCTTTGTGCCTGCGGCCATCGCACTGAACCTCACGCCGGGTGCGGATATGATGTTCTGTTTCGGGCAGGGGCTGCGATCCGGCACAAAGCCCGCGATTGCCGCCAGCGCCGGAATTTCGATGGGTTCGATGATCCATGTTTCGCTGGCCGGACTGGGATTGGGCGCGCTTGTTGCCGCTGTTCCGTGGGTGTTCGACGCGATCCGCTGGCTGGGTGTCGCCTATCTGCTGTATCTTGCATGGGGTGCGATACGGCACGGCGCGATTTCGGCCGAAGGTCCGGCAAAACCGACACGCTATGCCTTTCGCGACGGGTTTCTGGTCAACCTGACCAACCCGAAGGTCATTCTGTTTGTCCTCGCCTTTATTCCGCAATTCGTAAACCCCGCCTCGGGGTCCGTTCTGCTGCAATTCCTGATCTTCGGGGCGATCATTTCCATCGGCGGGTTCGTTATCAACGGGCTGGTGGGCGTGTTTGCCGGGGGCGCGGGTCAAATGCTGATCAACAGCCCGCGCGCGTCCAGAATTCTGGGCTGGGTCAGTGGCGGCATCTTCACCGCTCTGGCGATCCGGCTTGCCATCATGGAAAGGGCCTGACGCCAAATGTCTCGCATTGATGAAACCATGGAGTTCATCCCGGTTCGAATCGCCGTTCTGACCGTGTCAGATACGCGCTCGATCGAGGAAGACCGTTCCGGCCAGGCCCTGGTCGACCGGATTGAACGGGCCGGCCACACCCTTGCCGACCGCAAAATCCTGCCGGATGAGCGCAGCCAGATCGCAGATCAGCTGCGCGCCTGGATCGCCGAGCCCGATATTGACGTTGTCCTGTCGACCGGAGGAACTGGCCTGACGGGGCGTGATGTCACGGTCGAGGCGCATCGCGACGTCTATGAAAAGGAAATCGAGGCGTTCGGAACCGTCTTCACCGTCATCTCGATGGAAAAGATCGGCACTTCGGCTGTTCAGTCGCGCGCAACAGGCGGCGTGGCGGGCGGGACTTATCTGTTTGCCCTCCCCGGTAGTCCCGGCGCGTGCAAGGACGCCTGGGACGGGATTTTGGAAAAACAGTTCGATTACCGGCATCGCCCCTGCAATTTTGTGGAAATAATGCCCCGATTGGACGAACATCTGCGACGGAAGTAGACTGGTCATACGTTCAAGTCCTAATAACCGCCTTGTGGCTTGGCTTATTTTCCGGTCCAGCTACATTTCGCGTATGGCAGCCTGTTGCAACTTGGGTGAATGATTGATGCGATTTCTGAGGCAAAGCCTTGTCGGTGTCTTTCTGGCGTCCCTGACGCTGGCTCTGTTGTTTGTGGCTGCACAGATGATCGCAAATGCGCTGCAGGATGTGCTGACCAGGGACGAAAACCGCCCGCCAGCGCAGGAGAGGGTATTTGCGGTCAGCGTCAAACCCGCGCTGGTGGAAACGGTAATCCCCTATCTGGATGCGTTTGGCGAAGTGCAAAGTCGCCGCAGGCTTGAGTTGCGCGCAGCTCTGGGCGGGCGGGTTGTGTCCCTGGCCGAGGAATTTGAAGATGGCGGCGTTGTGTCCGCTGGCGAGGTACTGGTTGAGCTGGACCCCGCCGATGCGCAATCGGCGCTGGACCGTGCCAAGTCCGATCTTCTGGATGCCCAGTTCGAAGAGCGCGATGCCGAGCGGTCGCTGTTGTTGGCGCAGGATGAGTTGAACTCGGCCGAAGCTCAGGCCGAGTTGCGCGGACGCGCCCTGCAGCGCCAGAAGGATCTGCAAAGCCGTGGCGTTGGTGCCGCCGCCAGCGTGGAAGAGGCTGAACTGGCCGCAGCGTCGGCTCAGCAATCGGTTCTGGCCCGGCGGATCGCACTGGCGCAGGCCGAATCCCGTGTCGATCAGGCCACCACGTTGCTGGCCCGCGCGCGGATCGCCTTGGAAGCGGCCGAGCGGGATCTGGACGACATGACGATCCGCGCCCGGTTTGGCGGCACGCTGACGGATGTCACACTGGTCGAGGGTCGATTGGTCACGGCCAATGAAAAACTGGCCGAACTGGTCGATCCGGACGCGCTGGAAGTGGCGTTTCGGGTGTCGACCGCACAGTATGTGCGCCTGCTGGACGCGCGGGGCGAGCTGATCAAAGCCCCCGTTTCCGTGTCGCTGGAAGTGACCGGCACTGACCTGGTCGCCCTTGGTCGGATCAGCCGCGACAGCGGATCGGCGGGGGAAGGGCAGACCGGTCGGTTGATCTATGCCCGCCTGAATGATGCGTTTGGTTTCAAACCCGGTGACTTCGTAACGGTCTCGGTCGAGGAACAACCCGTCGAGAATGTTGTTCGCCTGCCGTCGACGGCCCTTGATGCGTTTGGCACCGTATTGGTGCTGGGTGATGGCGACCGGCTTGAGGCGCTGCCTGTGCAATTGATCCGCCGACAGGGCGATGAGGTTCTGCTGCGCGGGCAGGGGCTGGAAGGACGCGAGGTGGTGATCGGGCGCACCCCGTTGCTGGGCGCGGGCGTTCGTGTGCGCCCCTTGCGGGCCGAAGCCCGGGCGCAGCCGGACACGGATATGGTCGAGTTGTCGGATGAACAACGCGCGCAGCTTGTGGCGCAGGTCGAAGCCAGTGCAGGCATGTCGCAGGACGCCAAGGCCCGCGTGCTGGGCCAGTTGAGCGAGGCGAAAGTGCCTGCATCGCTGGTGCGCCGTCTTGAAAGCCCGACAGGGGGATAAGCGTCATGATGCGCGAAATCCCCGGTGCGGCAGGCGGTATCCTGAGTTATTTCATCCGGCACCGGACCGTGGCCAATCTTTTGCTGCTGGTGATGTTGGTTCTGGGCGCCGCCGCGATTCCGAACATGCGGGCGCAGTTCTTTCCCGATGTGGTGCTGGAACGGGTGGACGTCACCGTCAATTGGGATCAGGCCGGCCCCGAGGATATGGACAGTGCCATCGTCAGGGTTCTGGAACCGGCCCTGCTGGCTGTCGAGGGCGTGACCAGCACCGAATCCAGCTCGCATCCCGGACATTCGCGCATCCGGATGGAGTTCGAACCGGACTGGGACATGGCCCGCGCCGTCGAGGAGGTGCGCACAGCCGTTGACGCTGTGACCGATCTGCCGGACGACGCTGACGAGCCCATAATCCGGCGCGGCGCCTGGCGAGATCGCGTCACGGACGTTGTACTGACCGGACCGGTCGGGACCGAACAGCTTGCGAACTTCACCGATGAGCTGATCAGCCGCCTGTTCGCAGCCGGTGTGACCCGCACATCGATCCGCGGCATTGCCGCGCCGCGTGTGGTGGTCGAGGTGCCGACCGCGCAGCTGATTGCCAATGACATCACTCTGTCCGAGATCGCCTCGGCCATTGCCGCCGAAGTCAATGCCAGCCCTGCGGGGCTGGTAACAGGGGCAAATGCACGCATCAAAGCCGGCACAGAAAAACGTACGCCCGAAGAAATCGAAGGCATTGCGCTGCGCACGTTCGAGGACGGCGCGAAGCTGGTGGTCGGCGATGTGGCGCGGATTTTCGTCGAAGGCGTCACCCGCCATCGCAGCTATTTCGTCGATGACGACCCGGCCATGTCGATCCGCGTCGATCGCTCGAATCTTGGGGATGCGATCGACATCCAGCATCGGGTCGAGGATGTCGTCGCCGAGATGCAAGCCAGTCTGCCCGATGGTGTCACGATCGAACTGATCCGGACCCGGGCGCAGGCCATCACCGACAGGCTGAACATTCTCGTCGACAATGGCCTGCTCGGCCTGGGTCTTGTGGTCTGCCTGCTGTTTCTCTTTCTCAATGCGCGTATCGCGTTCTGGGTTGCAGCCGGTATTCCCGTCGCCATGTCCGCCGCGATCGCGTTTATGTATATCGGCGGACTGTCCATCAACATGGTCTCACTGTTCGGCCTGATCATCACACTGGGTATTGTGGTCGATGACGCCATCGTGGTCGGTGAACATGCCGATTTCCGTGCACGTCGATTGGGCGAGGCACCGATGGTTGCAGCCGAACGGGCCGCCCGGCGCATGGCGATGCCGGTTTTTGCTGCAACAGTCACGACGGTTATCGCCTTTTTCGGCCTGACCCTGGTTGGCGGGCGCTTCGGGGTGTTGATCCGCGATGTCCCGTTTACCGTGATTGCCGTCCTGATCGCCTCACTGATCGAGTGTTTCCTGATCCTGCCGAACCATATGGCCCATGCCATAAAACACTCGGCCAAGGAACACTGGTATGACCTGCCCAACCGGGTGGTGAACAAGGGTTTTCGCTGGGTGCGCGACCACCTGTTCCGACCGCTGATCGCCTGGGTGGTCTGGGCCCGCTATGTGGTTGTCGCGGTGATGGTGGTGATTCTGGCCAGTCAGGTCGCGCTGTTTATCCGTGGAGATGTGAACTGGCGCTTTTTCAACGCGCCCGAGCGTGGTTCGGTCACAGGCAGCTTCATCATGCGCGAAGGGGCGACGCGGGATGACACGCTGGAAATGATGCGCATGTTGCAGCAGGCCGCCGAAGAGATGGGTCAGATCTATGCGGAGCGCCATGGGCGCAATCCCATCGAATATGCGCTGGCCCAGATCGGCGACACGCCGGGCTATGGGCTTGCGGCGGCAGACGGCAAGGACGGGTCGCTGCTGGGGGGTATTTCCATCGAACTGATCGATGCCGATCAGCGCCCCTATTCCAGTTTCGAGTTTGTCGGCGAATTGCAGGAATATGTTCCGCGCCACCCCAAGGTCGAGCTTGTCACGTTTCGTGGCTGGCGGTCCGGCCCGGGCGGCGATGCAATCGATGTCCAGTTTTATGGGGCTGAGATCGACACGCTCAAATCGGCGTCCGAGGATTTGCAGACCGAACTGTCGAAATTCCCCGAGGTTTCCGCGCTGCAGGACGATCTGGCCTATGACAAGGAAGACTTCATCCTGGAACTCACAGCACAGGGTCAGGCCCTGGGATTCCGGATTGAAACGCTGGGCCGGGTTCTGCGCAGCCGCCTGAACGGCATCGAGGCCGCAACCTTTCCAGATGGTCCGCGCAGCGCCGAAATAAGGGTTGAACTGCCCGAAAGCGAACTGACCGCCGATTTTCTGGAACGCACGCTGATGCGGTCACCCGAAGGCATATATGTGCCGCTGGCCGATATCGTTTCGGTCCAGCGAAAGTCAGGCTTTTCCACGATCCGGCGCGAGAATGGCTTGCGGGTGGTCTCGGTAAATGGCGACATCTCCGAAGATGACCCCGATCGTGCTGCAGAAATCGAACGCGCCCTCAGTCAGGAAATCCTGCCCAAAATCGCCTCCGAGCGGCAGGTCGAATGGCGCATGTCGGGGCTGAGTGAGCAGGAGGATGATTTTCTGTCGCAGGCGCGCACCGGTCTGATCCTGTGCCTGACAGGCATCTATCTGGTTCTGGCCTGGGTCTTTGCAAGCTGGACACGGCCGTTGCTGGTCATGGCGATCATTCCGTTCGGCCTCGTGGGCGCCATCTGGGGACACTACATCTGGGCTGTACCGCTTAGCATGTTCACGGTCGTTGGCCTGCTGGGGATGACAGGAATAATCATCAACGACTCCATCGTGCTGGTGACGACCATCGACGCCTATCAACAGGACAGGGGGCTGATTCCGTCCATTGTCGAAGGCACAGCCGACAGGTTGCGGCCGGTGATGCTAACCACTTTGACCACGGTTCTGGGTCTCACACCGCTGCTGTACGAAGGCTCGCAGCAGGCCCAGTTTCTCAAGCCCACAGTGATCACGCTGGTCTACGGTCTTGGGTTCGGAATGCTTCTGGTTCTGTTGCTGGTACCTGCGCTGCTGGCCATTCTGAATGACGTGACACGTCCAATGACCTCGATGCGTCGCGCCCTGCGCGCGCCGGATAGGGTGGTGCAAGGGATGATTGTCATAACCGGTCTGGCATTGCTGGCCTGGTTTGCGGTGACGATGGTGTGGCCCGCTGTCGCGGGCACGCCGCTGACCGCTCTGGACGACTTTTACCCCGGCGAAGATGGTTCTGCGGTTCTGCTTATGGGACTGGGTGTGTTCGCTGCCGGTGCGGCGCTGATCCTGGTGCTGAGCGTCGCGCTTTCCGGTCTGATTTACGCGCGGCTCAGAGGCCGGATCGGGGCTTGACCCCGACCAATGCGGTCTCCAGCAAGTCGGCGACACGTGCGCTCATATTCAATTCGCCGCGCGTGATCTGATCGATGGGAAACCAGCGCGCGTCCATCGCGTCATCTCCGGCAACCGGATCGCCGGTCTGATACCGGCAGGCTACGCCGACCAGCAGGTAATGCGACAGAACCTGCCCGTTGGGATCACGCCGCAGCAGATCCAGATTGTCCAGATACTGCAGAGGTTCAGCCATCACCGATGTTTCTTCGTGCAGCTCGCGCTGCGCGGCCTGCATCACGGTCTCGCCCCATTCGACATGACCGCCGGGAAATCCCCAAAGCCCGGCATCCGGTTGCTTGGAGCGCTGTACAAGCAACACCTGTTTCTGATGGACAACAACGGCCAGAGCGCCGATTTTTGGGTATTGCATCACCGGATCAGCCCGCGCTGCATCCCTGAATGTCAACCGCGTGGCTGCTGCCCAGCACGGTGATCCTGACGGCTGACCGGTCCAGCGCGAAGGGACTGCCCGATGCATTGACCACCTCGGTCCGGGCGATCAGCGTGTCGCCCTGCCGCCGGGTTTCGGGATGCGCGGCCCACAACGCCGGATTGCCCGGCTCTATCACGGCGACTTCGGTCCCTCCGGCCGACGGCATGGTGATGCGCGCCTCGATTTGCATGCCGTCTTTTGTGGGCGACAGGTGGCACTTGGCGCTGGCCACACGGGCCTCGTTGGCGGAATAGGGGCGTTGTGCCAGTGCGGCGGCAATGGCCGGGTTGCGTCCTGCGTTCTTGTCCAGAGTATGATCGAAACCCAGCCGCTCGGGGATGCAGACATCCTTGCACACACCCAGATCCATCTCACCGCGCAGACGCACTGGTTTGGCAGCGTTCTTTGGCGTGATCTCGACCGGAAGAACCAACTGATCCTGATACCCGATCGAGCGCAACCCGTTCTGGTCAAAAACATCCGGCGCAGGCCAGGTGATCGAAATGTCGCCAACGTTGCGCGACCCTTCCCAGTCGAACTGTGGCGGGATGCCCGCATCGCCCGGCGCGCGCCAGTAAGTTTTCCACCCGTCTTTCAAGGTCAAGCGCAACGCACCCAGATAGGTACCGTTGGCAGTGCGCCCGCCATCCAGAATATCCAGTTGCACAGGTTTGCCAACGCTCTGCGACAGGGCAGGCGAGGCAAGGGCTAAACAGGCGGTCAGCGCAACTGCAGCGGGTCTGAGAAGTGATCGCATACTACATAAATGCGCGCTCTGGCGCGCGAATCCAAGTCACGTTCCGGTCACTGGGGTGAAATACCGCTAAATGTCGGACGATCCCTTGCCAATTGTGGTCCCACGGGTTCATTGTTGAGACAGGACTCAGTCAGAAACGGCGGCTTATGGATCTTACCGGAAAACTGTTGATTGCGATGCCGGGAATGGGCGATCCGCGCTTTGACCACTCGGTTGTCTATATCTGCAGCCATGGTGAAGACGGCGCCATGGGGCTGATTGTCAACAAACCGTCGGACCTGCGCATCAAGACATTGCTGGGGCAGCTCAATATTGCCTGCAACATTCCCGTCATAGGTGAGCGCCTGGTCCATTTCGGCGGTCCGGTCGAGATGTCGCGCGGCTTCGTCCTGCACAGCGCCGATTACGAAGCTAACCTGCACTCGATGCAGATTTCGACCGATTTCAGCATGACGGCCACGCTGGACGTGCTGGAAGATCTGGCCTCGGGACGGGGGCCTTTGAACTCGATGCTGACGCTGGGATACTCCGGATGGGGCCCGGGCCAGCTTGAGGACGAGATTGCCATGAATGGCTGGCTGACGACCGATGCAACCTCGAAACTGGTGTTCGATGTCGCTGATGACGAAAAGTGGGAGGCCGCGCTGGCAACCCTGGGTGTTGATCCCCTGACCTTGTCGGCCAGCGCAGGACGCGCCTGATCAGCTGTCGCGCGGGGCCGCCGCGCGGCGCAGCCGGTCATTGATCGCTGCCCCAAGGCCATGGTCGGGGATCGGGGCGACCGCAATCGGGCGACCTGTTGTGTTCAGTGCATGAAGGGCAGAAAACAGGTTGGCCGCAGCTTCGGTCAGAACACCATCAGCCGACAAGTTCAAATCGCAGTCGACCGGCCCAAAGCCCAGCAGGACCTCATCCGCTTGTCGGGACAGCGCATTCAGCCGAACCGGCGCGTCCGGCGCATAATGAGACTGTAATTGTCCCGGCGCCGTCAAAAGGTCCCCGGGCTGGTGATGATGTAGTCGCGTATGCAGAACATCCTCGATCTGTTCCAGCGCCACGCCGCCCGGACGCAGCAGCGCCGGTTCTCCGGCCAGACCGACGATGGTCGATTCCAGCCCGACACCGCAGGGGCCGTCATCCAGAATGGCTGCGATACGCCCACCCAGACCGGCGCGCACATGCTCGGCGGTGGTCGGGCTGATCTGTCCTGACGGGTTGGCGGATGGTGCGGCTACCGGACCATCGAATTCGGCCAGCAATGCCCGTGCGCTGGGATGCGCAGGCACCCGAACGGCCAGCGTGTCCAGCCCGGCTGTGACCAGCGTTGAAATGCCATGCCCGTCGCGCAGCGGCAGGACCAGCGTCAAAGGCCCAGGCCAGAACGCGGCGGCCAGTCGCTCGGCCTGATCGGACCAGTGGACGCACCGCTGCGCTGCCTGAACGGATGCGACATGCGCGATCAGCGGATTGAAGCTGGGCCGCCCCTTTGCTTCATAAATCCCGGCGACCGCTTCGCCATTACGGGCATCACCGCCCAGGCCATAGACCGTCTCGGTCGCAAACGCGACCAGAAGACCCTGCCGCAGCAGGTCCGCAGCGCGTGAGATGCCGGCCGGATCTGCGCTCAGGTCGAGTGTGCCGTGGGGGATCATGACTGGTGACGCCGCGTTTTGATTGCTTGTAACATGGGGAAGAGTAGGTAATGCCTTCGAGCCCAGATGCATAGTGCCGTGCGCGGATGATTCCAAGCCCGCCTGCGCAAACCGAACTGACAGCCCCGAGGGAAGCCATGACGTATCGCGCCCCAGTCCCAGATTATGAATTCCTATTCCGCAATGTGATCGGCTTCGACCAGATCGCAGCCACCGAGATGTTTTCAGAGGCCAGTACGGATGTGGTCAGCGCCATTCTGACCGAAGCAGGCAGGATGTGCGAAGAAGTGATGGCCCCGCTGCAACGCCCCGGTGATCTGGAGCCGGCGCGACTGGAAAATGGGGTTCTGCGCTCTTCTCCGGGGTATGCCGATGGCTGGAAGGCGATATCCGAAGGGGGCTGGATCGGGATAAGCGGCGATCCTGAATATGGCGGCATGGGCCTGCCGATGACCTTGACCAGCGCAGTGAACGAGATGATGAGCGCGGCCTGCCTTTCGCTGCAACTGGCCCCGCTGATGAGCCAGGGCCAGATCGAGGCGCTGGAGCATCACGCCAGTGCCGAGCTGAAAGAGCTTTATCTGCCCAAACTGATGTCGGGCGAATGGTCCGGCACGATGAACCTGACCGAGGCGCAGGCCGGGTCGGACGTGGGTGCCCTGGCCTCAAAGGCGGAACCGAACGGGGATGGCACCTACGCGGTGACGGGTCAGAAGATCTTCATCTCGTGGGGCGACAACGATTTCGCGGAAAACGTCTGCCACCTGGTGCTGGCGCGCCTGCCGGACGGCGTTCCCGGGACGAAGGGAATTTCCCTGTTTCTGGTGCCCAAGTTCATCCCGGATGAGAACGGCAATCCGGGCGTGGCGAACGATCTGAAGGTTGTGTCGCTTGAGCACAAGATGGGCCTGCACGGCTCACCGACCTGCGTCATGCAATATGACGGGGCCAGAGGTTGGCTGGTTGGCAAGGAACATGGCGGCATAGCTGCGATGTTTACGATGATGAACAATGCCCGTCTGGGTGTTGGCGGGCAGGGCGTCGGCGTTGCGGAAGGCGCCTATCAGCATGCGCTGGCCTACGCGCTTGAGCGCAGGCAGGGCAAGACGCCCTCGGGTACGATTATCGACCATGCTGATGTGCGCCGCATGCTGATGGAAATGCGCGCGGATGTGTTCGCGGCACGGGCCATCCTGCTGGCCAATGCAGTGGCCATCGACATGGCCAACGCGACCGGCGATGCGGACTGGTCGGCCCGCGCGGCGCTGCTGACGCCGATTGGCAAGGCTTTTGGCACGCAGACCGGCATGCGTGTCGCTGAAACCGGCGTGCAGGTTCACGGCGGCATGGGCTTTATCGAGGAAACCGGAGCGGCCCAGTATTACCGCGACGTTCGCGTGACCGCGATTTACGAAGGCACCAATGGCATTCAGGCGATGGATCTGGTCGCCCGCAAAATGATGGACGGCGGTGAGGCTGCGGCACGGCTGCTGGATGAAATCGAAGATCACGCAGAACAGGCGCGGGCCACCATGCCGGAACTGGCCGGTCCGGTCTGGGAAGCCACCGAAAGCCTGCGTGAGGCCACCGAATGGCTGGTTTCCCAGTCGGAAATGAACAACCGCTTTGCCGGGGCCGTCCCATATCTGCAAGCTTTTGCGAGGGTTCTGGGCGCGCATTATCATCTGGCGGCGGCGCTGGCGGAACCCGATGGGCCACGTTTCAAGTTGGCGCGGTTCTACATCAACGCTTTGTTGCCCGAATATGCGGGCCTGCTGGCACAGGCGCAAAACGGTGCGGACGATATCTTTGCGCTCAACGTGGACGAGCTGCTGGCATGAAGGATGGTGAGCAACGATTGACGACGCACTACCCCTGGCCGGACCCTCCGGCCCCCGGTGAGGCGATCGAGATTGCCGAAGGCGTCCTTTGGTTGCGCCTGCCGCTGCCCATGGCGCTGGATCACGTCAATGTCTATGCGCTGGATGATGGCGACGGGTGGACGGTGATCGACACCGGCATTTCGTCCAGAAAGTCGCGTGGCATCTGGCAAACGCTGATGGACGGGCCGCTGGCGGGCAAGCCGGTGACCCGCGTTGTCGTTACTCATCATCACCCCGACCATGTTGGCAATGCAGGGTGGTTCCAGACCGAACACGGCGCTGAACTGGTGGCCAGCCGCACCGCATGGCTGTTTTCGCGGATGTTGACGCTGGACGTGCAGGAAACCTGGCCGCAGGAAACGCTGGACTACTACCGCAGCGCGGGCATGGCGCATGCAATTCTGGCAAAGCGCATGTCGGACCGGCCGTTCAACTTTGCCGACACCGTCTATCCGATGCCGCTGGGCTATACCCGGATCAAACAGGGCGACGTGATCCGCATGGGCGGGCGTGACTGGGACGTTCACATGGGCAATGGCCACGCGCCCGAACACGCCACGTTCTGGAGCCGCGATGACAATCTTGTCCTGTCCGGCGATCAGATCATCAGCTCGATCAGCCCCAATCTGGGTGTCTATGTCACCGAACCCATGGCGGATCCGGTGGCCGAGTGGCTGGAAGCCTGCGAGCGGCTGTCGGCGCTGGCGCGTCCCGATCATCTGGTGCTGGCCGGGCACAAGCTACCCTTCACCGGATTGCCGGTTCGCATGCGGCAACTGGTCGACAATCATCACGGCGCGCTCCGGCGGCTGCTGGATCATCTGGACCGGCCCAAATCTGCCGCCGAGTGTTTTGCCGCCCTGTTCAAGCGTCCGATTGGCGAAGGTGAATACGGTCTCGCGCTGGTCGAGGCGGTTGCACATCTGAACCATCTCTACCACATTGATGCTGTAACCCGGTCGCGCCGCGCGGACGGGGCGTGGGAGTTTCAGCGCAAAGGGTAAGCCATGCAGGATCAGATCGAAACCTCGGCCGAGGCCGCAGAATCCGCCGCATTGCCACGCTGTTACGAGGTCCACGCCAACTCCAGTGCGCAATCGGGCAACAAGGATCTTCCCGGCCGCCTGAAAAAGCCGGTCGAAACCAAAAGCCCAGCCCAGTGGGCCTATGAACGCCTGATCCTGTATATCCAGAATTTTGAAAAGACGCTGGACGGCGATCAGGAGGTTGCCATGGGCTTCACCGGCGGCGATGCCGGGGTGATGCGGATCGAGGGGATGGGTTATTTCGACCCTGACGTGATCACCTTTTTCGGCTCGGATGCCACCGGTGCGCGCACCCAACTGGTACAGCATGTGAGCCAGTTGAACGTGATGCTGCGCGCGCTGCCCAAATCGGTCGAGGACAAGCCTGCCAACCGCATCGGTTTTCGGCTGGCTGCGGATCTGGAAGAAAGCTGACAGTCCCGCTTGCAATTCACGCAATCGCAGCCTTGAATGAGCGTATCATTCAGGAGAGCGCCGCGTGACACATTTCTCAACCGTTACAGAGGCCTGGCGGGGGGCTTGGGCGCGCCGTCGGGTGTTCGTACCGATCTATGTTGCGGTGCGACTTTTGCTGGTGGCGCTGATTGCGCCGGGAGTGGCGATAGCCGTGCAACTGGCGGTGTCCCTGTCCAATCAAAGCGCCCTGACCGATCAGGCCATTGCCGGGTTCATCCTGTCCCCGGTGGGTTTTATCGCGGCAATCCTTGCGCTCAGCCTGTTTCTGCTGGCCGAAGTGTTTGTCTTCTCCGTCATGGCGGGTTCTCTGCGCATGGGCGAGGCCGATACCTGGCGCGCCGGCAGCTCCGCCATCCGGCTGATCCTGTCCCGACTGCCCGCTTTGTTCGGCTTTGCAGTCCGGTTTGTCCTGCGCGTGTTGCTGCTGGTTCTGCCCTTTGCAGCCATTGCCGCCGTTGTTGGGTGGTGGACACTGACGGAATACGACATCAACTATTACCTGACCTTCCAGCCACCCTCGTTCTGGGTGGCGGTCGTCCTGATCGGGTTAATCGTTCTGGCATTGGCCTGGGTTTTGATCCGCACGCTGTCGGCCTGGGCCCTGTCGCTGCATCTGGTTCTGTTTGAAAGCTGCAATCCCGCAGACGCGTTTGAGGCCAGCACCGGGCGGATGGAGGGCAAACGCGGACGCCTCAAGATCGAACTGGCGCAGTGGCTGGGTATTCGCATCGCGATCGCAGCCGGAATTGCGGCTGTGGCCGGGTTTCTGTTCGATCTCGTGCCCCTGCAACCAGGTGGTCGTCTGCAACTGGCACTGACCTACACGCTGGTGATTGCCGCGCTCTGGTCGCTGGCCGGTCTTGTTCTGGCAGCCGTCGCGCTGGGCGCTTTGGCGGTGCTGCTGGACGGTTTCTTCGAGGCAAAAACGTCAGACATCCACCACCCCGAACCGGGCAACTTGAGGTTGCCGCTATTTGGTGTTCTGGGGGCTGCCGTCCTTGCAATGCTGGCCGGTGGCTGGTTCGGGCAGCGGCTGCTTGAACAGGTGCAGGCCCCCGACCACGCGGATGTCATCGGCCACCGCGGGGCCGCGGCCTTGCGGCCCGAAAACACCATGGCGGCCGTTCTGAAGGCCATCGAGGATGGCGCGGACTGGGTTGAGATCGACGTGCAGGAAACGGCCGATGGTGAGGTCATCGTCGCCCATGACAGCGATTTCATGAAACTGGCGGGCGTCAACCTCAAGGTCTGGGATGCCACAATGGACGACGTCGCGGACATCGACATCGGCAGTTGGTTCGGACCCGAATACGCGTCGGAACGCACGCCGACCCTGCGAGAGGTGCTGGAAGCCGCAAAAGGTCGGTCGAAGGTGATCATCGAATTGAAATATTACGGCCATGACGTCGATCTGGAAAACCGGGTTGCCGCAATCGTCGAAGAATTGGGGATGCAGGACGATATCGCCACAATGTCCCTGAAATATCCGGCGGTGCAGAAGATGAAGGCTCTGCGCCCGGGCTGGCGCGCCGGTGTTCTGGCCGCGACCGCAGTTGGCAATCTGTCGGGGTTGGATGGCGATTTTCTGGCGGTGAACGCGGCGATGGCGACACCCGGGCTTATCCGGTCTGTCCATGCTGCCGGCAAGGATTTGTATGTGTGGACGGTGAACGATCCGTTGCAGATGTCGGCTTTGGCGTCGATGGGCGTTGATGGCCTGATCACCGACCGGCCTGCCATGGCACGCGAGGTTCTGCGCGTCCGAGCCGAGATGGGTCCGGCGGAACGTTTGCTGCTGTGGTTGGCCACCGAGTTCGGGATGACCGTGGACACAGAGGCGATGCGTGATGCGAGCCCTTGAAGCGGCGCTTATCCTGATCGCCCTTGGCACATCCACCGCCGCGCAAGATCTGATGCGCGGCATCGAGATGCCCGGCCATCAGGCCCTGATGGCACAATCGGCCGGGGCCGAAGCGACACCTTTTGAAACCGATGGCTGCTCGGGCGGGCTGTCGGCCAGCTGGCGATTGGTGGCTGACATGATCCCAAGCTTCGCCGCACGCTATGAAAACGACCCTCCGTGGGAATATTGCTGCGTTACCCATGACCGCGCCTATCACAACGCCGGCGGCGCAACGCGGGCCGAAGACAGCTATGACGCCCGCCTGTCGGCGGACGATGCACTGCACGCGTGTGTCGAACAACACGGCGATGCGCATGCCGAAGAATACGCGGATCGTTACGGGGTGACACCCGAACAGGTCCGAACCGCCCATTCGGTCACCGCAGATGCCATGTATATGGCGGTGCGATTTGGTGGCGGCCCCTGTTCCGGCCTGCCATGGCGATGGGGCTTTGGTTTCCCGGGCTGTTCGGTATTCGGGTCACAGTCACCTGCGCGCGAATGACGTGGTGACAGCGCTTTCGTTTTCCTTTATCCAAAGCCCAAACACGCGAATTCAGGAGTCTTCCGACATGGCCGAACACAAGCACGGCGAGATGGACATCACAGTTCAAACCAAAACCTTCGAAGGGTTCGTCAAAGCCACAGTCTGGTGCTGTGTGGCCATTGCTTTCCTGGGATTGTTCCTGGCGGTTTTCGCGTCTTGATCTGAACGGGGCGAGCCGTGCTCAGAATAATTGTTGCCTGCCTGCTGGCAGTAACCGTGGCTGGCTGCACCGGATCGAATCGTCCGCAGGCAGACCTGGCCGAGGTCGCTGCACGGTCCTACCGTGACCCCGGCCCGTCGACGCTGACGCTTTACACGATGATCAACACCCGGACCGGATCGGGCGCGCATACGTCGCTGATGATCAGCGCCAGAGAGCGGGTGATCTTTGACCCTGCGGGATCGTTCCGTGCGGATGTGGTTCCGAACAAGGATGATGTCCTTTACGGCATCACGCCCGCCGTCGAACGCGCCTATCGCAGCTCGCACGCACGCGAGACGCATTATGCGCGCATCCAGACCATCGAGGTCACGCCGCAACAGGCCGAGATCGCCTATCAACTGGCCAAGCAGTCCGGCCCGGTGGCCAGCGCGTATTGCGCCCATTCGACGGCCAGTATCCTGAGGCAAGTGCCGGGGTTCGAACAGATCGACGTCACATTCTACCCGGTCAAACTGTCGGAACAGTTCGCCCAGATTCCGGGCGTGGTGACAGAAGAATACCGTGAATACGACGACGCGGACCTGCAAAAGGGACTGGCTGCGAACAACGCGCGCCTCAATCAACTGGACGCGACCTCAACCCAGTAGGTAGAGCAACCCGTACAGCGTGGCGGCGCCCGAAAAGATTGCCGCCAGAACGTTCTTGGTGACCAAACCGACCGACAGCGCCACCACGGCGGCAGCCATGCGGGGCAGGTCCGGCTGACCTTCGGTTGCGGCGGGCCAGACAACAAGTGGTGCGATCAGCGCCGGAATGATCGCCACCGCCGTGTACCGCAGATGACGCAGCAGCCACGGCGGCATGGGGCGGTCTCCGACGAGGCCGATAAAGGTAAAACGCAGGGCAAAGCTGCCGACGGCCAGCCCGACGATGATGATCCACATGGTTGTCGGGTCAATCTGGGTCATGTCTCTTTCCGTTCCAGCCTGCGTTCCAGCATCAGTTCGGCCTGCGCGCCTGCCATCATGCCCGCCGCGCCCGCGATCAGCAGGCCCAGATTGAATGGCACCGAAACGGCCAGCAGGGCGACAATGATCGCAACCAGCGCCGCAATCACATGCGCCAGCGTCCGCATCATTGGTCCAATCATGGCCAGAAACGTGATCGGCAGGGCGAAATCCAGTGCCCAGCTTTCCGGGATTTGCGCACCCAGCACCGCCCCGAGATAGGTGGCGAATATCCAAAGCGGGGTGATCGGTGTGACCGAGCCAAAGAAATAGGCCATCCTTTGTGACACGGTCATCTTCGGCTCTTTTTCAAACTGGACGATCCCGCAGGCATAGGATTGATCGACCGTCAGGTAGGCCGCAATGGCCCTTTGCCACAATGGGGCGGCCCCTAGATAAGGTGTCAACGAGGCGGAATACATTGCCACCCGCAGGTTCACGGCAAGCGCCGAGATCAGCACAATCGCCGTAGGCGTGTTGTCCTGCAACAGTTGCAGGGCGGTGAACTGCGCGGCACCCGCAAACACCGTTGCGGAAAACGCGATGGTCTGAACGATATCCAGCCCGGCCTCGGTCGCGAAAACACCAAACAGCGTGCCAAAGGGGATGGCCACGAAGATAAACGGCGTGCCGTCCCGAAAACCCTTCCAGAAGTAAGACTTGGATGTGGTGTCTGCCATGGCTAGATCCTATGGTGTCGCCAGCACAACTAGCGGTCTTGGGAAAGGGTTGCAATTGGCCACGCACACGGACCTGTCGGACTACATCATCGCGCCTGATCCCGGCGCGGCCCGCCTGACCCGCGCGGTGGAAGGCGTGGACCAGAACGGCGAGGTCAGCCAGATCTCGGTGGTCGAGGAGCGCCCGCTGACGATTTTCCTCAATGCGCAGGAGATCGTGACGGCGATGACCATCGGCGACTACCCCGAATATCTGGCGCTGGGTTTTCTGCGCAATCAGGGGATGCTGCTGGCGGATGATGAGATCACCGGCGTCGATTATGACGACGATCTGGAAACCGTGGTTGTTCGCACAGCGCGCCAGACCTCGTACGAGGACAAGCTGAAGAAAAAGACCCGCACCAGCGGTTGCGCGGTCGGTACCGTCTTTGGCGACATGATGGACGGGCTTGAGGATGTTCGCCTGCCGCAGGTTTCTGTCCGCACCTCATGGCTTTATGAACTTGCGGCCCGGATCAACCGTACCCCGTCGCTGTATCTTCAGGCCGGGGCGATTCACGGCACCGTCCTGTGCCGGGAAAACCGCCCGCTGGTCTATATGGAAGATGTGGGTCGCCACAACGCCGTCGACAAGATCGCTGGCTGGATGCTTTCGACCAGGGAGGAGGCTGGTGACAAGATCCTCTACACCACGGGCCGCCTGACGTCCGAGATGGTGATCAAGACCGCGATGATGGGCATTCCGGTTCTGGCTTCGCGATCGGGATTCACGGCATGGGGCGTTGAAATTGCACGTGAGGTCGGGTTGACCCTGATCGGTCGTATGCGCGGCCAGCGGTTCGTATGCCTGTCCGGCGAGGATAGTCTTGTTCGGGATATCGACCCCTCGTCCGTGGCGGTTGAGGACAAAAAACATCGCAGGAAAAGCGCAGGATGACCAAACCAAAGGGCGTGATCCTTGCAGGCGGTCTGGCCACCCGGATGGGCGGAGGCGACAAGGGCCTGCTGCAACTGGGCGGGCAAAGCCTGCTGACCCGGGTAATTGACCGGCTGGCGCCGCAGGTCGACGGTTTGGCGCTGAACGCCAATGGCGATCCGTCCCGGTTCAGTGTCCTGAACCTGCCTGTGCTGCCGGACACAATCGAAGGGTTCGCAGGGCCGTTGGCCGGTGTACTGGCCGGTCTCGACTGGGCCGCGGAGCAGGGCGCCGACACCATCGTCACCGCCGCTGCCGACACGCCGTTCTTTCCCCGCGATCTGGTGGCGCGGCTGATGCAGGCGGCTGAAGGACAGGCGCATCCGCTTGTACTGGCGACGACCCCGCGCACGGGCGACGAAGCTCTGAAATCCGGCGGTGGAAAGCGGGTCAACCGGCATCCGACATTCGGGTTGTGGCCGGTCGCCTTGCGCGACGATCTGCGGGCCGCGTTGCAGGACGGGCTGCGCAAAGTCGTCTTGTGGACCGATAAACATGACGGTCGCGAGGCGCTGTTTCCGACAGACCCTTTCGATCCGTTCTTCAACGTGAACACACCCGAAGACCTCGAAAGGGCGCAGACCCTGCTGGAGCAGGCATGAGGGTCTACGGCGTCACCGGCTGGAAAAACGCGGGCAAGACCGGGTTGATGGAGCGACTGGTGGCCGAGATCACCGGACGGGGGTTCACAGTTTCAACCGTCAAACACGCGCATCATAGCTTTGACGTCGATCAGCCGGGCACCGATAGCCACCGTCACCGTGTTGCCGGCGCCTCCGAGGTTCTGCTGGCGTCCGGGCAGCGTGTCGCCCTGATGCAGGAACTGCGCGGCGCGCCCGAGCCGTCTCTGGACACGCTGCTGGCCCGGCTATCACCGGTCGATCTGGTCCTGATCGAAGGATACAAACGTGAAGGCCACCCCAAGGTCGAGGCATTTCGGGCCGAACCCGGCAATCCGCTGATCGCCACAAAGGATGAAACGATCCGGGCGGTGGCCAGCGACACGCCACTGGATCTGGATCGCCCGGTCTTTGACCTGAACGACACTGCGCGCATTGCTGCGTTCATTCTGCAAGAGGTTGGTTTGTGACCGCATTCGACACCTTTGCGATGGTCGATTGGTCTGGTGGAAATGACACCGGGCCAACGCCCCGCAAGGATGCGATCTGGGGGTGCGTGGTACGCGATGGGGCCCCTGGCGAAGCGGAATACCTGCGCAACCGGCAAGTAGCGGAAGACTGGCTGTCAGGGCTGATCGAAACGGAACTGAGCGCAGGCCGTCGTCTGTGTCTGGGGTTCGACTTCCCGTTTGGCTATCCCCGGGGGTTTGCCCGCGCGCTGACCAGCTCGGACGATCCGCTGGTCTTGTGGGACTGGTTTGAGCACCGGATCGAAGACGCGCCAAGGGCCAATAACCGTTTCGACCTTGCCGGCCGGATCAATCGGGATTTCGGCGGCAAGGGGCCATTCTGGTTCAACGGTCTGGCCCGGGAAATCCCGGGCCTGCCAAAGACCAAAACGGACTATCACAATCCCTTCCCGGATCGTCGACAGGTGGAATTTCTGGCCAAGGGCAGCTTCACCTGCTGGCAGACGGGCGGATCCGGCGCGGTTGGCGGGCAGGTGATGACCGGGCTGCCGGTTTTGTCCCGCCTGCGCCGGCGATTTGCGGGGCAGGTGGCCGTCTGGCCGTTCGAAGTGCTGGACAAACCGGTCGCCTTTGTCGAAATCTGGCCTTCATTGACGCTGGGCAGGGAGCCCGATGACCGGATCAGGGATGCCTGGCAGGTCGAACAGGTCGCGAAGTCTCTGGCGCAGATGCCAGAGGCGGAATTGACCCGGCAGCTGACCGTCAGCGCCGCCGAAGAAGGATGGATTTTGGGCGTGCCACAGGACAAACCGAATATCACACCACCGCCATTGCAAAACGACTGCTTTGCCCTGCCCGCGGGTGTGGACTGGACCCCGGTGGATGAAGCTTTGGCCTTGCTGCAGGACCGGCTTGCTGTGGTGAAGGGGGCTGAGACCGTGCCACTGGGGCAGGCGACAGGTCGTATTCTGGCGGCGGATCAGATCGCAAAACGCTCCAATCCGCCGCAACCCAATACGGCGGTTGATGGCTATGGGTTTGCAGGGTCTTTTGCAGAAGGCACACAGGTTCTGCCCCTGATCCAAGGGCGCGCGGCGGCGGGCATACCGTTTGAAGGCACCGTTCCACCCGGTCAGGCCCTGCGGGTTCTGACCGGGGCGGCTCTGCCCGCGGGTGTGGATACCGTGATCCTAGAAGAGGATGTGACCGTTCAGGACGGCCACATTGCCTTTCACGGCCCTCTAAGAAAGGGCGCGAATACCCGAAAGGCAGGCGAGGATGTGGTCGCCGGCGATCTGGCTTTGGCCGCAGGCCGCCGCCTGACATCCCCGGATCTGGCGCTGCTGTCAGCAGTGGGAATTGCCGAGGTTCCGGTGCGCCAGACCCTGCGCGTGGCGGTTCTGTCCACCGGTGACGAACTGGTCGAAGCCGGAGAGCCCGCCGGACCCGGGCAGATATTCGATGCCAACCGCCCGATGTTGCTGTCTCTGGCAGCTCGGATGGGATTCTCTGCGGTCGATCTGGGCCGTGTGGCCGATGATCGTGACGCGCTGGCGACGCGGCTGGACGAGGCGTCCGAGCGGGCCGATGTGATTTTGACCAGTGGTGGCGCATCCGCGGGCGACGAAGATCATGTCTCCGCTCTGCTGCGGCAGGCCGGGGCGATGCATGAATGGCGTATTGCGCTGAAACCGGGCCGTCCGCTGGCGCTGGGGATGTGGAAGGGCACTCCGGTCTTCGGCTTGCCGGGCAATCCGGTGGCGGCACTGGTCTGCACGCTGATCTTTGCGCGCCCCGCCCTGGGGCTGATGGCCGGTGAAGGCTGGCAGGAACCGCAAGCGTTTGACCTGCCCGCCGGCTTTGAAAAACGCAAGAAACCTGGTCGCCGCGAATATCTGCGTGCACGGGTCCGGGACGGTCGTGCCGAAGTATTCGCGTCAGAAGGTTCAGGCCGGATCAGCGGCCTCAGCTGGGCCGAGGGACTGGTCGAGATCGAAGACGGCGCGCGCCATATCCGGCCCGGCGACCCTGTCCGGTTCATTCCCTATGGCAGTTTCGGGCTGTAGCGGTGCCTGTCAGTCGAAGGTACCCGCAACCCGTCCCAGCAGCATGAACGCGCGGGCGGTTCGGGTTTCACCCAGCGCGGTCAGTTCAGCATCGCTGGCGATGGGCTCGAATTCCACGATCATGTTGTCGAACCGGCGCAGAAAATGGTGCGCGGCGTCGCGGAAAATCGGGTCCTGCTTCATTCGCGCCGCCGTCAAGGCCAGCGAGGATCGGTCCCGAATGCCGCCCAGAGCGGCCACTGCACGGCCGCGTGCGCCCTGCGCGAACTGGCGCCAGATTTCAGGTCGGGCCATGTCGGGACGCAGGTCGTCCATATAGATCCCCTCTTGGCTGAGAAGGGTCAGCACATCCTGCGAGGCCTGCACCAGTTGTGCGGTCTTCCTGTCCTTCAGCGCCAGCCTCAGGGCGTCGAACCCTTCGGCATCGTCCTGTGTTTCGGGAAAGTTCAGGGCACGGATAAAGATACCGGTCGGCAGAGGGCGCGCGATGTCTTCTGCTGGTGTGCCAAGCGCAAGTGAGGTCTGGTCTCCCGGTGATGGTGCCGCCTTGCGCACAGGTTCGCGGCGCTTGGAAGAAAACGTAGCCAATGCGCTTTCCGTCTTCTTCGCTGTCTGCGCGATTTCATCCAGCTTCTTGCTGACGGCGGGCTCATACGTACTGGCGGCGCGCTGCTGCTGCGAGACATAGGCGTTTCGGATCGCGTCGATTGCTGTTTGCAGTCGGGCACTTTCCTCGCGCATGACGCGGCTGGCGCGCACGGCCATGGCCGCCACCCAGATCATGGCCACGGGCATGAACACTGCAAGCAGCGTGACGATGAAACTGCTGGTTTCGACCCGGCCGGGCAGCACCAGAAAAACCACCGAAACAACCAGCCAGATCAGGCTGAGAACAACAGCCGCGATCTCGATGCCGCTCACCGACTGCGCTCCGGGGCGATCATAGATGCCCAGAGATGTCGGTTGCTTGGTTTCGCGGTCAGGATTGGACCCCGACATGATCAACGCTCCGATCAGGCGTACTCGATACTCAGAATTTCATAAGACCGCACACCGCCGGGGGTGCGGACTTCGACACTGTCCCCCTCTTCCTTGCCAATCAGGGCGCGGGCAAGGGGGGATTTGATGTTCAGCAGGCCTTTTTCGATATTGGCCTCATATTCACCCACGATTTTCCAGGTCTTTTCTTCGTCGGTGTCTTCATCGACCAGCCTGACCTTGGCGCCGAACTTGATCGCGCCCGACAGTTTGGCCGGATCAATTACGTCAGCCAGCGACAGGATACCTTCCAGCTCTTTGATGCGCCCTTCGATAAAACCCTGTTTTTCGCGGGCCGAATGATACTCGGCGTTTTCTTTCAGGTCGCCCAGTTCCCGCGCCGTCGCGATGGCCTCGATGATCGCCGGGCGTTCGACGGACTTCAGGTTCTTCAATTCCGCCTCAAGCGCGGCATTGCCCGCGGGCGTCATGGGAATTTTTTCCATTTTGTCTTCGTCCACGCATAAATTGAGTCGCCCCGCCGCTCAAAGCGTCGGGGCGAATGATGGGTCGTCAGATACCTGACCCAAATGCAGCGTGAAATGCAAGGGGGCTCAGCGGTTCCGGTGCTTTATTCGCGAACTCGCGCCGTCTGGATGGGGCAAGGCATGCCTGCGGCGATGCCCCAGAAGGTCGCCCCTGCGCCAGTGATGCGCTTCGGTTCCCAGCCACAGCAACTCAATCATACTGCACCACCTCGAATTCGATGCCGTTGTCATCCTCGAAATAGAACCGCCTGCCGGGTTCGTAATCCGCATGGTTGTGCGGCTTGAATCCCGCTTTGCGCACCTTGCTTTCAGTGGCATCGATATCCTCGACCAGCACGCCGACATGGTTCAGCCCGCCGACATAGTCGTAACTGTTCTCACCCGAGCGCATGGGTTTGCCCGGCGCATAGAGCGCGAGATAGGTGTGTGCGCTGCCCACGTGGACCGTATAGCCGCCAGCGATTGCCGGACCTTCCCACCGGGTTTTCCAGCCAAAGACCTTCTCCATCCAGTCTGCCGAAGCCTTTGGGTCGCGGACAGTGAAATTGGTGTGTTCAAGCGTCGCCATCATGGGATCTCCTTTGCGAATTCAGGCTTGTCACGACTCACTGTAATTTCTAAACCTAACTTTAGGTCAAGAAATGTTTTTGAGGTTCCGATGGCTGCATCCGAAGGGCTGGCAATTGGCGCACTGGCCCGGCGCACCGGACTGGCTGTTTCAGCCATCCGGTATTACGAGGCGCAGGGCCTGATTGCTCCCTGGCGCAATGCAGGCGGGCAGCGTCGCTATCAACGTGCCGATATCCGGCGGCTGAGTTTTGTCATGATCGCCCAGCAATTCGGCCTGACCCTGCCGGAGATCCGAGAGGTGTTGTCGGGCCTGCCCGGAAACCGCACCCCCACACCGCAGGACTGGAAGCAGATCAGCACCACCCTGCGCGCCCGGCTGGATCAGCGAATCGATTCCCTGACACGATTGCGCGACAATCTGGATGGCTGCATCGGGTGCGGCTGCCTCAGCCTGCCGAAATGCGCCCTTTACAACCCCGATGACCGGGCAAATTCCAATGGTAGCGGTCCCAGGTATCTCATGGGTGATACACCAGACGGCTGAACTGCCGTATTGCTGCTGTTTTACGCCGTGTTTCGATTGACCAAGGTCTTGCCGACCGGGTAATCAGCCGTGAAACAAAATTGCGCACACCACGCAGTGAAAGCGCCAATTCGGAAAGTTAGCTAAGGAGCCCGCGATGGCCGAGATTGAACGCGAAGCGATGGAATACGATGTGGTGATCGTGGGCGCAGGCCCCGCGGGCCTGTCGGCGGCCATTCGTCTGAAACAGCTGGATGCCGACCTGAACGTCGTTGTTCTGGAAAAGGGCTCGGAAGTGGGCGCACATATTCTGTCGGGTGCGGTACTGGATCCGTGCGGTCTGGATGCGCTGATCCCGGACTGGAAGGAAAAGGGCGCGCCGCTGAACGTGCCTGTGCACGAAGACAATTTCTACATGCTGGGTGAGGCAGGCAAGATCCGCATCCCGAACTTCCCGATGCCGCCGCTGATGAACAACCATGGCAACTACATCGTGTCGATGGGCAATGTCTGCCGCTGGATGGCGGAACAGGCCGAGGAACTGGGCGTCGAAATCTTCCCCGGCATGGCCTGTTCCGAACTGGTTTACGGCGACAATGGCGAAGTCAAAGGCGTGGTGGCCGGTGTCTTTGGTCTGGAAGCAGATGGTTCCTATGGTCCGAACACCGAACCGGGCATGGAACTGCACGGCAAATACGTCTTCCTGTCCGAAGGTGTCCGCGGTTCACTGTCCAAGGAAGTCATCGCCAAGTACGACCTGTCGGCCGGTAAAGAACCGCAGAAATACGGCGTCGGCATGAAAGAGATCTGGGAGATCGACCCGGCAAAGCACAAGGAAGGCTCGGTCACGCACACCATGGGCTGGCCGCTGGGCAGCAATGCGGGCGGCGGGTCCTTCATCTATCATCTGGAAAACAATCAGGTCTATGTCGGTTTCGTGGTGCACCTGAACTACAAGAACCCGCACCTGTACCCCTACATGGAATTCCAGCGCTTCAAGCATCACCCGATGGTCGCCGAACTGCTGAAAGGCGGCAAGCGCGTGGCTTACGGCGCCCGTGCAATCACCGAAGGCGGCCTTCAGTCGATGCCGAAACTGGTCGCACCCGGCGTGGCGCTGCTGGGCTGTTCTGCGGGCATGGTCAACGTACCGCGCATCAAGGGCAACCACAACGCGATGCTGTCGGGCAAGGCCGCAGCCGAGGCTGCTTTTGACGCCATCAAGGCAGATCGCTCGGGCGACGAACTGACCGCCTACGAGGCCGACGTGCGCGAAGGCGCAATCGGCAGCGACCTCAAGAAGGTGCGCAACGTTAAGCCGCTCTGGTCGAAATACGGCCTGACTGCTTCGCTGGTGCTGGGCGGCATGGACATGTGGACCAACACGCTGGGCTTCTCGCTGCTGGGTACTTTGGGTCATGGCAAGAACGACGCGGAATCGACCGAAGATGCCAGCAAGCACAAGCCGATCGACTATCCCAAACCCGACGGAACGCTGTCGTTCGATCGTTTGACCAACGTTTCCTTCGCAGCCACCAACCACGAGGAAAGCCAGCCCTGCCACCTGCGCCTGGCCGACCCCGAGATTCCAGTCAAGGTCAACCTGCCCAGGTTCGACGAACCGGCGCAGCGCTACTGCCCGGCGGGCGTCTACGAGATGGTCGAGGATGAAAACGGTCCGCGATTCGTGATCAACTTCCAGAACTGCGTCCACTGCAAGACCTGCGACATCAAGGATCCCAGCCAGAATATCACCTGGACCACACCGCAGGGCGGCGACGGGCCGAACTATCCAAACATGTAAGCGAAAACCCGGGCAATGGCGGCGTCGTGATGGCTCTGCCATTGCCTCTCAGGGGCCAAAGCCCTAGCTTGTCGTTCAGATAACGATAGCGAGGCAGAATTCTGGTGATTTCCCTGGTTCGACGCATGGCATTGGCTGCAATGCTTTCTTCCCCTATTGCCGTTCCGGTTTTGGCCGATACCGGTGCCGGGGCGTATCTTGCGGGTCGTCAGGCGATCTATGAAAGCGACTATACTGCGGCCGAGAAATACTACTCGCAGGCCCTGCGCTTTGATCCGGAAAACCTGCACCTGCTGGAAAGCGTGGTCGTGGCCCGTCTCGCGCTGGGCGAGATCCAGCGGGCCCTGCCCGTCGCGCAGAAAATCGTGGACAACGACTTGCCAAGCCAGGCCGCGCGCATGGTGCTGTCGGCGACTTTGGTGGCAGACGAAAAATATGACGCGTTTCTGGCCCTTGATCCGGAAACGCAAGGCGTCGGGCCGCTGGTTGACGGGCTAATGATTGCCTGGACCTACATGGCGCAGGGCGCCATGACCAAAGCGATGGAGCAGTTTGACAAGGTTTCCACGCAGGAAGGTCTGAGGGAGTTTTCGCTGTATCATAAGGCAATGGCCCTTGCGTCCGTGGGCGATTTCGAAGGGGCTGAGGCAATTTTTGCCGAAAACAACGGAACCATTGCCCGCTTCAGCCGCCGCGCTGCCCTTGCCCGGGCCGAAGTCCTGTCGCAACTGGACCGCAATGCCGACGCGCTGGCATTTCTGGACGAAGTGTTTTCCATAGGCAGCGACCCGACCATCGAAGGCTACGAGACCCGCCTGACCGACGGCGAAACCCTGCCTTTCACAAATATCGGTTCGGCGCGGGACGGCATGGCCGAGGTTTTCTTTTCGGTTGGCGCGGCACTGAATGGCGAAGCGGCACAGAACTATGTTCTGCTCTACACACGTGTGGCGACCTTTCTGCGCCCCGATCACGTCGACGCGATTTTGCTGGGGGCAGAGCTGCTGGACGATCTGGAACAGTTTGATCTTGCAGTAGCGGCCTATCGGACAGTGCCTTCCGACAGCGCCGATTTTCACGTTGCCGAACTGGGCCGGGCCGAGGTTCTGGGGCGCGCAGGCAAGAAAGACGCTGCAGCGGAAGTTCTGCAGAACCTGGCGGCACAACGCCCTAACCTGCCGTCCGTTCATGTGGCACTGGCCGATTTGTTGCGCCGGGACGAAAACTATGCCGCCGCCGTGCCGTCCTACGACCGGGCGATCGAGCTGACCGAAACCGGGGCGGGCGGCAGCTGGTTTCTGCATTATGCCCGCGGAATTTCGCATGAGCGTCTCAAGAACTGGGATCAGGCCGAGGCGGATTTTCGCCGCGCGCTTGAACTGAACCCGGATCAGCCGCAAGTGCTGAATTACCTCGGCTACTCGCTGGTCGAAAGGCGCGAAAAGCTGGACGAGGCGCTTGAAATGATCGAACGCGCTGTCGCCACGCGCCCAGACAGCGGTTATATCGTGGACAGCCTCGGCTGGGTTCTGTTCCGGCTCGGCCGCTATGAAGAAGCCGTTGAGCATATGGAACGCGCCATCGAACTGATGCCGGTCGACCCGGTGGTCAATGATCATCTGGGCGACGTCTATTGGGCCGTTGGACGCGACCGCGAGGCCGAGTTCCAGTGGAAACGCGCCCTGTCTTTCATCGACCCCGACGACACCGATGGTGAGGCCGATCCCGACCGTATCCGGCGAAAGCTCGAGATCGGGCTGGACGCGGTTCTGGCGGAAGAAGGCGCAGAGCCGCTTCAGGTTGCCAATGAAGGCTGAGGCATTTGCCCCCGCCAAGATCAACCTGACCCTGCATGTGACCGGCCAGCGCGAAGATGGCTATCACCTGCTGGATTCTCTGGTCGTGTTCGCAGATATCGGTGACCACCTGACGTTCGAGCCCGGCCCGGACCTTTCCATAGACGTCACCGGTGAAAATGCCCGGGGTGTCCCATCCGATCAGCGTAATCTGGTTTGGCAGGCGGCGAATGCAGTTGGCTGGACAGGCCGAATTACCCTGAACAAGTCGTTGCCCCATGGGGGCGGTATCGGCGGCGGGTCTTCGGATGCGGCCGCGACATTGCGTGTGCTCGCGGGATCGGGCAACGGAAAGCTGCCGAACCCGGTGTCACTGGGTGCTGATATCCCGGTCTGTTTGATGGCGAAAGCCGCGCGAATGCGGGGCATAGGCGAACAGATCAACCCTGTTTCCCTGCCGCCGCTTTATGCGGTTCTGGTCAACCCTTGCGTCGGGGTTCCGACCGGTTCCGTGTTCAAGGCGATGGAAACGCGCCACAACCCGGCCATGCCCGAGGATATCCCTGAATTTGAAACGGCGGAAGACTGCGCCGCGTGGCTGAAAGGCCAGCGCAACGATCTGCAGGCACCGGCCATGGGCATTGCGCCTCAGATCGGACGGGTTCTGGATGAACTCGACGCCTCTCGCGGTGTTCTTTTGTCGCGGATGTCCGGCTCGGGCTCGACCTGTTTCGGGCTTTACCCGTCCATGAAGGCCGCGCATTTCGCGGCCTATGAAATCGGCGCGGCCCATTCCGACTGGTGGTGCCGCGCAACGCAGCTTAATTGAGGCGCGCGACCACGTAGTCGGCCAGATCGCGTAGCAGCGACCGGATCTCGTGATCGGGCAGCACCTCCAGCGCGGTTTTGGCCTTGCCAGCCCAGCCGATGGCATCAGAACGGGTGGCCTCCAGCGTGCCATATTTGTTCATCAGGCTCAGCGCGTGATCCAGATCGCCGTCCTGCTGGCGGCCCTTGCCGATCGTGCGTTCCCAGAAGGCGTGTTCGTCGGCAGTGGCTTGTGCCACGGCCTTGATCACCGGCAGGGTCAGCTTGCGCTCGCGGAAATCATCGCCGACATTCTTGCCGGTTGCCTTGCTGTCGCCCTGATAGTCCAACAGGTCATCGGCGATCTGAAAGGCAATGCCAAGCGCGTCGCCATAGTCGAACAGCGCTTTCACCTGCTCTTCCGACGCACCGGCAATCACGCCGCCTACCTCGGTTGCAGCCGAAAACAGCGCGGCCGTCTTTCCGCGCACCACCTGCAGATAAATGCCCTCGTGGGTGCCCAGGTCGGTGGCTGCCGTCATCTGCAACACTTCACCCTCGGCAATCGTGGCCGAAGCGTTTGCCAGAATGTCCAGAACGCGCAACGACCCGGTTTCCACCATCAGCTGGAAGCTGCGGGAAAACAGGTAATCGCCAACCAAAACACTGGATTTGTTGTCCCAAAGCAGGTTTGCCGTGGGCCGCCCGCGCCGCTGGGCGCTTTCGTCCACAACGTCGTCATGCAGAAGCGTGGCGGTATGAATGAACTCGACCGTCGCGGCCAGACGCACATGGTGGTCGCCTGAATAGCCAAACAGACGGGCTGCGGCCAGAGTCAGCATGGGGCGCAGACGCTTGCCGCCCGCTTCAACCAGATGAGCGGTCACTTCGGGGATACGGGGGGCGTGTTCCGACGCCATGCGCGTGCGGATCAGATGGTTTACCGCTTCCATTTCACCGGCCAGAATGTCGGCCAGCCGTTCATGTGGTTTCGAGATTGTGCTGACGTTCATCACACTCCTGATACAAGGCTCGACTTCCGCCTCTCCTTGCCCTTACATCCATCCCCATGGAAGAACTATTGCGCAGCACCGATCCGACAATCCTGGCCTTTGCATCCGCTCTCCTTGAAGGCGAGGATATAGACTGCTTTCAGATGGACGTAAATATGAGCATCCTCGAAGGCGGCATAGGAATTTTCCCCCGCCGCCTGATGGTGCGCACCGACGACCTGATCCGCGCCGAACGGGTAATGCGTGACAACGACATCCCCTTGGGCCGATGAGCGGGTTCTCCGACAGCGAGCTGAGCTGCAACAAGTTCCTCGGCGGACGCGTGCGGCTATGGCAGCCTTTGTCCGGCTATCGCGCAGGTGTTGACCCGGTTCTGCTGGCGGCCTCGGTTCCGGCCACGGCAGGCCAAACCGTGCTGGAGCTTGGCTGCGGGGCAGGCGCCGCCATCCTGTGCCTTGCCGCCCGCGTGCCGGGCCTGCACCTGACAGGGGTCGAATTGCAACCCGCCTACGCCGATCTGGCGCGGCGCAACGCCGCAGAGAACGATGTGCCGCTGGCAGTGATACCGGCAAACCTGACCGATCTACCCAATGATCTGAGGCAAAGACAGTTCGATCACATTATCGCCAACCCGCCCTATTACCGCCCCGGCGCACACAGCCCGGCGCAGGATTCAGGGCGGCAGGTGGCGCTGGGCGAGCAGACACCGCTGTCGGACTGGATCGGCGTGGCCGCCAGGCGGCTTGCCCCGCGCGGCTATCTGCACATGATCCAAAAGGCCGAACGCCTGCCGGACATGTTGTCGGCCTGTGCCGGCAGACTGGGTTCAGTCGAAGTCCTGCCGCTGACGCCGCGCGCGACCCGAGATGCGGAACTGGTTATTCTGCGCGCGCGGAAAGAGGGGCGCGCTGCCTTCCAGCTCCATTCCCCGCTGATCCTGCACACAGGCGCACGGCACGAGAGGGACGGTGAGAGCTATACGCCGCAGGTAACTTCGGTGCTGCGGAACGGGGCCGGGCTACCCGGATTCTCGGATTGATAGGCGGTGACCGGCCGAATTTGTCGGATTTGTGACAGATTCTGTGCGTCTGCGGCGTGACAGGCTGGAAACGATGTGGTCAACTTCCCATGTAAAACTCAGACATCCAACTAAGGAGGATCGCCATGAGCGTGAGCGCACATCTGACGGAACTGAAGAAAAAACACGAAAGTCTCGGTCTCGAAGTGGAAAAAGCCCAACGCTCGCCAGGAATTGATGATCTCCATATTGCGCAGCTCAAAAAGCAGAAGCTCAAGCTGAAGGAAGAGATCGAACGCCTGTCCAATTAAAGCGTCCAGTACCTGACCTGAATCACTCTGTATCGCCAATGTCCCGAAAGCACCAAAGGCGCGACAGGTTATTGGCGATGCAAGTTCAGGGCAGGGCGAACTAGGACTTCAGACTGGCCCACGCCGCAATTGTGGCACCGCCGGTGATCAACAGCGCCGCGACCGCCAGACCCCAGGACGGGGCGGCGATCCCGGCCAGAACCAGCGCAAGCGTAGACAGCAATGGTGCCGCATAGGACGCGGTGCCCAGTATCTGAATGTCGCCCCGCTTGACCCCGATATCCCAAACATAAAACGCCAGCCCGACCGGTCCCAAACCCAGGGCAAGGATCGATGCCCAGCCGAATGCGGTCGCGGGCCAGACCGTTTCTTCCACTGCAAGATGCAGCGCGCCCGAGGCAATTGCCGCAGCGATGCAGAAAACGGCAACCGAACTGGTGGGGGTATCGCCCAGACGGCGGGACAGAACAGAATAGCCCGACCAGGTTAACGCGCACATCAGTGCCAGCGCATATCCGGGCAGGTGTTGCACCTGAAATCCGGTGCTGCCGCCACCGGCAATGATCAGCGCCGCGCCCGCGAAACCGAAGCAGGCACCAATCAGATGCCCGATGTGCAACCGCTCGCCGGGCAACAGCCCCGACAGCAGAACGACCAGCAAAGGCCAGAGATAGGCGATCAGACCCGCCTCGGCCGCGGGGGCCATCCTCAGTGCCGAGAAATACAGGGCGTGATAGCCGAACAGACCCAGCGTTCCGAACAGATAAGTTGTCCAGGGTACGCGCCCAAGTTGTTGCAATCCGCCGGTGGCCCAGGTCCAGATCAGGCCCAGGGTGCCACCGATTGAAAAGCAGACGGCGTTCAGCAGCAACGGTGGTGTCGGTGTCGAGCCGACAGTGAACAGGGCCAGCAGGGACCACAGCAGCACAGCAATAAAACCAATCGCCGTTGCGCGCATTCTGGTCATGGGGCAGCCTCTTCGGGAATCTGAAATTGACAGGGCCGGCCCATTTGGACCGGCCCGTTCAAAATTGCAATCGCTCTTGATCAGACGAAGAACTGCGCACCGTTGGCCGAGATGGTCGAGCCGTTGATGAACTGGGAATCGTCCGATGCCAGGAACGCCACGCAGCGCGCGATTTCCTCGGGCTCACCCAACCGGCCGGCCGGGATCTGACCGATGATCGATTCGCGGACTTTTTCCGGAACCGCCATGACCATCTCCGTAGCGATATAGCCGGGGCAGATCGCGTTTGCGGTGATGCCCGCACGTGCACCTTCCTGCGCCAGCGATTTCACAATGCCCAGATCGCCCGCTTTGGTTGCGGCATAGTTCACCTGCGCGAACTGGCCCTTCTGTCCATTGATCGAGCTGATGACGATCACGCGGCCAAACTTACGCTCGCGCATGCCGGGCCAGACCGGGTGTACGGTGTTGAACACGCCGGTCAGGTTGGTGTCGATCACCTGATGCCACTGCTCGGGCGTCATCTTGTGGAAAGGGGCGTCTTTGGTGATACCGGCATTTGCCACAACGATGTCGATGGGGCCAACTTCGGCCTCGACCTTTTCGATACCCGCCTTGGACTCGTCATAGTCGGCGACGTTCCACTTATAGGTGGCGATACCGGTTTCCTCGGTGAATTTCGCGGCGGCTTCGTCATTCCCCGCATAGGTGGCTGCAACGTTGTACCCTTCGGCTTTGAGCGCCTTGGAAATTGCTGCGCCGATGCCGCGGGAGCCGCCGGTTACGAGTGCTGTACGTGCCATTTAGGAGTCCTCCAAATTTAGTCGGCTTGGTAATTCTGTTACTCTGAGAGAGATTGGTGCGCAATATCGTTTCGTTCAGGTCTTTACTTTTCTGCTCAGCGAAATTGTCGCAGCTACGGTGTAAGGCTTGATTGTAACAAAAAAGGGCGTCCGTGGGACGCCCTTTTCTATTTGGTTCTCAACGCACTTAGTCGCGCTCCACGCACAGGGCGACACCCATGCCGCCGCCGATGCACAGGGTCGCCAGACCCTTCTTCGCGTCGCGGCGCTTCATTTCGAACAGCAGCGTGTTCAGAACGCGGCAGCCCGAGGCACCGATCGGGTGGCCGATGGCAATCGCGCCGCCGTTCACGTTCACGATCGACGGGTCCCAGCCCATGTCCTTGTTCACGGCGCAGGCCTGCGCGGCAAAGGCTTCGTTCGCCTCGACCAGATCCAGATCGTCTACCGACCAGCCGGCTTTCTCCAGCGCCTTGCGCGACGCGTAGATCGGGCCCACACCCATGATCGACGGGTCCAAACCGGCAGTGGCGTAGGACGCGATACGGGCCAGCGGCTCGATCCCGCGCTTTTCGGCGTTTTCAGCAGACATCAGCAGGGTTGCGGCCGCACCGTCGTTCAGGCCCGAGGCGTTTGCTGCGGTGACAGAGCCGTCTTTGGTGAAGGCAGGGCGCAGCTTGGCCATGGCTTCCATGGTCGCGCCGTGACGGATGTATTCGTCGCTGTCCATTACGATGTCGCCCTTGCGGGTCTTGATGGTGAACGGCGTGATCTCGTCGGCGAACTTGCCGGCCTTCTGCGCGGCCTCGGCCTTGTTCTGCGAGGCAACGGCGAATTCGTCCTGCATGTCGCGGCTGATCTGCCACTTCTCGGCGACGTTCTCGGCGGTCTGACCCATGTGATAACCGTTGAAGGCATCCCACAGACCATCGCGGATCATCGTGTCGATGTATTTCATGTCGCCCATCTTGTGACCGGCGCGCAGGGCGGCAGCATGGGGCGAAAGGGTCATGTTTTCCTGGCCGCCGGCGGCAACGATGTCGGCGTCGCCCAGCTGGATGTGCTGTGCGCCCAGAGCAACGGCACGCAGGCCCGAGCCACAGACCTGGTTGATGCCCCAGGCCGCGCTTTCCTGCGGCAGGCCGGCGTTGATGTGCGCCTGGCGCGCGGGGTTCTGGCCCTGAGCGGCGGTCAGAACCTGGCCCATGATGGTTTCGCTAACCTCGCTTTTGTCGATTCCCGCTCGTTCGACAACGGCTTCAAGCACAGCGGCCCCAAGATCGTGGGCGGGGGTGTTGGCAAACGAGCCGCCAAAGCTGCCGACACCGGTACGTGCGGCGGATGCGATTACTACGTTGGTCATTCGATTAATCCTTTACCGTCATGGTCCTGTGGGAAATGTGACGGCGCAGATCGTAGAGGATCCCCCTGCAATCAAGAGCGCCCCGTGATCCCCGCTCCAGCACCATTTGGATATCGCAATGCTGCACGCGCAGCAACGGGCAGCTTGTCTCAGGGCGGCAGGTCGTAGGCTGAAATGTGTTGCGGCAGGTGTTAAGTCCCTGTCTCCTGTGTCTTTTCCGCTTTCCACGGCGGTTTGACCGAGGGCGCGCCGAACAGAAAGCCCTGCAGGCAATCGATACCGCTGGCCACCAGAAACTCGGCATCCTGCTTGGTTTCGACCGATTCGGCGGTCACGAGGATTTCGAATTCGCGGGCAACCGCGATCAGTGCTCTGACCAGCGCCTGATTGTCGGGGTTTGTGCTGACGCCACGCACGAATTGCCCATCGATCTTGGCCGCGTCGAACAGAAACTCGCGAAAGTGGCGAAAGCTGAAGTTGCTGGCGCCAAAATCGTCCAGCGCAAAGGCGATGCCGCGGGCCTGCAGACGATCCATGAAATCGACCACCAGTTCCGGTACCTGCATCGCCGAACTTTCCGAGATTTCAAGGATCAGCCGTTCACCCAGAGCGGGGTCATTTTTCATGAACCGCTCAAGAATACGCGACCAGCGGGCGTAACCGATCGAGCGGGCCGACATGTTGATCGACAGGCGGATCCCCGGATTGCGCGTCAGGGTGCGCAAACCCATTTCAAGCGCGACACAGTCCAGCTCGCGCCCGATTGGCGTGTTTTCAACCTCGGGCATGAACTCGCGCGCGGGAATGACCCGCCCGGTTTCGTCCAGCACCCGGATAAACCCTTCGTAGAACGCCACGCCGTGGGGGGCATTGGCCTGCATGACCGGCTGAAAGGCCAGCTTGCATTGCTTGTGTTTCACCGCCTCCGTCGCCATTTGCACCGTCGACAAATCGCGCGAAGCCACCGCCGCGTTCAGCGGATTGTCCGCGCCTTCCGGCAGATCAGCCAGTTTCCTGTTCCGCATAGGCACACCCAATCCTTGCGTAAGATCAATAGGGGTCCGCGCCCATATCAGAGCAAAGAAGTGAATCTGACGTTAATGGAGACAGAAGCGCAAAAGCTGCTATGTGCCGGGGATCACTTGGCCGATCGGCTGGTCTGGCGCAATGTGGTTGCTGCGCCGATCAGGGCCCCAAGAAGGCCCAGCGTCATCATTGCAAAGCCCAAACCCAGGAATACCGAAGGTCCTCCGCCAATGGCTGTCAGCATGGCAAGGACAAGGCCGGTCAGGCCAAAAACAGTATAAAGGGTCGTTGTACGAGACATAATGGCCTCCGGGCACGCTAAATCAAAACATCGTTCTAATATGAAGCCCGGGCCAATAATTTCAAGTATTCAGCGTAAGGTAGTCGTTGCCCTCAGGATTGTTCCGCCTGTTTTGCGGGCAGAAATTCCTCGAGATGTTCAAATCCGGGCGTTCCGCGGTCTTCGGGATGTCGGGCCAGATGGCTGGCCTTGATCTGCTCAGAATTCTTCCGGCTTCCGTCATGGCTGTAGCCCGGCGGCGCAAAGCAATAGGCCAGGCGCTGCCGCCATGTCAGCCCGGGCTGCGTCGCGTCGCGCCAGATGCCGACCCATTCGTGAAAGGCCACGCGCAGCGGGTTGAACGTGCCGATATTATGCACCAGCCCATAGTCGACACGGTCATCATCCTGTTCCGGTACAAAAGTACCGAACATCTTGTCCCAGATGATGAACACACCGGCATAGTTGCAATCCAGGTAACGCGCATTGCGGCCATGATGCGCGCGGTGATGGCTGGGCGTGTTCATCACCGCCTCGAACCAGCGCGGCATTTTGCCGATGGCTTCTGTGTGAATCCAGAATTGATAGATCAGGTTCAGCCCGCCGACGAAAAGCACCATCGCGGGGTGAAACCCCAGCAGGATCAGCGGCGCGCGCACCACCATCATGAAGGTGAATATATAGGTCCAGGTCTGCCGCAGCGCCGTGGTCAGGTTGTAATGCTGCGAACTGTGATGGTTCACATGGCTGGCCCAGACCCAGCGGATGCGATGGCCAAACCGGTGCACCCAGTAATAGCGGAGGTCATCCAGCACGAAGCAAAGAATAATCACCGGGATCGAGGTGCCCAGGTCCAGCGGCGTAATCCGCCACAACCACATGAAAAACGCGTATGCGATGAAGCCCAGCAGAAAGCCCGAGGCGATGTTGCCCGCGCCCATGATCAGCGAGGTCAATGCGTCGCGCGTCTCATACCGCCCACCGCGACCCTTGATGGCGATCCACAGGAACTCGGCCAGAATGGCGGCGATGAAGAACGGGACGGCCCATTGCACGGCGTCGGGAAAGCTCACTTGGTCGGTCATGAAGGGTCCATCATCAGACGCCAGTGCTGGCGTTCGCTGTCGTCAAGGCAGAGGATCACGCGTGGAGTGCTGAAATCATGAAACTGAACCTCGATGCCTTTGGGATGGTCCATCCAGTCGAAATCAAGCAAATGCCGCGCCACGGTATCCGCGCCGAACGACCACAAAAGCCCCTTGCCCGCGTCCGTGCGGATCAGCGCCGCATGGCCGTCATGGGCAATCATGACATCAAGGATGTAGTCCTCCGGGGCATGTCGCAGCCATTCCGACCGCGCCGTGTCCGGTGTCAGCAGGCGCAAACGGGATTTGCCCGTCGCATGCAGCAACAGGGTAATTCCGGCGATACCGCCGACCACCAGAACCAGCAGGATTTCAAGCGGCATTCCGTCCTCCCGCCGACAAGTTGCAAGGCGGATAACGGACTGTCAAAGGTGGCGTTGCGTCAGCCTTTTTCCAGACTTTCCAGGATTTCATGCTGCACCACGCGCCGGACGAACGGAACCAGACCTTCGGGACCCGATGTGCGGTCTTTCAGGTGAATGCAGATATCCGGACGGCGGGAGGCGATAATGCCCACCATTTCACCCCGTACCTTGTCATCCAGCCCCGCACCCATGATGGCGCATGCGATCCGGGGTTCGGCGTCCAGTTGACGCCGCACCTCATCAGGATCATGTGCACCCAGCCATTGAATCGGCAGGTGATCCAGTTGCTGCGCGACATCCCCGATCACATTCGGCAAGCGTCCAATCAGCAAAACCACAGGTCTCATCGTCACCTCCATTCCCAAAACGCAAACTGCCCCGCCCAACAGGAGGGGCGGGGACAGTATATCACGAGATTGAAATGGACGGGCCTACATTACCGGATTGTACCGATGGTCTTTTTCAGCTTTCACCCTCTGTGCCGACCAGCGCCGCGATGATCGCCTTGGCGCTGTCAGAGTTCCATTCCGCATCCCCGATCAGGCGCGCGATTTCCTGCCCCTCGGGGTTCAGGATGACGGTGATTGGCAAGGCGATGACGCCGAATTCACGCGCGGCGGCCTGGCTGGGGTCCTGATGGCGCGGAAGGTTGTCTATTCCGTTCTCGTCGAAGAACTTCTTGATCCCGGCAGGGGTGTTTCGACCGGTGGCCAGGGTGAGAACCTGAAATTTGTCGCCGCCGAATTCTTCCTGCAACTCTGCAATTTGGGGCATTTCCTTGCGACAGGGCGCGCACCAGGTGGCCCAGAAATTCACCAGCACATATTTGCCAGCGTAATCTTCAAGTGTGCCGACCCCGCCGTCGTCTTCCAACTGGAACTCGATGGTCTTGGCCGGTTTGGGTTCCTTGTGCAGGATCAGCCGTTTCAGGCTGCCGTCCCGCAGCGGCGCCAGAGTTTCGGCATCACTGGCCAAAGCCGCATTTGCACCCAGCGCAAGGGCCATATAAAGGGGGATCAGACGTAACAGGCGCATATCAACTCCGGGTTTTCCAACATGACCGATCAATCCTCGAACCAGATGTGGGGCGGCCGCTTTGCCGCCGGACCAGACGCGATCATGGAGGCGATCAACGCCTCGATCGGGTTCGATCAGCGGATGGCAGCCCAGGACATCGCAGGCTCGCGCGCCCATGCCGCCATGCTGGCTGCCACGGGCGTTATAACTGATAGTGACGCGCAGGCCATTCGGGAAGGGCTGCTCACCGTTTTGTCAGAAATCCAGAACGGAGAATTTCAGTTCTCGACCGCGCTGGAAGACATCCACATGAATGTCGAAGCGCGCCTGAAGGAAGTGATCGGAGAGCCCGCAGGCCGTTTGCACACGGGCCGCAGCCGTAACGATCAGGTGGCAACCGATTTCAAACTCTGGGTCCGCGATCAGCTGGACGCGGCGGAAACCGGGTTGCTGGCCCTGATCCGCGCGCTTTTGGCGCAGGCCGAGGCCGGGGCGGACTGGGTCATGCCCGGATTTACCCATCTGCAAACCGCGCAGCCAGTGACGTGGGGTCACCACATGATGGCCTATGTCGAGATGTTTGGCCGTGATCTGTCCCGCGTGCGCGACGCCCGCGCCCGGATGAACGAATCGCCGCTGGGTGCCGCCGCGCTTGCGGGCACTTCTTTCCCGATCGACCGGCACATGACGGCCGAGGCGCTCGGTTTTGACCGCCCCGCGGCGAACTCGCTGGATGCGGTCAGCGACCGCGACTTCGCGCTGGAATTCCTTTCGACCGCCTCGATCTGTGCCGTGCATCTGTCGCGCTTCGCCGAGGAACTGGTGATCTGGTCCTCGGCCCAGTTCCGGTTTGTGACGCTGTCCGACCGGTTCTCGACCGGATCGTCGATCATGCCGCAAAAGAAGAACCCGGATGCGGCGGAACTGATCCGCGCCAAGGTGGGGCGCATCTATGGCGCCAATACCGCGCTGATGATGGTGATGAAGGGCCTGCCGCTGGCCTATTCCAAGGACATGCAGGAAGACAAGGAACAGGTCTTCGACGCCGCTGACAACTGGATGCTGGCGTTGGCGGCGATGGAAGGCATGGTCAAGGACATGACCGCCAACCGCGACAGCCTTGCCGCCGCCGCCGGATCAGGTTTTTCGACCGCTACCGACCTGGCTGACTGGCTGGTGCGCGTTCTGGGCCTGCCGTTCCGCGACGCCCACCACGTCACCGGCGCGCTGGTAGCCATGGCCGAAGCCAAGGCCTGCGACCTGCCCGATCTGACCCTTGAGGCCATGCAGTCTGTCCATGCCGATATCACGAATGATGTCTATTCTGTCCTAACCGTCGAAAATTCGGTAAACTCGCGCCAGTCCTATGGTGGCACGGCACCGGATCAGGTCCGCGCCCAGGTTGAGCGATGGAAGGGACTGGTGTGAAACAAGTCATGCGCATCTTCATGCTGATCGCGGTCGGAGTTGCTCTGGCCGGGTGCGGCGCGGACGGCGAGCCGACCACCCCAACCATGAGCGCCAGTGTCGGTGTCGGATCAAATGGCGTTCACGTCGGCGCAGGCGTCGGATTCTGGCGCGGACCCGTCGGTGTGTTCTTTGGTGTCTGACCGGCCGAACGAAAGAACGAAAAACTCTTGATGAAAACCTTTCTTCTGATCCTTTCGCTGGCCGCCCTTGCAGCTTGCGACCCAAACTACAAACCGCGCTCTGAACCGGCGTCGGAACCCAGAGGTTCGGGCATTTCCATCTCGGGGTATGGCCGCGTGGGAATTTCGACGACAAAATAAGGGTTCCGCCGGAATCATTTGCTCCGAATGCCCTTTTTGGTCTAAGCGCGCAGTCATGGATCACTTTCTCTACCGCGACGGCGCGCTCTACGCCGAGGATGTCCCTATTTCCGAGATTGCAGCCGCGGTCGGAACGCCGTTCTACGTCTATTCCACCGCGACATTGCTGCGGCACTTTCAGTTGTTCGATGACGCGCTTGAGGGCACCGATCACCTTGTCTGCTACGCGATGAAGGCGGCCAGCAATCAGGCGATTCTGAAAACGCTGGCGCAAGCCGGTGCGGGAATGGACGTGGTCTCGGGCGGGGAATACCTGCGCGCCAAGGCAGCCGGTGTGCCGGGCGACAGGATCGTGTTTTCGGGCGTTGGCAAGACGGCGGATGAAATTCGCACCGCACTGACCGGTGGCATCCGCCAGTTCAACGTGGAATCCGAGCCCGAGATGGAGGTGATCAATGCCGTCGCGCTGGAGCTGGGCGTTGTGGCGCCGATCACAGTGCGGGTGAACCCCGACGTCGACGCGAAAACCCACGCCAAGATCGCGACCGGCAAGTCCGAGAACAAGTTCGGCATCCCGATTGCGCGCGCCTCCGAAGTCTACGCCCATGCTGCCAGTCTGCCCGGGCTGGAGGTGATCGGCATCGACGTTCATATCGGCTCGCAACTGACTGAGCTTGAGCCGTTCGAGCTGGCATATACCAAGGTGGCGGAGCTGACCGAAAAGCTGCGGTCTGAAGGGCACGATATTCGTCGCCTCGATCTGGGCGGTGGCCTCGGCATTCCGTACACCCGCTCGAATGACGCGCCACCACTGCCGGTGGAATACGGTGCACTGATCAAGAAAACGCTGGGCCATCTGGGTTGCGAGATCGAGATCGAGCCGGGCCGATTGATTGCCGGAAATGCCGGGCTGATGGTCAGCAAGGTGATCTTTGTGAAATCCGGCGAGGGTCGCGATTTCCTGATCCTTGACGGCGCCATGAACGACCTGATCCGCCCCGCAATGTACGAGGCGTATCATGACATTGTCGCCGTTCATGAACCCGCGCCGGGGGTCGAACAGCAACCCTATGACATCGTGGGCCCGGTCTGCGAAACCGGTGATACCTTTGCCAAGCAGCGCGATATGCCGCCGCTGAACGCCGGTGATCTGGTCGCGTTCCGCAGCGCCGGGGCCTATGGTGCGGTGATGGCCAGCGAATACAATACCCGTCCCCTGATCCCCGAGGTTCTGGTGCATGGGGATCAATTTGCGGTTATTCGTGAACGCCCAAGCTTTGACGAAATCATAAACCGCGATACCATACCCCCATGGCTCTGACGCGATGATCGCACGGGCCTGATCAGGAGGCCCGCCTTGAGCGACAGATCAAACCTGCCTATTCCCCGGCTCTCTCTGTGGCTGACGCTCGCAGGGATGCTGGCCGAGCGGGTTTTGCGCGCGTTTTGGCCGTTTTTTTCGATTTTGATGGCCATTTTGGCCGCTCTGATGTTGGGTCTGCAGGATCTTGTAAGTGTCGAATTTGTCTGGGCGGCGGGCAGTGTCGCGCTGATCGGACTGCTTTCTGCGCTCGTGTTGGGGGGCAAGCGATTCCATCTGCCGACACGCGCCGAGGCGCTGGTGAGGCTGGATGAAACACTGCCGGGACGTCCGATTCAGGCCTTGGTGGACGATCAGGCCATTGGCTCCATGGACGCGGCCTCGGTCGCCTTGTGGCAGGCGCACCAGAAACGCATGGCACAAAAGGTGGCGCAGGCCGAACCCGTAAAGCCTGACCTTCGGCTGGCAGACCGCGACCCCTTTGCCTTGCGCTATGCAGCGCTTCTGGCGCTGGTGATCGCAACCCTGTTCGGGTCGTTCTGGCGTATCGGATCCGTGGCTGAGATGACGCCCGGTACCGCGACAGCGGGGCAGGGGCCAAGCTGGGAAGGCTGGATCGAACCGCCCAGATACACCGGTCTGCCGACGCTCTATCTGGCCGATCAGCCGGGCCCCGATCTGACGCTTCCACAGGGCAGCCGCATCACGTTGCGCTTTTATGGTGAAGTCGGGGCACATAGCCTGACCGAGACCACGTCTCTTTTGGGGGCCGAGGCCGAGACCAATCCCGAACAGGATTTCGTGGCCGATCATTCAGGGCAATTGAAGATCGAAGGCCCCGCAGGGCGCGAATGGGCGCTGAACCTGCTTGCCGACGCCGCGCCGCAGATTGCGGTGACCGATGTGGCCGAAGCCGAGGCGGGTGGTCAGATGAAACTGCCCTTTGCGGCAAGCGATGATTATGGCGTGGTCTCGGGCACCGCATTGATCGAACTTGATCTGGCCTCGGTTGATCGCCGCTTTGGCCTGACTGCAGACCCTGAACCGCGCGAAGCCGTGACCGTTGAACTGCCCATGCCGATCACCGGCGACCGGGCCGATTTCACGGAAGACCTGATCGAGGATTTCTCGGAACATCCCTGGGCGCACCTGCCGGTCACGATAACCCTGATGGCACGGGATGCCGCCGATCAGGAAACCTGGTCCGATCCCTATAAGACCGCCTTACCTGCGCGCCGTTTCTTCGACCCGCTGGCTGCCGCGGTGATTGAACAACGGCGTGACCTGTTGTGGGCCCGTTCCAATGCGCCGCGCATTGCGCAAGTTCTGCGCGCCGTGTCCCACCGCCCCGAGGATTTGTTTCGGTCCGACACCGCCTATCTGAGGCTTCGGGTCGTGCTGCGCCGGTTGGAGACGTTTACCGATTATGGCCTGAAGCCGGATCAGCAGGCCGAAATAGCCCAGGCCCTGTGGGATCTGGCCGTGCTGATCGAAGATGGCACTCTGGCCGATGCGCTGGAACGCATGCGCCGCGCGCAGGAGCGCCTGACTGAGGCGATGAAGAATGGGGCCAGTGACGAGGAAATCGCCGAGCTGATGCAGGAGTTGCGCGAAGCCACGCAGGATTACATGCGACAGCTTCAGCGGCTGGCGCAGGAAAACAGTGAAGGTGGTGAGAACCAGACAGGCCCAAATGGCGAGTCTCTGCAGATGACACAGGACGATCTGCAGCGGATGATGGACCGCATTCAGGAATTGATGGAACAGGGCCGCATGGCCGAGGCGCAGCAGGCGCTGGAAGAGTTCCAGCAGATGATGGAAAACATGCGCGTGACCCAAGGACAGGGGCAGGGCGGACAGTCCGAGGGTCAGCAGGCCATGGAAGGGCTTGCGGAAACCCTGCGCGAACAGCAGGGCCTCAGCGATCAGGCGTTCCGGGATTTACAGGAACAGTTCAACCCCGGTGCGCAGGCCGGCGAAAGCCGCGGCAACGAAGGCCGTTCCGGTGGCCTGGGCCGGGGCCAGAGCCATGAAGGCCAGGGCGGTCAGGGTGACGGCTCGGACGATCAGGCCGGCGGCGGACAACAGGGCCAGGGATCGCTTGCAGACCGCCAGCAGGCCCTGCGCGAGGAACTCAGACGTCAGGAACAGGGCTTGCCGGGTGCCGGAACCGCCGAAGGTGAAGCGGCGCGCGAGGCGCTGGGCCGCGCCGGTCGCGCCATGGACGAAGCGGAAGACGCCCTGCGCGGCGACGATCTGGCCGAAGCCATTGACCGACAGTCCGAAGCGATGGAGGCCCTGCGCGAGGGCATGCGCTCGCTGGGCGAGGCGCTGGCGCAGAACCAACAGAACCAACCGGGACAGGGCTCGCAGGAAGGCGACATGGAGGCCAACAACCGTGACCCGCTGGGCCGCAGCCCGGGTGCTGCCGGGTCGATCTCGACCGACGACAACCTGTTGCAGGGGGAAGACGTCTATCGCCGCGCGCGTGAACTGCTGGACGAAATCCGCCGCCGCACCGGTGAATCCGATCGGCCCAAGATCGAGCTGGAATACCTCAAACGCTTGCTGGAACGTTTCTGACGCTTGGTTTTGCGCGGCTCAGTTCTGAACCGCCCCGGATTGCGCCTGAAGCCAGACACGCGCCTGATCCACCAGCGAGACATAGGGTTTCAGAACAGGGTCGGCCTGCGGAACAGCTTCACTGATCTGCTGCGCGTTGCCGTAGATCAGAAACAGAAGAACGCCGATGATCAGGATCAGTGAGAATCCCCGCAGAAAGCCGCCCGATTTGCGCGGCGCGGGCTGATCGTCGGTATCGGACGCGTTCACTTCATCGCTGCGCAGGCTGGAATTGATCGCCTCGACATCCGGCAAAGCGTCTTTCTGCCCCGCATCGGCGGCGGTTTCCACGGGAACGGATTGCGTCGCAGGCGCCGGTTTGGCGACCGGTTCCAGCGCAAGATCAGGCTGGCTTTCAAGGCCGCCCCCTTCCTTGGCCCGCAATTCCGCCTCGCGGGCTGCCTCCTCCTTCAGGATGCTGGCGACAGAGGGGTCGACACCGCTTTTGGCCTCGGCAGGCTGCGCCTCTGTGGGCTCGTTCATGTCGTCGGCTGGCGGCGATGCGGGCTCGGGTGCCTCATCGGTTGCAGCATCCGGTGCTGCCGGTTCGGGCGCAGAGGCTGCTTCAGCCGGGTTCTTCGCCTGAAACCACGTCTCTTCACAATTGGAACACTGAACGTCGCGGCCTTCTTCCGGAATGACCTCATCCGGAACTTCATACTGGGCACTGCAATTGGGACACGTAAGACGCATGCTGCCTCCTGGCCGATTGATCGGCCTGATAGTAGTTTTTTAAGGAACCATATTCCGTTAAGACCCAACAGCAAAGGGCGATTTCGGTTTCACGGGTCAAGTGTCACCAAATCGACCCGGTGCAGGCATTGAAACCGCAACCGCGCTCGGGCAAGAAGAGCGGCAGAAAAAACTGGGGGCGCACCTTGTGATCGAGCTGGAGAATGTCAGCTACACCTATGGCGACGGCGAACTGCTGAGCGACGTGTCGATTCAGCTGCCGCCGGGGTCCTTCCACTTTCTGACCGGTCCTTCGGGTGCGGGCAAGACCACGTTCCTCAAACTATGCTACGGCGCTTTGCTGCCGACATCCGGTCGTCTCAGCGCGTTTGACAGCGATATTGCCCGGCTGGACCGCGACCAGATGGCCCTGTTGCGCCGCCGGATCGGCGTGGTCCATCAGGATTGCCAGTTTCTAGACCACATGACACTGGCGGAAAACGTGGCTCTGCCGCTGATGGTTTCGGGGCGGGCCGAAACGGCCGAACAGGACAACCTGACAGAACTGCTGAGCTGGGTCGGGCTTGGATCAAGGCTCGAGGCGCGTCCGCCGGAACTGTCAGGCGGCGAACGCCAGCGCGCCGCGCTGGCCCGCGCGGTGATCCTGTCGCCGGATGTGGTGCTGGCGGATGAACCCACCGGCAACGTGGACTGGGAAATGTCGCAGCGCCTGCTGCGCTTGCTGGTCGAACTGAACCGGATGGGCAAAACGGTGCTGATCGCGACCCATGACCTCAGTCTGATCCGCGCCGCCAAAAGCCAGGTGCAGGCGCGCGTCCTGCGGATCTCGCAGCGCAAGCTGCAGCTCGCGGGGGCCGATCTATGAGCAATGGCACCATCCGCAACCTGCTGTCGCGCGACAAACGCGCCGACCGGGTGGTTCCGCCCACAGGGTATACCGCGCATCTGACCCTGTTCGTCGCGGGCGCGATGGGATTTCTGGCGGTATTTGCGCTGGCCCTGTCGCTGGCTTCGGGCCGCGTGGCGGATCGCTGGGCGTCGGAACTGGCCGGTGCCGCCACCTTGCGCATCAACGCCCCGTCAGGACAGCTTGCGGCCCAGACCGAAGCCGCCCTGACCGTCCTTGGCCAGACCCCTGGAGTCGCCTCGGCCCGCGCCTTGACGGATCAGGAACAGGCCGCTCTGCTATCGCCATGGTTCGGACCCGATCTGCCACTGGATACGCTGCCCGTGCCGCAACTGATCGAGATTATCGAAGGCGAACCGGGGCTGGATGCCGCCGGGCTGCGCCTCCGCCTGAGCGCCGAGGTGCCTGGAGCGGTTCTGGATGACCACACGCGCTGGCGCGCGCCGCTGGTTGACGCGGCCATGTCGGTGCGGCGACTGGGCTGGATTTCCATTCTGCTGATCGGTGGTGCAACCGCCGCAATGATCACGCTGGCTGCCAACGCCTCGCTGGCTGCCAACGCCCGTATCATCGAGGTCTTGCGCCAGGTCGGAGCCCGCGACCGTTTCATCGCCGGAGCCTTCGTGCGCCGCTTTACCTACCGGGCGCTGCTGGGGGCCGGGATCGGAACACTGTTTGGAATGATAGGCGTGTCACTGCTGCCCGAAACCTCGGATGCGGGCGGGTTTCTGACCGGGCTCGGCTTTCAGGGGGCAGGATGGTTGCTGCCGGCCGTCATCCCGCTTCTGGGTGCTACGGTTGCGTTCTTCGCGACCTGGAGCGCCGCCCGCAGAAAACTAAAGGAGCTTTCCTGATGCGAACAGGTTTTCAATGGATTCGCTCTTTGATCTTCATGATCACAATCTATGCCTGGATGTTGATTCTTGGCATTGTCTTCGCGCCCTATGCCTTGTTAACCAAACGCGGCGCTTTGCAGGCCTGCAAGACCTACGCCCGCAGCACGATCTGGCTGGCCCGCTGGATGGTCGGCATCCGCTGCGAGGTGCGCGGATCACCCCCCCATGACGAAGTCGTCATCGGCGCCAAGCACCAGTCCTTCCTCGACATCATCATGATCTTCAGCGCCATCCCCCACGGCAAATTCATCATGAAACGAGAGCTTCTGTGGACCCCGATCATCGGCATGTATGCCCGCCGCTTGGGGTGCATTCCGGTCAACCGCGGCAAAAGGGGCGCGGCCGTAGCGAAGATGGTCAAGGATGTCGCAAAGGAATTCACCGAACCCGGACAATTGGTGATCTACCCGCAAGGCACCCGTGTCGCGCCGGGCGTTCAGAAACCATACAAGGTCGGAACCGCGGTGCTATATGAAGGTCTCGGGTTCCCATGTGTTCCGGTAGCCACCAATGCGGGCGTTTTCTGGCCCCGCTCCGGGATCATGCGCAAGCCCGGCCTTGCAATTGTCGATTTCCTGGATCCGATCGAACCGGGCGTGGCCCGGGACGAATTTCTGGACCGGCTGGAACAGGAAATCGAGACGCGGTCGAACAGTCTGATGCGGGAAGTGGGGTTTGATCCGTATGGAGTTCATTGACGACATAGCCGCGCTTGAGGCGCTTTACGGCAAACCCGGCGCGCCGTCCTTGCGCAAGGTGGTGCGCCATCTGACACCGCTTTACCGGAAATGGATCATGGCTTCACGCCTTTGTATTCTCAGCACGGTGGGCCCCGAAGGTGTCGATGGCAGCCCGCGTGGCGATGATGGCCCCGTGGTGCTGGAGCTTGACGCCAAAACTCTGGCGCTTCCGGATTGGCGTGGAAACAACAGGCTGGATTCCTTGCGCAATATCGTCCGCGACCCGCGCGTTTCGCTGATGTTTATGGTGCCGGGGTCGAACAACGTCGTTCGGCTGAACGGCTCGGCGCGCCTGACCGCAGATATCGGAATGCGTGACCGGTTCGGGAAGCACGGAAAGACCCCGGCAACCGTCATCGTCATCGAGATTGACGAAATCTACACCCAATGCGCCCGCGCACTGATGCGGGCCGGAACTTGGGCTGGCAGGGACCAGAGCACCGATCTGCCAACGATTGGCGAAATGCTGGCCGAAGCGTCAGATGGCGAGGAAGGCGGCGCGGACTACGATCGTGAATGGGGCGCCCGCGCGGCAAAAACCATGTGGTAACGGGGGCTCTGCCCCCGGAGCGCGAGGCAGAGCCTCGCATACCTTGGTTCAGTCTGGTGGATCCCTACGAGTGTATCGGACCGTCGCCACAGGCCAGTGCTGCTTCGCGCACTGCTTCGGAATAGGTGGGGTGGGCATGGCAGGTCAGGGCCAGATCTTCGGCCGACGCACCAAACTCCATCGCCACGCAGACCTCGTGGATCAGATCGCCGGCAGCCGGGCCGATGATATGCGCGCCCAGAATTCGGTCCGTGTCCTTGTCGGCGAGGATTTTGACAAATCCATCGGCGGCAAAATTCGCCTTGGCGCGGCCATTTCCCATGAACATGAATTTGCCGACCTTGTAGGCGCGGCCCTGTTCCTTGAGGGTTGCTTCGGTCTCGCCCACATTGGCCACCTCGGGCCAGGTGTAGATCACACCGGGAATGACACCATAATTCACATGCCCATGCTTGCCTGCAACCTGCTCGGCGGCGGCCATGCCTTCATCCTCGGCCTTGTGCGCCAGCATCGGGCCTTCGGTCACGTCACCGATGGCATAGATCCCCGGCACATTGGTCTGCCAGTCGGCCCCAACCTTGATCTGGCCGCGCGGCGTCATCTCAACGCCCAGCGCATCCAGTCCCAGTCCGTCCGAGTACGGCTTGCGCCCGGTGGCGACCAGCACGGTATCGGCCTCGATTACGTGTTCGCTGTCGTCCTTGAGCAGCTTGTAGGTCACCTTGGCTTTGGTCTTGGTGGCTTCGGTCTTCTGGACTGCCGCCCCCATAACGAATTTCAGGCCCTGTTTCTTGAGGATGCGCTGGAAGGTCTTCTGCACCTCGGGGTCCATGCCCGGCGTGATTTCCTTGAGGAATTCGATCACCGTCACCTCGGCCCCCAGGCGGCTGTAGACCGAGCCCAGTTCCAGCCCGATCACGCCGGCGCCGATAACGACCATCTTCTTCGGAATCTTGCCCAGCGACAGCGCCCCTGTCGATGTCACGACCACCTTTTCATCGACCTCGACACCCGGCAGAGCAGACGGTTCGGAGCCGGAGGCGATGATGATGTTCTTGGCCTCGTGCACCTCGTCGCCCACCTTGACCTGACCGGCAGCGGGGATCGAACCCCATCCCTTCAACCAGTCGATCTTGTTCTTCTTGAACAGGAACTCGATGCCCTTGGTGTTGCCCTCGATCACCTCGTCCTTGTAGGCCTGCATCTGTTTCCAGTCGACCGAGGGGCTTTTGCCCTTCAAGCCCATCTTGGCAAAGTTATGCTCGGCCTCGTGCAGCTGATGGCTGGCATGCAGCAGCGCCTTCGACGGAATGCAGCCCACATTCAGGCAGGTACCGCCCAGCGTATCGCGGCCTTCGACCACGGCGGTTTTCAGCCCCAGCTGGGCGCAACGGATGGCGCAGACATAGCCGCCGGGTCCGGCGCCGATAACGATGACATCATAATTTGCCATAATATTCTCCTAAATCGACCGGATCACCCGGTGGCCGCTCGACCCGGCATCGGCGGGTCGGGGCATGTTCGTCCTTAGACGGGTTCCAACAGCTTGATCGTGATATGGGCAATGCCGCCGCGCTCGTGATGCATGGCCAGTTCCTCGGATCCGAAAAAATCCCTCGCCTTGTTCAGGTCCACCACCTCGAACATAGCAATTGCGTGATCCTTCTGATCGGGGTCGCGCCAGACATGCAGGTCGCGGATGCCTGCGGCCTTACGCATTGGCTGATCCTCGCGGAACACTTTCAGCCAGGCATCGAAATCGGCCACGTCGGCCTGCCAGAGTACATGTGTCGCCATGATTACAGATCCATCAGGAGGCGGCGCGGATCTTCCAGCGCCTCTTTTACACGTACAAGGAAGGTCACGGCGCCTTTGCCGTCAACGATCCGGTGATCGTAGGACAGCGCCAGATACATCATCGGGCGGATCTTGATCTCACCATTGATGACCATCGGACGATCCTGGATCTTGTGCATGCCCAGAATACCCGATTGCGGGGGGTTCAGGATCGGCGACGACATCAGCGAGCCGTAGACACCACCGTTCGAGATGGTGAAGGTGCCGCCCTGCATTTCGGCCATCGACAGCTTACCGTCACGGGCGCGCTTGCCTTTTTCGGCGATGGCTTTTTCGATTGCGGCAAAGGACATGCTGTCAGCATCACGGATGACCGGAACAACCAGACCTTGAGGCGTACCGGCGGCAACCCCCATGTGCACGAAGTTCTTGTAGACGATATCGGTGCCGTCGATCTCGGCGTTGACTTCCGGAACCTCTTTCAGCGCGTGGCAGCAAGCCTTGGTGAAGAAGGACATGAAGCCAAGCCGCACACCGTGCTTCTTCTCGAACTGCTCCTTGTACTGATTGCGCAGGGCCATCACCTCGGTCATGTCCACCTCGTTATAGGTGGTCAGGATCGCGGCGGTGTTCTGTGCATCCTTCAGGCGCTTGGCGATGGTCTGGCGCAGACGGGTCATGCGTACGCGTTCCTCGCGGGCCTCGTCCTCGGCGGCAACCGGTGCGCGCGGGGCCTGGGCAGCGGGGGCGGGCACAGCCGCCGCAGGCGCTGGGGCTGTAGCCGCTGCAACAGCTTTTGCCACGTCTTCCTTCATGATGCGGCCATCGCGGCCCGTGCCCGTGACCTGATCGGAGGACAGACCGGCCTCGGCCATCGCCTTCTCGGCGGACGGCGCGTTTGCAACGTCCTTGCTAGCGCTGGCCGCCGCCGGAGCAGCCGCAGCGGCAGCAACAGCTGGTGCGGGCGCCGCGCCAGCGGCCGCACCCGAGATCACCGCCAGTTTCGCGGTAGCATCAACGGTCGACCCTTCGGGCGCCACGATTTCGGCCAGAACGCCGGCTGCCGGGGCTGGGACCTCGACAGACACCTTGTCGGTCTCCAGCTCACACAGCATCTCGTCCTGCGCAACGCTGTCGCCAACCTGCTTGAACCAGGTGGATACGGTTGCTTCTGTAACGGACTCGCCCAAAGTCGGGACCATCACGTCGATGCTGCCTCCGGATGCTGCCGGTGCTGCCGCCGGAGCCGGGGCGGCCGCAGCCGGCGCAGGGGCGGCGCCTTCACCGGCGGTAATGGTGGCCAGCAGGGCGTTCACGCCAACCGTTTCACCTTCTGCCGCTACAATCTCGCCCATCACGCCTGCGGCGGGCGAAGGAACTTCAACCGTCACCTTGTCGGTTTCCAGTTCACACAGCATCTCGTCCAATGCCACGGCGTCGCCGGGTTTTTTGAACCATGTTGCGACCGTGGCTTCTGTGACGGATTCGCCAAGCGTGGGAACACGAACTTCAATCGTCATCGCTTACTTTCCTTCAATGCTCAGCGCTTCGTTCACGAGCGCCTCTTGTTGGGCTTTGTGTTGGCTGGCCAGACCCGTCGCGGGCGAGGCCGAGGTTGCGCGACCGGCATAGACCGGGCGGGTGTGTTTTGCGCCGATACGGGTCAGCACCCATTCGATATTGGGCTCGATAAAGGACCAGGCGCCCTGGTTCTTGGGTTCTTCTTGACACCAGACCATTTCGGCACCCTTGAAGCGCTCAAGCTCGTTGATCAGCGAATGCGCCGGGAACGGGTAATACTGCTCGATCCGCATCAGGTAGACGTCATCGATGCCGCGCGCGTCGCGTTCCTCCAGCAGGTCGAAATAGACCTTGCCGGAACACATGACGACGCGTTTGATCTTGTCATCGGCAACCAGCTTGGTGTCCGAATTACCCTTCTGCGCGTCGTCCCACAGCACCCGGTGGAAGCTTGAGCCGGTGGTGAAATCCTCGGCCGTGCTGACCGCCAACTTGTGGCGCAGCAGCGACTTGGGTGTTACCAGGATCAGCGGCTTGCGGAAGGTGCGGTGCAGCTGACGGCGCAGGATGTGGAAGTAGTTCGCAGGCGTCGTACAGTTGGCCACGATCCAGTTGTCCTGACCGCACATCTGCAAGAACCGCTCCAGACGGGCCGAGCTGTGTTCAGGTCCCTGACCTTCGAACCCATGCGGCAGCAGCGTGACCAGACCGGACATCCGCAGCCATTTGCTTTCGCCCGAGCTGATGAACTGGTCGAACATGATCTGCGCACCGTTGGCAAAGTCACCAAACTGCGCCTCCCAAAGAACCAGTGCGTTGGGTTCGGCCAGCGAATAACCGTATTCGAAACCCAGAACCGCATATTCGGACAGCATCGAGTCAATCACGTCATATTGCGACTGGCCCGCGCGAATATGGTTCAGCGGGTAATAACGCTCTTCGGTTTCCTGGTGGACGAAACCTGAATGGCGCTGGCTGAACGTGCCGCGCGTCGCGTCCTGACCTGCCAGTCGCACCGGGTAGCCCTCGGTCAGCAACGACCCGAAGGCCAGCGCCTCGCCCGTGGCCCAGTCGAACCCCTGACCCGACTCGAACATCTGTTTCTTGTGATCCAGCAGACGACCCACGGTCTTGTGCAGGGCAAAGCCCTCGGGCGCACGGGTCAGCGCACCTCCGATTTCGCTCAGCGTTTCGGGAGTGATGGCCGTTTCGCCGCGCATGTATTCTTCTTTGTTCTTGTCCAAATGAGACCAGCGCCCGTCCAGCCAGTCGGCCTTGTTGGGTTTATAGTCCTTTCCGGCCTCGAACTCATTGTTCAGATGCGCCTGGAAGGCCGCCTTCATGTCCTCGATCTCGCCCTCGGGGATCAGGCCGTCCTTGACCAGCCGCTCGGTATAAAGTGACAGCGTGGTCTTATGCGTCTTGATCTTCTTGTACATGATCGGGTTGGTGAACATGGGCTCGTCGCCCTCGTTGTGCCCGAACCGGCGATAGCAGAAGATGTCGATGACCACGTCCTTGTGGAACTTCTGACGGAATTCGGTTGCCACCTTCGCGGCATGTACCACGGCCTCGGGGTCGTCGCCATTCACGTGGAAGATCGGTGCCTCGACCATCAGCGCGATATCGGTGGGATAGGGGCTGGAGCGCGAGAAGTGCGGCGCGGTCGTGAAACCGATCTGGTTGTTCACGACGATGTGCATGGTGCCGCCGGTCTTGTGCCCGCGCAGACCCGACAGACCGAACCCTTCGGCCACGACACCCTGACCGGCAAAGGCCGCATCACCGTGCAGCAGAATGGCCATCACCTTAGTGCGGTCGGTGTCGTTCAACTGATCCTGCTTGGCGCGGACCTTGCCCAGAACCACCGGGTTCACCGCCTCAAGGTGCGATGGGTTGGCGGTCAGCGACAGGTGCACCGAGTTGCCATCGAACTCGCGGTCGCTGGACGCGCCGAGGTGGTATTTCACGTCGCCCGAACCGTCCACGTCCTCGGGCTTGAAACTGCCGCCCTGGAACTCGTTGAAGATGGCGCGATAGGGTTTGCCCATCACGTTGGCCAGAATGTTCAGACGGCCCCGGTGCGGCATCCCGATCACGATATCGCTCAGACCCAGCGCGCCGCCGCGCTTGATGATCTGTTCCATCGCGGGGATCAGCGCCTCACCGCCGTCCAGACCGAACCGCTTAGTACCCATGTATTTGACGTGCAGGAACTTTTCGAACCCTTCTGCCTCGACCATCTTGTTCAGGATCGCCTTGCGGCCTTCCTTGGTGAAGGCGATCTCCTTGCCGTATCCCTCGATCCGTTCTTTCAGCCATGCGGCCTCTTCCGGGTCAGAGATATGCATGTATTGCAGTGCGAAGGTGCCGCAATAGGTCCGCTTCACGATCTCGACGATCTGACGCATGCTGGCCATCTGCAGGCCCAGAACGTTGTCGATGAAGATCGGACGGTCCATGTCGGCATCGGTAAAGCCGTAGGTCCTTGGGTCCAGCTCGGGGTGGTTGCTGGCGGCGCGCATGCCAAGCGGGTCCAGATCGGCCGCCAGGTGGCCCCGGATACGATAGGCCCGGATCAGCATCAGCGCCCGCAGGCTGTCCAGCACCGCGCGCTTGATCTGATCGTCGCTGACCTCGACACCCTTGGCCGCAGCCTTGTCCTTGATCTTCTTGCCTGCCGCCTTGGCGTCGATCTCGGCCCATTCGCCGGTCAGCGCACCCGTCAGGTCATCCGCCGGCACTGGCGGCCAGTCCGTGCGCGCCCAGGATGGCCCTTCCGCTTCTTTCTGCACATCCGGCGCGTCGTCGCCCATGGCTTTGAAGAACTCGGCCCAGGCGGCATCCACCGCACCGGGGTTCTTGGTGTACTGGGCGTAAAGCTGCTCCAGATATTCGGCATTGTGCCCCTGCATGAAGCTCGAGGCATGAAAGGCTGAGTTGGGCGAATGTTCGGTCATTGGGCTACCTCATATGGGTTGGGACCGTATTGGTTGGTGCCTGGCTGGCTGGGGCGGGTCAGCCACCACAGCACCAGAAGGGGCGACACAAACAGAACAAGCAGTGTCGGAATGACGATAAGCAGCGTGGCACGTGTGAGCAGAATATCCATCGTACCACCGTGGAACTGGCTGGCGAGGCCGATGCCAAAGATCAGAACCGCAAACGCGCCCACGATCAGCAGGATCGGCAGCAGGGCATAAAGCCCGCTCCGCCCGGTGTCGTGCATCCGGCGGAAGGCCACGGCCAGATGCGGAAAGAATACGATCAGGCCGACAATGCTCTGCACAGGTTGCCGGGACGTGGCGGCGAAGGACTTGACCTCATCGCTTTCACTGACCGCGACCTGAGTGAAGAACTGCCAGTCGATTATACCGGCAATGATGTTCCAGATCACGATGAACAGGAAAAAGAACCAGTATTCGGGCCGCGAGGCACGGCCCGAGAAGGTGAAGAACTTTGAGAAACAGGTGCGGATGGCGTCAGAGAAGGTCATGGGCTTACCGACCATCGCGTTACGAACCGACCATCGGCAGCGGACGCAGCCTTGGATTGAGCGAATGTTGCAGCCAATATCGCGACGAATGGAATTGCCCAAGTAGCAAATTTACGCGGCAAAAAGATAGGAACATCGGGCGGGCGTTTTTCGCCCACCCGTTTTTCGGGCGCTGCCCTCAGAGCATATGCCCGGTTCTTGTTCATTTACCCAATCGCTTCCAGCACAGCCTCACCAAGTTGCGCCGGGCTTTCGGCCACGACGATACCGGCCGAGCGCATGGCTTCGATCTTGTCCTCGGCACCGCCTTTGCCACCGGCGACGATCGCGCCCGCGTGGCCCATGCGACGGCCCGGAGGGGCTGTGCGGCCCGCGATGAAACCGGCGGTTGGCTTTTTGCGGCCCTTCTTGGCCTCGTCTGCCAGGAACTGCGCGGCTTCTTCCTCGGCGGAACCACCGATCTCACCGATCATGATAATCGACTCGGTCTCGTCATCTGCTAGGAACCATTCCAGCACGTCGATATGCTCGGTGCCTTTGATCGGGTCGCCGCCGATGCCCACACAGGTGGACTGGCCCAGACCCACATCGGTGGTCTGCTTGACGGCCTCATAAGTCAGGGTGCCCGAACGCGACACAACGCCGACCGAGCCGCGCTTGTGGATGTGGCCGGGCATGATGCCGATCTTGCAGGCGTCGGGCGTGATGACACCGGGGCAGTTCGGGCCGATCAGACGCGATTTCGAACCTTCCAGAGCACGCTTAACCTTCATCATGTCCAGAACCGGGATGCCTTCGGTGATGCAGACGATCACTTCCATCTCGGCATCGATCGCTTCGAGGATCGAGTCGGCTGCAAACGGCGGAGGAACGTAGATCACGCTGGCGTTGGCTTCGGTCACATGCTTGGCCTCGTGGACCGAGTTGAACACGGGCAGGTCAAGATGGGTCATGCCACCTTTGCCCGGGGTCACACCGCCGACCATCTTGGTGCCATAGGCGATGGCCTGCTCAGAGTGGAATGTGCCCTGCGAGCCGGTGAAGCCCTGACAGATGACTTTGGTGTTTTCGTCGATGAGGACTGCCATTTACTTTCCTTTGTTCCTGCTAGCCGGGATAGGTCATAGAGACGCGCACAGTGCCCGGAGTTTCATATCTGTGGTTGTTCTGGATGGTTGAGAGTTCGATGATCAACGGCAAGCCGCCGTCCAGTGAGATATGCCAGCTTGTCGGGCTGAACTGCTCAGTCGTCGGAAAATACTGGTAAAGCGTTCGGCCCACGATCGCCGCCATGTCCGCCTGATTCAGATGGGTTGAATACACAGTGCAAAGACCGGCAGGGCGGCTGGTATCGTCCACCTCGGCATGCGCCGTGTTTGCGGGTGCGTCGAAGTAGTGGCTGCTGCCCCGATGAATGCCGTATTCGTTCACGCCGCGATCGACCTTGCGATAGGTGAACCCTGCCGCCGGAAAGGCCTGCGCGGCCTGCGCCCGCCGGAACATCACCTCGACGCACCAATAGGTCAGGCCGGTGACATTGGCCTGCGCCGCATCACGAAGCGTTACGCCCTGCTGCGCCAGAACCGGTTGCGCCAGCGTCAAAAGCGATATGAATGCCCAACGGATCATGACAGGGTTTCAGCGCCTTTCATGACGCACCTCTGTGCCGCTCAAGGGCGGCGATGACCTGTTCGCGTAACCAAATCCCCAATGACCGCTGGTTCCGCCCCGCCGGGCTTTGCAGATACTCGGCGTCCAGGTTAATCTCGCCTGTTTCCGAAATGGTCTCAATGGGGTCGTCGAAATTAAATGGCGCGGCGCAGGGGTTGAACCTTTGAAAGCCAGCATTGGCTCTCAGCCTTCCATTGACGGGAACGTAATGCATTGTGGTCAACAGGTAGGGTGTCCCGCTTCGCACGAAATTCTCGAAGAAGGCCCAGCGCAGCCACCATTTCAGGTGAAACAAGCAATCCCGGCACATCATCAGGTCGACCCGGGGCAACGGATCGGACGTGATGTCCAGATGCATGAAGGAACGACCCGGTGCCCCGTGCCGGGCTTTGACCGCATCAACCACCTCAAGCGAGATATCGCCGCCGGTATAGTCGATGCCCGTCAGATCCACATGCTGCATCCATGTCCAGTCACCACAGGGCGCATCAAGAAATGTCCGGACCCGATATCTCTCAAAGATACCGGGCAGTGCCGCGCGCAGCGGAGCCGTCGCCTCAAGCGTCGAACCCTGACCCGAGCGCGGCCCCTTACGGCGCCCCGCCCAGCTCAAGTTTTCAAACGCGTTTCTCAGACCGCTGCGCATCCCGGATGTCCTATCAGCCCTTGTAGTTGAACCAGCTACCCAAGCTTACCCCTTGACCGCCTTCACGATCTTCTCGGCACCGTCTTTCAGGTTGTCTGCCGCAATCACGTCCAGGCCGGAGGTGTTGATGATCTCTTTGCCCTTCTCTACATTCGTGCCTTCCAGGCGCACGACCAGCGGAACTTTCAAGCCGACCTCTTTCACAGCCGCGACAACGCCCTCGGCAATTACGTCACAACGCATGATGCCGCCGAAGATGTTGACCAGAATGCCTTTGACCTGCGGGTCACTGGTGATGATCTTAAACGCTTCGGTCACTTTCTCTTTGGTCGCACCGCCGCCAACGTCCAGGAAGTTGGCAGGCTCGGCCCCATAGAGCTTGATGATATCCATCGTCGCCATCGCCAGACCCGCGCCGTTGACCATGCAGCCGATCTCACCGTCCAGCGCGATGTAGTTCAGGTCGTATTTCGACGCTTCCAGTTCCTTGGGATCTTCCTCGGTCGTGTCGCGCAGTTCGGCGATATCGGGGTGGCGGTAGACCGCGTTGCCGTCAAAGCCGACCTTGGCGTCCAGCACTTTGAGGTCGCCCTTGTCCGAGATGATCAGCGGGTTGATCTCCAGCATCTCCATGTCCTTCTCGACGAAGGCATTGTAGAGCTGGTTCATCAGCTTGACGCATTGCTTGACCTGCGCGCCTTCCAGACCCAGCGAGAAAGCGATGCGGCGGCCGTGATAGGCCTGATAGCCGGTCGCCGGATCAACCGAGAACGACAGGATCTTCTCGGGCGTTGCCGCGGCCACTTCCTCGATATCCATGCCGCCTTCGGTCGAGCATACGAACGAGATGCGGCTGGTCTGGCGGTCCACCAGCAGGGCCAGGTACAGTTCACGCTCGATGCCCGAACCGGCTTCGATATAGATGCGGTTGACCTGCTTGCCAGCCGGGCCGGTCTGATGGGTCACCAGTGTGCGGCCCAGCATCTTCTTGGCTTCTTCGGCGGCTTCCTCAACCGACTTGGTCAGACGGACGCCGCCCTTTTCGCCGGCATCGGCTTCCTTGAAAGAGCCCTTGCCGCGCCCACCCGCATGGATCTGTGCTTTGACGACCCAAAGCGGTCCATCCAGTTCACCGGCGGCGGTTTTGGCTTCCTCGGCGCGCAGAACCGCGCGACCCTCGGAGACCGGAGCGCCATAGCTGCGAAGAAGAGCCTTGGCCTGATATTCGTGAATGTTCATCGAAACTGTCCCGTCTGACTACGATTAAACCGTTATAGGGGGGTCTAAGGGACAAGTTTAAAGGGTTTTTTGATGGGGGTGGGGAAATTAGCGAAGATTTTTCGGATTTGTGATCACAGCGTTTTATCGTGTGATCACAAAATTCAACCGCCGTCGTCATTGATTCGAAAGTTCTTTGACCGCTCTGGAAAACATATTCAAAAAAGGCGTTTGCGACGTTTGCGCCAACACTGCCGATTGGGTTTTGTCCTGAAATCCGTCGTCGTCCGGATAGTATGAAAAAAAGAGCCGGCCCGAAACGGACCGGCTCAGCTTTAGTGCAGGCGCGAGATTAGCTCAGCGAGCCGTCGATGCCCTTGCAGGCTTCGATCAGACCTTTGACGGCGTTGACCGAGTTGTCGAACCCAGCCTGCTCGTCTTCGTTCAGCTTGATGTCGACGATCCGCTCGATGCCGCCGGCACCGATAACGGTCGGCACACCAACATACATCCCATCGACGCCGAACTCACCGTTGCAATAGGCCGCGCAAGGCAGAACGCGCTTTTGGTCTTTCAGATAGGCCTCGGCCATTTCGATCGCCGAGGTGGCGGGCGCGTAATAAGCCGAACCGGTTTTCAGCAGGCCAACGATTTCGGCGCCGCCGTCACGGGTGCGCTGCACGATGGCGTCCAGTTTCTCCTGCGTGGTCCAGCCCATCTCGACCAGATCGGGCAGCGGGATGCCGGCGACGGTCGAATAACGGACCGACGGCACCATGGTGTCGCCGTGGCCGCCCAGGACAAAGGCGGTGACGTCGCGCATCGAGACGTTGAACTCTTCCGACAGGAAATGCGCAAAGCGCGCCGAATCCAAGACGCCTGCCATACCGCAGACCTTGTTGTGCGGCAGGCCCGAGAACTCGCGCAGGGCCCAGACCATCGCGTCCAGCGGGTTGGTGATGCAGATCACGAATGCGTCGGGGGCGTGCGCGGCAATGCCTTCGCCGACCGACTTCATGACTTTCAGGTTGATGCCCAGCAGGTCATCGCGGCTCATCCCCGGCTTGCGGGCCACGCCTGCGGTGACGATGCAGACATCCGCGCCCGCGATATCCGCATAGTCGCTTGTGCCGGACATGGCCGCGTCAAAGCCCTCGGACGGGCCGGACTCGGCAATGTCGAGCGCTTTGCCCTGCGGCAGCCCGTCAGCAATGTCAAACAGGACAACGTCACCCAGTTCCTTGACAGCTGCAAGGTGCGCGAGCGTGCCGCCGATGTTCCCCGCGCCGATCAGCGCAATCTTGGGTCTGGCCATTTGGAATATCTCCGGTCGGTTTTGAAATCGCGGTTTTGCTAGTCCTTAAATGGGTTTCGCGCAAGGGCCGCGCAGCGCGGCATGCGACCGCATACCGTTTGCGCCGGGCAATCAGTTTGCGCTAAACCGGCTGGGAAATATGCCAAATCGGGGCCGCCCGCATGTTCGATCTGAACCTGATGTTTTTTGCCGTGGCGATCCCGGCGGTGATATTTGCGGGGATTTCCAAGGGCGGTTTCGGCTCGGGCGTGGCTTTTGCGTCCTCGTCGATTCTGGCGCTGATCCTCGAGCCGGGGCAGGCGCTTGCCCTGATGCTGCCGATCCTGATGGTGATCGATGTGGCCACCCTGAGGCCCTACTGGAAACGCTGGAGCTGGCCGGATTCGCGCCTGTTGATCCTGGGTGGCGTGCCAGGCGTGGCTCTGGGCGCATGGCTCTATCGCGCCACCGATGACGACCTGCTGCGGCTTCTTATCGGCGGGATCTCCGTCGGGTTCGTGATCTGGCATGTCGCGCAAACCCGGGGCTGGATGCGCGGCTTCGCCAACCGGCTGCCGCCTTCGGCAGGTCTGACTGCCGGTTTGGTCGCAGGCTTCACCAGCTTTGTCAGCCACGCCGGCGGCCCGCCCGCCGCCGTCTATCTTCTGTCACAGCGCCTGTCGAAGACCGAGTTTCAGGCCTCGACCGTTCTGGTGTTCTGGGTGATCAACGTCGCCAAGTTCGTCCCCTATTCTTTTCTCGGCCTGTTCACCTGGCATACCGCGCTGGCGGACCTTCTGCTGGCACCCTTCGCAATTCTCGGCGCCTGGCTGGGCGTCCGGGCGCACTGGATGATGTCCGAGCGCCTGTTCTTTGGCATCGCCTACGTCCTGCTGACCCTGACCGGAACCAAGCTGATCTGGGATGCACTGACCTGACGGGTCAGATCTTGTCACCTTTTGGCGGCAGCGCATCCGCCAGCGCCTCATAGGATTGACCCGCCGCCACCAGGCACGCCATGCCGTCAGGCAAGGTGACAATGATGGTCCAACTGCCGGTTTCGTCCGACGCGTAGATCTCCATCACCGCGCCCTGGCGGGCAATTCCGATGCCTTTTCGTGTTTCGCCGTATGTGGCCGCCAACCGCTCGATTACGTCCGGGCGCGGGGCGCAGGTGCCGGCCGGGCAAAGACCTTCTGCGCGGCGGCGACCATGATCATCAGACCCAATGTCATTATCAGAACTGTCATCCTCATATCCGACCCCTTTGCTGTAAGACCTCAAAAAGCTGACGGCAGAGGCGTGAAATCCGGTTAAACCGCCGAACGTTGCGTGCCGATGCTGCGCTGCGGCGATTTTTGCCTTGAACTTTCCGGTAAAAAATGCCCCATTCCGCGCAACATTATTTCTTTGGGAGAAGACAGATGGACCCGCGCCAGCGCCCCTATCGTTCCGTTCTTTATATCCCCGGTTCGAAAGAACGGGCGCTGGACAAGGCGCGCACTCTGCCTGTGGACGCGATTATTTTCGATCTGGAGGATGCGGTTGCAGCAGACGAAAAGGACAATGCGCGCGAAACGCTGAAAGGTGCTCTGGCCCAAGGCGGTTACGGCAACCGGGTCCGGATCGTGCGAATCAACGGTCTGGACACCGAATGGGGCCGCGCCGATGCCGAGGCCGTGCGCGACATGGACGCAGACGTCGTGCTGCTGCCCAAGGTCAACTCTGCCGCAGATGTGGACGCGCTGGCGGCCATCACCGGCGATCTGCCAATTTGGGCGATGATGGAAACCCCGCGCGGCATGCTGAACGCGGCTGAAATCGCGGCGCATCCCCTGATGGCCGGATTTGTCATGGGAACCAACGATCTGGCCAAGGAACTGCAAACCCGGTTCCGCCCGGACCGGCTGCCTCTGATGACCTCATTGGGCCTGTGCCTGCTGGCCGCCAAGGCCGAGGGCCTCATTATCGTCGACGGCGTCTACAACGCCTTCAAGGACAATGACGGGTTGGCCGCCGAATGCGCGCAGGGTCGCGACATGGGCTTTGACGGCAAGACGCTGATCCACCCGGCGCAGGTCGACGTCACCAATGCGGCCTATGCGCCATCGGACGCCGAGATCGATCTGGCCCGTCGTCAGATCACCGCGTTTGAAGAGGTCGAGGCCCAGGGGCAGGGGGTTGCTGTCGTCGATGGGAAGATTGTTGAAAACCTTCACGTTGTAACCGCACGGGAAATTCTGGCAAAAGCAGAGGCAATATTGGCTTTGCAAGCGGGGTAGCCGGCAATGGGTTTTCTTCTTCTGATTCTTGGTGTGGCGCTTTGGTGGGCGGCGCATCTGTTCAAACGCGTCCGTCCGGAACAGCGCGCCGCCATGGGCGAAAAGGGCAAGGGCGCGGTGGCATTGGCGCTGCTGGTGTCGGTCCTGCTGATGATTTTCGGCTACCGCATGACCGATTTCATCCATGTGTGGTCGCCGCCGACCTTCATGATCCACATCAACAACCTGTTGGTCCTGATCGCGATTTTCATGATGAGCCCCGCAGGAACCAAGGGAAAGCTGCTCAACGGCATGCGCCACCCCATGCTGGCCGGGTTCAAGACATGGGCCTTCGCGCACCTGCTGGTAAACGGCGATCTGGCGTCGATCATCTTGTTCGGCGGGCTTCTGGCCTGGGCCGTAGTAGAGGTGATCGTGATCAACCGGTCCGAGCCTGAATGGACGCCCGGCGAACCTGGCACTTATGGCAAGGACGCGATGTTCTTTGTGGCCTCGATTGTTCTGCTGGGCGTCATCGGTTACATCCACGGGCTGGTCGGCCCCTCACCTTTCCCCTCGTAAGGAGCTGACAATATGGCATTTCTCTACCGTCTCCTGACCGAGGAGGACACGTCAGCCTTCTGCCACAAGGTTTCGGACGCGCTGGCCAAAGGGTGGGAATTGCACGGATCGCCGTCCTATGCCTTCGATCCGGCCGGCAACGTCATGCGCTGCGCGCAGGCCGTGACCAAAGAGGTTGCGGCCGACTATTCACCTGACATGAAACTGGGACAGCAATAATGGCAAAGACAAATCCGGGTCATTTCTTCGAGGATTATTCGGTCGGACAGGTTCTGCTTCACGCGGTGCCCCGCACCGTCACGACCGGCGAGCGTGCACTGTATCACGCGCTTTATCCCGCGCGGCATGCGCTTTACTCCTCGGATGAATTTGCCCGGAATTGCGGCCTGCTGCAAAGCCCGATTGACGATCTGGCCGCCTTTCACGTTGTGTTCGGTAAAACGGTCCCCGACATATCGCTGAACGCGGTGGCCAATCTGGGCTATGCCGAGGGTCGTTGGCTGCAACCCGTCTATCCCGGCGATACACTGCGGTCGGAATCCGAGGTGATCGGGCTCAAGCAGAACTCGAACGGCAAGACCGGTGTGGTTTGGGTGCGTACCCGCGGGCTGAACCAGCGCGACGAAGTTGTGATCGAGTATGTCCGCTGGGTCATGGTGCGCAAAGCGAACCCCGATGCCCCTGCGCCGGAAACGGTTGTTCCGGATCTGAAAAAAGTGCTGGACCCGCAAGATCTGGTGGTGCCGCAGGGCCTCGATTTCTCGAAATATGACTTTGTACAATCCGGCGAATCCCACCGCTGGGATGCGTACAAAACAGGCGAAACCATCAATCACGTCGACGGCGTGAGCGTGGAAGAGGCCGAGCACATGCTGGCCACCCGCCTGTGGCAGAACACCGCCAAGGTTCATTTCGATCTGACCTTCCGACCCGAAGGACGTCTGATCTATGGCGGCCACGTCATCTCGATGGCACGTGCGCTGTCGTTCAACGGGCTGGCAAACGCGCAGATGATCGTCGGCCTGAACGGTGGTGCCCACGCCAATCCGTGCTTTGCCGGCGACACGATCAAGGCTTGGAGCGAGGTTCTGGACAAGGCCGAAACCGGCACGCCCGGCATTGGTGCCATCCGTCTGCGACTGGTGGCGACCAAGGGAGGTGAACCGTTTGCGTTAAGAAACGATGACGGAAAATACCTGCCGGACGTTCTTTTGGATCTGGACTACTGGGCCCTGATGCCGATCTGACAGATTACATTCATTTGAACGCAGATCGCGCCAACCATGCTAATCTGCGTTCATGTCTTGGCTTCGCAATATTCTGGCCTGTCTCTGCTTTGCTCCACCGGCAGCCGCGTGCGATCTGGCGCTGGCGCTGGCGGTTGACGTATCAGGATCGGTCGACGCGCAGGAGTTCCGTATTCAGATGGATGGCCTGTCTGCTGGATTGCGCGACCCGGTTGTGTCCGAGGCACTTGTCAGGGGGCAGGCGCAACTGATGCTTGTCCAGTGGACGGGGTCTTCGCGCCAAAGGATCACGATCCCCTGGACCCGCATCGACAGCTTCGAAGCGCTCGAAAGGTTTTCCCAAAAGGTTTCTGATGATCCAAGGGTATGGCGCAACTTTTCCACGGCGATTGGCGAGGCACTGGAGATGACTGTTCCCAGCTTTGACGAAGTTGCGGACTGCAAACGACGCCTGATCGATATTTCCGGAGACGGGATATCGAACGAAGGGGTTGAACCCTCGCAGTTGCATTCGGTTCTGCGCAGCCGGGGCATTACCGTAAACGCCATCGCAATCGAAGAAAGCGAGCCGGATCTGACCGCCTATTTCTTTGAGAATGTCATTGTCGGCGAGGGCGCATTTGTCGTCTCGGCGGCGGGTTTTGACGATTACCCGGAGCGTATACGCAAGAAACTGCTGCGCGAAGTGACGCAGCAGACGGCGGGCTTGCGATAGAGCAGATGAGATTCGTGATCACATTGCTTTGCCGTTGAAAACGCTAACATAGGCGGCGCAATATGTGATTTGTGATCACGAGAATATTTACCGTGATCACATATTAACTTTATCTGTGATTTTGGACCGAATATGCGGCTTTTTGCATCCGCAGCACGTGACAGACCCACAAAAAACGGTAAAACCTTCGGTAGCCAACCGAAAAGGAGCCGCCATGGCCGATGTTAATCGGGGCAACCGCCCGCTTTCTCCGCATCTGTCGATTTATCGTCCGCAGCTGACGTCGGTCACGTCCATCCTGACGCGCATCACCGGTAACGCCATGATCGTGGCCGCTTTGCTGATCGTCTGGTGGTTCTTGGCCGCTGCCACATCGCCCGAAGCGTTCGAGCGGGCCAACTGGTGGCTGACCTCGGTTCTGGGCGATCTGATCATGGCCTTTTCGTTGCTGGGCCTGTGGTATCACCTGCTGGCGGGCGTGCGCCATCTTATCTGGGACAACGCTGTGGGGTTGGACATTCCAACCGCCTACAAGCTGGGTTGGGCCGTGGTGATCGGTTCCGTTGTACTGACCGTTCTGACCCTTTTGATCGTCGGATAATTAGGAGGCCCTCATGCGTTATCTTACCGACCGCAAGCGTGCGATTGGCCTGGGCTCTGCCAAGTCCGGCACGGCTCATTTCTGGGCGATGAAGGTCAGTTCGGTTGCTTTGCTGATCCTTGTGCCGCTGTTTATTTTCACTTTTGGACCGATTTTGGGACAGCCGTTTGACGTGGTGCTCGACTACTACGCGCGCCCGTTCCCGGCCATTGTCGCCGCGCTGACCCTGGCGGTTGGTTTCAAGCACTTCGCCGACGGCGCGCAGGTGATGATCGAGGACTACGTGCATGGCACTATGAAAAAGGTCCTGATCATTCTGACAATCTGCCTGTCCTACGCCGCTGCTGCCGCTGGCATCTTTGCCATCGCGCGCATCGCCCTGTAACACCCCGGAGCTGAACGAAATGGCTGCATATGAATACGAAACACACGAATATGACGTGGTCGTTGTCGGCGCTGGCGGGGCCGGTTTGCGCGCCACGCTGGGCATGGCCGAGCAGGGGCTTCGCACGGCCTGCGTGACCAAGGTTTTCCCGACTCGTTCGCACACGGTTGCCGCGCAGGGCGGTATTGCCGCGTCGCTGGCCAATATGGGCCCCGACAACTGGCAATGGCACATGTACGACACCGTCAAAGGCTCGGACTGGCTGGGTGACACTGACGCGATGGAGTATCTTGCACGTGAGGCCCCCAAGGCGGTTTACGAACTGGAACATTACGGCGTGCCGTTCAGCCGGACCGAAGAGGGTAAGATCTATCAGCGTCCCTTTGGCGGCCACACCACCGAATTTGGCGAGGGCCCAGCGGTGCAGCGCACGTGTGCCGCGGCTGACCGAACCGGTCACGCAATTCTGCACACGCTGTACGGACAATCGCTGAAGAACAACGCCGAATTCTACATTGAGTATTTTGCCATCGACCTGATCATGTCCGAAGACGGTCAATGTCAGGGCGTTGTCTGCTGGAAGCTGGACGACGGCACGATGCACGTCTTCAATGCCAAGATGGTTGTGCTGGCCACCGGTGGTTACGGCCGCGCCTACTTCAGCGCCACCTCGGCCCATACTTGTACCGGTGACGGCGGCGGCATGGTGGCCCGTGCTGGTCTGGCCCTGCAGGATATGGAATTCGTTCAGTTCCACCCAACGGGCATTTACGGTTCCGGCTGCCTGATCACCGAAGGTGCGCGGGGCGAGGGCGGATACCTGACCAACTCGGAAGGCGAACGGTTCATGGAGCGCTATGCGCCCCAGTACAAGGACCTTGCGCCGCGTGACTATGTCTCGCGCTCGATGACCATGGAGATCCGCGAAGGACGCGGTGTCGGCAAGGACGGGGATCACATTCACCTGAACCTGAGCCACCTTCCGGCGGAAGCGTTGGCCGAACGTCTGCCGGGCATTTCGGAAAGCGCCAAGATCTTTGCCGGTGTTGACGTCACCAAGGAACCGATTCCAGTGCTGCCGACCGTGCACTACAACATGGGCGGCATTCCAACGAACTATTGGGGCGAGGTTCTGAACCCGACCGCCGAAGACCCGACCGCCGTGGTTCAGGGCCTGATGGCCGTGGGTGAGGCAGGATGTGCCTCGGTGCATGGTGCGAACCGTCTGGGGTCGAACTCGCTGATCGACCTGGTGGTCTTTGGCCGTGCGGCAGCGATCCGCGCCGGTAAGGTGGTGGACGCAGATGCGGCGAATCCTGTTTTGAATCAGGCGTCGGTCGACAAGGCCTTCGACAGGTTTGACGCCGTGCGCAACGCTGATGGAGCGATTCCGACCGCCGATCTGCGGCTTGAGATGCAGCGGACCATGCAGGCCGATGCAGCAGTGTTCCGGACTGCAAAGACCATGGCGGAAGGCGTCGAAAAGATGACCGCGATCGCGGCCAAGATGGACGACCTGAAAGTCACCGACCGCAGCCTGGTCTGGAACAGCGACCTGATGGAATCCCTGGAGCTGACCAACCTGATGCCCAGCGCGCTGGCCACCATCGTCGGTGCCGAAGCCCGCAAGGAATCGCGCGGCGCCCATGCCCATGAAGACTTCACCGAACGCGATGACAAAAACTGGCGCGTTCACACGGTCAGCCGTGTCGAGGGCAACAAAGTCGATCTCAGCTATCGCCCCGTTATTGTCGATCCGCTGACAACCGAAGATCAAGGTGGCATCAACCTGAAGAAAATCGCGCCCAAGGCGCGGACGTTCTGAGGGTCCGGGGCAAGATAAAACTCTGAGGTTTTGATTGTATGCTTTGTCGGAGAAAACGTCGGAATGGCTAAGCAACACCAAAAAGGTTTCCACCTTGCTGATGGGCTTGACTATCTGGAATTCCTCCGGCGTCTGCACCTGAATCTGAAGCCGGAATGGTATTTCGAGGTTGGAACCCAGACAGGTGCCAGTCTGCGTTTGAGCGATGCGAAATCCATATCGGTCGATCCCAGTTTCGCGGTGCGACACGAACTGATCGGTACGAAGCCCGAGCTGTATCTGTTCCAGCAATCCAGCGACGAATTTTTCGCTGAAAACCGGCTTACCGTTCTTGGGGCCACCGTCGATCTGGCGTTCCTTGACGGCATGCATTTGATGGAATTCCTGCTGCGCGACTTCATCAACACTGAACGGTACTGTTCTGCTGATAGCGTGATCGTGATGCACGATTGCGTCCCCTGGAACAGCGCCATTACGGCCCGTCAGCGTGGTAAGGGGCCGACCAGCGACTGGACGGGTGATGTATGGAAAATCGTTCCTATTCTTCAGGCGTATCGTCCGGATCTGGATCTTGAGATCGTCGATTGCGCACCGACGGGTCTCGTAATCGTCACGGGCCTTGATCCGGAAAGCAACGTGCTGTCCGACGCATATGACGAAATACTGGCCAGGTTTAAGGACACCGATATCGAAGAATACGGTGTCGAGCTATATTTTGATGCAATCGATATTGTTCCCGCTGAACAAAGCCGGTGGCTTTCTGCATGTCCAAGGCTGTTGCCCGCCGATTGGAAGCGAAACCCGGATGTATCCATCAAAGTAGCCGCGCCCAACCGTGAGACGCTGACAGCCTGGGGAGACTATTACTTTGCCCTCGGCCTGGCCAAGGCATTTTCTCGGCTGGGGTACAAAACAACGATCGATCCGGCAGATGAATGGTACAGGAATTCGAAACCCGGCGGGATTGATCTTGTACTGCGGGGACGGGCGAATTTCGGGAGGCAACCCGGTCGGAAATGTCTTTATTGGGCGATTTCAAAAGGGCTCCGAAAGATAAACTACGCTGAGGCCGATCATGTGTTCTGGGCGTCTCGCCCCATGTATGATGCCGCGCTAAAGGGTGAGATGGCCGCGAAATCGTCCCTGCTTCCGCAGGGTTTCGATTCTGACGTCATGTACCCTCGGGAAAGTCTTCGCGGCGATGGAATTGTATTTGTCGGCAGAAACCGGGCGGGGTTTGAACGCGTTGCTGTCGGGTATGCGGCTCGTTCGGGTCATGGTTTGAAAATCTGGGGCCCAGGCTGGAACGCCAGTAAACATGCCGAATTTGTTTGCGATGATCATGTTGAAAATGACCGTTTGTCGGGTGTTTATGGGCAGGCGGACATCGTGCTGAACGACCATACGCCGAAAATGAAAGAGAACGGTCAGCCCTCCAATCGCATTTTCGACACGCTGGCTTGTGGGTCTGTACCGGTTTCCGATGATGCCGGATGGTTGCCGGATGATATGACAGAGTATGTCTACCTGTTTGAAGATGAAGAAAGTTTTGGCCGGGCGTTGCGCGCTGCCTCATCTGAAAGCGATACAAAGCGCCGTAAGCGCCTGAAATTTGCCAGCCAGATGCGCGAGACTCATTCGTTTGAGGCCAGAGTCAGAACTATTCTGGAAGTGGTCGAATCACTTCCCGTTGAAGGCGAACATGAAACCGCAGCGGAGGTCAGCCAGTGAAAAAAGCTTGTCCCGCCTGCGGTGGACCTGAACGCCGCTATCCCGCGCTGAACAAGTGCGGGCCTGAACTGCCGATGCCCTGCCGGAGAGTCCAAAAATGGTTCAATTAACGCTTCCCAAGAATTCCCGTATCACCACGGGCAAAACCTGGCCCAAGCCGGAAGGCGCCACCAACGCGCGCAAATTCCAGATATATCGCTGGAATCCGGATGACGGACAGAACCCGCGCGTAGATACATATTTCGTTGATATGGATGATTGCGGTCCTATGGTTCTGGATGCGCTGATCTACATCAAGAACAAGATTGACCCGACCCTGACGTTCCGCCGTTCCTGCCGTGAAGGCATCTGCGGTTCCTGCGCAATGAATATCGACGGGATCAACACGCTTGCCTGTATCTATGGCATGGACGAGATCAAGGGCGACGTGAAGATTTATCCTCTGCCGCATATGCCGGTGGTCAAGGATCTGATCCCCGACTTGACGCATTTCTACGCGCAACACGCCAGCATCATGCCGTGGCTCGAGACCAAGACCAACCGCCCAGCGAAAGAATGGAAGCAGTCCATCGAGGACCGCAAAAAGCTGGATGGTCTTTATGAATGTGTGATGTGCGCCAGCTGCTCGACATCCTGCCCCAGCTACTGGTGGAACGGTGATCGTTACCTCGGCCCCGCCGCTCTGCTGCACGCCTATCGGTGGATCATCGACAGCCGGGACGAGGCCACGGGTGAGCGCTTGGATGATCTGGAAGATCCGTTCAAGCTCTACCGCTGCCATACGATCATGAACTGCGCCAAGACCTGCCCCAAGGGGCTAAATCCGGCCAAGGCTATTGCCGAGATCAAGAAAATGATGGTTGAGCGCGCCGTTTAACCGAAACACGACAATATGCGCTTGCCGCCTTGCGGCAAGCGCATTGCCCGTCTGCAAAATTGTATGATGTAGCGGTGACCCTGCAGCTATATCTTTGCGACCGGGAGGAGTGACAGGATCTAACGGGATCGCTCCGATGAAAAAATCTAAAGAAAACAAAAAGATCAACGCGTCCGAAGCGTTGGAAATTCTGGATCAGGCCTGGGCCTATTACAGGCCGGAACCTGTGCTGCGGCTGGCTGAGGGTGAGCCTGAGTTGTTCGAATACGCAAACGCAGCTTGATGCGCGCAGTAAAGGCAACCCTCTTGAAACTCACCGGCAGATAAGCAAAGCAGAACCATGCCAGTTCTTCTGCTTTTGCTCGCTGCGGGTGTTTTTGCCTATTTCTTTTGGAGGTCGCGCCATTCGTCTCTGACCCGGGATTGCCGGTGGCGTCAGCATCTGAAAGAGGGCACGTGGTCCTGCGCTTTTTGTGGGGCCGTTGTCCAAACAAATGATCAGCCCACGCAATGCCTGAGGAATCAGGCCTAGCCGGAACGCCGAGGCTTTTCAGGTCAGGCGATATGAGGCACTCTGGCCAAAAAGCTGGATGGACTGAAGATGGCTCTGCCCCCTGAAGATGCTGCGGCCCGCCGGGCGATAAAACCGGTAATCTGTTATCCCAATGACACTTTGCCCATGCCTGATCTTGCGCTGTACCGGCGCGCCCGCAGGGATGCGATCAAGACGGATGTGGTGTTGGTGCCCCCGCGCGACGCCCGGTGTTTCGAGGTGCCGGCGGGTCACTTCTTTCGCATCACCTCTGTCGAGGGGCCGCAGGTCGGCGATCTGAATATATGGAATCTCAACGACTTATCGGAACGATTCTATTCCGGAAAGTCCCGCGCCCTGCATGGCACGCATCTGACAGCCGGAGAGCGGATGTGGTCAAGCTTTCCCAACCTGCGCCCTTTGGCCACGATTGTCGAAGACACGCTGGGCTGGTACGGGATCGACGAATTTGGCGGGTCCGTGCATGACGTGATTGGAACCCGGTGTGATCCTTACACCGGAAACCTGTTGTCGGGGACGCAATACCACCATTGCTGCCACTCCAATCTGACCCGCGCACTGGCGGACCAGCTGCAAATTGAGATGTCCGAGGCTGAGCAGGCAGTTCACGACGTCCTTAACGTTTTCATGTGCACTGGATTCACACGAGATACCGGTCAGTATTTCATGAAGGCGTCACCCGTCCGTCCGGGCGACTATCTGGAGTTCTTTGCCGAGATCGACCTGTTAGGCAATCTGAGCGCATGTCCGGGCGGGGATTGTTCATCCGTGCATTCTTCGGATGCGGCATCCTGCCATCCGTTGCTGGTTGAAGTCTTTGCCCCGTTGGACGGTGCGCTGGACGGCTGGGCAAGCCCTGATCCGAACGGGTATGACCGTTCGCACGGGCGTTAGACTGACGGGGCAATAAAGGGCGAAAGGACCGCCCCTAGTTTGGTCACGTCGCGTCCGGGAACGCGGCCTGCAATGCGATTTCGACCATGTCGCCAAAGCTGCTTTCACGTTCTGACGACGGCAGCGCCTCGCCGGTCAGCAAATGGTCTGAAACGGTCAGAACCGCCAGCGCCCGGCATTTGTGGCGGGCGGCCAGAATATACAGCTCTGCGGCTTCCATTTCGACGCCCAGAATGCCGTGCCGGACCATCTGTTCATTCAGATCGGGACGCTCATCGTAGAACACGTCCGAAGAATAGATGCCGCCGACATGCGTGGTTGTGCCCTTGGCTTGCGCGGCGCTGGCTGCGGCCTGCAACAAGCTCCAATCGGCGCAGGGGGCAAAATTCAGTTCTTTCATGATCCCGCGCGAAGGCGTGCTGAGCGTGGTAGAGGTCATGGCCAGAATAACGTCACGGATATTGACGCTGTCCTGCATTCCACCGCACGAGCCGATGCGGATCAGGGTTTTCGCGCCATAATCACGGATCAGTTCATTGACGTAAATTGACAGGGATGGCATTCCCATACCGCTGCCCTGAATGGTTACAGGATTTCCCTTCCAGGTGCCGGTAAAGCCCAGCATTCCGCGCACGTCATTGATTTTTCTGACATCCGTCAGAAACGTTTCCGCCGCCCATTTTGCCCGATACGGATCACCGGGCAAAAGAACGGTTTCTGCGATTTCACCTTTTTCAGCGCCGATATGAATAGTCATTTTCCGGCCTGCCCTGTCAGATTTCCAGATCTGCGATATCCGCGCCCGATTTCAGCGCGTCATGTACCCATTGCGGTTTGCGACCGCGGCCAGACCAGGTCTGTTCGGGTGCGGCCGGATTACGGTATTTAGCCTTGGCTTTTGAGCCTTTGGGTCCACGCGGCGCGTCGCTCGACAATTCGGCCAGTGAAAACCCAAATTCGGCGGCAGCTTGTTCCGCCGCTTTCAAGGCGTTTTGGCGCTCGCGTTTTTCCGCTGTTTTAAGTGCCTTTTCGATCTGATCGCGCAATTCCAACAGGTCCTTGCGGGACATATTGTCCAGATTGATCCCCATTATTTCTCTCCCATTCATTTATTTTACGAAAAGGCCAATTGGCCTTTCGCATCCCGAACAATGCCGTAATCCATTCATTCGGGTTTGGGAATAGAAACTGGGAATTAATCTCGGTTTTGTGCGTTATTCCGCTGCAAGGTTTTTTGGATCGGCCAAGGTGACAATATCGCCCATGATCGCATTCAGTTCGAAATTTTTTGGCGTGTAAATTCGGGCAACGCCAAATGATTTCAGTTTTGCCGCATCGTCATCCGGAATAATGCCGCCGACGATGACCGGGATATGATCCAGTCCGGCTTCGCGAAGCCGGGCCATGACATCCTGTACCAGCGGCAGGTGGCTGCCGGAAAGGATCGACAGGCCAATGACATGAGCGTCGTCCTCGATCGCAGCCGTCACGATTTCCTCGGGCGTAAGGCGGATGCCCTCATAGCTGATATCCATACCGCAATCGCGGGCACGGAAGGCGATTTGTTCGGCTCCGTTGGAATGACCGTCCAGCCCCGGCTTGCCAACCAGGAACTTCAGACGCCGCCCCAGCTTGTCGCTGACCGCGTCCACTGCGGCCCGCAGATCCTCCAGGCCTTCGGTCTTGTTCGAGACCGAGCCCGAAACGCCGGTCGGGCCGCGATAGGTGCCGTACACGCTGCGCATCTCTTCGGCCCATTCGCCGGTTGTTACGCCCGCCTTGGCGGCGGCAATCGAGGGTTCCATGACGTTGGCCCCGGATTGCGCAGCCTCGCGCAACGCCGCCAGAGCCGCTGCGACCGCGTTGTCGTCGCGGTCCGCCCGCCATTCGTTCAGCCGCCCGATCTGTTCCTGTTCAACCGCCGGGTCGACGACCATGATGCCGCCATCTTCGGTTTGCAGCGGCGAAGGCTCGCCTTCGGTCCATTTGTTCACGCCGACCACGACGGTCTCATTGCGCTCGATGCGGTTCAGGCGATCCGCGTTGGAATCCACCAGCCGCGATTTCATGTATTCGATCGCGGCAACAGCACCGCCCATCGATTCGAGGTTTGCCAGTTCGGCCCGCGCACCCTCTTTCAACTCTTCGACCTTTGCATCCACGGCCGGGTTGCCGTCGAACAGGTCGCCAAACTCAAGCAAGTCGGTTTCATAAGCCAGAATTTGCTGCATCCGCATCGACCATTGCTGATCCCAGGGCCGTGGCAAACCCAATGCTTCGTTCCAAGCAGGCAACTGCACCGCCCGGGCGCGCGCCTTTTTCGACAACGTCACGGCCAGCATCTCAATCAGGATGCGATAGACGTTGTTTTCCGGCTGTTGCTCGGTCAGACCAAGAGAGTTCACCTGAACGCCATAGCGGAATCGGCGGAATTTGGGGTCTTCGACCCCATACCTTTGTTGCAGGATTTCATCCCAAAGGTCGACGAATGCCCGCATTTTGCACATTTCAGTGACAAAGCGGATTCCCGCATTCACAAAGAACGAAATCCGTCCGCACAGCGCGGGGAAGTCTTCGGCCGGAACGCGCGGGCGCAGTTCGTCCAGAACGGCGATAGCGGTGGCCAGCGCATAGGCCAGTTCCTGTTCAGGTGTCGCGCCAGCCTCTTGCAGGTGATAGGAACACACGTTCATCGGGTTCCACTTCGGCACGTTGGTGTAGCAGTATTCGGCCACGTCCGCGATCATCTTCAGCGACGGTTTCGGCGGGCAGACATAGGTGCCGCGGCTCAGGTATTCCTTGATCAGATCGTTCTGAACCGTGCCCTGCAGCTTGGAAACGTCCGCGCCCTGTTCTTCGGCCACGGCGATATAAAGCGCCAGCAGCCAGGGCGCGGTGGCGTTGATCGTCATCGAGGTGTTCATCTGCTCCAGCGGAATCTGGTCGAACAGAACCCGCATGTCACCCAGATGGCAGACGGGCACACCCACTTTACCCACCTCGCCCCGTGCCAGCGTATGATCGCTGTCATACCCCGTTTGAGTCGGCAGATCGAAGGCAACGGACAGGCCGGTCTGCCCTTTGGCCAGGTTGCTGCGATACAGCGCGTTCGAGGCCTGTGCGGTGGAATGACCAGCATAGGTTCGGATGAGCCAGGGGCGGTCTTTCTGCATCTGCGTCATGGGTGGGCCTCGCGTTTGGGTGGGCAACATAATTTCGTCTAAGGGTTCTAAAGCGCAATTTTTGGGATATGTCAATTCGCTGCGTTGCGGCATCCCGAATTGTTCAGATTGTAGGTGTTTTGGAATAATGGCACTGTGCCGCCATGACGCAGACCGTGGAACTTCCGCTTTGGCTGTTTGTACTGATCGTGGTCTTCGCTGCGGTCACTTTTGCGTCGCATTTTCTGTTCCCGTCGGTGCGCTGGTTTTTTCGCCGCCGCCTGGAGCGGGCCGTGTCGCGCCTGAACCAGCGGCTGCAAAGACCAATTCAGCCGTTCAAGCTGGCTCGGCGGCATGACATGATCGAAAGGCTTATCTACGACCCACAGGTTGGCTATGCGGTGCAGCAACATGCACGTGAACAAGGTATCCCCGAAGGCGTTGCTTTCGAGCAGGCCCGCCGCTTTGCCCGCGAGATCGTTCCGTCGTTTTCAGCCTTTGCCTATTTCAGCTTTGCCATCCGTATCGCGCGCCTGCTGAGCAACGCGTTTTACGAAGTCCGACTGAGCCATCAGGATGAGGACGCCTTAAAGAAAATAGATCCCGACGCGACGGTTGTCTTTGTCATGAACCATCGCAGCAACATGGATTATGTACTTGTCACTTACCTGGCAGCGCAGCAATCGGCACTGTCTTACGCGGTCGGAGAATGGGCGCGCGTCTGGCCGCTGAGCCGCCTGATCCGGGCGATGGGCGCGTATTTCATCCGGCGAAAGTCGGGAAGTGACCTCTACCGTCATGTACTGGCTTGTTATGTGCGTCATGCAACCGAGGCCGGTGTTACGCAGGCGATGTTCCCCGAAGGCGGGCTGAGCCTGACCGGCGCATTGGGGCGGCCCAAGCTTGGCTTGCTTAAATACATCATAGACGGGACCACATCCGATGGACGGGATGTGGTCTTTGTTCCCGTGGCGCTGAATTACGATCGTGTACTGGAAGATACGATTCTGACCCGGGCCGCGCTGGGAAGCGAGCGGCGCTTTCGCGCAAGGATCGGGGTTGTGACGCGTTGGATGCTCAAGCAGGTCTGGCGGCGCATTATTGGTCGATACACAAGGTTCGGCCTTGCCTCTGTGCGCTATGGCGAGCCTGTTTCGCTGCGGGCCTATCGGGCAGGTGGCAGCAAGGACCTGATGACCGATCTCGCACGTCTGCTGATGGCGCGTATTGGTGAGGCGATACCCCTGGTGCCTGCGCCTGCAGCCTGTTGGCTTGTGCGCGAACATGGTGAGATGTCCGGTGCAATGCTGACCGACCTGATCGCCCGCTTCATGCAGCGGGACGGAGGCGGATCCGAATCCAACAGCGATGCGATAACGTCCGCTGTCAACCAGCTGGTCGAGCGCCGGGTATTGCGACAGGTTGACGGAAAAATCTCATCCTCAGGGCAAAGATTGGATCTTCTGAACTACTATGCCGCCTCTGCGCCAAAGGAAATCGAGACGTATTATGCTGCAGAAGCGAAAGGTCTTTCTGCAATTGCTGGGTCATAAAATTACAAAAACAGTGTCAATATCTATTGCAATGTTACTCGATGGCCAATATTCCATCGGTTAACGGGCGCGATTCTGCGTCGCGGCAAACGAACTGATTAAAGGAGGCCAACATGGCTCTGGACACCGACAGCGGTATCGCGTCGTACGAGGCACCTGAAAAAGACCTCTATGAGATGGGTGAGATCCCTCCGATGGGGTATGTCCCCAAGAAAATGTATGCCTGGGCCATCCGCAAAGAGCGCCATGGCGAGCCTGATACTGCCATGCAGCTGGAAGTGGTTGATGTGCCTGTATTGGACAGCCACGAGGTGCTGGTTCTGGTGATGGCCGCAGGTGTCAACTACAATGGCGTCTGGGCGTCGCTGGGCAAGCCGATCAGCCCGTTTGATGGCCACGGCCAGCCGTTTCACATCGCAGGTTCCGATGCTTCGGGTATCGTCTGGGCCGTGGGCGACAAGGTCACACGCTGGAAAGTCGGCGATGAGGTCGTGATCCACTGCAACCAGGATGACGGTGATGACGAGCACTGCAATGGCGGCGATCCGATGTATTCCCCCAGCCAGCGTATCTGGGGCTATGAGACTCCGGACGGCTCGTTCGCGCAGTTCACCAACGTTCAGGCTCAGCAGCTGATGCCGCGACCCAAGCACCTGACTTGGGAAGAAAGCGCCTGCTACACGCTGACGCTGGCAACCGCATACCGGATGCTGTTCGGTCACGAGCCGCATGACCTGAAGCCGGGTCAGAACGTTCTGGTTTGGGGCGCGTCGGGTGGTCTGGGCTCTTACGCGATCCAGTTGATCAATACAGCCGGCGCGAATGCGATCGGTGTGATATCAGACGAAAGCAAGCGTGACTTTGTCATGGGGCTGGGCGCCAAGGGTGTACTGAACCGCAAGGACTTCAATTGCTGGGGTCAGCTGCCCACCGTGAACACGCCGGAATATGCTGAGTGGTTCAAAGAGGCCCGCAAGTTCGGCAAGGCGATCTGGGACATCACCGGTAAGGGTGTGAACGTCGACATGGTGTTCGAACATCCAGGCGAAAGCACTTTCCCGGTCTCAACCTTCGTCGTCAAAAAAGGTGGCATGGTTGTGATCTGTGCCGGCACCACCGGTTATAACCTGACCTTCGACGTGCGTTACATGTGGATGCACCAGAAACGCCTTCAAGGGTCTCACTTCGCGCATCTGAAGCAAGCCGCCTCGGCCAACCAGCTGATGGTCGAACGCCGTCTTGATCCCTGCATGTCCGAGGTCTTTTCCTGGAACGAATTGCCTGCTGCGCACATGAAGATGATGCGCAACGAACACAAGCCCGGGAACATGTCCGTTCTGGTTCAGGCACCGAGAACCGGTATGCGCACACTGGAAGAGGTTCTGGACGCGCGCGACTAAGTCCACGAAAGCCAATTACAGCGCCCGCGAATCACATTTTTGGTTCGCGGGCGTTTCTTGTTTCAGAGGGGCTTCAATGCTTTCAGAGAGTTGCAATTTCGGCCCCCGCTATTTTTGGGGAGTAGAAAGCAGTGAATATGCGAAAAAACACTATGCATGCTATGGTTGTGTTAACCCTTCGTTAACCGTTTCGGAGAGACCCTGATGGCGCAAAATGAGTGGATACTGGACGTATTGTCGGACCTCAACGCCTTTGCTTCGGCAAACGGTTTGACCGCGCTGGCCGAGCAGCTTGACGATACCAGGCTGATCGCAGCGGCCGAAATCGCGTCCATGAAGAATGAGGTGCGGGCGCCGGCAGATGGTCACAAGACTCGATTTGAGCCAGATCCTGGAGGATTTGGAAAACACCAGCACGCTTGATGAGCTAAGCGCTATCGCTGTTCATCTCAGAGACAAGCTGCAGATTGAACACATCATCTATCACTGGGTTGATGGGGCAGGGGACCAATACGGATATACGACCTATTCCGATGCCTGGGCCGAGCGATATCAGGAAAAGAACTATCACCGGATCGACCCGGTCATAATCGGGTGCTTCCAGCGATTTCATCCGGTTGACTGGAAATCACTGGACTGGTCGGGAAAGGTCGCCAAGGCTTTTCTTCTGGACGCGGAGCAGCACGGCGTCGGCAATCAGGGTTACTCCATCCCGATCCGCGGTCCAAACGGCCAGTTTGCCCTGTTTACAGTGAACCATTCCTGCGATGACGAAACCTGGCAGGATTTCATCTCCGAAAATGGGCGTGGCCTGATCCTGATTGCCCATTACTTCAACCGCAAGGCGCTGGAGTTTGAGCGTGAGCGGCAACCGGACGCTCCTCGCGCCCTGTCCCCGCGCGAGATTGATGCGATGACCTTGCTTGCGCTGGGATATAGTCGTGCTCAGGTCGCACACTCCCTGTCGATTTCGGAACACACGCTGCGTGTCTATATTGAAAGCGCGCGGGCAAAGCTGGGCGCACAGAATACCACCCATGCCATCGCCACGGCCCTCAGCCGGGGACTGATCGTGGTTTGATGGCCTGCGCTTCCGGTTTGTCTTTGTGGTTGAGCAGGTGCTCAGCCTTTAGGGCCGGACGAATTTTGCATTACCGACCGAACGCACGCTCGTGGCTGGGGGGCGTTGTTGTGTCTGTCCGGTCGAAGAGGCTTGATTGAGAATCCCGCAGGCGACACCGTCGCGATTTGGATCGTTGCGTTCATGATACCCTGGTTGGCCCCGGACGAATGGTCCCGGGACAATCTTCAGAACGGTGTCACACCCCGCCATCGCCACAAGATGAATAATGGCGTCGTTTTTTTCGTACTCGGACGTCCGCAAATAGATGTTGACGGCGACCAGTGCCGTAGTCAGGGGCAGGGCCAGAACCATGAACAGAATGCGGATCGGGGACAGAGCCCTTTTGCGCGTCGCGTCTGCCCGACGATACCGGTGAGCGGCGCGCGGATTCAGTTCGAGCTCTGGTGGTACGGATCTTTTCAACATTTCGCGCTGATCGTGGCCCGGATTTGTGGCAAAGCTTTGGCCCCGGAATGGCGAATGCTGAAGAACTGAATTTCAGCGTACTACGTGAACCGCGCAGGCCGCATGGCGCACCACATGGTTGGCGGTCGATCCAAGCAACAGATCCTGCATGCCTGGTCGGTGGGAAGCTATGATGATCAGATCAGGTTTGTGCTCCTGCGCCCAATCCAGAATGGTCCGGCCGGAATGCCCTTCGACCACAACGCCCCGCGCGTTGGGAATATTTGCTGCCAGTTTGTCCAACTCGGCCTGAATGGCCCTTCGCGCTTCGGTCAGATATTCTGTCGGCATGTACGAGATCGCGTAGCTTGGAATATGTTCAACGACATGCAGCAGCGTGACCTTTGCTTCGGGGGTCGCCAGAATTTGCGCCAGTTTCAGTGGTCCGGACGTGTCACGTTCGACATCAAACGAAATGGGTACAAGAATGTTGTGATACATGACACGAGCCTCCGTTTCAGGTTTTCAGACTGAACCCAAGTTCAGTTGTGGTCTTTGATTCAGGTCAGGATCAGCCGAATGTTTCCGCGACATCATACATGACCGGTTCGAAACTTTTGCACAGCTCATTGATCTTGCGGTTCCGGTCGCGCATCTCGGGAGTGCGGAGCATGGCAAGGAAGTCTTCGCGGCGTTCCCATTGCGAGTAGTTTGCGATCCGCGTTTGAGCATCGTTGACGTGCAGGCCGGCGGATACGAAACCCGGTTGTTTTGAGATGAATTCCGCATAGGCATCCGTCAGCGCCTCAAGCAGGTCCTGACAGGTCCCCGGTGTCATTTCGAATGTGGTGATAACAGTCTGAACGCTTGCGGATTTTGAAATCTGTAGCATCTGGAATCTCCTTTGGCTGTTCTCAGCCTAACACAGGAACCGGAAACGTCTCGTGTTTCGTTTGGTGTCTTCGGGAATTAGTTTCCAGAAAACAAACGAAAAACTAACGATCCGTTAACCATGCTCGGGGAAGGTGCGGTCATGATCCGCATCTTGCTTTTCCTTTTTCTGATGACATTGGCCGGTCCGGTTTTTGCCGGGGCCTGGCTGAGGGAACAGAATGCCGGCTTTGTCGCGGCTGCAATCACGGGATTCAGGACCGAGGACGGCAGCTACGAATACAAATCGTCACTTTATGCAGAATGGGGGTTACGCCCCGGACTGACGATTGGGCTAGACGCCGAAGAGCACCAACACCTTTATGGCCATGCTTTGATTTTCGCCCGTACTCCGGTCGCGGATCTTGGGCGCAAAGGTCGGTTTGCCGCCGAATTTGCTGTCGGCGCACATCACCGGCAAAAAAGCGCGTGGGCCTTGTACAAGGCAACTGTGTCTTACGGAAATGGGTTTGAAAGCGGTTGGGGAAATGGCTGGATCGCGATCGACGCAGCTTTGGAATACCGCACGCACGACGCGCTGTTTCGCAAACTTGATCTGACGGCGGGGCTGTCATCTCAGCGATGGATCAATCCACTGCTGCAGCTTGAAAGCACATATACCCCCGGCCGTCCGGTTTATTGGAGCGCACGGCCGTCAGTGATGATCCGCCGAAAGGGCGGGAGTACGACTTGGGTTGTTGGTGCCGAACGGAATGCCTTCCAAAGCAACGTCGGGATCAAATTTGCCTTGTGGCGCGACTTCTGATGCGACGGGAGTTGGCCGTCCTCCGGGGACAGCCATGTCGGCCTCAGCTGTCCATGCGTAGGGTACGGATACTTCGCCGCTAAGTTGCTCTGGCCAGCGGAGGATCACGTCGCGAGCGCCAAAACCCTGTTCGAGCTCGGCATATGGGCTCGCGTGGCTCACACTGCCAAACACCGTTCTCAGGGGACCAAGCGTGGTCACGGCGTCTCACCCCCGCGCTTTGCCTGCGAATGGAAGCTTGCCCACCGACAACACACCCCATGCAAAGGATGGCGTCTGTTGCTTGTGCCGCACCCGAACCGGGTTTTCTGAATCCGTCAGCGTTCCCTGGAATGTATTGTGTTGGAACGTGACATTCATGTGCGCGTTATTGTTCAGGTCCGCAAAGCTCGTGTCCACGCGTTCGGCCTTGTAGATACTCCCGCTCGAAGACCGGAACTTGCTTCCGGTGACGATGAAGGCGTTCAGGAAGTGGCCGGGGCCGTGCGGTCGGATAACGATGAAACTGAACCATGACGGCGCCTCGCTACAGTAAAAAAATTGTCTGTGATACTCAGCGCGCTGAAGGAATAGCCGGACGTATAGGTCGGAGCGGCATCCCGTTCATTCGTCCATTCGAAGTAGCAATTGTCGATGTAGTTCTCAGCAATGGTCGAACTGTTGTAAGTGCGCGTCAGGATTAACCCGGCGGTTCGCAACCCCTGCGGAATGCTGTCGCCCTGAAAGAAATGATTGCCCAGAATCAAGTTGTTGATGCCGCCCAACAGAGCAAAATGCAGGAACCGGACCGCCCGATTGTGCCGCAGTTTGACATCATTCGCTGTTGCATTGAGGGCGATCGAACGGCGATCGGTAACGTTCAGGGACTCCTCGGCGGACAGGAACTGGCAATTGTCGATCAGCAGGCCCTGACAACCGGTTCCGATGGATGTGATCCCCCGATCCATGGGACGGCTGATAAAGCAATTGCTGACCGCAAACGTGCTGCCGGATGGAGCCAGATGAATGGCGCTACATCTGCTGTTGCACTGAAATTCGATCTCTTCCAGGCTGAACTTCCGCAGCGTGTCGAAGCCGCTGAAATCAAGCAGATACTTGAAGCTGGTGAAGGTGAATGTCTGTGTGCCAGCAGCATTGTAAATCGGCGCGTTCAGCGTGATTTCACCGGCACCCTCGTTCTTCGAGCGGACATAAATCTCGCGCCCGACACCATTGCCCTGAACCAGGGCACCAACCGGAATATTCGCGACGTTGGCGACATTTGTCAGCCGTGTTTGGTCCGTAGGGTTGTAGGTTGCGACCGAGGTGAAGATCTCGGTGTCCCAGGCCGAGCTGCTTTTGACGTCAAACTGACCATTGCGGATCACGCGCCGGGTTGAAAAACCACTTTGCTTATTGGGAACGGCAGCGGCCATGTCGATGGGCTTGCTCACCGAAATCTTGCGCCCGCCCATATCCAGCGATTCATGATCTGAATTGTTCAGCAAAGCCTGAAACGCTTTTTTGAAGCCAAGCTCTTCATCGCCAAAGGCCGATATATAACTCGGCAGGTCAAAACCTTGGGTCAGCAACAGCATCTTGTCGTCGGGCATTATAACGGTGCCCGCAAAATCAACTTCTGACACGATGGTTGTGTTTTCTGCCAGCAAATAAGTACCCTGCGGCACAAACACACGACGGCCCCCCGCCGCCTGATCGGCTGCTTCGAAAGCAAGGGAATCGTCCACAACCCCATCGCCGACTGCGCCGAAATCCGTGTCATCCACGCTGCTGATCATGTCGCGCAGAAAAACACTCGTGATGTCGGTGATCTGAAGATCGTCAATGCGCACCACGGCCCCGTTTGGCCCGTCGATATCCAGACCGAAATGTCCATACAGTGCCTGTGCGCCCCACGCCATGTCGACGCCAGCCCGCTGGCCAGTTCCGACAATGGCGGTAATCTCATGAACTGTGCCGTACCCCGACAATTGCGCGGCAGGCCCCTGTTCGACGACACCGGTCACGTGCACGTCGCCGGCACCACCGGCCTACCCTGCGATCCTGACGGTGGGCAGTGGACCACTGATGGCTTTGACCCGTGCCTTGATCTGCAGTTAACAGCCGGGCAGCAACGGCGTCTGCCCCATATACCGCAAGTGTTGGGTCGTGCTCACTTTGAGGATTGCAAGACATCCGGCAAAGTTCGGATCCGAGGGCACAAATGCGCCCGTACCCGACCCGGCATATGTCGGAGACCCCGGGGTGCCATCGCCGCTGGACCAGACGCCCAAATCATCTGCGAGCTGAGGCGGCATAAACACGATGCCGTCGGTAATTGCCTTGTTCATTCGAAACCCTTTCCCAATCGCTGCCGATCAGATTGCAGCGCACCAGACCATTGCCCGGGTGAATTCCGGGCGCGAAAGTCTGGATATCGAATGGGGATTAACCGGGTCTCATGTCACCGTGACGGTCGTGTTGGGTCAGGCTGCGGGGTCTGCTTTCCCCAGCAACTGAACCGCGTTGATTTTCCAGCCGTCTTCCTGCTGAACCATCTGATAGTCCAGGATATGGGTTTGGCCGCGACCGTCCACGATCAGAACTTTCTGCCACAACGCCCCGGCAATTTCGCGCAGTTCCAGAAACCGCAGGTCCGACGGGCGCCAGACCATCGGATATCCATTGCGAACCATTGCCCCGAAATTATCGGGGTTTCGGAACAGACGCTGGATATTCGGGCTGGCGAAAGTAAAGGCGGTATCAAAATCATCGACTTTGAACGCCTGAATCTGCGCCGCTATATTTGCCTCGATTTCGGAGCTTTGGGCAAAAACGCCTGTAGCCACTGCGACAGATAACGATAAGGCAAGTAATGAACGACGCATGGGGTCACCTCCTGACGGAAGGGTAGCCCCATGCGGGATCAGGTCAAATCAGGCCAGTTCTCCGGCCAGCGCTTTTTCGATCAGCGCGATGGTTTCAGGCACGCCATAGAGCGCAATGAAGCCGCCGAAACGCGGCCCCTGAGAGGCGCCAAGCAACACTTCGTACAAGGCGGTGAACCAGCCGCGCATCGGATCAAACCGCTCGCGTCCGATGGAATAAATCACTGACTGCAGCGCCTCATCTTCAATCGGGCCGTCATAAACCTCCAGCGCGGCTTTCAGCGCTTCCAGCGCCTCGCGTTCCTGATCCGTCGGTGCGCGATGTTTGCGGGTCGGCTTAACGAAATCATTGAAGTAACGCACCGCAAAGCCTGCCGCCTGATCCAAGTCGGGATGCGTCTCGGCCGTGGCCTCCGGCGCGTAGCGACGGATAAAGCCCCACAGCGCTTCTTTGTCCTCAGCACCCGACACCGATGCCAGATTCAGCAGCATTGCGAACGGAACCATCAACGTGGATTCAGGGACATTTCCACCATGGATATGCCAAACGGGGTTGTTCAATTGCGCTTTCAGATCCTGCCCCGGATAGGCGCGCAGCTGCTGATGATACTCATCATAAGCTTTTGGGATCACGTCGAAATGCATCCGTTTCGCCGTCTTGGGTTTTTGATACATGAAATATGCCAGCGACTCGGTCGGTGCGTAGGTCAGCCATTCATCAATCGACACGCCATTGCCGGAGGATTTTGAGATCTTCTGCCCGTTCTCATCCAGAAACAGCTCGTAAGAAAAATGCTCGGGCGCGCGACCACCCAGGGCTCGACAGATCGCGTCGTAGATTATCTCGTTCGTAGCATGTTCCTTGCCATACATCTCGAAGTCCACACCCAGCGCCGCCCAGCGTGCACCGAAATCCGGCTTCCACTGCAGTTTGACGTGGCCACCGGTGACAGGAACTGTCCATTCCTTACCAGTCTCATCGTCAAAGGTCACAGTATAGGTCTCGGCGCAGACCTTTTTCATCGGCACATACATCACCCGTCCGCTTTCGGGGTGCAGGGGCAGGAAGATCGAATAGGTCTGCTGGCGCTCTTCCCGAAGGCTTTTGAGCATGATCGCCATGATCTCGTCATAACGCTCGACCGCGCGCTTGAGCACTTCGTCAAACTGCCCGGACTCATAAAATTCCTTGGCCGAGTAGAACTCGTACTCGAAACCAAATGTGTCCAGAAACCGCCGCAGCATCGCATTGTTATGCTCGCCGAAGCTGTCATATTCGCCAAACGGGTCCGGCACCGAGGTCAGCGGGCGCTGCAGATGCTGCTCCAGAATCTCGGGGTTCGGCACATTGGTCGGCACCTTGCGCATCCCGTCCAGATCGTCCGAGAAGCAGATCAGCTTGGTGGGGATGTCCGACAGCGCCTCGAACGCGCGCTTGACCATCGTGGTCCGCGCGACCTCGCCAAAGGTGCCGATATGCGGCAGGCCCGAGGGGCCATAGCCGGTCTCGAACAGCACAAACCCCTTTTCCGGAGCATTCTTCTGATAGCGTTTGAGCAACCGGCGCGCCTCTTCAAAGGGCCAGGCCTTGGACGACATCGCGGTTTCACGCAGGTCAGACATTTGCTTTGAACTCCATAGGGAAATGCGCAGGCCGCCCGATGCGACCAACCCGGCCTCTCCTATTGTGCCGGTGCAGCATGAGTCAATAAAGGGCGTTCGTTTTCCCGGCAAATTCGAGCCGTTTGCAAAATGCGTGGGGGTAAAACACTGAAAAAGGGCAGGCGACCACGGCTTTACTCGACGCGCAGCGCAATTATTATTTTATATTAGATGATTTGGGTTACACGGAGGCGATCAAGATGCGGATTGCAAAGACTGCGGCTCTGGCGATGTTGATCGTCCTACCGGGGATAGCACAGGCGGTCGGTTTTGGCATTGCCGTGCGGCCCGCGTTTCGGACCACGGTGACGCCGCTGCCAAACGGCGTCTACGAGGTTGCCGCGATCGGCACTTCTGCCCCGGTGGCGTACTGGTGTGGTATAGGGGATTATGCAATCCGGACGCTGAGAACCAAATCCAACCAACGTATATATATTGCCGGCGCCTATGTGCCCAAAGCAAGGACTGTACAGTTCTCGCTGACACCGCCCGAGGGTGCCGATACCAGCCCGGGCTATTCCGTCACCGTCAAACGGGTAGGCGCGAACATGACGGCGGCCTCGGCACAGGACTATTGCTATGACAATTTCATGGATTTCGGGTTCTGAACGAGATTGATCAGACCCATTTGGCCATAGGCGGCAGGCTCATCAGAACGGCGTCCGGATCGTGCCCGGTTTCCAGTCCGAATTTGGTGCCCCGGTCGTAGACCAGATTGTATTCCGCATAAAGCCCGCGATGCACAAGCTGAGTGTTCTTATGTGTGTCATCAAAACCCTGGACCCGACGCCTTTCCACCAATGGCAGGAACGCTGGCAGGAATGCGCGGCCGATGTCCTGGGTCAGGGCAAAATCAGCCTGCCAGTCGCCGGTGCAGTAATCATCCATGAATATGCCGCCAACCCCGCGTGCCCTTTTCCGGTGGGGGATATAGAAATAATCGTCAGCCCAATCCTTCAGCCGCGGGAAATGTCCCGGCCCGTGCGGGTCCAGATGGGCTTTTTGGGTGGCGTGGAAATGCGCAGTGTCCTCGTCATATTCGATGCAGGGATTCAGGTCTGAACCGCCCCCGAACCACCAGGCATGAGGTGTCCAGAACATCCGCGTGTTCATATGCACCGCCGGTACGTGCGGGTTTTGCATGTGCGCGACAAGGCTGATGCCCGAGGCCCAGAACCTGGGGTCTTCGGTCATGCCCGGAATACCCTTGCGGGCTGCCATGGCCTGCTGCGCACGCTCGCCCAGTGATCCGTACACGGTCGAGACGTTGACGCCGACTTTTTCAAAGACGCGCCCACCGCGCAGGACCGACATCAACCCGCCACCTGCGTCCGATCCATCCTCTGATTGCCGCGTGGTCTGTTTGACTTCAAAACGTCCGGCCGCGGCGTCCGAAAACGGCCCAGTTTGATGCGTGTCCTCGAGTGCTTCGAACGCTGCAACGATTTCGTCACGCAATTGGCGGAACCATGCGGCAGCGGTGGATTTTTCGTTTTCGAACATTTGTCTCAGTGCGCTGGAGCGGCGACCGGATCCAGCAGGGTTCGGCCTCCGTCGATTGTCATGATCTGACCGGTAATGAAGCCGGCCGCATCAGAGGCCAGAAACTGCGCGGTTTCCGCCAGTTCGTTCGGAGCAGCAATCCGGGCCAAAGGTGTATGTTTTTCAATGTCTTTGCGAAAATCGCGGTTTTCTTTCAGGGTTGATTGCAGTGACGCGCTCATGACCGAGCCCAATGCGATGGAATTTACGCGGATACGGTTCGGCGCCAGTGCAACTGCCAGAGAGCGCGTCATCTGATCCAGTGCAGCGGTCGAGACAGAATAAGCCAGCAAATCGGGGTGCGTGCGCCGCGCCGCTATGGAAGACAAGTTGATGATCGAACCCGCAGGGCCATCATCCTGATCTTCGGCCTGTTTCGTCATGCGTTTGGCAACCAGTTGACTGAGCCGCAAGGCAGGCATCAGGTTCTGGTTCAGCAAATCACGGACCGAGTCGTCTTCCGCATCCAGCGGGTCCGTCTGCCGGACCTGTCTTGATCCATTGACCAGAATATCCACCTGATCAAAGGCATCGATGGTTGCGGAAAGCAAATTGGCAATGGTCAGCTTCTCGCGCAGATCGCCTGCGAAATACCGAATGTTGCTGTCATCTGCCTGTTCCCCCAACTCCTCGATCAATCGCTTTTCGTCCATATCCGCGAACATGACGTTTGCACCCGCATCCGCAAAATGACGGCCGATTGCCAGACCGACACCACTGGCACCGCCTGTTACGATTGCGGTTTTGCCTGATATGGAAAACGACATGAGCTTCCTCCGGAGGTTTGGCGCAGGTTAACCGGGATCACCGGCGAGGGCGAGAGGCGTGGAACACCTTGAAACGGTTGTCACCGGCGACCTCTTCAACTTGCCTGAAACAGTCTGACAACGTGGCCTCATAGGGCAGATGCCGGTTTGCGACGATCCACAGGTCGCCATTGCGGGTCAGGTTGCGGGCTGCCGCTTTGATAAAGTCCTGGCCCAGCGCAGGTTCAGCGCTTCTTCCGGTGTGAAACGGTGGGTTCATTACCACTGTGTCCAAGGGCTCGGGCGCGGTCCACGTCACGGCATCAGCCCAATGAAAACACGCAACTGGCGAAGTCACGTTAGAGCGGGCGCAGGACAACGCTGTATGATCGGCCTCGACAAGATGCAGCGTGCGAACTTCGGCTCGTTCCAGCAGTTTGGCCGAAAGAAATCCCCAGCCCGCGCCGAGATCGGCAACCCGAGGCCCCGGATTTTCAGGCAGTACCTGCGCCAGCAACGCCGATGCCGGATCGATACCGTCAGCCGAAAAGACACCGGGGGCTGTTAGATAGCCGTCAGCGTGCTGAACTTCCGGCGCGGCCCAGTCGGAAAAGGCCGATTTGTCGGACTGGAACCAGAAAATCTTGCCATGCGCCTTTGCAATCGGTCCCTCGACAGGCACCCGTTTGCGAACGTCTTTGAGAATGCTGTCAACGCCATTCGTTTTGCTGCCGTCGACGACGATCCTACCGCTGGCACGGTAACACGCCTGATGAATCATGGACCGGGCAAGCGCTTTGGCGCGTGGCAAAAAGACAATTGCGTCCTCGCAGGGTTCCTCAGATGCCGGCGCGACATCGAAACCCAACGTCGCGAAATGGTCGTGGAAGGGTTTGAAGGGCTGAACCACCTGGGTCCCGCGTGGCAGAGCGGAAAGACTGCAATCCGGCGAAGGGCCGATCACGGTCAGCGGCTGCGACAGCACCAGACCGCTTTCCAGAGCAAGATCAATTCGTGACGTCATGTGTGTTACCGGCAAGAGGTCCGGCTCGGAGCATCAGGCCCGGCCGCTTTTGCTTACTCTTCTCTTTCCATGGTGCATTGCAGGGGATGTTGGTGCCTGCGGGCGAAATCCATTACCTGTCCCACTTTGGTTTCGGCGATCTCGTGGCTGAAGACACCCACGACGGCAACACCCTTCTTATGGACCGTCAGCATGATCTCGAACGCCTGCGCATGGGTCATCCCGAAGAATCGCTCCAGTACATGCACCACAAATTCCATCGGCGTGTAGTCGTCGTTCAGCAGCAGAACCTTGTATAATGGCGGACGCTTGGTCTTGGGGCGTGTCTGCACAAGGACCGACGAGTTCGCATCGTCGTCCGGTTGGTCAGACATCATCCATTGGTAATGCAGCATCGCGTGTAACAATTCGATTCAGGCTTCGGTTTATCTGAGCGCTTATATAACGTCGTTGGCGTCAGAGGAAAGAGCAAGCGGACGTATCGGAATGCATGAAAAACTGACCACCATCGGCTTCGATGCAGACGACACATTGTGGCACAACGAGCGATTCTTTCAGCTCACCCAAGCCCATTTCGCGGATCTGCTGGCCGATCACGCGGACCGCGATCACTTGATGGATCGCCTGTTGGCTGCCGAAAAGCGGAATATCCGGCACTACGGATACGGTATCAAGGGCTTTACCCTGTCCATGATCGAAACTGCGATCGAAGTGACAGAGGATCGGGTGCCCGCATCCGTCATTCGGCAGCTTGTCAATGCGGGGCAGGAGATGCTGGCCCACCCGATCGAGCTTTTGCCGCATGCGCAGGCCGCCATCGAAGGTGTATGTGAAACCCACCGTGTGGTTCTGATCACAAAGGGAGATCTGATCGATCAGGAAAGGAAACTGGCACAGTCGGGATTGGGCGATCTGTTTGATCACGTGGAAATTGTCTCGGAAAAGACACCGGAGGTTTATCGCGGGATTTTCGAACAGCATGGCGATGGTCCGCTGGCTTCCATGATGGTCGGCAACTCGATGCGGTCGGATGTCGTTGCGCCAATTCAGGCCGGCGCATGGGGCGTTCATGTACCGCACGGGCTGGTTTGGGAGGTCGAGCAGGCAGAAACCCCCAGCGACAATCCGCGATTCCACGAGCTTGCGGATCTGGGCGATCTGGTCGATCTCGTCAGGGGACTGACCTGATGTTGCCAATAGGTCTCAGTTTCATAAATTCTTGATCTACCGTGACCAAACCCGAGTCCGGGGTGTGCATCTAGTGGGCGGATTTGGTCGCGCCGCTACATATTGGGGTTTTGTTAGGCGTCACGAATTGGCGAATTGCCCAGCTTTCGGTTTATTTAGCGACAGCCCTGTGCTAGCCTTGTTGCCAACAAAATAAATGAAGCCGACCGGGAAAACCCGGCGGTGCGAGGCAGACAGAGGCAAAGATCGTGCAGATTCGGCGGACAGTTCCAGCCCGAATGGGCTTATTCCTTACAGCACTGTTGTGGTTACTTGTTTTTGTGCCATTGCAGGCCATTGCAGCACCCTACGCGGCGATGGTGATTGATGCGCGCACCGGTGAGGTTCTTCATTCGCGCAACGCCGATACGCGCCTTCACCCGGCCTCTCTGACCAAGATGATGACGCTATACATTGCGTTCGAGGCGGTGCGTAACGGTGAAATCACGCTGGATACGCCGGTTCGGATCACCAGCAAGGCTGCTTCCGAGCCGCCTTCAAAACTGGGCCTGCGGACCGGACAAACCATCGCGTTCCGCTATCTGATCCGCGCAGCCGCAGTAAAATCGGCCAATGATGCGGCCACGGCCATCGGGATTACTCTCAGCGGGTCCGAGGCAGCCTTTGCCCGCCGCATGACGCGGACGGCCAAGGCGATGGGGATGAGCCGCACGACCTTCAAGAACGCGCATGGCTTGACCGAGTCGGGTCATTTGTCGACGGCCCGCGACATGACAACGCTGGGGCGCCATCTGCTTTATGATTATCCGCAGTACTATAACCTGTTTTCGCGACAGTCGACGCATGCGGGCATTAAGACCGTGCCCAACACCAACCGCCGGTTGCTGGCTGCGTACAAAGGCGCGGATGGGATCAAAACCGGATACACACGGGCTGCGGGCTTCAACCTCGTTGCATCGGCCAAGCGCAAGGATGAACGGATCATTGCAACTGTCTTTGGCGGCAAGTCGGGCGCTTCGCGCAACGCCAAGGTGGCCGAACTGCTGGACATGGGTTTCCGCCGGGCTCCGTCGCGCGCGCCAATTCGCAAACCCGCACGTCCTGCCTATGCAGGAAACGCCGGGCTGGGCAGCGCTACGCAGGTCGCCAGCCTTGTAGGCGCGCCGGAAAAAAGCCTGCGACCGGCCCTTCGCCCAACCGCTGGTGGTGCGGTGCAGGTCGCGGGAACCGTCGCCGAAACAGCAGCCCAGAACGGAGAGCGTATTCAGGACGGGATAGCGGCAGCGATTGCGGCGGCAGATATCGCGCCGACCGCACCTCCTGTCGAAAATTCGGACACGCGTCCGGCGCTTCGCCCGGACAATCTGGTTTTGGCGTCGGCCGAACCTGCAAAGGAGCCCGAACCCGAGCAGGAGGTCGTTACCCGCCTGTCTACGTCAGGTGGGCATCTTTGGGGCGTAAACGTGGGACGCTACACAACCCGGTATGAAGCTGAGAAGATTCTGCTGAAAACGGCGCTGTCGGAGATGACCACGCTTGAAGGCACTTTGCGCAAGGTGAACCAAAGCTCGCGCGGGTTTGACGCCACCTTTCAGGGCATGACCCGCGAACAGGCCGATCTGGCCTGCCGCCGCCTGCAGGCGCGCAATGTCACATGTTTCATGATCGGGCCATCATAAGGCCCGGCATATTCTCTCCTGGATGGGTCTGGGCTGCGAGTTCCCCTCGCAGCCTTTTTTTCAGTCGAATACGTGGCCGTGTTCGTATTGTTCATCCTGACCGGCGGCGGCTGTCAGGGCGGCGACGTTGTCCTTGGTGAAGAACCCGTCATACTTGTGGCAGCGTTCGATATACTCGGTGATCAGCAATGTATTCTTCGAGTGTTTCGAGAAGATCTGTTTAAGGTTTGGGTCGTCTTTGCATTCGCCCACCACATGGGCCAGAAACGGTACGCCCTTGTCCTTGAGGGTGTTCACCACGAAATCGACGTTCTTTTCACCCGCGCCGTGATCGCCATCCAATATTTCGACGGCCATGTGATGCAGGCGACGTCCGAAATTGCGGACAAAATCCTCAGTCGGCATCGGCAGCCTGGCAAATGAGTTCACGAATGACGGTGTGTTGTTGGCTGTGAACACCTTGGCAGGCGATTTCTTGTCGTCATCGACATTGGCATTCCGGTTCACATTCGTGGACGAATTCATGTCAAAGATGTTGTACGCCCCCCAGAAATAGTAGGGCACCATGGTCAGGAACTCGAGGATTGCATCTTCCCGCTCACCGGCCAGAACACGGGTGGCCAGATGGTCGAACCCCAGCATCAAGGGACCGATCTTGGTGTCTTCTGCAAAGGCCGCGGCCTCGTGCAGCCGCTGCTTCTCGGCGTCGCTCAGCAAGACGCGGTCGCCCAGGCCCAGGCTGTCGGGATCATTGAAATCATGTGAGGAATAGCCGACCCGGTTGCAGGCGAAATCCGACGGGGTGGTAAAGCGGAATCCGTCCAGCGTGTAAAACGGGTTCTCGGTATCACCGCTATATTCAAATCGGATGTTCTGATCTTCCAGCGTTTTGCTCAGATCATTCAGGTCCGAGGCCGCGAACACCTCACCCACGTAGCGGGTTTGCGGTGTTTTGCGCGCCAGAGGGTACATGCGGTTGATGCGGGGTATGAAATCCTCGAACGTGTCGCTCAGCGGCGCCATGATGATCAGCGACGGATATTCGGGATGAGAGTGCATTACCGCGAATTTGTGCGTCGCCCCAAGATAGCTTGCCGAGTGGCGATACGGCGTCATCACGTAAAGTTCGACCATCGTGTCGAACAACGCATTCGGTTCAACCTGAATGACAATCGCCCGCATTGGTCCGACCTGATCAGCAATTCCGGAACTGGTCCGCCGCTCATAAATCATTGGCAGATACTCAGCGAAAAATTCGGAATTCTTCTTGTCGCCTCTGGGCTGATACGACATCAGGTCGAAAGACATTTGTGTGCCTCCTTGCGAGAAAACAGGCTGCGACGGTATTGGCCGGACCAACCATCGCGAATTACGTTGTTTCAATTACAGTATTCAGAACATGCACTTGCGCACATGCTAGGGGCTGACCGGTGATCGGGCAACAGTAAGATACTGGGGGCAGATGGTTGCGAAGACCTGTCTATCTGGTGAATTTTGTGACCTCGACCCCGCCGTCAATCAGGTTCTGGCGTACCGAGCGGGCGATCTGAACGGCGGTCGGTCCGTCGCCGTGCAAACAGATCGTGTCGATCGAAGTTTCCAGCCGCTTGCCGCTTTCGGTGATGATTGCGCCCTCCCGGACCATGTTCAGAATACGGGGCCCGGCGATGTCGGCGTCGTGAATGACGGCACCGGGCAGGCTGCGGTCGACCAGGGTGCCATCATCGTTGTAAGCGCGATCGGCGAAGATCTCGCCCACCCAGTTGCAGCCCAGTTCGCGCACGGCTTCTTCCTGCCGGGTTACTGCCAGAACCATTATGATGATGTCCGGGTCCACGTCCAAGGCACCCTGATAGCAAGCCCGCGCCATGTCTAGATCGACCGAGCACATGTTGGCCAACGCGCCGTGCAGCTTCAGGTGGCGTACATGGGCCCCCACTGCTTTCGCCACCCCAATGGCGGCGCCCAATTGATACCGCACCAGATTGCGCAGGCTGGCATGCGGCACTTTCATGTTGCGCCGTCCGAAGCCCTGAAGGTCCGGGAAGCCGGGATGCGCGCCGATGCCGACGTCATTTTCAGCGGCAGTGGCCATTGCTTTTGCCATCACATCCGGATCGCCTGCGTGAAAGCCGCAGGCTATATTGGCCGAGGTGATGATCTTTAGAAGGTTCTCGTCGTCCCCCATTTTCCAGGGTCCAAAGCTTTCACCCATATCGGCATTCAGATCAACGCGGGGCATCGGCATATCTCCTTAGTCGGTGGCAGAGACGACTCCGCCGATCAATTGGTAAGACAACAGGTCGGCGATGTCATGCGGATCGCGCACAAGTGCCTCGACACGGCCCGGCAGGCGCGCAAGTTCAGATTGGTAAGCGGCATGCAGGTTCAGGGCCTCGTCCATGGTGACAAACGAAAACCGAATCTTTCCACTCGCCGGGGTCTGCGCAGCGCGCGGCAAATCGCATGGTAGAACGGTAGCGATACGCGGGTAACCTCCGGTGGTCTGGCACTCGGGCAGCAGAATGAAGGGGTTTCCAGTGCCGGTCATCTGGATGTCGCCGGGCGTAATGACCTCGGACAGAATATTGAGCTGGCCTTTGGCGGCAAAGCCGTCGCCATCACTCTCCAGTTGCATGCCCATCCGATTGGCCCGCGTGCCCCGCTGGAACTCGGTGGCGGCAAAGCGGTCCAGGGTTGCATTGTCAAAGAGAGGGGTCTGAAAACTTCTGACAACGCGCAGTACGCCACCCGAAAACCGATCATCGGGGCGCAGTTTCATCCCAGTATTGCCGTTGTCAGATCCAGCAACCAAAACATCGCCAGGCTGCAATGGTTGCCCGATCCTGGCGGTCAGGTGGGTCGAGCGGG
>OY770022.1:0-202500 GCA_963669395.1 uncultured Ruegeria sp. | reverse complement strand
AGCACCCCGACGAGGGGAGTGAAACAGTACCTGAAACCGAACGCCTACAATCAGTCGGAGGCTCCTTGCGAGCTGACGGCGTACCTTTTGTATAATGGGTCATCGACTTGGTCTCACGAGCAAGCTTAAGCCGTTAGGTGTAGGCGTAGCGAAAGCGAGTCTTAATAGGGCGCATGAGTTCGTGGGATCAGACCCGAAACCGAGTGATCTAGGCATGGCCAGGTTGAAGGTAAGGTAACACTTACTGGAGGACCGAACCCACATCCGTTGAAAAGGATCGGGATGAGCTGTGCCTAGGGGTGAAAGGCCAATCAAACTCGGAGATAGCTGGTTCTCTGCGAAATCTATTTAGGTAGAGCGTCATCCGAATACCCCGGGGGGTAGAGCACTGGATGGGTAATGGGGCCCCACAGGCTTACTGATCCTAACCAAACTCCGAATACCCGGGAGTACTAGATGGCAGACACACTGCGGATGCTAACGTCCGTAGTGGAGAGGGAAACAACCCTGACCTACAGCTAAGGCCCCCAATTCATGGCTAAGTGGGAAAGCAGGTGGGACGACCAAAACAACCAGGAGGTTGGCTTAGAAGCAGCCATCCTTTAAAGATAGCGTAACAGCTCACTGGTCTAAATAAGTTGTCCTGCGGCGAAGATGTAACGGGGCTCAAGCCATGAGCCGAAGCTTAGGATGCCGTAAGGCATGGTAGCAGAGCGTAGTGTGACATAGTCTCATTCCTCCTTCACGTCTTCGGACGTATTGGAGGAGAGAGGCTTTCGATGAAGCCGGCCTGTGAGGGATCCGGTGGAGAGATCACTAGTGAGAATGATGACATGAGTAGCGACAAAGAGTGTGAGAGACACTCTCGCCGAAAGTCCAAGGGTTCCTGCTTAAAGCTAATCTGAGCAGGGTAAGCCGGCCCCTAAGCCGAGGCCGAAAGGCGTAGGCGATGGGAACTAGGTTAATATTCCTAGGCCAGGAGGATGTGACGGATCACAGGTGTAGTTCAATCTTATCGGATTGATTGGGCTGCTGAGTGGTTCCTGGAAATAGCCCTCCATCAGACCGTACCCTAAACCGACACAGGTGGACTGGTAGAGCATACCAAGGCGCTTGAGAGAACGATGTTGAAGGAACTCGGCAAAATACCTCCGTAAGTTCGCGAGAAGGAGGCCCGGTTCCTAGGCAACTAGGGGCTGGGGGCACAAACCAGGGGGTGGCGACTGTTTATTAAAAACACAGGGCTCTGCGAAGTCGCAAGACGACGTATAGGGTCTGACGCCTGCCCGGTGCCTGAAGGTTAAAAGGAGAGGTGAGAGCCTTGAATTGAAGCCCAGGTAAACGGCGGCCGTAACTATAACGGTCCTAAGGTAGCGAAATTCCTTGTCGGGTAAGTTCCGACCTGCACGAATGGCGTAACGACTTCCCCGCTGTCTCCAACATCGACTCAGCGAAATTGAATTGCCTGTCAAGATGCAGGCTTCCCGCGGTTAGACGGAAAGACCCCGTGCACCTTTACTACAGCTTCGCACTGGCATCAGGATTGTGATGTGCAGGATAGGTGGTAGGCTTTGAAGCAGGAACGCAAGTACCTGTGGAGCCTCCCTTGAGATACCACCCTTCGCACTCTTGATGTCTAACCGCGGTCCGTTATCCGGATCCGGGACCCTGCGTGGCGGGTAGTTTGACTGGGGCGGTCGCCTCCTAAAGCGTAACGGAGGCGCGCGAAGGTTGGCTCAGAGCGGTCGGAAATCGCTCGTTGAGTGCAATGGCAGAAGCCAGCCTGACTGCAAGACTGACAAGTCGAGCAGAGTCGAAAGACGGCCATAGTGATCCGGTGGTCCCGAGTGGAAGGGCCATCGCTCAACGGATAAAAGGTACGCCGGGGATAACAGGCTGATACTGCCCAAGAGTCCATATCGACGGCAGTGTTTGGCACCTCGATGTCGGCTCATCTCATCCTGGGGCTGGAGCAGGTCCCAAGGGTACGGCTGTTCGCCGTTTAAAGAGGTACGTGAGCTGGGTTTAGAACGTCGTGAGACAGTTCGGTCCCTATCTGCCGTGGGTGTAGGAGACTTGAGAGGAGTTGCCCCTAGTACGAGAGGACCGGGGTGAACGATCCACTGGTGGACCAGTTGTCGTGCCAACGGCAGTGCTGGGTAGCTATGATCGGACAGGATAACCGCTGAAGGCATCTAAGCGGGAAGCCCCCCTCAAAACAAGGTCTCCCTGAGGGCCGTGGAAGACCACCACGTCAATAGGCCGGAGATGTAAGCGCAGTAATGCGTTCAGTTGACCGGTACTAATCGCCCGATAGGCTTGATTTGATCCAGTAATGGAAAGACAAATCAAAAACATACACCTCTTTGACTAGGGATGGCTGTGTCGCGCCAAGCGGCACTGTTGATTGACATAACAACTGTGCAGGAACGCGCATCCGCTTCGCGAATACGCTGCCTCCTGCGCGTCGCCTTTTTGCTTGGCAAAAAGAGCGACGGGGATTTTCCTCGGTTTGGTGGTCATAGCGCAAGTGAAACACCCGGTCCCATCCCGAACCCGGAAGTTAAGCACTGCCGCGCCAATGGTACTTGGGCTTAAGCCCCGGGAGAGTAGGTCACCGCCAAACCTAGTAAAATCCCCCTTCTCTCTGACGATGAAACACTTTCCGACCCTGACGCGGGATGGAGCAGCCCGGTAGCTCGTCAGGCTCATAACCTGAAGGTCGTAGGTTCAAATCCTACTCCCGCAACCAGCGTCGGAAAATCCTAAACAGCCCGTTCAGACTACAATTGATCCACTGGATCAATTGCTTAACGTCTTCACCTCGTCAGGCTCATAACCTGAAGGTCGCAGGTTCAAATCCTGCTCCCGCAACCACTTTTACCGAACCAGCCGCCGCAAGGCGGCTTTTGTCGTTCTGGACCAACCCAATCATCGCGGTCAACGCACCCTCCAACTCAATCCGCACGCCATCCCGTTCATGTTGGATCGTAACACGTTCGATCAAGCCCCGGATAATCTCCAAAACTCCTGTGCGGATCGACGGATCCGACAGAGCCTGCGCCAGATCGGAAACCTTGGAGCGATAAAGTTCGGAAAGGTTCGGGTGCAGTCGCACCGGTGAAGGCTTAGGTTCGGAGAGCTTTGCGTCAAGCTCGGCTATCTGCGCTTCGAGTTCTTCGAGCCGCGTTTGAAGTCCAGGGGTGCGAATGCCCTCAGCGATTGCGTCATAAAACAGATTAAATTTGCGCTCAGCTTTGTCCCGCTCGGATTGCAGACGGGTCCGGGCTACCTCCGCTGTGCCTGCTTCTGCGTTGGCGGCTTCGCTGAAGGACTTGATAAAAGCGGCCACTGCGTCGGGCTGCATCAGGCGCCGACGAAGCAAATCCAGAACGGCGTCTTCCAGGACATTGCGCCGAATGGATTGCTTATGGGAACAAGTACCGAGTTTGCGAGCGGCAGAGCAGGCGAGATAGTCGCGCCCGACAGTGGCGAGTGGTCCTCCGCAGGTGTCGCAGAATGCAAGACCGGTCAGATGAGGCTGCTCAATTTGCTGAAACTTGTTTTGATGCCCACACAAAGGGCAGACCGGACCACGGCTCCCAGAATAGGCGCACATGTCTCACTATTAAATTTTGCTTGTCCACCTTGACGGATCACTGCGCCAAATGCTGCCATGGGCAGGCATTCAGCTGGCCTGGGAGGCTCCAATGAGATTTTTTCTGACATCGACAGCAATTGTTTCTGTCGCATTCTGTGCGACCTCTTCCAAAGCTCAGGAGACCGCGCAAGGTGGGCAGGTCGGGGAGATGACCATATCGGTTGACGATATGCGCGAACCCGCGCCCGCAGATTTCTCGCCTTATGCCGGCCGCGACTTTCCGACTCGTCCCCTGTGGGGCGATACCCACCTGCACACGTCCAACTCGCTGGATGCGCGCGGATTTGGGGTCATCCTGAGCCCGGAGGACGCTTATCGATTTGCACGGGGTGAAGAAGTCACGACGTCACATGGCCTCCGCGTACAACTGTCTCGACCGCTCGACTGGCTTGTTGTTTCCGATCATTCGGACGCCATGGGGGCAATGAATGAAATCATTGCGGGAAACTCAACGCTGATGCGTGATCCAACGCTTCGAGACTGGAGCGAGCGACTTAATGCAGGTGGAGATGTTGCTCTCGGAGCGACTATGGAGGTCATTGAGACATTTGCCGGGATTACCGGGGAAGCCCTTCCCGAGGCTGTGTCGGATCGCAGATTCGTGCAGTCCGTTTGGGACGAGTTCACGCAAACCGCCGATCATCACGATGACCCCGGTACGTTTACTGCGTTCATCGGATACGAATGGACATCTACCGAAGCCGGCAACAACCTCCATCGCAACGTGATTTACCGTGATGATGCCATTCGCGCACGGCAAATGCTGCCCTTCACGACCGCAGAAACCTTTAATCCGGAAAAGCTGTGGGACTGGATGGAAACATATGAAATGGAAACCGGCGGTCGTGTTCTGGCCCTTGCCCACAACGGCAACGTTTCCAACGGCCTTATGTTTCCGGTCGAGACCAATCCGGAAACGGGTGAGCCTTTGACGGCGGACTACGCTGAACGGCGCGCGAAATGGGAGCCGATGTACGAGATCACCCAGATCAAGGGTGATGGGGAAACCCATCCGTTCCTGAGCCCGAACGATGAATTTGCGGACTATGAAACCTGGGATAAATCCAATCTTGGCCCGACGCCCAAAGAAGACTGGATGCTTCAGTACGAATATGCCCGCGAAGCTCTGAAGAACGGTCTCAAGCTGGAAGCGCAACTTGGCACCAATCCGTACAAATTCGGTGTCGTGGGTTCGACCGACAGCCATACCGCGTTGGCGACGGCGGAAGAGGACAACTTCTTTGGCAAGCACTCAGGCGTCGAGCCGGAGCCCGGTCGATGGCAGCATGTCGTAGGTGAATTTGACGCGTTGAGGATCCTCGGGTGGGAAATGGCAGCCTCTGGCTACGCGGCGGTTTGGGCCGAAGACAACACGCGCGAAGCCATATTCGACGCCATGGAGCGCAAAGAAGTTTATGGAACAACCGGTAGCCGCATAACGGTTCGTTTCTTTGGTGGCTGGGACTTCACAGAGGAGGACGCGCGATCACGTCTGCCTGCCGAAATAGGATATGACAAAGGCGTTCCCATGGGCGGCGACCTCTCTGAAGTGCCCGAGGGCGCGGATTCACCGACATTCCTTATTGCTGCACTCAAGGACCCGTATTCCGGCAATCTCGACCGTGTTCAAGTTGTGAAGGGTTGGGTAAATGCCAACGGCGACACGGAAGAGCAGGTGTATGACGTGGCGTGGTCGGGAGACAGGCAACCGGATGCCGATGGCAATCTACCCGCAGTGGGTAACACCGTGGATGTCGCAACGGGTACGTTCACCAACTCAATCGGTTCTCCGGAGCTGTTGACGGTTTGGAAGGATCCCGACTTCGATCCTTCATTGCGGGCATTCTACTACGTTCGTGTTCTGGAAATTCCGACGCCCAGGTGGACAGTTTACGATGCCGTTCGGTTCGGGGACGAACTGCCCGCAGATGTGCCTACCTCAACACAGGAGCGCGCGTACACTTCGCCAATCTGGTATACTCCAGAAGGCTGAGATGTCCGGCAACCGACTTTGACTGTGACCGAAGCCCCTTAGCTCCCAAGGCAGCGTCACAAAGCGAAATCCGTCCTTTCGGGCGGTTACTTGGGGCTCGAAGTTGATTGTGGATTGAGCTGCTTTCGGCCAAGACGGTCAGACACAAAGACCGGAGGTGCGAGAAAGGCTCAATCAGCCTCTCTCGGTGGATTGTATCGCGTGTAGGAATAAGTCCAATGCCACCAACCTCGAACTTCGTCAGGTTTCGTATTCAGAGCGTTGCGGAGGCCAGCGAATGGGTATTCGCGGATGGTTTTTCGAAAGTCAGCCGTATTCGTCGAAAGCGCGCTTTCGAATCGTCGAACTTCTTTCAACCAGGTCTGCCTCTAACCTTTCAGGCTCAGGTCTCTCCTGAGTGGAAATCCAACGCGCCAATGCGATCGCTGCCCTTTCACCCATTGTTGAAACTGGAAGATGAACTGTTGTGATGGAAGGTACGGCCACGGCAGAGCTTGGCAGGTCATCCAGGCCCATTAAAGACACCTCGTCCGGGACACTGATGCCGTTGGATTGAAGACCAAACAAAACCCCTAGTGCCACAACGTCCGACAGACACAGGATCGCATCTGGTTTGACCGACCTGTTGACGATGCGTGCAGTAGCCTCGGCGCCGCCCCGGAGGCTTATTTCGGTTTCAACTGTCGTTATCTCGCCATCCCAATTCAGCTCGTGCAGCCCGGAAAGTCGGGCCTGTGTTCGGTCATTGTTGTGAACAGGGCCGTGAACAACTGCAATCCGCCGGTGTCCAAGCTTAATCAGATGCCGTAGGGCCAATTGTGCCGCGGCCTTGTTATCGTATCCAATCGTTGGAAAAGGGTTGGAGACGTCAAAGTATGATGTGACGATCGTGGGGATTCTTGTGCGCTCGATCAAGTCGTGAAATTCAGCGGCGTGTGTTGCGCCAGTAATGATCAGCCCTTCAGCCCCGATATCAACCAGCCCCTTCGCCTTTTCGGCTTCAACCTCCAGGTCTGACTCAGTTGTGGCTACGATCAGTGAAAGCCCATCTTGGGACAGTCTGCGTTCGAGCGCAGCAAGAAACCGAGCGAAAATGGCATTGTCCAACGTTGGTACCAGCGCACCCACGAAACGGGTCCGACCAGAGTTGATTGCTCTGGCGGCCGCGCTGGGGACGAATCGAAGATCCGCAATTGCTTTCTGAACTTTCTCCAGAGTTTCCTTTTTCACAACACCCGGTTCGTTCAGCACCCGGGATACGGTTGCAACCGATACGCCCGCGGCTTTCGCAACATCTCTGAGATTTGCGCGTTTTTTCAACGTCGGGTCTTTTTGTGTCACGTGGTATCGCGCCTATTTTTTCTACCTTCAACGAAAGTGTTGACATATGTAACTAGTTTCATCAACCTCTGTAACTAGTTTCATAAATGAGAATCCTACGGCAACATGCATGGTTCCGCTGTCCTACACGAGTTCACGAATGCCGGGTTTGTTAGCCCGGGACGCAGATTCCCGGGCTTTCCGAAGGCCTCGGGTGTCCGAGAATATGTGCTGGCGCCACGCGACGCGCACCGTGTTGAAGCCGCCGGGGGCGACCTGCTGTCATTTGAGGCGACATCGCAGGGTTATCCGCTGGACATTGTTGCGTTTGCCGATGGGAGGCCTGCGTTTGCTCGACTGAAGCTGCAAGCGAACGGAACGGTTGATCAAGGTGCATTCAACAGCGACCCTTTTACAGGTTGGATTGGTGCAAATGGCGGAGATCCAAGGCAGGAAGTCCCGTGTTTCAGGCCATTGGCCTCATCAGAACCGCTGGTGTTGCGTGTCGAAAAACGCGTGACAGTTTGGTTGATCAGGCCAACGCTCATTTCTGGCTTGGTTGAGGGAACCGATACCGGATGCGTTACGGTCTCCCATCAATGTGCAGCCTCGGACCAGCCCCAGCTGCCGCCACTTCTGGGAGATGTCCGGGACGAGTTTACTGTACCGCGAGGAACGGCGCTGGCTTACGAATTGAAAGCGGGCGAATTCGTTCAGATCATCGACGTGGAAGGGCAGCAGTGCTCGGACTTCATGGTGCTTCGTTCCGATGAGCTGCAACATGGAGTCGAATGGATGATCGACTCGACGGCGACGCGATCAATGGTGCGACGCGCCTATCCTGGCCCGGGGTTGCTGGACAAGTTCTACGATCGTGAGATGCGACCACTTCTCAATGTGGTGCAGGACACCTGTGGGCGCCACGACACCTTCGGTCTGGCCTGCACCGCCCGAGGTTATGAAGAGCGCGGCTTTCCCGGCCACGTGAACTGTTCCGATAACATGTCGAATGCGCTGGCGCCTTACGGCGTCGCGCGACGTTCGGCCTGGCCCGCGATCAATTTTTTCTGGAACACATGGGTCGATCCGGCGACGCATCACATTCTGACCGAGGAGTCCTATTCCCGCCCCGGTGACTATGTCGCCATGCGCGCAATGGAGGACCTGGTGTGCGTTTCGACCGCTTGCCCGGACGATATTGACCCGATCAATGGCTGGAACCCGACGGATGTGCACGTCCGCATCTACCGCCCAGAAACGCCGATCCGCCGTGCGGTTGCCTATCGTGAAAAGGAAGATGCCCCGATGTCGATCAGTCAGGAATCCGCATTTCATGATCGGCTGGCCCCGTTGACCCAACAATTCGCGCCTGCACGTGATCTATGGGCACCAGTCAGCTTTCCGGCGCACGGCACCTTGGGTGAATACTGGGCCTGTCGTGAGGCCGTGACAGTTCAGGATATGAGCGGGTTGCGCAAATTCGATATTGTTGGCCCGGACGCCGAGAAACTGCTGCAGCAGGCAACAACTCGCAACGTGGCGAAGCTGCCGGTCTGGCGTGGGTCTTACACGTTGATGTGTGACGAAAGCGGCTCGGTTATCGATGACGGCACGCTTTTCCGTCTTGCGCCCGAAATCTTTCGTTGGTGCTGCGGATCCGAGGAAAGTGGTCGTTCGCTGCAGGCATTGGCGACGGATATGGGCCTGCAGGTTCGGGTGCACGCGATACGGAACGCGATGCCAAACCTTGCCATTCAGGGGCCAAAATCCCGCGACTTGCTGCGCAAGATTGCCTTCACTCAACCACATGTGCCTTCGCTGGATCACCTGAAGTGGTTCGGGGTCACAATTGCCCGGCTCAATGATCGCGATGGTGCGCCATTCATGCTCTCACGCTCGGGTTATACCGGGGAACTGGGTTACGAAGTCTTCTGTTCCAAGACCGACGCGCTAGCGATCTGGGATGCGGTGATGGAGGCGGGTGAAGAGTTTGGGATCACACCCATGGGCTCTGCCGCACTGGACATCATCCGGATCGAAGCCGGATTGGCCGCGGCAAATGCCGAGTTTGCGCCGGGCGTCGACGCGTTCGAGGCCGGTTTGGACTTCGCGGTCGATCTGAACAAGGCGAGCTTTACGGGCAAATCTGCGCTTGAGCGAAACGCGCGAGAGCCGCGCCGCGTGCTCAAGGGATTGTTGATCGGGTGCGATGATGTGCCTGCTCATGGCGCTTCGGTCTTTGCTGGCGAACGGCAGGTGGGCGTGGTCACTTCGGCCATCCGATCACCGATGCTTGAACACGCGATCGCCATGGCGCGGCTGTCGGTCGAGCATGCCGAGAACGGCACGCAACTTGAAATTGGGCAACTCGACGGGCGGATGAAACGCCTGGGGGCAACGGTTTCGGACATTCCATTCATAGACCCGCAACGCAAGCGGGCGCGCGTCTGACGGCGCATCCAACACAACGCAACGGGAGAATTTGATATGAAGAAACTGACAACACTCACGGCAACACTGGCTTTCGCCTTGGGTGCTACTTCAGCGTTGGCGCAAGACAAGGTCATGGTGGGCGAACCCAGCTGGCCCGGTGCCAAAATTATGAGCCGCGTCATCGGGCAGGTTATCGAAACGCGTTTGGGCGGAGAGGTGGGCTATGCGCCGGGCGCCAACGCCGTGATTTTTGCCGCAATGGATGGCGGGCGAGGGGACATTGATGTACACCCCGATGTCTGGTTGCCGAACCAGTCTTCCTTCACCGATGAATACGTCGACCAGAAAGGCACCGTCGCGCTGTCTTCAGGCAGCTACGAGGGCCGCGCGGGGATTTGTGTTCCCAACTACATGGTCGATGATCACAGCATCAAATCGATCTATGATCTGGCCACACCTATGGCCCAGGAATTGTTCGACTCTGACGGCGATGGCATGGGCGAAGTTTGGGTTGGCGCGTCGGGCTGGGCTTCAACCAACACCTTTAAGGTGCGTGTGCGCGACTATGGTATCGAAACGTTCCTGACTCCAACAACCGAAGATGAGACGGTGTTCTATTCCCGTCTCAAGGATCAAATCGACCAGAAAAAAGGCGCCGCTTTCTACTGCTACGCGCCGCATTATGTGCACGCGCTGTATGATGTGACAATCCTTGAAGAACCCGCACACGACGCGGCCACATACAAGATGGTTCAGCCGGATCAGGACGCGGATTGGTACAACAAATCGCATGTCAGCACAGGCGAGCCTGTGAAAACCGTGACGGTTGCCCACTCCAAATCTCTGGAGCAGCGCAATCCGGCCGCAGCTTCTTTTCTGAGCAACATCAACATGAATGCCGATCAACTCAGCGGCCTAACCTACGAAGTTGTCGTTAAAGGGCGCGAAACGGATGAAGTTGTGGCCGAATGGATCGCCGCGAACGGCGATACCGTCGACGGCTGGCTGGGCCTGAAAACCAACTGATACCCAGCGCCCCCGGCCAGGTTGTCGGGGGCACGTTCTGAAAGCTAGACCAAGGTGGGGCCAGTATGACAGCGGATATCGCAATCGATGCACGCGGCGTGTGGAAAGTGTTCGGAGCACGCGCGCGGGACGCACTGAAAGCCATTCACACTGAAGGGTTGAGCAAGGCCGAGGTGTTGGAGCGGTTCAACTGTGTTGTCGGCGTCGCTGATGCCAGCTTTGAGATCGAGCGCGGTGAGCTGTTTTGCGTCATGGGCCTGTCCGGGTCGGGTAAATCGACCCTAGTGCGCCATGTGAATCGCCTGCTGGAACCCACCGATGGCCACATCTACCTGGACGGCGATGACGTGATGGGTCTGAACGATGACGGGCTTCGCGATCTGCGGAACCGTCGGGTCGCCATGGTGTTCCAGAACTTCGGCCTGATGCCCCACCGCACTGTACGCGACAACGTGGCCATGCCTCTGGAAATTCGCGGCACCGGCAAGGCGCGTCGCTGGGAAGAGGCAGATCGCGTTCTCGAACTGGTAGAGCTCAATGGCTGGGAAGACAAATACGCACATGAGTTGTCCGGTGGCATGCAGCAGCGTGTCGGCCTTGCCCGGGCGATCGCTGCAGACCCCGAAATCCTGCTGATGGACGAACCATTCTCGGCCCTCGATCCGCTGATCAGGAAGCAATTGCAAGACCAGTTCATGGAACTCAGCCACAAGCTCAATAAAACCACGATGTTTATCACCCATGACCTTGATGAGGCGATCCGTATCGGCCACCGCATCGCGATCATGAAGGATGGGCGCATCGTTCAGATCGGCACGCCGGAAGAAATCATCCTCAATCCCGCCGACAATTACGTCGCCGATTTCGTCGCCGGGATTTCCAAGCTCAACATGATCTTTGCGCACTCGGTGATGAAACCGGTCGACGAATTTGAGGCCCATCACGGCGAAGTTCCCGATGACGCCAAAGAGGCCCATCCTGACATGGATCTGTCCGACTTGATGAACCTTTGTGTCGAAGGGCACGGAGTGGTCGCAGTTACCCAAGACGGCAAGACCGTGGGCGTGATCAACCGCGCGGGGCTTATCCGTGCCATTCAGAACAGTCAGGCCTAAGGGGACAACGATGAAACACGTTGATGCACAGCAGGTCAAACCCGAAACTGCCGACCGTCTGGAAGGTTTGATCGCTGATTTCGTCGGGCAAAGCCAAGCATATTATCAAAAGACCTTTGCCTATATGATGCAGGCGCCGGGTTATCGGTTCACCCTGAACAAGGCTGCTGCCGTTCTTGGCCCGATCTGGTTCGGCGCGCGAGGCCTCTGGTCCTGGTTCCTAGGCTTTCTGGTGCTTGAAACACTGGCTTACATTCAAGTCGGCTTGGGTCTATTCGGTGATCTGGGGCGGGAGTTTCGCGAACGGGCAGATCAGATCGAACAAACTCTGGCGCTGCGTCGACAGCAGATCGAGGCGGCGGAACAATCTAGCGCTGCGTCGCTGGATTCCCTGAAACGCGCGGCAGAGTCGCTGGAAGGTGCCCTGGCCGGAGCGCAGGAAGCCGCACAGAGCGCAGACTCCACTGGTATAACCTTTCTGTCGGTCGGGCTTTTCCTGCTGCTGGCGGTCAAACTCCTCGCGGCGTCGTTGGCCAACTGGACGCTGGAAGGTCAGTTCGCGCGCTGGCGATCGGATTCCAGCGTGGCCCATGGATGGTCTGTGCCCCGGATGATCGTCGCGTCCGTGCTGACCCTGGTTGTCGTTGTTCTCTCTGCCATCAAGTTTGCGCAACCTGATGCGCTGTCTGTTCTAAAGACCTTTCCGACAAACCGGGATTGGCGGCTCAATGTGGGTGACGGCGTACAGGCCGTTTTCGAGTGGACCAAAACAGCCGGACGCGGTTTCTTCGATGGGCTGACCTACGGAATGCGCACCCTTCTGGACTGGATCGAAGTGGTTCTGGTCGACACCCCTTGGCCGGTCGTGGGGCTGGTCATAATCATGCTGGCTTATCTTTCCGCTGGCCCGCGCGTGGCAATTTTCACCGGCGCGGCATTGGCTTATCTCGGCCTGCTGGATTTCTGGGAGAAGGCGATGACAACTATTGCCCTGCTGGGGGCCGCTGCGCTGATCTCGATCACGTTGGGTATTCCGCTTGGCATTTACTGTGCACGCCGCCCCCGCGCGTTTGCCATCGTGCGGCCAATCCTGGACTTCATGCAATCGATGCCGTCCTTCGTGTATCTGATCCCAGTTGTCGCCTTCATCGGGTCCGGCAAACCTGCCGGAGTCGTTGCGACAATGATCTTTGGAAGCCCACCGGTGATCCGCTTTACCGTTCTGGGTCTGCAGCAAGTGCCGGACACCGTGCGCGAGGCTGCCCTCGCATTTGGCGCAACGCCGCGCTATCTGCTGTGGAAAGTAGATCTGCCGCTGGCGCACAAGACCATCATGGCTGGCGTCAACCAGACCATACTTATGTCACTTGCCATGGTCGTTGTTGCATCACTGATTGGTGCGAAAGGCCTGGGCGAAGATGTGCTGGAGGCTCTGCAATATGCTGCCGCTGGGCAAGGCATACTGGCGGGTCTGGCAATCCTCTTCTGTGCTCTCATTCTGGACCGCATTGTGGCAGGCAAGAAATGACCTCGGCTTTCCGGTAGCACCGGTTTGGCTGCTTCCAGTTTTCGGATCTGGTGGTTCGGCATGTAGGAACAGTGATCGGTTCAGGCATTCACGGCAAGATGCTTGGTCATGTGAAAACGGACCGGTCACAGACGAGCGGCAAAATATTGATTTGTCGTTGATGTTTTCTGTTATTCGTCAAAACCAAAAGCCGTGAAATCCCTCTAAGTACCGCGTGCGCCAGCTTGACGTCGCGGGGCAGACCAGGGTGTGATAGAGTATACTCAGGTTAAAAAATCTGCTGTTACTTATGTTTAGATGCCAAACTCATCAATTCCGTCGCGGCTTGCGGATGGTTCTTTGCTTTTTCCGGGGCCTGGTACTTTGCCTGAGTATTGCGACATCAGCCGAGGCAAAGCGCGTGGCGCTTGTAATCGGCAACGCACAGTATGACCATGTTTCGGACATTCCCAACTCGGCCAATGACGCCAGGGACGTAGCCGCCGCGCTTGGGCGGATCGGGTTTGTTGTCACCGAAAAATACAACCTCGATTATCGAGAAATGCGGCTTACCCTTCGGGATTTTTCCGAGGAAACAGACGACGCAGATATGGTGCTGGTCTACTTTGCGGGCCACGGAATCGAAATCGACAATACAAACTATCTGATACCCACAAACGCGGAACTCAGAAGTGACAAGGATGTAGAGTTCGAGGCCATCCGGTTGGAGACAATGCTGAATTCAGTTTCAACGGCCAAAGGCTTGAAACTGGTTCTTGTGGACGCCTGCCGGAACAACCCGTTCGTGTCGCAAATGGTCCGAACCACGGCGACCCGGTCGATTGGCCGGGGATTGGGACGTATCGACCCGGGCGGCGTGCTTGTCGGGTATTCCGCGCGCAGTGGGACTCTGGCATTGGATGGCGTGGGCCGCAACAGCCCTTACGCGCAGGCTTTGCTGGAGCATATCGAAGTGCCCGGTCTGGAATTGGGAAAGCTCTTCCGCAAAGTGCGGGACACAGTTTTTGAACTGACTGAGGGCTATCAGGAGCCGTTCACCTATGGCTCACTGCCCGGGCGCGACATCTTCCTTGTTCCTGCAGCAATCAAGGCTCCTTCAACCGAATTAGACCAAAACTCTGCAACCGCAGAACCCCTCCCTGCTGACGAACGCGAAGACGCGGCTCAACGCGTCCTGCGCGAAGCACTGAAGCTGGAAGATGATAGTGTGAAGAAGGGCGCATTGGAGATGATCGCGCAACTCTATCCGAACACAAGGGCCGGACAGTACGCTGGCGAGGTCGCTGGCGCGATTGGCAATCAGGCTCAGCCAAAAACGAAGGCCTCGGATGACCAAAGGAATGCAGGCGACCTGTCCTTGATGTCGAAGAATACAGCCGACCAGGGGGGGCGGGAGAATGCGCAACAAGACATGGCGCTGGAAACAGAAACAGCGTTGAACTTAAGCCGAAGCGACTATCGAAGTATTCAGCGCGGCCTGAATGCTCTGGGCTATTCCGCCGGGCCAGTTGACGGGATATTCGGTGCGCGGTCTCGCACGGCCTTGCGTCGATTTCAGGGGCAAAGCGGTTCAGAGGGAACGGGATACCTGACCGAGAAAAGCTATGCTGTTCTGAAAAACATCGCGAAACCCGAACCGCCACTTGATAGCAATGTGCAGCCTGACAGCCGCGTTTCAGTGGCGTTGCCAAATCCCCGTGCCGAGGCGTCCAGCCCGCTATATGGGGATTATGTCATCGATATCAGTCGACGGGCGAACCCCAATGGCAAAGACGCGGGTTCAGGCACAAAGCTGGTCTTGCGATTACACTACCGCAAGTCCGCCAACGGGTTTCAGCTGATCAGTGCTCAGGAATTCGCCAAGGGCGGAGCGTCGCGGCCCAAGAGCTATAGCGCATCGCTTTCTGATAGCGGTCAATTGCGCGTGTCCGGCCGCACGAATTACTTGTTCAAGAGTTCGATTGTTGTCGGATTCTCGATAAGTCAGAATCTGCCACCTGATTTTTCGGCAGGAAGGTCGCTGACCAGCACGCAGGGCAGATTTGACAAAAACTGGTTTGTGGACCTCAGGATTACGAAAAGATAACGCTCATCATGGCTGGTCGACTTTATTTTCAGGCCTCATGGCCTGCACTGTCGTAAGACGAAAGCGACCACGCGATACACGGACGGGAAGGCTTTGGTGCGCCCGCTATGACCAGGTTTGTTAATCCCAACGGTAATTGAAGCTGACGCTGATCCGTTCGTCCTCGGCCATGTTCATCGGAACCTCATGGCGCAGCCAGCTTTCCCACAGCAACACGTCCCCCACCTTCGGCTTTACATAGATGAACGGCTGCAACTCGCGCCGACCACCCTTGAGGCGCGTGGGGGCGGCCATCATGCGGCCGGACCGAGGGTCTTCCAGTTTCAGCGCGCTGGCGCCTTCTGGCATCGCGACGTAAGTTGTGCCTGAGATCACGCTGTGAGGGTGCAGGTGGCTGGAATGCATCCCGCCATCGGGCAGGATGTTGATCCACAGATCCTCAAGCTTCAGTTCTCCTTCGCCCAGGTCAAACTCAAGATCCTTGGCAAACGCGGCCACGTGCTGATCCAGACCCTTGACCAGATCGGCAAATATTGGGAACCGCCACGGCAGATCGGTCAGAGAGGCGTAGCTGGTATAGCCGGGATAGCCGTTTTCCTCACACCAGTCCTGTCCGGCCTCATCATCCTCGGCGATGACCAAGCAGGAATTCTCCAGCTCTTCCGGATCGATCTTTGGATCGAATTCAGAAAGGGCAGCGCGGTAGAGGCGGGTGACGAAGAGTGAATCAATCTGTGGCATGAGGCGGGCATAACCCAGCCCTTGCAGCAAGGCCAGTTAATGTTTCTGGGGTTACGTCTTAAGGGGTCCTTTGCCACAGCGCGGGATAGGGCGGCCACCATCCGCATAGGCAAGGCACAATACAATCTCGTCCGGTTTCGGCGCATCGGGTACATTCAGTGTCATCGTGTCGAAATGATCGAATGACCACGGGTTGTCCTTGTGTCCCAGCGGCAGATCGATTGCGCAACCTGGTGCACCCAGTTTTGCATTTGATGGGATCACAGCATCGCCCCCGCCAGCCGCCGCGCGCATCGGGGCGCCAAGCTTGGGATGGATCACAGCCCCGCCTTGTTCAAGATCTCCGTTTATGCCGACGATAGCCGCCTTGCCGTATGAAACCGGATCTCCATCCAGTTGCCCAATTGCTTCGGCAGCCAGACCGGCACCAAGCGCTCCGCCGATCTCGAACAAGTCCGATAAGTCTTCTGAAAACTTGCCTGCCAGAGGGTTTTTAAAGACGGCCATAGCTGCCACGCGAACAATGGGTGGGCATGGCTGGCCCAGTTGATCTGTGGTAATCACTTCTTTGATAAGCACTTTCTTGCGCAACTGAACCATGGGAACCTCCGGCTAACTGACTGACAGCCTAGGGGTGCCTTCGTATTTCGTCGAATCCAATCACGCGACCGCGAATGCAGTGCATCGTTGAAACAGAAAACCCCCGCCGGTGTCCCGGCGGGGGTCTTTTCAGTCACGAACGGGGTTGCCCCCAATCGCTTACCAGTCTTCGCGAACCACGACGCGGGTCTTGATCGGCAGCTTCATCGCGGCCAGGCGCAGGGCCTCGCGGGCGATGTCGTCATTGACGCCATCGATCTCGAACATCACGCGACCGGGCTTGACCTTGCAAACCCAACGGTCCACGGAACCTTTACCTTTACCCATACGAACTTCGATCGGCTTTGCAGTGACCGGAGTGTCGGGGAAGATGCGGATCCAGACACGACCCTGACGCTTCATGTGACGCGTCATGGCACGACGTGCAGCTTCGATCTGGCGTGCAGTTACACGCTCAGGCTCGATGGCTTTCAGGCCGTAAGTGCCAAAGTTCAGATCAGAGCCGCCCTTGGCTTCGCCCTTGATCCGGCCTTTGTGCATCTTGCGGAATTTTGTACGCTTTGGTTGAAGCATATCTTTCCCTCCTTAGCGACGACCGCCACCAGCACCACGAGGTGCAGGGCCGTCCTGGAGTTCCTGTGCTTTACGGTCACGTGCCTGCGGATCGTGCTCCATGATCTCCCCTTTGAAGATCCAGACCTTGATCCCGATGATCCCGTAGGGGGTCATCGCTTCGGCATGTGCGTAATCGATGTCGGCACGCAGGGTGTGCAGAGGCACGCGGCCTTCGCGGTACCACTCGGTCCGTGCGATTTCGGCGCCGCCCAGACGACCAGCGACGTTCACCCGGATACCCAGGGCGCCCATGCGCATGGCGTTCTGAACCGACCGCTTCATCGCGCGACGGAACGAAACACGACGCTCCAGCTGCTGAGCGATGGACTCGGCAACCAACTGCGCGTCAAGCTCGGGCTTGCGCACTTCGACGATGTTCAGGTGCAGTTCGCTGTCGGTCATACGAGCAAGCTTTTTGCGCAGAACTTCGATGTCTGCACCTTTCTTGCCGATGATGACACCGGGACGTGCTGTGTGGATCGTAACGCGGCACTTCTTGTGCGGACGTTCGATGATCACACGGGCAACACCGGCCTGCTTGCACTCTTTGTTGATGAACTCACGGATTTTGAGGTCTTCCAGCAGAAGATCACCGTAGTCCTTGGTGTCGGCGTACCAGCGGCTGTCCCAGGTGCGGTTGACCTGCAGGCGCATGCCGATCGGATTTACTTTATGACCCATTAGGCTTGCTCCTCAACTTGACGCACCTTGATGGTGATCTCCGAGAACGGCTTCATGATCTTGCCGAAACGGCCACGGGCACGCGGGCGACCGCGCTTCATGACCAGGTTCTTGCCAACCCATGCTTCGGCGACGATCAGCTCGTCAACGTCCAGGTTGTGGTTGTTTTCGGCATTCGCGATTGCGGACTGCAGGCACTTCTTGACGTCCTGCGCGACGCGCTTGTTCGAGAAAGTCAGGTCGATCAGAGCCTTCTCAACTTTCTTGCCGCGGATCATTTGCGCAACCAGGTTCAGTTTCTGCGGGCTGGTGCGAAGCATGCGCGTTTTCGCCATTGCTTCGTTTTCAGCCACGCGGCGGGGGTTCTTTTCCTTGCCCATGACTTACTTCCGCTTCGCTTTTTTGTCTGCGGCGTGGCCATAATAGGTACGGGTCGGCGAGTATTCACCGAACTTCTGACCGATCATGTCTTCCGAGACGTTTACCGGGATATGCTTCTGGCCGTTGTACACACCAAAGGTCAGACCCACGAACTGGGGCAGAATGGTGGAACGACGCGACCAGATTTTGATGACTTCGTTGCGGCCCGACTCGCGCGCTGCTTCGGCTTTTTTCAGCACGTAAGCATCGACGAAAGGACCCTTCCAAACAGAGCGAGACATGGATTAACGTCCCTTCTTCTTGGCGTGCCGCGAGCGGATGATCAGCTTCTGGGACGCTTTGTTCTTGTTGCGGGTACGCTTACCCTTGGTGTCCTTACCCCACGGCGTAACCGGTGTACGGCCACCCGAGGTACGACCTTCACCACCACCGTGCGGGTGATCGATCGGGTTCATTGCAACACCACGAACCGACGGACGCACGCCCTTGTGGCGCATACGACCGGCTTTACCGAGGTTCTGGTTCGAGTTGTCGGGGTTGGACACGGCACCAACGGTGGCCATGCATTCCTGACGGACCATGCGCAGCTCGCCCGAGCTCAGACGGATCTGAGCGTAGCCGCCATCGCGACCAACGAACTGAGCGTAAGTACCGGCCGCACGTGCGATCTGACCGCCTTTGCCAGGTTTCATCTCGATGTTGTGGACGATGGTACCAATGGGCATGCCCGAGAACGGCATTGCGTTGCCCGGCTTGATGTCGGCCTTGGCGGATGCCACGACTTTGTCACCAACAGCCAGACGCTGCGGAGCCAGGATGTATGCCTGCTCGCCGTCTTCGTATTTTACCAGTGCGATGAATGCGGTCCGGTTCGGGTCGTATTCGATCCGCTCGACGGTTGCCGCGACATCAAATTTGTTCCGTTTGAAGTCAACGATCCGGTAGAGACGCTTTGCGCCACCGCCGCGGCGGCGTGAAGTGATCCGTCCGGTGTTGTTCCGGCCGCCCGATTTGGTCAAACCCTCAGTGAGAGACTTGACCGGACGTCCTTTCCAAAGCTCCGAACGGTCGATCAGCACCAGCCCGCGCTGGCCCGGCGTCGTCGGCTTGTACGACTTAAGTGCCATGCTTTCTGTCTTCCGTTTAGCAAGTGCAGGGGGTTTCCCCGCTATGTGATAGGCCCCCGTAGGTGCCAAGGGTATAGGGCCCCGAAGGTCCCCGGTTACAAATATCAGAGGCCCCGGAACGAATCCGAGGCCGTAAGATTGGGTGCATGTAGCAGTGTTGGGGGTAGGTGTCTATAGGGCCCTGCTGATTTTCTGGCACTCAAATTCGGAACCAACTCAGCAGTCAGGGGGTACAGTAAAAACGACGCCGTTGTTTCGCAAGACCAACAATCTCTCATTATGGATGAATGTCGCGTGCCGTACAACTTGAAGCTAGGACAACCGCGATCCAATTGACGTCCAGCGAAAGGTCGCGCTCGGCCAGCCAGGACTGCTGCAAACCATAGGCGACCTGTTCCTTGGCGGCCTCACAGTAATAATGCTTACCCTCCTGACGATGATGAATATGTTCGTGCAGCAGGACAGAAATGTCCTGCGGGTCTTCTGCGCTCCAAGGAAGGACCAGCGTTATCCTCCTCGTTTCAGGATCATAGATCCCGCGGGGCGTGCCGCCAATCATCGAAGCCATCTCACTCGGTTCAGCCAAATCCTTGGTATCAGCAAAAAAGATGCTTGCTGGTGAAGGCGCCCTTGGGAGGTCCGTGGCAGTATCTATCCAGCGGTGAAGCTCTTCCGTCAAATCGTCTGGAACCGTCGGGGTCTCTGCCGCGACCGCGTAGGAAAAGGCAAAAAGAAACTGTGCGGCCACGGCGAGCGTGACACGTCTGAGGAACAGCATTGTTCCCTCCTTCCGACAGATGAGGAATTGCCCCGAGCCTAGTCGACAGGTATTATTGACCGCAAAAGATCGTTTTTCATTGCTTGATGAGGAAAATTCACGCGTGAAGAAACGGCAATTACCCCCGTTCTCGGCCGTGAAAGCATTTGAGGCCGCAGCCCGGCATCTGAGCTTCAAAGATGCTGCGGACGAACTTTGCTTAAGCCCTTCAGCAATTTCGCACCAAATCCGCGCATTGGAGGATTATCTCGCAACCGCTCTTTTTCGCCGGGAAGGTAACAGGATCAGTTTGACCGGCACCGGTCGAGACTACGCAGGCCGACTGACGCAATTGCTGGACAACCTCGAAGACGGCACCAGCGCGGCGAAGGCTGACGCACATGGTCAAACATTGCGGGTGTTGTCCACTCCGGGATTTGCCGCCCGATGGCTTGTGCCACGGATGGGGCGATTTGAGCACGCGAAAGCTGTCAGGCTGCGCATTGCCGAGGGCGCGCCCTCAACAGATTTTGCAACCAACGATGCCGATGTCGTAATCAAGTGGCGCGATGACCCCGAGGTAGGTGCCGATGTCGTGCCTTTCCTGAACTCGGCGCGCTACCCGGTCGCTTCACCATCGCTTTTGGAACGCGAAAACATCTCTCATCCAAGGGACCTGTTGCGCTTGACGCTGTTTCGTGACGAAGTTGACGATCAGTGGGCTGAATGGTTCCGTGCCGCAGGCGTCGTGGCCGAGCTTCCGCATGGTGACCCGATTTATCCAAACTGCGAATATGCTTCCACTGCGGCAGAGGCTGGTCTGGGTGTATCGCTTGCCTATGAAGCCGTCATAGGCAGTTCGGTCAACGATGGTCGCCTCGTACGATTGTTCGAGGCCACAACGATTCCATTCACCATCTATGCTATTGCAACGCAACAGGAAAAGCGCGACGACCCACTCGTCAACAGTTTTCGCGAATGGCTGCTCTCTGAGGCCAGGGAAAACGTCGCAAGATCACAACCGATCGAAGCTGCTGAGTAAGAATCCGAGCTCAAGACTTTTTCATTTATTCAGCGTTTTGCCCCATTGTGCAAATTCACAAAATGACTGCAGCTCTGCAAACTTCCCGTAAACCAGAAAACAATACCCCCGCTTTGGCGGGGGCTCTCATCTCTCTCCAAAAACCGGTTCGATCAGAGACCGGAGGGCACGACGATGGTGTTACCTATTTCCAGGGTCACACAGGCTATCTTAAGTCTTTTCGCTTGCCCAACTGTCTGCGGCAACTACCGCTCACCCATACAGCGCCCGCGCCTCCGCAAAGGACAACAGGCGACGGCTCTTTTCATCCCACAAATGCAAACGCGCGTTGGCGAGGCTCTCACGGATGGTCATCCGGTTGCTATTTGCCAGTTCATCATGGTCGCGCAGCACTTCGGTCAGACGGTAGAACGGGATGCGGCTGTACAGGTGGTGGACGTGGTGGATGCCAATATTGGCCGTGAACCACTGCAATATGGATGGCAGGATGTAATGCGAACTTCCGTGCAGGGCGGCCTCGTGCAATTGCCAGTCCTTGTCGGGATCCCATTGCGTCTCTTCAAACTGGTGCTGAACGTAAAAAAGCCAAACGCCGGCCGCAGCGGCAACCAGCGTTGACGGCAGAAAGATCAGCACCATCGGCATCAGGCCACCAAAATAGTAGATCGCCCCCAGCACGGTCAGAATGGCAAGGTTTGTCACCATCGCGCTGACCCAGAATTTCGGAATTCCTGTCAGGCCTAGCGGCAGGCGGTTCTGCAACAGGAACAGATAGCCGGGACCAAAGCCAAACAGGGTGATCGGATGACGATACACGCGGTACCAAAACTGGCTCATCGGTTTCAGTGCGCGGTATTCGTCCACCGTCAGCGTATGGACGTCGCCCATCCCGCGCTTGTCCAGATTACCGGAAGAGTTGTGATGCGTGGAATGCGTACGACGCCAGACGTCATAGGGTGTCAGGGTCAGCACTCCGATCCCCCGCCCGACCCAGTCACTGACCGTCCGGTTCGTGAAAAACGCCCCGTGCCCACAATCGTGCTGTATGGCAAACAGGCGTAGCAGGAACGCCGCATTCATAACCGAGATTGCAAAAGCCAGCCAATAGCTGACCGACAAAGACGCCCACGCCAACGCCCAAAGCGCGATGAAAGGGATGATGGTGGCTCCAAGCTCGAACCAACTGCGCGGCTGGCTCGGTTCCCGATATTTTGCCAGCGTCGACACCCAATCCCGCGCAACGGTCATATCCGGGTTGTCCCGGGTCGAGAAAGAGGATTGGGTCATGTGCCTGCCATATCTTTTGTTTGTTGCATCCCAGATAGACGACCCTACCGGCATAGCAATCCATTTCTTGTCGAGGCGCTGGGTTTGACGCTCAATTTTTGGTGTCGCCACCTAAAGAAAAACCCCCGCTTTCGCGGGGGTCTCATTGGTTTATCCAAAGACAGTTCCGATCAGAGACCGGTTGAGATGTCGATGGTGTTGCCCTCTTCCAGGGTCACGTATGCTTTCTTGACGTCTTTCCGGCGGCCCAGCTGGCCGCGGAACCGTTTGACCTTGCCTTTGGTCACGGTGGTGTTCACCGCCTTGACCTTCACACCAAACAGCGCCTCAACGGCCTCTTTGATCTGCGGCTTGTTGCTGTCGATCGCCACTTCAAAGACAACCGCGCCGTTTTCGGACGCCATGGTCGACTTTTCGGTGATGACCGGCTTGCGGATCACGTCGTAGTGTTCTGCCTTCGCGCTCATTTCAGACGAGCCTCCAGTGCTTCGACAGCCGCTTTGGTGAGCACCAGGGTGTCACGCTTGAGGATGTCATAAACGTTTGCACCCATCGACGGCAGGATATCCAGACCTTCGATGTTGCGCGACGCCTTCAGGAAACCTTCGTTCACGGTCGCGCCGTCGATGACCAGAGCGCGTTTCCAGCCCAGGTTTGCAACCTGTTTGGCCAGAGCGGCGGTCTTGCCTTCGGCTTCGGCGTTCTCGATCACAACCAGTTCACCTGCCTTGGCTTTGGCCGACAGAGCGTGGCGCAGGCCAAGCTTGCGGAACTTTTTCGGCAGGTCGTGGCCGTGCGAACGAGGGGTCGGGCCCTTGTAGATACCACCCTTGCGGAAGATCGGCGCGTTGCGGTCACCATGGCGTGCGCCACCGGTGCCCTTCTGGCGATAGATCTTCTTGGTCGAGTAGCTGGTTTCCGAGCGGGTCTTGACCTTGTGGGTGCCGGCCTGCGCGTTGTTGCGCTGCCAACGGACCACACGGTGCAGGATGTCCGCGCGCGGCTCCAGGCCGAACAGGTCTGCATCCAGCTCGATGTTGCCGGCTTTGCCGCCGTCCAGTTTGATTACATCAAGTTTCATGCTTCACCACCTTCCGCGGGCGCTTCTTCCGCAGGTGCTTCGGTTGCAGCCGATTTCACAGCAGCCGGGAAAGGCAGGCCTTCCGGTGCTTTCTTCTTGACGGCGTCCTTGACGGTGACCCAGCCCGATTTCGGTCCGGGAACGGCGCCTTTGATGAAGACCAGACCACGGTCGGCGTCGGTTTTGACGACTTCCAGGTTCTGGGTGGTTACACGGGCAGCACCCATGTGACCGGCCATCTTCTTGCCTTTGAACACCTTGCCCGGGTCCTGACACTGACCGGTCGAACCGTGCGAACGGTGGCTGATCGAAACACCGTGCGAGGCGCGCAGACCACCGAAGTTGTGGCGCTTCATCGCACCGGCAAAGCCTTTACCGATCGAGGTACCCGAAACGTCAACCTTCTGACCTGCCAGGAAGTGTTCTGCCGAAATCTCGGCACCTACTTCGATCAGGCCATCTTCAGAGACGCGGAACTCGGCCAGCTTACGCTTGGGCTCGACCTTGGCAGCGGCATAGTGACCGCGCATGGCTTTCGAGGTGCGTTTTGCCTTGGCAGCACCTGCGCCCAGCTGAACGGCGGTGTAGCCGTCTTTGTCAGCGGTACGCTGTGCAACGACCTGCAGGTTGTCCAGGTGAAGAACGGTCACAGGAATCTGCTTGCCGTCTTCCATGAACAAGCGGGTCATGCCAACTTTTTTTGCGATAATACCAGAGCGCATTCTCATACCCTCCGATTACGACTGCAGCTTGATCTCGACGTCCACACCAGCAGCCAGGTCGAGCTTCATCAGCGCGTCCACGGTCTGGGGGGTCGGATCAACGATGTCCAAGAGACGCTTGTGCGTGCGGATCTCGAACTGGTCGCGGGATTTCTTGTCAACGTGAGGGCCACGGAGAACCGTGAACTTCTCAATCTTGTTCGGCAGCGGGATCGGGCCGCGCACGTTCGCGCCGGTCCGCTTGGCAGTGTTGACGATCTCTTGCGTGCTGGCATCCAGAACGCGATAGTCAAATGCCTTCAGCCGAATACGGATGTTTTGGCTTTGCATATTAACAGCCTTTTATCAGGCGTTGAGGTTGAGAGGAGGACAGACGCGCATCGCCAACCCTCATCGAACCCAAAAGGCGGGAATCACCCCGCCTTGAAGTTCTTGTCGAGAACTCGCGCGATCTACAGGGGTGTGAGGAGTTTGGCAAGGGTGAATTGATATCGGCTTGGGTTTGGCCTTGCCTACTTCGTCGCACGACCGGCAATCAGCCGTAAAGGTCGTTTTTTGGGATTGGTACACTATGATAATATTCGAATTATTCGTTTGGAGAGGTTGCAATGACTAAACTACTTGTTTCGGCTATCGCCATTTTTGCCAGTACATCCCCCGCATTCGCACAGTCCAATCGAAGTAACCCAACTGCCGATTACGCTCTGATCAACGGAGAGATCCATACATGGATGCAAACAGAAGCATTGCAACCGCCGTGGGAATAGAAGGCGATGAAATTGTCTATGTGGGCGATGCGGCTGGATTGAAGGACGTCATCGGCATCGGTACCGAAGTCATCGACCTCAAGGGTAGAATGGCCCTTCCGGGTTTCGTTGATGGGCATATACATGCGGCCGCAGGCGGGTTGATCATGCTTGGCGTTGATCTGCAGACAGATGACAAGGACGAGCTGTTTTCCCGTATCCGCCAGGAAGCCGAAACCAACGACAACGACATAATTCTGGGCTACGGGGTCCGTTTCAACCCATGGACGGACGGAAATCCGACGGCCGCCATGCTCGATGAAATTGAATCTGATCGACCTGTGTTTTTGTGGGCAATCGACGGCCACGCGGCTTGGGTGAATTCCAAGGCGTTGGAAATGGCCGGTGTCGACAAGGATACGCCTGACACAGCGCCGGGTTTTTCGTTTTTTGAACGTGACACCGACGGCAACCCGACCGGGTGGATCGTTGAGGTGCCAGCCCAGATGCAGGTTCTGACATCGCTGATAGACATCAACCCCGAGTTCTTGGCGGATGGCGTTTCGAATTGGCTAAAGCGCTTCGCTGCTGCCGGGATCACCGCAGTTCATGACCATGGCATTCAGGGGATGAGCCAGGAAGAAGGCTTTCAGATGATGGCCGATTTCGAGAATAACGGAGATCTGCCAATACGCTTCATCGGCTCATTCTACTGGAACGACGGGGCGATTGACCCCCTTCCCGGCACTCAAGAGCTCAGCGAAAAGTTCGACTCCGAATTGGTCAAGGCTCGCTATCTGAAGATCAATATTGACGGTGGGGACGACAAATGGAATGCGCTCTATGTGGATCCATATGCCGACAAACCCGAACTTGAGGTCGACCCGATTATTCCGATCAGATTGGTCAAAGACGCGGTGATCCGCGCCGACGCCGCAGGCTTCAACGTCACGTGTCACTGCTTTGGAGATCTGGCGGTACGAACTCTTCTGGACGCCATTGAAGCCGCAATCGAAGTGAACCCTGACCGTGAACGTGCGCACAAGATAACGCATGGCACCCTGGTTCATCCTGAGGATTACGCCCGGTTCGGGGAACTGGGCGTCATATATGACACGACCGGCGCGTGGATGACCTTTGACCCGCTCATGCAGTCCATTTCAACCTCCAGACTGGGTGAAGAGCGCGTGCAGGCGATGTTTCCGGTGAACAGGGTCGCGGACGAGGGTGGCATATTCTCATTCGGTTCGGACTGGCCTGTGTCCGGGTACGTATCCGAATATCGTCCGCTTGCAGCCATTGAGGCAGGGGTAACACGCCAATTGCGCGGTCGCGTGGATGTTCCGCCGCTGGGCGGAGAAGAGGCCAAAATACCGCTGCAACTGGCATTGGAAGCACATACGATCAACGCCGCAAAAGGTATGGCAATGGACGGCGAGATCGGGAGCATCGAAGTCGGAAAGAAGGCCGATATTGTAGTGCTTGGGGAAAACCTGTTCGAAGTCGAACCATCAGCCATCTCGGATGTCGAAGTTGTCTACACGATCATGGGTGGCGCACTGACGCACCAGAAATCGGATTGAACCGGAGACTTCCTGAACTGCCTGAATTTCGACGACACGTAGCGGGCCGCCCCATTTGGGCCGGATGCTTCAGCTTGACGATGTGCCGAGTTCAAGCCCGGACTGTCTTTGGTCTTCGGAGAAATTCTGCCAAACGCGGGTGCCGACAGCGTGACCATCATCGCGCTTGGCGACACACGAAAACTGGCCTCAAACCTCAAGCTGGCGCGCGTTCGAACCCGACTGTGGCTTCACCTCCGGTTTCGGGTTGCAAGGTCTCGCAATTCGCCTTGCCGTTTTCTGCAAGGGCGCAACTGATCTGGCGCTGATGGATGTAGCCGTTGTCCTGGCAGGCAAGATTTCCAGGCTCGATCAGGTTCAGCTGACCTTGCGCGAATTGCGCCTGAACCGGGCCTTCGCATGTGATCCCATCGTTCGACCGCATGACCTGCTTGCCGTTGCCATTGGTGTCGAAACACATCTGCCAGTCCCGATAGGTGCGGATTTCACCGGAATCGACGTCACGGGTGCGATAGGTGGTGTCAAGCGACCAGCATCCATAGAGCATTTCCAGATCCGCCTCGTTCCACCCCTCATCGTGCAGAGGTCCGGTGGCATCGGGTGGGGCCTTGACGCATTGCAGCGCGGCCAGTTCTCTCTCCAACTGAAAGATACGGCGTTCCAACTCCAGACCGGCTGCTTTCGACACACTCAGTTGCTCCTGCGCGACCAGTTGCGTTTGCGGCTTACAGCCTGTCAGGTCCCGCAGTATCGGGATCTGCAACGCACATGCCTGCAGGATCAGTGCCGCAGAAACACCGGCGATGCCGACGATGCCGACACTGGCAATCATGACTGGCAGGGTTGATCTGACCGGCATATTCCTTAGCGATACCTAATAATTATCTCAAAAACTCCTCCGGCAGAGTTGCGGATATTAGGCCGTTGGTCAATCCGCCCCTTGCCTGAGCAGAATGACAGTTTTCGTTATTTTGCGGGGCGGGGAAGTCGGATAAACTGAAACCTGTATTGGTGGAGTTGGGTCGTGACTGTTTTGAGCCGTCTATTTCGAATTTGGTTTGTCTTGTATCTTTTTGCCGGTACACTGGCCCACGCCCAGCATCAGGGGCACAACACAACCCGCAGCGTATTGTGGTTCAACGCGATGCCCGATTACAGCCCCGAGGTTGTATCACGGCACCGTCAGCAAATGGCCCAGTTCCTCGATCAGTATCGCGAAGGCAAGGTTTTCAATGTCACATACGAACGGAACCTGAAGGGTGGTGGCCTGGCGGCGGCTTTGCGGGGCGGGCAATACGATATTCTGATCCTGGACACAGCTAATCAACGCAAACGGATGAATGCTGAAGACGTGCAGGCCCTGCAGCAGTTTTACGGGGCAGGGCGCCGAACGCTGATGCTGGACGGATCTTTCGCGATCAGGAACATCAATCATAACCCGACCACGAAGTTTCCGGGCCGGAACGGATCAAGCGGGGCCATTCTGATCAATCAGCTGTCGGCGCTGGCCGAGCGGGGCGGCGGCGTTCTGATCGGGACGGACCATAATATCTGGCAGGTCAACGCCAACGCGGCGCTGGGCGCACTGGTGCCGGGCGCGCGCTTCAAGGGGACCACCAACCCGTCAACGGACGGCGATTTCATCGGCACAACGCTGATCGGTGGGCGCGAGTCCGTGAAGGCACTGGATTTGCTGCGGCATTGGGAATCCGTGCCCAATCAGGGTGAGGCCCCGGTCGGCACGTTTCAGGATTTCAGCGGGCAGCAGATCGTGCTGTATTCGCTTGTCGAAACAGCTGACAAACCCGGTGGCGGGCGCAAGCGGCCTTATATCTCGGCCAGCTATTACCCCGGCGACAACCGTATCCCGATCGACAGCGACGAAGAGATTTTCGACAACCTGCCTACACACAAAAGCGGCAGTTGATCAGGTCGCCCCTTCGCGCAGCACTTCAGCGGGGTCCACACGCGCAGCACTGCGAGCCGCAAAAAAGGCGGCGGCCATCACAAACACCAGTGTCAGAACGATGATGACCAGGCTTTGAAGCAACCCCAGAACGACAAGGCCGTTTTCTTCGGTCAGGCCGCTGTCAAACAAGCGCTCGGCCAGATTGCCCGCGATCCAGAACAGTGCGAAACTGACCAGCAAGCCGATCAATCCGCTGACAAATGCCTGAACGACGGGAAACATCCACAGCCTGCGCGGGCCGATCCCCAACAAGGCCAACGAGGCGAGGGTCTGACGCTTGCGCGCGACCTCACCCCAGAACCCGAAGACCAGCGCGGCGGCCAGACCCAGACTGGCAACCCCGGCTGTCAGCAGCAGTGCCAGATTCAGATTGCGTCCCAGGCTGAGGACGCCGCTGACCTCGGCCGTGCGGGCTTCGGTCTGCACGCCAAACCGCTGTTCCAGCCTTGATTGCAAGGCCGCCAGTTCGGTGATGTCGCGGGCAAAGACGCGCATTCCTTCGAATTCGGGCTTGCGAGCGGCGATGTCGCGCCCTTCGGTTATTCCATGATCGGGCAGGGCGTATTCGTCATAAAAGGCTTCGACCAGATCCAGCACCTCGATATTGGCCAGAACGGACCGGCCGGACAGCGCGGAATCCGGAAGGATCACGACAAGTTCCAGCGGCAGCATCAGTTGCCGCTTCCGTTCTGTTGCCTGCGTGAAAATCTGCACGGTGTCGCCAACGGAGAACTCGAGCTGACGTGCCAGACTGGCGCTGAGGACCACCTGGTCTGCGCCCAGTTTAAGGTCCTTTGGCAAGGTCGGGTCACCTGTGCCCGACGGAACCAGAACCGCGTCCCTCTTGGCGACGGCCCCTTCCTTTCGGACATTGACGAAATCAAAGATCGACCGGGTTTTGGCCGTGGCAAAGGCCGTCTGTTCCCAGGCCGCCACCTCGGCTACGTCGCTTTCAACAAACGCGCTGTTTCCGGTGGTTTCGATCCGCAAGGTCGCCGGGTCGTTCAACAGCCGCCCGATCAGCGCGTCATAAACCCCGTTCTTTACGCCGAAGACCACCATGAGCGGCACCAGGACCCCGGCAAGAATTGCGACATTGCAGATCAGATGCACGCGTTGGCGCAACAGGTCGCGCAGGGCCAGCTCGATCATCAGCCTCATGCCGCGTCCCCCGCTGTCGCCACGCCGGTCTGGCCGTGTAGTTGGCTGATGACGTTGGACTGGTTCGCCGGATCCACCAGTCCAAGGGCGATCCGGCGGAGCGAAAACTGGTCCAGAAGGTCCAGATCATGGGACGAGATGATTACACCGGCCCCGCCCGAAATGGCCATATCGATCAGCAACCCCATCGCGGTCGAGGCTGCCCCGGGGTCCAGCGCTGCTGTGGGTTCGTCCGCGATCACAAAGGCGGGGCGATGCGCCAGCGCACGGCAGATGGCAACACGCTGACGCTGACCGATGGACAACGCGCCGGGATACAGCGCGGAAATTTCCGAGATCCCCAATCGCTGCAGCAACTCGCTGCGCCATCCCGGATCATCCATACCGACAATCTTTTGCGACAGCGCAACATTGTCGGCCACGGTCAGAAAAGGCAAAAGGCCGCCGCTTTGTGGAACGAACCCAAACATCGTCCCGCGAATTTCAGCGGGCGACATGCTGGGATTGCTCCAGATGCCGCCAAAATCCAGACCGTCCTCACCAACCCCGATCAGAAATTTCTTCGCCGTTGTAGGACGCCGCAGCAACCCGAGTGTCTCAAGCAACAGGGTCTTGCCCGTGCCGCTGGGGCCGGTCAGGCCTATCGCCTCTCCTGAAGTCAGGCTTAGGCCCGGAACCTCCAGCGTAAACCGACGTTCCTGATCGCTCAGGCTGACCGATACACCTTCAAGAAGCAGTTGAGCCGACACGGGTCAGGGCAACACGTCAAAGGGCATGGCAAAGACATGCTCGCCGTCAGGCGCGCCCTCGTAAAGTGCAGTCCAGACGGTGCTGTCAAACAGCCACTTCCGATATTGGGTCAGTTTCTGGCGCATGCCATCGATCACGCTGCGGCGGAACATGGCGCTTTCGGCCCAGCGTTGCTCGCTCATGCCCAGAACCTGGCTTTGATAGGGCAGACGGTCCAGAAACTCCATCGCGCCGCCCAGCGTGTCGGCGTTTGCGTTGACCAGCAGGTCCGGGTTCTGCGCCATATCCGCGATCAGACCCCGAACCTGCGAGAAGAAATCAAGCGACTGTTCCGAGCTTTGCGCGGTTTCGCCAAAGCGCACCAGATTGTCCAGAAACTCGGCCATGCTGGCCATCTCGTTCTTGGTCACCAGCAGGCGCGGTTCGATGGCAAGCCGGTCGGGCGCTTCGACAGCGCGATTGGACAGCCAGCCCTTGATCACGTCAGGGGCTTGCGTGCCTTTCTGTTCGCCCAGCCAGGCCAGTTGCATGGCGCGGCCCAGTTCGACCAGGCCTTCGCCAGCCTCTTCCGGGTTGAGCACCGTTTTTTCACCCCGGACGATACGGACATGGTCGGTCAATGCGGTCACCAGCCGGGTGACGACGCCTTCGAATGCCTGTTCCGAGCCGCCTTCAATGGGGAAATAGTATTCCCGCCCGGCAAAGCGCGAAAGCTCACGGTATTTGGCCGCGGCATAGGCGTGATTGCCCTGCCCGTTGGGGGTTTTGAGGTGCAGCGTCATGACGACGATATTGCGGCCTTCGGCGTCTTTCTGCAGTTCGACGGTTCCGATCTCGGACCGCGCGTTCGGATCCCGCGGGTCCTTCGGCCCGGCGTCTGTCACCAGAATGACATAGCGCGCATCGATCTTGTCGCCGTCACCCTTGGACAATTCCCAATCAATCGTATCAATCGCATCCTCGACGCCAGCAAGGCTGTCTTCATTGAAACCGGGAGAATTGGCGCGGGCCACATACGTTGCGTCGCCAATCGCAGACAAAACCGGGCTTTGATCCTGACGCCGTTCCACATCCATCAGAGTTTTGGTGCGGTATTCCAGCTCTGGTACAGCTTCGGTGTTGTCGCGAAATCCGATCACTCCGAAATTGACCAGCTTGCCGATTTCAGTGCCCTCAATCTGGCGCACTGTGTTTTGCAGAACGCGCTGTGTGGCCGCGATGTAAGGTTCCATCGACTGTGTCGTGTCCAGAACAAAGACGATGCCCACATCAAAGGCCGCCGGATCGCCCTGCAGTTCCTGTGCGCCAGCCGTATCCTCTTGTTTCGGGACCGAGGCCACCTGCATCAGCAGCACCTCGTCATAGGTCAGCGGATGCAACGCTTCGGTGAAATCGAGGATCGGCATCAGATACAGTTCGTCGCGGATATTGACGAATTCCTGTGGTTCGACCGAGACAACACCATTCTGACCGTCAACAACACCGGCCGAGGCTTCGGCGACCAGACGTTCCTGCACATCGCGCAGCGCTTCGTGGTTCATCAGCCAATCCAGGTTCTGCTGCGTGTCGAACAGCAGTTGACGGCTGCGACCGGCTGAGTTGGTAAAGGCGCCGACAATGTTCTGCTTCCAGGGTACGGTACCGGGCTCCTGCACCCAGCCTTCGGGCGCGATATTCGGACTTGGGCCGACCTCAAGCCAACCGTCTTGCTGTGCAAAGACATAAAGCGGCTGAAAGGCTGGATAGGTCGATTGAGCGGGGCCGTTTGCCGACGGGTGAAGTGTGGTGCCCGGGCGGGTCAGGACCCGCTCATAGATGGTTTGAGTTCCTTCAAGTAGCAGGGGTTTGCGTTGCTGTGCCTCCGCACCAGCCGCCCCGAACGCCCAGAGCAATGCAAAGACGGCAACGAACCGGAGTATCAGGGCAGGGTGCATGGTTTTCAGGATCCTCTGGGTCACTGGCAATAATCTTCAAACGCGCTTTTCGACAGGGAATCGGACTTGATCCGCAGACGTGTACAGACCGCTGCCAGGCGATCCGCTGCTTCCTGGGATCCGGCCTTGACGGCCCTGTCGTAGTACTCGGCCGCCAGAGACGGATTATCAGGGAATGTCAGGCCGATCTGACCTTCGATTACGTCATCCGTAACGCCGCTGTCGTAAATTGAGCCGAACATGGCAAGCGCCTGGGCATCTCCGGCAAGGGCCGCTTTTTCGACAAGACCCAGTGCGTCATCGGCCGACAAACTGCCACCGCATTCGCGCATTTTGCCTGCCACCGCGTCGAAACCTTGCGACGAGAGTTCTGCAAACTGAGACATGGCGCAGGCATTCTGCACCGGGGCCGGTTCAGGTTCGGGCGCGGGTTCCGGCTCGGTCACTTCGGCCAGGTCTTCTTCCGGCGTGGTGCCCGGCATCAGGAACAGATAGGCAAGCGCGGCAAGGACCGCTGCAACCACGAGCCCGCCGATAATCAATCCGGTCTTGCTGGATTTTCCTTCTGATTCTTCCTCTGACGTATCTGACGGGGCGACGCTGCCCTTGCCTTCCAGATTGCTTTCAGGTGACTTTGCGTCCCCATCATCGCCCACGTCGACACCACTCTCGGCATCGTCTGTCTGCGGTTGCGCCACCATTACGGTTGGTGCTTTGACTTCGGGTGCCGCGCCGGTGCCGCCGATGCCACCAATGACGGCCTCGTCCGGGCCTGCATTGATATCGTCAGGCCAATAGGTGTCCCAACTGCCGCCACCCACTTCGATCCGAACGGGTGTATCTTCTTCGATGTGGTTTACAACCTCGGGCCCGACCACCAGTCGCAGCGTGTCGCCGCCCTGTTCGGCCGTGCGCGCTGGGATACTGGCCCGGTTCGGCTGCCAGCCATCCGCGCCCAGCCATTTCTGCTGATAGCTGTTGAACACCGCAACGCTGACCGGATCATCATCGGCGGTCGCACCGGATATGGTGATTTCGGCAAAGCCACCGCGAGGATGTTTGGGATCTGGTTTGATCTCGATCACGAGGGTTGCTCCGCGTTGACTGTCAGCTCGTTGAGGACGCCGCCCAGTTTGATGTTCTGTTCAATATTTACCGTGCCGGCATCACCGTCCTTGGCGTTTTCTACAAACAGCGCGTCCAATGCGAATACCCAATCCGTCCAGGTATCTGTCGCGGCTGCGCGCGGCACTTCTGGCAGGCTTTCGGCAGTATCTGCGCCCCTGTGTTTTTCGAACGCTTTCCTGCTTGCTCCTTCGCCAAGATCAATGTCCAGACCCTGTCCATTAAACATGTCGCGGGCGCCAAGCGTAGTGACAAAATTATTAATTCGTTCCGAGCAGACAATGGCGGCAGACGGCGCCTGCTTGTCGACGGTCAGGCTGTAAGAAATGCTTCGCAGCAGTTCCATAATGCCGCTCTGGACATTGGTGCGCGAGAAACCGTGCACCATTTCATTGACCAGATCGCCGGCTTTTTCCGGCGTCAGTTGGAAGATGGCCAGCCGTTCTTCATCCTCACGGAACCGGTTCAGGCCCTCGACCCAGACGGAAATCGCGGTATCTGCCTGAAAGGTTTCGGGCGTCATGGTGCGGATTGACTTTGTCTTTGGCTTGTCATCCTCGGCCTCGGGCGTTTCAGGCGGTGCTGCATTGGCCTGCGAGGTCGGGGCCGATGGTCTGGCCGGTGCGCCGGGACGTAACGGTGCGACGGGGCGCGCCGGGCTTGCTGCGCTGGTCGCGGCGGCAGGCGTTACTGCGGCAGGTTTGTGCGCTTCGTTCGCAACCGCGTTCGTGATGCGGATTGACGAAGGCACCCGCGAAATCCGGTCCTGCACCGCATCCTGATCCACCGACAACGCATTCAGGAAGGCACCGAACCGGTGGTTGGACAAGGTCAGTTCAAGACTGTCGATGATACCGGCGGCGGCAAGTCTCTTTTCCTCGATCCGTTTTTCGACGTCATCGGAAATGTAGAACTGGGCCAGTTCCTGATACAGGTTGGCTGCGACCGCTTCGACCTGATTGCTGATCTGGCGCAGTTTGCTTTCGGGCTTGCAGACTTTCGTCAGTTCTTCGATCAGATAACTTACACCACCATCGTTCAGGCCCAAGGCCGCTTCCCATGCCCGTTCGGGATCCTTGAAGTGCTTTTGCACCGGTTCCGCCTGAAGACAGCCCGCCTTGAGTTCGGCAAGACGGTTGACCTTGTCGGGGATGATCTCGACCTCGCGCTCATCCTCGTATTTGATCAGCGCTTCGATAGGATAATAGGGGTTTCGCAACCAGTAGCAGTTGGTGAACGGTTCGGTCCCGGCCCATTTGTGAACCCAGGACGTTGGCACCTTGCCGAACCCTTTCAGCAAGGACGCATCCATGCGCCGCTCGAACCGCTCGTAATCCTCGGCGCCCGAGGCGCTGTCGATCAAGTGTTTGTCGAACTTGGTCATCACGAAGAACAGAATACAGTCGTTCTTGGCCCGTTCATCCGGGGTCGCGCCATGGGTCAGCTCGATCCACTGCTCGACCAGTCCCGGCAAGCTGAGCGTTTCCATGTTGCTGTCTGGCACACACAGCAGCATCGAGGTGATTTCCTGGTTCGAAACGTAGCGGTCGAACAGATAGGCCACCTTGCCGCGCAACAGCATGTTGGTTACGGCTTCTTCGGGATTGCGAAGGGTGACTGACAGAGGTGCCTCAAACCGGTTGCGGGCACCGGGAAAGTCCAGCAGATCGGTTTCGGCAAACAGGGGTGATGGCTGTTCTTCCATCGGAAAGACCAGTTCCGCCGCCAGCGCGGTTGTCACCGCCCGGTTCAGCTGACCGTTTTGCCCGGCGGCGGTCTGGATATTCAGCATGTCCTCGCCCTCCGGTCCAAACAAACCCGACAGGGTGTTGACGTCGATGATTGAGGTCTCGCGCGGCTGCAGCGAATCCAGCGAAGCGTAGATCACCTCGGCATGGTTGATCGTCGCCAGCGCTTTGGACAGTTTGATGTACAGGTTGGTCAGCGGCTCGTACCCGCCCCACAGAATTGACAGGAACTGACCCCGGTCTTCGGGTGTCAGGCGCGGTGCCAGTTCGGCCGCTTCGTCCCAGAACCCGCCCAGATTGAAGGCGTATGACGATTTGCTGACCCATTTCTGGACGTAATCGGCAATCTCGTAGACTTCTTCATAGTCGATCCCGCCGGTGGGTGCTGGCTGCGCCTTGCCCGAATGAGTCGAAAAATGAGCCCCCAGCGATTCCGGTGTCGGCGGCTCTTCGGACAGGTCGCCATCCTCGTAGAAGCTGTTGATCAGCGTGCGCGCGATGTCGGCTTCCGTCAGCAGGTTGAGCTGGATCGGATACCCGTCCGGCGTCGGGGCCTTGGTCATGGTGAACCGCGTCACCAGCCCGGTGGACTCGCCGTCGCCTGCCGGATTCACCTGGCTGATATAGTCAAGCTTGCCGCCCGGGCCGTTGAAATCGGCCACCAGACGCCCCTCGTTCGGGCGGGCCAGAACCGAGACCAGAAAGGACTTGCCGGCCTGCGAGGGACCGAAAACACTGACGCTCATCTTGGTTTGCGAAGCGCGCCCCAGTCGTTCGGCCCGCCTTGCAGCTTTGCGCAGAACCTTGGGCAGATGGGCGACGCGGCCCTCGACGGTCTGCGCGTTCTCGGGATCATTGATCCATTCCAGCGCGGCGCGGGACAGGCGGGCGACATCGGTGCAGCGGTTGGTAAGGGCGTCTTGTTGGCTCATATCATCGTCTCACATCTTCAAACCGGTTCAGACCTGGAACACGCCAGTGTCGATCCAGTATTCATCTTCGAACCCAAGGGTGTGCAGGCGCAGTATGACATCACTTGATTTCATCGCGCCGCCTTCGCCGTCTTCGACCTGATCGATCTCGAAGGCCTCGCGCATGGATTCCCGGCGCAGCTTGTCTTCGCTGGTTTCCCCATCGCTGTCGTCAAAGTCCGTCTTGCGCAGTTCGACCCGGATCGGCAGCGGGCGCGACTGGTTGCCGGTATCCGCAAAATCCAGCCGGAACAGCGGCGTGGTTGTCCAGCGGTCCAACGGCAACTGCCGTGATCCGATGTAGACTGGCGAATAGAGGTTCACGGTCGCGGTGTCATTGCTGGACCCATCCGTGTCCAGATCGACATCCGAAAACAGGATGCGTTCGTCCGGGATCTGGCCGTTGATGTCCATCTCACCGACAAACCGCGCGGTCGAGCGCATCTGGAACGCGCCGGTCGTGACCTTGAAATTCGGGATACGGTTTTCCGACAGCGCAATCAGCATACCGCCGACCGCAACGGTCGATTTCGGATCGCCGATCTTTTGCGAAACCGGATCCCGGAACGGGTACCAGCGCCCGGTCTTGTACTGGTGCATCGAGATCAGCCGGTGCGGTGACACAACCAGCATTTCCTCGACGATCGAGCGGATGGCCGGCAGGCGCGAGGGCCGTCCGGTCAGCAGCACGACGTCAACGCCCAGATGGTCGATCACCTCGCACATGTTGCCCAGAACGCGCTGGAACACCTCGCGGCTGATCGCGTCCACATCTTCGCGCGAGCTGGTCAGGACCAGATCGGCCAGCTTCCAGTCGCGTGCACCAAGGGCCGCCGCCGCGTCTTCGACATATGACAGGATGTCAGAACCGACTTCGCGGCCACCATTCGCATCGGGTGTCGGTTCGGTTTTTGGTGCTTCTGCTACCTCTTCTTCACCGTCAGGCCGATCTTCGGGATCAAGCGGCTCTGGCATGCCCAGAATGCGGGCCACGGGCAGGTCGAACCGGTCGAACTCTTCCGAGGTTTCGCAGTGGGCCAGTGTCGCCTCGGCCAGTGGCACAAGCACGCGCAGCGAGAATTGCCGGCGTCGCTGAACGGCCTGCTGATCCTGCCCGCCGATGTCGCCGCCAAAAAGCTCGCGCAGCTTCTCGGCCACGTAGACACCGCCTGCGGCTTCGATGGATTCCTGAATGCGTGGAATGATGATGGCGCTGACCACTCGGTGAACCAGGTCATCACCCGCGATGCGGAACCCCTCGCGGAACGTCTGTTCGGGGTGCAGAACCCGGTTGGCTTCATTCCGGTAGGTGGTGATCATCAGGTCGGTTGTGCCACCACCCACATCAATGCTGGCCAGCCTCAACGACGGTTCCTCGGCCCCCGACGGGGACATGCGGGGCTTGCCCTTGAGGTTGATGAACGTATCGATGCGCCCGTCGAATTTCTGTGTCAGCTCGCTGTAGAGGTAGACAAGCTGGGTACACGACGCTTCGTCCCAGTCCACCATCACCTCGGGCTTGGTCGAATAGGGCTTCTGAGCGCTGTCCAAACCCAATTGCTGCCAGATCAGCCCAAGCGCGCCTTGCGTGCGCGAACGGATGATGGCCTGTTCCTTGATCGGCGTGGCGGTTGGCAGGCTCAGGATGATGCGGTTCAGACGGCGTGGCAGATCCGATTGCGCCCGGCGGGATCGCCCGGCGGGATCGTTGATCTGGATCAGCGCGTGCGCAATGATCTCGCCCATCATGAACCCGAACAGCGAACTGCGCGAGAAGCGTGGCCGGATGGCCGGAGTGCTGGGTGTTTCACCCCGGCGGCGCAGGCGTTGTTCTTCCTCATACCGGACCTGCTTCATCACATCGCCCGCCTCATTGAGGTGGCGCATGGCAGATCGCACCGCCTTGGGCAGGTTGTTTGGGTCCATGTGATTGTGGAACCGCCAGTCCTGCTGCACGGCGGCGCTGTCCCAGAGGTATCGTTTCGGTGACGAGAGACCGGACAGGGTTTCCGTCCCTTCCTCGCCCTGAACCAGTCGCACCGCTTCGGGGCCGATGCGCACGAAGCTGGGCCACAGGAACGCGTTGCGCCGCCCCGAACGACTGGCATAGCGATCATCGCCGAACCGGACATCGGAAAACTCGACCCGGCTGGGGAACAGACCGCTGTAGTAGAATTCCGGTTTGCTGAGATCGCGGATTTCCAGCGGGAAGGACCGCGCCAGATCGACACGTGTTTCACCCGGAAACTGCTCGATCAGAATGCCGCAGGTCCGGCTGTTGCCGACGTCCAGAACCAGATCGACATTCACCGGTGTAACAGCATCCCGCTCGCTGACGGTATTGGCAAAACGGACGGTCGGCGGGTTCGCGGTATTCTGTACGACCTGCAGATAAGCCAGGTATCGTGCCCAATGTTCGAAGCGGTGCGGCAGGTCCTCTTCCGCGAAACGGCGTCCGGGCCGTTCAGCGCGCTTGAAGTTGATGAACAGCTCCTTCAGCCACTCCGACACCCAGCGCTGATGATCCAGCATGTTGCCGTCTTCGTCCGTTTCGGGACGGCGCAGGAACCATCTCATGTCGTTGGGTTCGGTCACCAGTTTGAAATCGCGGGCCTTTTCGGCATCCGATTTCTCAGGCGCGACGTAATTCATGTCCTGCTGATGATCCACCAACGTGGTGTCCAGCGCGATCTGGATCCTGTGGGTATGCCCGGTTTCGGCGTCCGGTTCGGCCAGTTCGACGGTTCGCATACGCGCCCAGCTGGACGGGCCGGGGTCGAACTGCAATTCACCGGCATGGCCGCGCTGGCTTTTCTGGCGCAGGAAAGGCACCGGCACCCATTTGTCCAGAAACGGGTCCAGCGCCGCAGTTGGCCGAACCGAATATTCGTCGTCATCGTCTCGCCGCGCGTCCAGGATTTCGGCGTCGCGCGTGTCATCGCCGGACAGCGGGAACAGGGTCAGAATGTTCTCACCATCCTGCTCGCCCGTGACCCGTTCGATATATCGCAGAGGGCGCATTTCGAGCTTGGAAATGTCAAAGCCGAAATCCAGCATTTGAATTCCCGAGAACGGAATCAGAGTGATTTCTTCGCGCAAATTCGCGAGTTTGCGAATTTGTGGTTTCCGATCCCTGAGCATCAGTTTCCCTTTCCAACTTCGTACTGTTTGGTCCATGCGGGTTGGCCGCTTGTGACGGAACCATTGAATATTTTGGTCTCGACCCCGTCCTTGATACGCAATCGGAAGGATTGCGTGGTGCTTTGGCCATGGGGGTCAAACAATGAGACTGCGATATTGTACGGTCCATTGGCCGGGGCGTCGAAATACATGCTTTCGATTGCGTTGGGCACGGCCGTACGAATGTCGTGATTGCCGCCGATATCCAGGTTGCCACCGCAAGCCGCGCGATTGTCGTAATTGATGACCTGATTGCCCGGGCACCGAACATCCATATGCAAGTCCGCAACCGAGTCCCACAGCAACGAAATCGTCAGTTTCCCTTCGCGCGCACCGCGTTCAGCCAGTCTTTCGCTGTCGATATCCGGAACCAGTTGCGCCCGGTCTTTCGGGTCGGGGATCGGCGTTGTTGCCTTGTCAGGCTGACAGGCGCGGTCGGTAATGCCGATGTCTTTCTCGAGGCTGGCGATCCGGTCGCGCAGCCAAAGTGTTCTGCGTTCTTCTTCGGATGCCTCCACACCCGGCGGCGGGCAGTAACTGGGCAAACCCGGAATGCGCAGGGCGCAGGCTTCGACCATCAGATACAGGATGGCTGCGATCATCAGCATCAGCAGCAGCCAGCCAAACCACATCAGCCACCACAGGTTTAACGGACCACGATCAGCCGCCGTGGCCTGCGCTTCTCCGGCGGATGCCGGTGCCGCTGCAGCAGTGGCCGCAGCAACCGCTGCCGCCTTTTCCGTGGCTTTCTTCTGTGCTCTTGCAGCCCCCTCCTTGCCACTCAGGTCGCCTGCAACTGCAGCCTGATTGTCCGAGACCCAGGCCCAGTTCAACAGCACGGGCTGACGTGTTTCGCCATCCGTCAGCACGTAGACGCAATCGTCATCGGGATAACGTGTTGCGTTGGACAGGGCTTCGCCAAGCCGCTGCTGGTCTGGGTCGTTGCTGTCCAGCAGGGATTGGCCCAATTCGCGGATGTCCGACAACAGGCCCTGAAGGTCCGCGTCGATGGCGGCGCGCTCCTCCTCTTCAAATGTGTCCAGCCTGTGCGGTTTGCCGCCCGTCACGGCATACCAGTCGAACCGATCCCCGTACTGGGTCGCCACCGGTTCGGCAAACAGGGCGGCGTGACGTTCGCCCAATTTGTTCCGAACTGTGCCCGAGATCAGTTCGAATGACCGCTGCGGCGCTGTTCCCAGCGGGGAAAGCCCTTGCGTCGACGTATTTGCGAGGAAAGCTTCAAACATCGTTGCGGCTCACTCGGATTTGGGCGTCAGCGCCGGCAGTTTCGGAAGTGCGTTGGTTTCCGGGGCAGGGCTTTCAGGTGCCGCCCCCGACGCCTGTGCGGTTTCCGGTGGCAGCGGGCGCTGAACCTGCGGGGCGCAGGTTTGTGTCACAACGGCGGGAAGCGCGCCTGTGTCGGCAAGAAAACGCATCAGGTCGCCGGTAGACAGCGCGAAATTCAGGCTGCGCATCGGGCCGACTTTGACAAAGGTATTCACGCCAACCAACCGGCCGCACATATCAACCAGCGGACCGCCCGAATTGCCCTTGGAAATCGGCGCTGAATGCACAACCACTTTGGTTTGCGGTGGCAGTGTCTGTTCGGCCGATACAGTGCCGTCTGTGACCGCCAATTCCGGAACGGCGGTTCTGTCACCGGATCGGAGTTGTTGGAAATTCGCGTCACTTTGCAGCAGATCACCCGGGTAGCCCGCGGCGATAACGGATTGCAAGCGCAGCGATTCCGCGGAATCCAGCACGTTGAACGAAGGCTGTTGCGCGCCTTGAACACGCAGCAGCGCAAAATCGCCACCCGTGGACTGGAACGGGCCAAATGTCTTGAGAACCTGCGCTTCTCTCAGTGAACCGAGCGCATTGTTGGTCACATAAATCGTCGCACCCGGCGACGCGATAACGTGGTGATTGGTGACCAGAAGGTCCGGGCCCACAAAGAAACCTGTCCCGCTGCCCAACCCTTCGGGCGACGGGGCGAGGACCATGGCAGTCCGCTCCTCGATATAGGCAAGCAGCGATTTGGTGTCCTTGGGGTTATCGGAATCCTGAATTTTCACGCGCTCCGGATTGGGTGGCAGAATAGAGGTTCTGTCAGCCGGGCGCACTGCGCCGGGTATGTCGGCGCGGTCATTCGGATCGGGCGGCAGCAACCCTTCGATCGTGCGACCGTTGGGCATCAGCAAGGTGCCATCCGCTTCGCAAACCGCGCCATCCAGCGCAAACTGTAGGTCTGCCAGACGCTGCTCCAGCGATTTGTTGGTGCTAAGAACCGCCGCAAGTGCAGCCTCGTCAGTGACCGCGCGGTCTTTGGCAAGGTCCGGGAAAATGCGATTTCCCGGGATCAGCAGCCAGATCAGGACGCCGCCGGCCAGCAGAAGCAGCAACAGCAACGGCAGCCAGGCCCAAAGCGGCACCCGCTGCGGTGTTGCCGGTGCCTGAGAAGGCGGAGGCGGCGGTGTTGGATCGGCCGTTGCGGCTGCTGCTGCGACCGGAGCCGCCGTGGCTGCCGCTGCCGCCGCGTCTGGCGCGGGGGTTCCCGGGGCAGCAGCCTGTTTCTGCGCGGCCAGTTCCTGCGCTTCGCCTGATGACAAAGGCGGTGCAGAAGGCAGGGGAAGAAAACGCCCCAGAGTTTGCGCATAGTGTTTCGCGCGGGTCTCGGTCTCGCGGCTGGCTCCGACGGGCAACATGCCCCAGTTGATGATGACCGGTGTTCCGTCCACGGACCAGACATCGTTCATGTCAGGGATATGAAGGGCGCTGCCAATCAGGCTTCCGGTCTGCTCGTTGCCCAAGGCGGCCTGAAGTGGCGCCAGCCTGCGGGTCAGCTCCTGCCCCAGCGCGTTCTGCTCGGCGTCATCCAGACGATTGAACGGAGTCGCATTTCCCTTGATGTCGGTATACCACGACACCGACGGAGCCACCTGATCGTTTCCCCGGCTAAGCAGCGGTTCGGCAAAAAGATGCGCCGTTTCCTCACCCCCATGCGCGGTGAGCGCGTCCAGCAGAGCCGGATAGGCCTCAATCGCAAGCTCGTCTCCAGCCTCAAGGCACTGGCCCAGTTCGATTTGCGTCTTAGTCAGAAAGTGTTCAGCCATCAGTTGCCCCTTGCGGGTCGGCGGAATTCGACGGTTGTCGAACTGCCGACTTCTGGTTGCGTCACGACACAGCTGGCCGTGCCGGATTCATTCAGTTTACAGCTGCTGCTCAGGCGGTAGATGTATCCGCCGTCGCTGCATTGCAGGTTGCCGGGTTCGTCGATAATCAGCGATCCATCAGCTGCGAACGCGCCGGTCACCGGTCCGGCGCAGCTGTTGCCGTTATCGGCACGCATTTCTTCGCGACCATTGCCACTGGCGTCGAAACACATGGTCCACTGGTTGTAATCAGTCTTCACGCCGGTCCGTCTGTTGGTGGTCACAAACCGGGAATCCAGTTCCCAGCACCCTTCCAACAATCCGATACGCTGATTGACCCAGTCCTGACGGTCGATCTTGTCGGGTATGGGGGCCAAATCAGGCAGCGCGGCCTGTTGCGGGGCCTTGGGTTCGCACTGCAACAATGCAAGCTCGCGTTCGTGCCGTAAAATGCGATCGACCAGTTCCTGGTTTTGTCGTTCGAGTGCCGCCAGCCTCTGTTCAGCCTGCTCGGCCTTGTTGACCGGGCACCAATCCAGCCAGGTTCCTGCGACCCGATCATTTGCGCCGCATGCAGGAACAAGCGCAGCGGCAGACCAGGCAACAATCGCGATCAACACACCAGTCGTCAAAAATGCCAACACAGCCCGAAACAAAAGAAAAATAGCCCCCTACAAATTGAAGATAAGTAAACGTGACTCATAACTCATGGTCAACGCAAATCTCAGAATTTGACCAGTTACAGAACTTGTCACACAGCCGCGCTTACAAAAGCTGTCATTTCAAACTTCTAACCGCAGAGCCTACCATTTTAGGCAATGGTAAAATCGTCCGGAGAGTTCGAGATGTTTGACTTTGAAAACACAGCAGGACCAGTTACCGAAAGCTCACTGTTGTCCGTTTCCGGAGGCGGTTTGCTGGGCGTTATCCCGGCTGCCATGTTGCTGCGTATCGAGGCCCTGGGGAAAGAGAAATATGGCCCCCATTATCGCCTGTCCGACAGCTTCGATTCCGTGTCCGGATCCTCGACTGGGGCAGTGATTGCCGCCGGCATCGCGCTGGGCCTTTCCGCTCAGGATATCGCGGATTTTTATTTGCAGGATGTGCCGCGCGGTTTCAAACGGCGCAAGCGGGCTGTACCGCTCTTGCAGGACATCTTCGACGGCGATCTGCTGCACAGCTTCTTCGAACAGCGCACGCAGGGGCGGCTGCTGGACCGCAACGATCTGGAATGCGACCTGACATTGCTGGCCAAAGACCTGCAGCGCGGGAATTCGATCGCGTTTACAACGATTGACTACGGTGTGGATCGTGTATTGTCCGCCGAAATCCGATGCGAAAAACTGCCTCTGTCCGACCTCTTGCGCGCCAGCACTGCAGCCCCGGGTCTGTTCTCGCCGGTGTTCATGACATTGCGCGGCGTGGGCGAGACCCGTCTGGTGGATGGCGGCTTTAGCCTGTTCAATGATCCGTCTTACCTGCTGACCCGTCTGACCCGGGCTCGTGGTGTGCAGCGCATTGCGCTGACCTCGCTGGGTACGGGCAGTTCGCGCCCTGTTTATTCGGGCAATTCCCTGACAGACAAAGTGTCAGTCTTCAGGGCCTTCCGTGGCCTCTTCGGCCTGATCAAGGATGGTGAGGCGCTGTCTCGGGAGCTGATGCGTGATATGGCAGACATGTTAGGTTCGGGATTGCAACACACCCATTACGACATGAGCCTGACCCGCGACACCTTCGATGCGCTTGGTTTTGAACTTGAGCCCGGTGAACTGCGCAACATGCGCAAAATCGCGGATTTTTCAGGGAAGGAAAGGCTATTTGAAGCAGCGCAACTGTTGGCCGAAGCAACTATTGTTGAGCCTCTGCCGTTGGTTGGAAACCTGCAGGCGGCCTAGGGAATTGACAGTTCAAATCATATCGTCCCCAATCGGAGAAAACGGATAGTACATCATGAATACTGTAGATGTTTCATATTTGGACGGTGTTCCGGAAAAGAAAGCTTCACGCGTTGCCATTCTGGATGCGCAAAAGCTGATCATCGGCGACGAGGGTGCGACAGTCACTGTTCTGGACGTTGAAACCTTGACGGATGACCAGGCGAATGAGCGTCTGAAACAGGTTGCACAGAACGCGGCGCGGGTTCTAGTACTTTTTTCTCTGTCCCACGGGGTCAGTTTTCGCAATCGCCGGGACGAGCTGATCGCGCTTGGCGCGGATGACGTCATGTCGGCCACCGGGGCGGATGAAGAGTTTCTGACCCGGGTGCAGGCGCTTCGGCATCAGGCGCAGCCTCCGCGCGTACTGATTGTGGAAGATGAAGAGGAAATCGGAGACTGGGCGGTGGATGTCCTGCGCGAGGCCGGTATGGACGCCATGCGTGTACGCACCCTGAAGGATGCGCAGAACAGGTTCGAAGCCGGACCGGTTGACGCGCTGGTCGTGGACCGGGGCCTGCCGGATGGGGACGGGCTGACCTTCATCTCGCGTCTGCGTGACCTCGGCATCCGAATTCCGGCCCTGTTGTTCACCGCACTGGATTCCATCGAGGAACGTATCCGCGGGCTCGAGACCGCGCGGGCAGATGACTACATCTGCAAGCCGGTTCACGAGGGCGAGTTGCGCGCGCGCGTTCAGGTGCTATTGCGTCCCTTGGTTTCGGAAGAAACGATGGTGTTTGGTCCGCTTGAGATCAGCCGTAAGGACAGGATCGTCCGGTGGCGCGGCGCGCGTGTCGAACTGCGGCCGAAAGAATGCGAAATGCTGATCTACCTGGCCGAGCGCGACGGCCTGCCGATCCCCAAGCGGATGATCTATCTGGACGTTTGGCAAAAGACGTTCATGGATGTCGGCTCGAACCCGGTGACGGCGGCCCGGCACCGGCTGGTGCGCGATTTCAAGTCCGCCCTGGATTCGCGCGGCGAAACGTACCCGGAATTCCTGGAAACCGATGGGGATGCCTATGTTTTCCGGTCCGAGGCATTGCTGCGCATTCCCGCTGATGAAAGCCCGGATCAGTGATCCACCTGATCGGAGAAAACCCGAAACTGTCCCGCATGGTAACGGGACAAGGGCTGTTTTACGCGGCGCTTGGTGTTTTCCTGACATTGGCGGCAATATTCTGTCTGTCCGTATTCTCGGCGGCAGACAGGGCGGACCGGCAGACCCTAAAAAGCGTCGAAGCGCAGATGCTGCGTATTCTCGAAGACAGTGGCGTCAGTGGGCTGGCCACCGCGTTCGATCGGTCACGCAACATAGTTCTGCCGGGCACCGACCGGCTGGAACTGGCGATCTGGCAGATCAGCGGAGATCGCAGGCGCGTTCTGCTGGAAACAACACCGGGCGCAGCCAGCGCCCTTGAGCACGGGCAGGGACATGCGTCGCTGGATGGGGCCGACTTTGAAACCAGATCGGTTGATGTTGCAGCGGCCTCACAGGACTGGGCGCTGCCCGTTGGGGATGTGGCGCTTGTCTTTGGAATTGAATCGCCCAGTTTCGAAACCCAACGCGCACGTTGGCTGGCGCTTGCCATTGCCGGTGTCTCACTTGTCGTGTGCGGTTTGATGATCCTGTTGCAGATCGCCCATTGGCAACGGTACCGACGCAGTCTGCAACGGGTGAACCGGTTGCTTGAGCGGTATTCTTCGGGCGAGACCGGCATTCGGTTTGAAGATGAAACGCCCGCGCCGGAATTGCGCGAGCTGGGTCGCCAGTTGAACGAAGCGCTGCCCAAGATTGACGGGCTGTTCGCAGATTTGCGTGCCCTGTCCGCCCATCTGGCGCATGAGTTGCGGACACCGCTTCAGAATATTCGCAGCGGCATGCGGAAGCTGCTGAATGCACAAAACGCGCAGGATAGGCAGATGCACGCACAGCGTATCGACATGGGAATAGATGCCGCTGACGCCCGCCTGCAATCCATCATGCAATTGTTCCGGCTTCAGGCCGATGCGGATATCCGGCTGGAACCTGACGTCGCGTTGGGGGATCTGCTGGAAGACCTTGTTTACGATTTCGAAGAAGACCTGCAGGCAAACGGGCGAAGTCTGGTTCAGCACATAGACAAGTCGCTACGTGTCACCGGCAACTCGCATCTTCTGGAACTCATGCTGTCGAACCTCTTGTCCAACGCCGTAAAATACGCTGCCGCAAACAGCGAAATCCGGGTCGAGCTGACCGTGGATGCGACACGGTTCGACCTCAAGATTTCCAATGCCGGGGCCTTGTCGCAAGGCTTTACCGAGCACGCGTTCGAGCGTTTCGCGCAAGGTGCCGAGCATTCCGGTATTACCGGGTATGGGTTGGGTCTGGGGTTGGTGAAGGCGATTGTGCAGAAACATGGTTTTTCGGCCAGCCTGGTGGAAGATGCAGACGGCGGGCGGGTCGTTGCATCGGTATCCGGCACGGCATCGGGCGGGGGAGGGTAGGCCATGATGAAGGCAAAAGTGCTTTCAGCCTTTCTTGTGATCGTCCTGCCAACGGGAATGCAGGCACAACCAGACAGTGCGGCAGCCCGGGTCTCTGCCGGTCTGGTTCTTGCCGACTGGGCCGTATCAACTGAAAACGCGCCGCTGTTGCTAACCGCGCTCGAGATTGTTTCCGCACACGCCCCCAAAGGCGAAACCGCAACGCAACTGCAAAACCGCTATCAGGCCGAGGCGCGGTTTTTGATGCGAGGGGACAAAGAGCTTGGTGAGCGGTTTGATCGTTTGATTAGCAAAACCTCGCCTGAATCTTTGCGAAACACGGTTTGGATTGTCCCAGGCGGCAGCCGGTTCGAACCGCCACAGGGGCAGGGTGTTGCATCTTTTGCATCCGCAACAGGCGTCTCAGCGCGGCAGGTGTTTGGTCTGTCGGGGGCGTCCTGCCGACGTGAGGCGCAGAACTGGAACTGTGTGCCTGCAGACCTGCAAGGTCAGCTACAAATCAATCACGTGCCGGGTGGTCCTAACTGGGTCGTTATTGAGACCCGGCCTGTAGAGCCATGATCCGCGTTTTTCTGATAGTAGCCTGCCTTCTGTCGGCAGGTGCCTCCGCCGCTGGGCCTGATCGCAAAGCACTGTTGATTGGCGTGATGAATTACACTGCTGATCTGGCCCGTCTGGGTGGGGCCCTGACCGGACCGGGCCCGGACGTGGCGCTGATGACGCAGGTTTTTGCTGGCAAGGGTGTTCCAATAGAAAAGATTTCAGTGCTGTCGGATTCTCCGGAACTGACTGAAACTGAGGGTGTTTCTATCGAAACTCCAACGCGCGCCAATATTCTGGCCGCGCTGGATCGGTTGGCGGCAGAGGCGCAGGCGGGCGACAAGATAGCGATCTACATGGCGGGCCACGGTGCGCAGATTGCGTCCGGTTCGGACACATCCGAGGTGGACGGGCTGGATGAGGTTTTCTTGCCCTCGGATTTTGTATTTGATGCCGATGACGCGCCGGTCAATGTTGTCCGGGACGATGAGATCGGGGCCAGAATAGACCGGATGATCGCCGCCGGGGCGAATGTGTGGCTGATTGCGGATACCTGTCATTCCGGCAGCTTTCGGCGGGGTGAGCCAGCCGTTGCGCGCTTTGTCGATCTGAGGCCCGACAAGACAGTCAGCCCTGTTGCCGAACAACTCGTGGACCTGTCGAAAGCCAGTACTCTCGCACCCGGTCACTTTACCGGCTTCTATGCTGCCGAGGCTGGATCATTGGCCTACGAGTTGAAACCGCCGGGTTCGCCAACGGTTCATGGTCTGATGACATGGGCGCTGGCCAGTGCGTTGCGAAGTGCCGAAGCCCCCACATATTCAGAACTGGCCAGACAGGTTTCCGCGACGCTCTGGGATATTGGCTGGGGGCGTGCAGACCCCCGGTTTGAGGGGGCTTTGGGTACAAAGCCCATGCTTTCTGAGGGTGCCGGAGAGCCGAACCGGTTTGCCGTTTCCATCTCGGACCTCGTTGTTGTCGAGGCTGGTGTCATCGATGGCGTTACGACAGATACGGTGTTTTCAGTCGAGGACAGCGATGGCACCTTGCTGTTCGATGTGTCGCCAACCGACTTGACGCTGACCCAAGCCACCGCACCGCTTCCGGAAACCACCCGCGCCACACTGGATGAGAAGATCAAAGCCGAGGGTCTGGACCCCGAACAGTTCCGAATGCGCTGGCTTCAGCACCGCGCGCCCCGCCTGGCCGCAAAGGTTTCTTCGCGCCCGACAGATCTTTCGCTGGCAGTAGGGCTGTCGCTGCTATCTGCTGGCTCGCAAATTGAGGAGCAGATTGCTCAGATGATCTCGGACCTGCAGCCACGGTTGCGCCTTGATCAGAACGATCCGGACATTCAAATCGTCGCCGATAAGGACCGGCTGGTGCTGCACCCCGTTCCCGACGGTGCGCGCGATGCGCTGTCTGTTCCGTTTGATGCGACCCAATTGCCTCTGCTGGAGCAGATGTTGCAGCAGGCCGCAAAGTCGCGCGCGTTGATCTCGGTTGCGGCGATATTGCAGACCAGCCCCTTGTCGCACGGGATCACCGCCAGTGCCCGTCGCATCCCCGGTGAAGCAGACGAAGAATTTGTATGTCAGGAGGCTTTGGCGGTTCAGGTTGAGCCGAAGTTCGCACCTCAGGGCATCCTGCAGGTTGGCCACTGTGACACAGTGTTGGTCTCCGTTCACAATCGCAATCCCTGGCCGGTTGATCTGACGCCCCTTTATGTCGCGCCGGACAATCAGGTGTATTTCCTGTCGGGATACAGGGATTCCGAAAAAGGCGGCTGGCGCATAGGGGCAGGAGAGACCGATACCCTGCGCTATACCGAAGCCACGCGTGGGCCGGATGGGGCAGTGCTGGCTACTGGTCAGATGCATGTTTTGATCCTGGCCGAACGCGGCAAACCTGGGTCGGACCCGGTTGACTTTCGTTATTTACAGGACGAACGCGCACCGCCCGCAACCCGATCTGCGCCTGCCAACTCGCTATCCTCGCTTTTGACCGATGCCGGATTCGGGCTGGCCAAAACCCGTTCCGTCGGTGAAACTGTGATCAAGCAAAGCGGTGCCGTTATTATTCCGCTGAAAACCGTTGCAGAGGTGGGGGCCGAACGCGGTGCGCAGTAAAATTAACATTGTGGTTCTGACTGTTCTGAGCCTGATGTTCCTTGGTCAGGGTGGATCGGCCGAGGCGGCCGACCTGCGCAAAAGCGCCCTGGTTGTGGCAGAATGGGCCGTTGAGGCAAACGAACCGAAGGCCCTTGCCAGCAGTCTGGCTGTGTTGCTTGAGGAAGGCGGCACTCTGGACCAGGACGATCCGTTCTCGGTCTTGCCTTTAGCCGACGCGCTGCGTGACATGCCCGGAGGAGCGGATTTGCTGGACGCGGTTCTCGAAACCGGATCCCGCGGTCAGCTTGGCGGCGCCGCCCGTCTGGACCTGTTGCTTGCGCCAGGAGAAACTCATGAAACGGACGTTTTTCTTGTCGGCTCGGAAGTAACGTGGATCGAGGCTCGCTTGTGGCGCGGGTCAGGTGGGGCTGATATCGACGTTGAACTCGTGGGCTCGGACGGAACCAGCATCGCCGCAGACATCAGCCCGCAGACTGGCATCGAAGGGATTGCAGCGCTGGTGGATGTCTGGATCGACAGTTGCGTCAACGCGACGTTGCGGATCACGAATGCCGGCGGCAGTCAGGGGCGCGTCGCGTTGTTTGTTCCACAGTCGCCCCATCAGGATTGCGAGGCGCCGGGTTGATCGGCATCCGCCTGCCCGGCGCTGTTTTCGCGCTATTGCTGGCTCTGGCCCTGCCGGTCGCGGCCCAGAACCAGAACTCTGCCGAATTGGAAGCGCTGCAAAACCGAGCCGGTCAGGCCTTCGTTGCACAGGATCATGCCACGGTCCGGGAACTTGTCAGGCAGATGGAACCCATGATCGACCGGGGCCTGCGCACCGAAGGACGGAACGGGGTCGCGCAATATGGGATACTAGGAGAAATCCTGTTCGGCATCGGCGACAGGGAAGACGCATTGCGCGCCTACACCAAATCGGTCGACGCAGCCCGGATTGAGGGACTGTGGCTTCAGCGAGACGGGCTGTATGTCCGCTATGAATACGGAAGTCTTCTGCAACTGCTCGGACACCACGAAAAAGCGCTGAGTGTCAGCTCAGAGCTGCTGCGGGATCTTGAACAACTGGGTTTGTTAAACAGCGCTGCAGGTTTGGATACCGGTATTCTGGTTGGCGCAATTCTTCTGGATACAAACCAGCTGGATGGCGCCCGGCAAATGTTTGAAAACATGGTCGGGATCGCGCGGGAACACGACACGGAAGGCCGCAAGCTGCAAGTGGCATTGAACGGTTTGGCCAATACCCTGAACGCGATGGAAGCCTATGAAGCAGCGCTTGAACCTACACGTGAAGCGTCTGAACTGGGCAAAAGATTAAACGCGGTTGACAGCGAGTCCCACCTTTTCGCGCGGCTGCGATACGGAATTGCGCTGGAGCGTGTTGGCAGACTGGATGAGGCGCGATCCGTTACTGAGGACGTTCTTGCCTCGGCGCAGGGCAAACTGCCTCAGGGGCACGAGATTATTCAATGGGCGCGCCGAACGCTGGAGGATATCGAACGCGCGGAGGGGCGGAAGTTCGCAGCCCGCGAGTTGAACCGGCAAATTGCGGATTATGCCTTGTCCAGCGAGGATCCTGCTCAGCGTCTTGCTGCGCTGCTGGCGCTGGCCGGACATGATTTGGCGAATCTCGAGTTCGAGAGTTATGAGGCCAAAATGATGGCGGCGCTTGAACTGATCGTCTCGGACCCGGGTGCGGTCCCTGAACGGCAGCAGGCCCAAGTCTATTTCGCAGTGGCCGATCACCTGGTGAATTTCCGCCAGAATTTCAAAGGGGCCAAGCCGCTATATGCCCGATCCATCGATATCCTGACGCGTGAACTGGGACCGGATCACCGCGAAACCCTGCAAGTCCAGGCCCGCAGGTTGCAGGCCAAGGACAAGGAAATTCAGGCCAACGTCGCCTTGGACCGGCCCAAGGAGGAGCTTGCGTTCTGGGATGGAACAGAGGCGGGAAAGAAACCCACGGCCTCGGATCTGGAAATGCTGCGCCGACTGGCCGCCGCAGAGGAGGCGCAAGGCACGCGGCTTGAGGCTTATGCATCACAACTCAACTATGCCTTTTTCCTGCAAGAAGCCGGACAAATTGAAACCGCGCTGGCAGTCATAAGAAACCAGATCGAAAAGCGGGAAGGAGAACAGCGGACGGGTTCCATACCCGATCTGGACATCAACTACCGATTGGTGGACGCGCATGGGTCGGCACTGCTCAAAGGCGGGCAATTCTCTGCTGCGGCAGCCGTCTTTCAGAATGGAACAGTCGACCTGTTGAACTATCTGCGAGGGTTTCAATGGCTGGAAGGGATAGCGGGCGGGGCAAAAGTATACCTGATTGGCCAGGTGTATGGTGAGTTGTTCGCCTCATCAGCGCTCAAGGCTGCTGAAACCGGCAGTGAGCAGGAGAAGAACCGCTATGTTCAGATGGCCTTTGAGGCCATGCAACTGGCGGGTTACGGCCCCGCCTCTGTCGCTGTGGCCCGTGCGGCGATCCGGGACAAGGCGCAAAACCCCGATCTGGTGCAACTTGCGGCGCAATGGCAGAATGCGACTTTGGCCCAGCGGGTCGGGAACGATGTTCAGAATTCGGATCTGGACCGTCTGCGGTCCCGGATGTCGGCACAGTTTTCCGAATACTTCGAATGGCAAATCCCTGCGCCGCTGACGATGGCCCACATCCAGCGCGAGGTAATCGCGCCGGATGAGGCTGTGATCATGATCCTGACAGCCACAACCCAGAGCGCGCATAAGAAAGGGATCAAAGGGCTGGTTCTTGCCGTGACCCGGGACGGCGCGGCGATGGTTGAATTGCCTCAGAAGTGGAACGTTCTGGCGCAGGACATACTTGATCTCCAGCGTACGCTTGACCCGAAGTCGCCAGAGCAGATGGCCCAATTGCGGGCGCCGCTTGCCAACGTGCAGGGCGCGTCGGGCGCCGCAGCGACGCGGTATGCCGCCCCGTTTGCTTTCGATGCCGCAGAACGACTGCAGAAGACGTTTTTCGGATCGCCGGAAATAGCTGATCTGATTGGTTCCAAGTCGACCTGGACGTTGGTCCCCTACGGTGAAACGCTGAGCATACCTTTCGCGGCCCTGATCGTGGATGACCCGGGCCGACATTTGCAGGACCGTCGCACCGCAAGGGACCTGCGCGAAATACGCTGGTTGGGGCATGAGCGCGCGCTGCGGGTTGTGCCGTCCGTCGCGGCCCTTGAAAACCTGCGAAAACGTCCCCGGGTCCCCGAGCAACCAGCCTCCAGGCTGGCATATGTCGGATTTGGCGACCCTGCGTTTCAGGGGGCGGAACTAGCGGCCTTGCCTCAGACAGACGTCGTTATGCGCGGATCGGTCTCGCAACGAGCAACCGCAGTACGCGCGCTTCCGCGTTTGCCGGGCACCCGGCGCGAAGTTGAAGCGCTGGCAGGGTTGTTCGGAGAGACCCGCAGCGACATTCGGTTGGGTTCCTCAGCAAGCGAAGCGGAAATCGTTGCGCTCAACAACCAAGGCAAACTGGCGCAGGCGCAAATTCTGCATTTTGCAACGCATGGGTTGTTGTCGGGCGCGTTCGAAGGGTTGGCCGAACCCGCGTTGGCGCTGACGCCAGACGCGACTGCCCCGGCGCAAGGAAGCTTCACCGGCGATGGCCTGTTGACCGCCTCCGAGGCCGCGCAGCTCGATATTGGCGCTGACTGGGTCATTCTGTCGGCCTGCGACACAGCAGGGGAAGATTCCATCGGCGGCGAAGGTCTGGGGGGGTTGGTTCAGGGCTTTTTCTCGGCTGGCGCGCGCAATATGCTTGTCTCGCATTGGCGCGTAGATGATCGCGCCGCCGAGGCGCTGATTACTGGCACCGTGACCGCCACGCAAAATCAGATCAGCAAGGCCGAGTCGCTGAGGTTGGCGATGAAAGCTCTTTTTGACGACACGAGCCGCGATCAGACCCAGCTGCCCAATTCCCACCCGTCGATCTGGGCCCCGTTCCTGATGATTGGCGCAGGCTGACAGATGACCTGCGCCACAAAAGAGAACGGGCCACCTGATCAGCCGGCCCATTTGCTTTTTCTGGCAGTTGTAGCTTAGTCCTTGGGCGTCAACAGCGGCAGCGTATTTGCAACCGGAACCACCCTGGGCAGGCTTTGTCCGTTGTTTCCTGCACGCTGGTTCTGTACCTGCAGTGCAGAACGGATGACCTGAACCCGTTCGGTTGTCGTGCTGGGGACGAAAACAGGCGTTGCACCGCTTTCCAGTGAATCCATCGCATTCACATACCACGGAACCGCTGCCGCAGGGGTCGCCGGTACACCGAACCCTTCACGCAGGTGGTGCCCAATCAGCTCTCCGTAAGGAGCCTGACCTGCAGCCATCATTGTCAATGCGCCAGCCAGAGCCATCTCGGCATCATCCAGACGATAACCAATGCCCAGGCAGATCTGGCCATAGACACCCATTGTTGCGGCATCGCTCAGGCCCAACTGGGTGGCGGTCGATTGCACCGCCGGCATGACCTGTGCCTGATCCGTTGAGGGCAGACCGGACATGACGTCGGAATACCCACCCGCAATCTGGCTGCACAGCTCCGTCATCTCGTTTTCGGACACCGCGTATTGCGACGCGAGCGATCCACCTTGCGTGATGGCAAATCCACGTGCTTCGCAGAACTTTTCGCTGAGTGCCTGGTTTGGATCTGTCATGTTCGACGCCTGAACCACACCGCCCTGAATGCGCGTTGTCTGGTCAACCAGTTCGCACCGTGCGGCAGCGGATACAGTTGGCTGACCAACCGGCTTCAGGGGCTTGAGCTTTGGCACCGTGCCGCCATTGCCGATAACCTGACCGCCACCCTGCTGGGGCTGGTCGGGAATGACAGCCTGCGGGACCTGCTGGCGTGGTACCTGGTTCAGGGGCTGCGCCGCTGCGGCCTGAGTGCCGTTGTTGGCCCACGGGTCAACCGTGCCGTTGTTGTTGGTGCCATAATTGGGAGTATTTGCACCGTAGTTCGGCCCGGCATTGTCGCCATAACGTGCGGCATAGTTGGGGTCACGACCGATGTTCAGCAATCCGCGCGGGCCTTCAGCAGCCATCGTGCGGGGATAGGCGCCACCGGCACCTGACTGATACTGCCGCCATCCATTGACCAGGTTCTGACGTTCCCAATCCGAAAGCTGGCCGGTTTGGGGGTATCCCATGTAACCCTGATAATCACGGATCGCGGCACGGCTGCGGTTTCCCATCACGCCGTCGACCGTTCCAGCATTCCAGCCGAAGCCGTTCAGCGCGCTCTGAACCTCACGGTTTTGCTGCCGCTGGACAGAATTCACCGTCGAGCGGCGCGTTGTCGTCGTTTGGCTACGTTTTTTGTTTTTGTTGCAGTTGATTGCGCCTGTAGCGCACCCAAGGATCACAGCGGCACCGCCGCCGATAATCACATCTGCCAAATCTGCACTTGCGCGGCTGACGCCCGTGGTAATCATCAGGGAGACCAGCAATGCGCCGCCGACGGATTTATTTAAAATATGACGTGGCATCTTTAAGTCACCTCCTTACCCAAAATCTATATCGCTATTCTTACTTAAACATGTGATTCAGTGCATGTTACAAAAAATGTCACCTGTTTGCACCCATGCAATTGAGCATTGAAAACAAATAATTTTAGGACGCCGAGGGTGGGGATGGCGCCCTAAAACTTCGACAATTCAGGCGTAATGACCCTTAATGTCGAAACAGTATCTCGATAAATCGTCAATAACCTCCCGACCATCGGGCATTTACGGGAACACCGTGAAGTGCAGCCTGCGTTTCCGCGATTTGCATTGCCTTGCGGATTACGCTGATGCGATCCTGTGTGGCGCTGGCCATGAAAACGGCCGGCGCACCATTTTCCAGTGCCGTCATCGCGTTCGCATACCACTCGACCGACGCCTTCGGAGCTTCGGCGGTGCCGAAACCTTCCCGCAGGTGGTGGCCAACCAGTTCGCCATATGCAGCGTGACCGGATGCGGTCAGTGAAAGGGCACCGGCCAGCGCCATCTCGGCGTCGTCCATACGATACCCCATTCCCGTGCAGATCTCGCCATAGTCCCGGGCAATCTGGGGCATATTCAGCCCAAGCGTAGCATTCGCATTCCGCGCGCTGTCCAGGGTGGACTGCACCGGCGTTCCGGGAAGAGCACTGATCGTGCCCGAGAATGTGGCTTTGATGTGATTGCAGATTTCCGTCATTTCGGTTTCGGAAACCGCGAAATGGGACTGCGAGGACTGTCCCAAAGTAATGACAAGTCCGCGTGCCTCGCACAGTTTTTCACTCAGCGCCTGATGGTGATCGGTCACATTGTCCGCGTGGATCAGCCCGCCCTGGATTTTCGAGGTGGCACCCACCAGTTCGCAGCGCCCGGCCACAGATTTGACGGGTGTTCCTATACGTTTGGGCAGTTCGCCGACGATGGGTGGCGGGGACGATTTGTTCGGAGCGACAATGTGGCCGTCTTCGGGTTGTGGCGATGGGTATGGCTGCGGCTGCTGCCCGTCACCATAATGCCCAGCATAGCCGGGGTTGCGTTCAACCTTAAGCAGGCCACGGGGGCCTTCGGCGGCCATCAGTCGTGGATATGCGTTGCCCGCGCCTGCCTGATACTTGCGCCATGCGTTGATCAATGTATCCCGTTCCCACTGGGAAAGGCGTCCGTTGGCGGGATCACCCATGAAGTACTGATAGTCGCGAATGGCTGCGCGGCTCCGGCGGCCCAATACACCGTCAGCGTTTCCGACCGGAAAGCCGAATGTGTTCAAGGCGTTCTGCACGTCGCGGTTTTGTTGACGTTCTTCCTCGCTTAGAACGGGCGTTGGGACCGGCTTTCTGCCGGGAGGTCTTGGTTTGTTTCTTGGGCAGATGTTTGGATTGGCGAGACATAACAGCATCGCTGTACCGATCACTTCCTTTGCGCCTGCGTTTGCGCGTTCAACCGATGCTGTCATCATCATGGATGCGGCCAATGCGCCGCCCAGCGTGTGTTTGAAAATACTGCGTGCCATTGTCGACCCCCTAAGCAAAAAACTTTCTGGGACCAACGCTAGCCAGCGCCGTTCAAAATAGCCCGTTACAAAAAATGTTATCGCTCAGGATCGGGGGGAAGTTCGATTTTTGTGTTGTCTTTTCAAATAGTTGGTTTTAGTATTCGGTTTTTTTGACCCCAAGACTGACCCATAGCGCAAACATGCATTAAGGCACCAAGAGACGGAGCGTGCCCGGATTTTTGCCCGAAACAGCTTTTTGTCGTTCAGATTTGCGGGGGCCGCTCAGTCAAATGAAGGCGTCCACAAACCGCACAGGTTCACCCTACTGAATAGCGATCAGCAGCAGTTGATCTTTCTCCATGTCCGGTTCTTCAAGATAAAGCCCCATATCCGTCCAGAACCGGTTGAGCATTGCCAAAAGCTGCGCCTGTTCCGCCTGGGCCAGATCCTGCGCCAGCCCTTCATAGGCACGTTCACGGATTTCTGCTTCGACGTCGGAACCCAGTGTCTCAAGCGTTGCCCGGTAAGACAGCAAGTACGTATCCCGGCTTGCCCGCAAGGCATCCAGCCGGTCGAGGTTCAGGTTCAATGTCTGCATCAGTTGGGTGCGTTGATCGCCGACCGTGACCTTGATTGTGTCCAGAAGGCGCAGGCTGTCCCGTTCCAGTTGCTGAATTTCGCGGCTGCCTTCGATCAAGGTCTCCACGAAAGCTGCCCCGCTCAGAAGCGTGGATTTTGCGGCTTGAAACAGGGATTCCGCAGCCTGTTCCCGCGCGATGCGAAATTCCAGCTGAAGATCGCCCAAGGCAGATTTGCGGCGGGGGTCCACTTCCTCTTCCAACAGCGCGTTCAGGGTCGCCAGTGGGTCAGATTGCTCTTCCGAGGACCGATCAGCCTCTTGCGTCCAGCCATCCCGGATCGCGTCATAGCGGTCTTCGGATACCACGGCGGCACTGATGACCAGCCTGACGCCAAAATATTCGCCGGCCAGAGCCTGTCCATTCAGGCTGCTGTACATCGGGTATTCATTGCGGCGCGCGGTGTAGATTTGCGCGTCTTCCTGATCGACCGAACCGCCACGCGTGACCAGTCCGCCAGACTGGCCGTGACTGCGTCCGATGGCATTCAGGCGGAACGGTTCAAGCATCAGTTCCTCAACATTGCCATAGATATCCAGAAGGCCCAGCGGGTTGGGTTTCCGTCGCGCTCCGATGATGCTGAGCTTGGTGCTGCCGCTGCCAGGCGCCAGATAGGCGGCGTAATCGGATAATGTCCCTTCGGAAAAGAACCTGCGGGCAGCAAATACCGAGGCGTCTGCTTTGGCGCCACCACGGGCGGCATATTCCCATTCAGGTTCAGTTGGCAGCCGCAGAAAGCCGGTGCGGTCACCCTGCCGGGGCAGGTTGTCGCGGGCGTTCTGCATCAGCCATTCGGAATAGGCGCGCGAGAGATCCACGGCTTCGAACCAGCTTAATCCGCCTTTGGCCCGGGCTTCGACCGGCTTGAAGCCGCCGTCGCAATTCATGTTGATGGCGCGGTACTGGGCCTCATTCAATTCGTACCGGGCGATATAATAGTAGCTGACATTGTTGTCGGGGTCGTCGAATGCCCCGCGCAGATAGGTGGGCTTGAGGTAGTCCGAGAACGCGGTATCGGCGTCAGACTGACCCATGCGAAAGGGTCGGTCCGAAAGCGGGCGGGTGATATCGACCGGCACGTTGACCTTCTGAAAGGCCATTCCACCGCCGCAGGGCATCGGTAAGACCAGATCCGCAGGGCCGTGCAACTGGCTGGATGGGTCGATCAAAATTGGGGGCCATTGGGCGTCGCTTGCCCAAGCCGAAGACAGCCAAGCCATGAAAAAACACAGGCTCAGTCGAGCAGATACGGGCAAAATCGGAACTCCCCAAAATTCTGTAACCACCCGGTATCGGGCAGGAGACAGTTTTGCACAGATGAAACAGATTGCAACTGAGGCAGTCTGGTGGTTCTTGCCGAAATCACGTTCGCGTGGTGGTAATTCCACATTAGGCGGGTTAGAGGGTGGGCAACCGACAAACCGAACATTTGCGATTGAAACGGCAGGAAGTTTTTTGATGCAGATAGAAGATACTTCATTAGAGGGTGTGAAAATCCTTACACCAGCACGCTTTGGCGACAACCGTGGCTTTTTTTCCGAAAGCTGGAACCGGAAACGCATGGAGGATGCAGGGCTGAACTTCGAGTTTGTTCAGGACAATCATTCGGTGTCTGCAACGGTGGGAACGCTGCGCGGGCTGCATATGCAAACACCGCCTCACGCGCAGGACAAGCTGGTGCGCTGTGGGCGCGGACGGTTGTTTGATGTGGCCGTCGATATTCGCAAGGGCAGCCCGACCTATGGGAAATGGGTGGGCGTTGAACTGAGTGCCGAGAACGGCAAGCAACTGCTGATCCCGGCCGGGTTTTTGCATGGTTTCGTCACCCGTGAGCCGGACACCGAGATCGTCTACAAGTGTTCGGACTACTACGCCCCGGACTGCGACCGCTCGGTCCGGTTCGACGATGCCGATATCGGTATCGACTGGGAGCTGGAAATTGATCCTGTGCTGAGCGCCAAGGATGAAGCGGCCGTGACACTGGCGGCTTTGGACAATCCGTTTGTATATGAAGGTCAGAAATGAAAATTCTCGTGACCGGCGGGGCCGGGTTCATTGGATCCGCAGTAGTACGTCAGGCCATTCGTGACGGGCACAGCGTCGTCAATCTTGACGCGCTGACATACGCGGCGTGTCTTGAAAACGTGGCCAGTGTGACCAACCACCCCAATTACAGTTTTGTGCAGGCCGATATTCGTGACCGCGCGGCCCTGGACAAGGTGTTTGCAGAACATGAGCCGGACGCGGTCATGCATCTGGCGGCGGAAAGCCATGTTGACCGGTCGATCGACGGGCCGGGCGATTTCATCGAAACCAACATCACGGGCACCTATCAGATGCTCGAAGCTGCAAGAGCCTACTGGACACGCATGGGTCAGCCCGAGGCGTTCCGGTTTCACCACATCTCGACGGATGAGGTTTATGGCTCGCTGCCCGCCGACCCGCAGGTTCAGTTCACCGAAGAGACGTCCTACGATCCCCGATCGCCCTATTCCGCTTCCAAAGCGGCAAGCGACCACCTTGTTCGCGCCTGGGCCGAAACATACGGCCTGCCGGTCGTGCTGACCAATTGTTCGAACAATTACGGGCCGTTCCATTTTCCTGAAAAGCTGATCCCCGTGATCATCCTCAATGCTCTGGCGGGCAAGCCGCTGCCGATCTACGGGGATGGTTCGAACATCCGTGACTGGCTGTACGTGGAAGATCACGCGGATGCGCTTCTGCTGGTCGTCCAAAAGGGGCAAGTTGGCCGCACCTACAACATCGGTGGCGAAAACGAGCGCACCAATCTGGAACTGGTCAAAACCCTTTGCGAAATCCTTGATCGCAAACGCCCAAAAGACAGCGGGTCTTACGCAGATCAGATCACCTTTGTAACCGATCGCCCCGGCCATGACGCACGGTATGCCATCGATCCCACCCGCATTCGCAATGAGCTGGGTTGGAGCCCGTCCGTAACCGTCGAGGAAGGGCTGGAAAAAACCGTCCAGTGGTATCTGGACAACGAAGACTGGTGGCGCGCTCTGCAAAACCGCGACGGCGTTGGCCAGCGACTGGGGACGGGAAAATGATCCTTGTCTTTGGAAAAACCGGGCAGGTCGCCCAGGAAATCGCTCTGAATGCGGGCCAGCGCGAGATCGTGTTTCTTGGCCGCGATGCAGCGGATTTGACCAACCCGGAACAGTGCCAGGCCGCCATCGAAACGCACCGGCCGCAAGCGGTGATCAATGCCGCAGCCTATACCGCCGTGGATCGGGCTGAAGATGAGGCCGAGACAGCAATGGCCGTCAACGGCACGACGGTTGGGGCCATTGCCCGGACCTGTTCCGCGCTGGGCATTCCGTTGGTGCATATTTCGACCGATTACGTATTTGACGGTTCCGGTGAGGCCCCACACCAACCGGAAGATGCCACGCACCCGATCAACACCTACGGCCGCACCAAGCTGGCTGGTGAAACAGCGATCCGGGCGAGCACCTGCCGCCATGCCATAATGCGCACCTCGTGGGTGTTCTCGGCCCATGGCAACAACTTTGTCAAAACCATGCTGCGCCTGTCTGAAACCCGGGATGCGCTGAACGTTGTAGACGATCAGATTGGCGGTCCGACCCCGGCTGCTGACATCGCGCGGGCCTGCCTGCATCTGGCCGACCGCCTGATGGCTGGTGAGATGGACAGCGCAACCCTGCATTTTGGCGGTTCACCGGATGTCAGCTGGGCCGGATTTGCGCGCGAGATTTTCTCGCAAGCCGGTCGGTCCGTGACTGTTACGGGTATTCCGACCTCTGACTATCCTACTCCGGCCAAACGGCCCCTGAATTCGCGAATGGACTGCAGCAGCCTGTCTGCCTGCGGTCTGGAACGTCCCGATTGGCGGGCCGGCCTGCGCGACGTATTGAACAGCAAAGAGATTTCATCATGACAAACCGTAAAGGTATCATTCTGGCCGGCGGCTCGGGCACCCGTCTGTACCCGATCACGATGGGTGTGTCCAAACAGCTTCTGCCGATCTACGACAAGCCGATGATCTATTATCCGCTGTCGGTACTGATGCTGACGGGAATCCGCGAGATCTGCATCATCACCACGCCCCAGGATCAGGACCAGTTTCAGCGCACGCTGGGGGATGGCAGCCAGTGGGGTCTGGAACTGACCTACATCACCCAGCCGTCGCCGGACGGTCTGGCGCAAGCCTATCTGCTGGCCGAAGAGTTTCTGAACGGCGCGCCGTCGGCGATGGTGCTGGGGGACAACATCTTCTTTGGCCATGGTCTACCGACCCAACTGCAAAAGGCCGATGCGCAAAGCACAGGCGGAACCGTTTTTGGTTATCGCGTGGCCGACCCGGAACGTTATGGCGTGGTTGGCTTTGATGCGACCGGCGCAGTGCAGAGCATCGTTGAAAAGCCCAAAGTGCCACCGTCGAACTATGCCGTGACGGGACTGTATTTTCTGGACGGAACCGCGCCAGAGCGTGCTCGGCGGGTCAAGCCGTCGGAACGCGGAGAACTTGAAATCACGTCCCTGCTTGAGACGTACCTGGACGACGGAACATTACGCGTCAGGCAGATGGGGCGCGGTTATGCCTGGCTGGACACCGGCACACATGCGTCATTGCTTGAAGCCGGAAACTTCGTGCACACACTATCGAACCGGCAAGGTCAGCAGGTCGGGTGCCCAGAAGAAATCGCGTTCGAACACGGCTGGATTTCGCAGGAGCAGCTTCTGAAACGCGCGGAATTGTTCCGGAAAACGGCATACGGAAGATACCTGCGCAATCTGGTGGACTAGTCCCATCGCGTTCTGATCTGCGGTTTTTTTTAGACTGGTGAGTATTGCGCGGGCAGGGCTACCGGTCCGTGCTGAAATACTCGTCCGGGAAATACTTGCGCCAGAACTTACTGCCGTATCTTTGGAAGGCGTGGCAGCCAAATGGCAGCTTCCCGTCGTTGCATTCCAGCAGGTATTCCGGCGCGGCTTCAAACGCGAACCGCGACGCCTGCATCGGCGTGGGAATTGTAAACCCGCTGAAATAACGCGGCACCAGGTTTGTCCAGATCACATCCTCGTTCACGCCGGGTTTTACGGGAAGGATTGTTTTTCCGAACAGACGAAGCACTAGGTTTGCCAGGGCCACGGCACCAACCTTGTTGGCTATTCTGACGGCACCTGCGCAAGTCAGGAAAAGCGCCTCATGCGTCACCCTACGGCAATCGCTGATCTTGCGAAGGGACAATCCACCGTTCAGTTCACCGGTGAAGTCATACGGCAGGTTTGGTTGGCTGTACCCGTCAAAAACCGGCGCTCCGACAAAGGAATATCCATGCGCGGTCCAGGAATCGAGATGATCCTGAATGATCAGACAATCGACCTGGCAAATCAGGATGTAGGAAAAATCAGCAAATTGGTCATAAAACTCCTGACTGATCATCAGTTGGTTGTACGAGTCGATGCTGACAAAATGGGAATCGGACAGGCAAAGAGACCGCGCTGTTCCTTCCGTTTCCCGCAGGACGTTTTTTGTGACCGTGTTGTCAAGGTAATCGCACAGAGCGTCTGGCCCCAGAATGGTGACATCGTGCGATTTCAGAATCCTGACATTGTGCAGAAGGGCGGCCATTTCCGTGTCCGTCAGTTCCCGGTGAACGGGCACGACAACGTTGCAGCAGCCAGAAGTGTTTCCTGCGTCTGAACTGTGCGGCACTTTCATGAATTCGCCCCTTCATAGGCCAACTATTTGTAATCTTGCAATATTAGTGGGCCGATACACGATTCAGCCAAACTGTCAGGTTGAGCGAAATTTTCTTCGTTTCTGCTCTCAATCTAACAGCACCGCAATTGATTGCCAACGATACTCAGCGCTTGTCCTGCCGTGACAGGTGATGCTGACGCCATGACCCTCAGGTTGTCTTGTAACCCCGTGGCACATTCATGATTTGGGCTGAGGTGTCAATCCGATCTTTGCCTGCGGGGTGCATCCGGCCAGTCCAGTGGGGAAATCCAGGCCAGATACACTCAAGTATCTGCGGCATTGTCCACCAATCCTCGAGCCGCATTCTGTCAGGAAAATCGGTGTTCATGGGCGTGAAAACTGGATCCTACGGGAATCCCCCAATATCGCTGTCAGCCGCGAATCGTTAATTATGTATTTCAGATACCGGGTCTAAACAGACCAAACCACTTTTCCCCCAAGAAGGGGCTGGCTACTTACCCCCTCGGCCGGCCCCTTACCCCTTTTAGGAAAGTTTACAGATCTCCGGCCTGACCAGTCGCCAACCGCGCGACAAGCGCGGGCAGTTTCAATGCATCGTTGTACACGACATCATGGTGAATGTCCGAAATGGCCGATTTCCGGTAACCATTGGTGAAAAGCAAAAAAGGCACCTGCGCGCGGCGCGCCGTTTCAGCGTCAACTTCGCTGTCTCCGACAAACAGCCGCGGTCCTGTGTCGGGCAGGGCTTCGAAGCAGGCATTAAGATGGGCCGGATTGGGCTTGCGTATGTTCAATGTATCGCCACCGAAAACAGCATCAAAGAAACCTGACATTCCCTGCGCTTCCAGGATGTGCCGGGCGGGCCGTTCGGGTTTGTTGGTGCATACACCCATCGCACAGCCCATTTCGCTAAGCGCATGCAGCGCCAGGATCATGCCGGGATACGCAACGGTGTGGACGCTGCTGGCGGCGTTGTAGTGGGCCAGGGTTCTCTGTGTCAGGTCGGAATGCTGTTCAAGGGGAAGGCCGCAATGGTGGATGACCCGCTCGACCAGTTTGGGAAGGCCGTTTCCAACGAATTGCCGGATGGTATTCTGTTCCAACGGTGGATGACCGACATCATCCAGCATTCGGTTTGCCGCCGCCGCAATGTCGGCGAGGCTGTCGAGCAGGGTTCCATCCAGATCGAATACAAGGGTTGCAGTCACAGAAATGTCCACCGGTATCAATGCGTTCCAAGACCTACCCGGTGTCCCGGCCCGACGCAATCAAACAGTTATTCGGAAATGTGAAGGCACATGCTTGACAAACCTGAGTAAAATAATCAGATTAAGGCGCAGACAGTCAGCCAACCCGGCTTCGGGTCAGCCAGATCGTTGAAAAACGCAATCAGATCAAGACGATTTGCCAAAACCTATCCGGAGTTGCCCGATGAACATGCAGAACCCGAATCCAAGCCAGGCCTATGCCGTTTCCATGTTGCCAGCTCATAAGGCGGAAGACCTGACCAAGGGTGGAAATCTGGCTCATATCGAGTTGGGGGACCAGCTGTACACGCTGCGTATCACCCGCACCGGCAAACTGATCCTCACGAAATGAGCGCGCAGTCCTCGCGCGGCGGGGCAACGGTTGGACATTTGGCGGATCTGAGTCCGGTCGAAGCAGGAGCCGTCATGTATCTGCGGTTGTGGGGAAACGGTGCCAACGGCCGCGCTGATGCCGCAAGCGATTTTGAAATCGCTCTGGGTAATGATCACGGTCGCGCCGCAATGCTGACCTTGGACAGGTTGTGCTCGCTGTGCGCCAACCATGGGCGCCGACCTCTGATACGCCACGGCTTGAACTGCGCATGCCTGGGTGCGGACGAAAACTGCTTTGCGCAGATGATTGCTGCCGCATCCGAAGGGGCGCGAGAGGATGCGATGATGATGGCCTCGCTTATCATCAGGCCGGATTTTGCACCGGCGCTTGTCTGTCTGTCCGAAGAATTTGGGCTGGCGCTGCGCCGAATGACCATCTCGGCTCCGTTGCCCAACACGGGGCATCATACCCCGGCAGCTACTTTACATTGAAAGAGACCGAATGATGAGAGAACCCCGCGCTGCGCAGCGGGGTTCTTCTGAATTCAGCAGCAACTGCAACCAACATGGTGGTCGTGATCGCAGACTGGGGTGGGTGCATAATCACCCACTTCGCTCAGAACGCTTCTCAAGGCCCAAAGGATCATGTCCACGTCTTCAGCCTCGATCGTCAGCGGCGGGCGAATCTTCAGGATATTGTCCTTTGGACCCTCGCTTCCGATCAGAATGCGATGATCCCGCATCCGGTTTTTGACGAACTTGCAGATCTCGGTTCCTTCCGATCCGTCAGGGTTGATCAGTTCGACGCCCAGAAACAGACCCATCCCGCGTACATCTCCGACGTAGCCAAAATCAGCCTCAATCCCGCGCAGGCCGTCCATCAGGCGTACACCCATATTCCGGGCATTGTCCTGCAATCCCTCGTCATCGACGATGTCCAGCACCTCTTTCCCAATCCGGCAGGACAGGGTCGAACCGCCGAAAGTCGAAAAGAACTCGATGCCATTGTCGAAGCTGTTCGCGATTTCCTTGGTCGTGACCAGAACGCCCAGCGGATGGCCATTGCCGATGGGTTTGCCCATGACAACGATGTCGGGCAGTGCCCCCTGATGTTCAAAGCCGAAATAATACTCGCCCAGCCGGCCAAGGCCGGTCTGCACTTCGTCCGCAATACAAACGCCACCTGCGGCCCGAATTTTTTCGTAAACGGCCGGAAGATAGCCCTTGGGTGGAATGATCTGGCCGCCGACCGATGGGAAGGTTTCCGCGATGAAGCCCGCAACCCCATGTCCTTTGGCCTTCAATGCAGCAATCGCGGGGTCCACCAAGTCTGCGAACTTCGCGGCACGGTCGGAATCGTCACGTCGGAATGAACCTCGATAGTCGTCGGCCACTTCGGCCAGTTCGACCCAATCCGCCTGCCCCACACCGCCGGGCTTGTTGAACTTGTAGGCCGAGATCGACACAGCCGCATTGGTGTTGCCGTGGTAGCCGTGATCCGGCGTTACGATCCCTTTTGCCCCCGTGTGCGCCCGCGCCAGCCGCAAGGCCAGTTCGTTCGCCTCGGTCCCCGAGTTCACGAAGAAGCAGACCTCGAGGTGATCCGGCAGTTTCGACAGAATCTTGTCGGCAAATGCCGTTTGGGCCGGGTGAAGATAGCGCGTGTTCGAGTTCATCCGCTTCAGTTGGTCCGCTGCGACCGCCTGAATGCGGGGATGTGCATGACCCACGTGGGGGACGTTGTTATAGGCGTCCAGATAGGGGCGGCCCCACTCGTCGAACAGATGATGCCTCCAGCCACGGACCAGCATGACCGGATCGTCATAGGTCAGCGACAGGTTGCCACCGAAATGGTCCTGGCGCCCGCGCAGGATCGCCTGTTTGTCGGTCGGGCGATAAAACACCTTGTCGTCCGGCAGGTTCAGTATTGCCGCAGGGTTCGGGCAGACTGCGTGCCACAGGTACATCTCGTCCGGGTCGCCGACACCGGGCCAGTCCGCCTCCATCCCGGCGGTGGTCAGGGCCAGCTGGAAATGCACATGAGGGGCCCAGCCTCCATTCTGACTGGCATCCCCGAGGCGGGCAAAGGCCGCGCCCTGTGCGACGGGATCGCCCGGCTTCAGCCGCGCGCAGACCTCGGGGTCCAGGTGACCATATAAGGTATAGAACGGATCGCCTTCGGGGGTTTCATGATGCAGGATCACAACGCCGCCGTAATCCAGATGGGCGTCGCGGTTCTCGACCACTTCAACACGTCCGCTCATCGGGGCGTACAGCACGGCTCCGGCGGGCGCGAAGACATCAACGGCCAGATGAACAGTCCGCCGGTCCGAGGCCTTCCAAGGTCCCTTACGGAAACAGGGCTCGGCATAGATCAGGCGCGGCTCGTTGTAATACCCCAGCCACAGGCCATCGCCGAACTCGGCGCCCACGCGGGCGGCCTCTTCCAGAGGCATGTGGAACGGGTTCTGAGGCCAGGTCGAATTTTCAACCGAAAGCGATCCCATCGGCACATCCGCCAGATCCTGCCCGAACATCTGCGCAAACTGGCCGCGGTGGTCGGACAGATAGGCGTGGATACGCTCGGCCCCGTCCGTGACCGGCAGCCCGCAGGCCGCGCGCAGGCGGGCGGGCATCAGACCGCCATTGACGGATGTGTTCTCTAGGAACCGCCAGGCCGGAGCCTGAGAGATGGTGACATAGGGATCATCCGGATTTTCAGCCGCCATCAGAGTTGAATTCACGACAGACACCGCAAGACGCATCCGCAGCAACGGCCAGATCAGGTCGACTTCGTCGGTGCGCAGCGGGTTGGCGGCGTGATAGCCACGCAACAGCGCCGTCAGGGCGCGTTCAGGCCTGGGATGATCCAGAACAATATAGGCCCCGGCAATTGCGAGGTCACAGATACGCGGCGCTGCAGACATGTCGCCCAGATCAATCAGGCCCGAGATCTTCTGGCGTTGTCCAAGCTCTCCCTCAACAAGAATGTTGTAATCGTTCGCGTCATTATGGATGGCCTGCCTGGGCATTGCGGCCAACCTGCCGGATACCTCATGGAACCCATCACAGATTTCGGTCAGCAACGCGCGTCGGTTGGAATCCGAGACAACTTCAAGCCTGCCGGAAATCCAACCGGCCTGTGTCAGATCCCATTTGAAATGCTCCCTGCTCAGCCCTGAATGGTCGAACCTTTCCAGAGCACGGTCCGTCGCTCCAAGAACACGGCCCAACTTCATGATCAGCTCGTCGGTTTTGGGCGCCGCCTTGGCGTAGCACTGGCCCGGCAGACGCTCCAGCAACCAAGCAAGTCTCGGCTGACTCTGATCGTCCGGGATTTCGGGCAGCAATCCACCGGTCAGGTCCGGGATGACCGCCGGGAACGGCAGGCCGGGGGCCTCGGATGAGATATGGCGCAATGCCTGAACCTGCAGGTCCACAAACTCGGCCTCACACCCGGCCCGCATCACCTTGAGAACGTAGTCCCGTCCGTTGGTGGCTTCGGCCAGAAAATTCAGATCGTATTCGCCGTCCAGCCGGGTCAGCCTCGCTTCGATCCCCCAGGTCGCACGCAGCGCGTCCGCCCAGAATTGCGTCAGATCATTCATGCGCTTTGTGTCCTTTCCCAAAGCCGATCTCTTCTTTTGTGCCCAAATATCTCGGGGGTGAACTGTCGCTTACGGCAAAACGGGGCAGCCGCCTTGCCTTCAGTCCAGTGCGCGCAAGCGTTTGATCAGGGAAGAGGTGTCCCACCGTCCGCCGCCCAGTTTCTGAACGTCCTTGTAGAACTGATCAACCAATGCCGTCAGCGGCAGCGACGCGCCGTTCCTGTTGGCCTCGTCCAGACAAATACCCAGATCTTTCCGCATCCAGTCCACCGCGAACCCGTAGTCGAAATGATCGTCCAGCATCGTTTCATGCCGGTTTTCCATCTGCCAGCTTCCGGCAGCACCCTGACTGATCACCTCGATCACGGCACGGCCGTCCAACCCGGCTTTTTCGGCAAAGTGCAGGGCTTCGCTGAGACCCTGCACAACACCGGCGATGGCGATCTGGTTGCTCATCTTCGTCAACTGGCCCGCGCCGCTGTCGCCGATGCGGCGGCATATCTTCGAATAGACCTGCATGACCGGTTCGGCCTTGCCATAGGCGGTTTGCGAACCGCCGCACATGATGGACAGAACGCCGTTCTCTGCGCCCGACTGGCCACCCGAAATGGGCGCGTCCATAAAGGCAAATCCCCTATCATCCGCAACCGATGCAAGCTCTTGCGTCACTTTGGCGGATACCGTGGTGTGATCGACAAAGACGGCACCTTGCGACATGCCGTCAAAAGCGCCGTTCTCGCCGGTGCAGATCGCGCGCAGGTCGTCATCATTGCCCACACAGGCAAAGACCAGTTCCGCGCCTTGCGCGGCCTCAGCCGGGGTTCCCGCCATTGCGCCGTCGTGCTGATCAACCCAGGCCTCGGCCCGTTTCGCCGTGCGGTTGTAAACGGTGACGTCATGCCCTGCTGCCTGCAGGTGGCCAGCCATGGGATAACCCATGACACCAAGACCTAGGAACGCGAGTTTTGCCATCAGATGATCCTCCCAGCTGTCCGGCCCTGCATCCGTCTGGTGGCGGGCCGGAATGTTCAGCAGAGACAAAGCAAAGCTGCGGGCAAAGGGCAACCCCGTGTCAGCTTTTGCGGCTCAGATCGCTGAGGATTGGACAGTCGGGCCGATTGTCTCCGGCGCAGGCGTCAATCAGGTGGCTTAGCGTGTCACGCATGGCGTTGAGATCCGCAATCTTGATTTCGATCTGCGCCAGGTGATCGCGCGCAACCTTTTTGACATCAGCACTGGCGCGGGTTTCATCTTCGTAAAGGGCCAGCAGTGTCCTGCAATCGCCGATCGTAAAGCCCAATGCCCGGGCGCGACCCAGAAAGATCAGCTTGTGCACGTCCTGTTCGCGAAACCTGCGATAGCCGTTGTCATCACGCATGGGCCTGATCAGTCCGATATCCTCGTAATACCGGATGGTTTTGGCGGGCAGACCGGTCTGGCTGGCAACGTCTCCGATATTCATGGTGTCACCGATTGGGTTGTTGGGATTGCAGAGGGTACGGGAGCGCTGACGCTCACCCGCCGCAAACGCAGTGCGTTGGTCACAACAAAGACGCTGGACAAGGCCATCGCCCCCGCCGCGAGCGCCGGGGACAGCAGCGGCCCGCCAAACGGAAACAAAACGCCTGCGGCGACGGGGATCAGCAGCGTGTTGTAGCCAAAGGCCCAGCCGAGGTTCTGGCGGATATTGCGCATAGTCCGGCGGCTGATTTCCAAGGCGTTCACGACGCCCCGCAGATCGCCGGACATCAAAACGACGTCTGCCGTCTCGATTGCCACATCCGTTCCCGTACCAATGGCAAGGCCGATATCTGCAGCAGCCAGCGCCGGCGCATCGTTGATCCCGTCGCCAACAAAGGCTAACACGCCAAGACTGTCCTGCAGTTCGGTGACCGCGGAAAGTTTTCCATCGGGCAGAACATCGGCCACGATATGGTCAATGCCCAACTCATCGGCCAGCGCCTGCGCGGTGCGGGCGTTGTCGCCAGTGATCATTGCAAGGTTCAGCCCCATATCGCGAAGCTGCGCCAACGCTTCTTTTGTTCCCGGCTTGACCGGATCGGATACGGCAAGCATGGCCGCTGCCGCGCCGTCAATGGCAACATACAAGGGCGTGGCCCCTGATGCCGCGCGCCTGTCCGCCTCGGCCCTCAGATCGTCAATGTCTATTCCGTTTTGCGTCATCAGCTTCGCTGAGCCGATCATGACGTCCTGTCCTTCGACCTTGGCGCGTACGCCAAGCCCGGTCATCGATTCAAACCCGGACAGCTCAGGCAAATCCGATGGACCGGCCCTTGTGATCGCGGTGGCAATTGGATGTTCGGACCGGGCCTCAAGCGCGGCGGCAAGGCGCAGCATTTTTTTCGGGTCAAATCCGTTGGCCGGGATAATGCCGTCAAGCTCGGGCCGGCCCAACGTCAAGGTTCCGGTTTTGTCAAAAGCGATGACCTGCGCCTGCTGCAATTGCTGCAGAGCATCACCTTTGCGGAACAGAACACCCAATTCGGCCGCGCGCCCGGTTCCGACCATGATTGAGGTCGGCGTTGCCAGCCCCATCGCGCAGGGGCAGGCTATGATCAGCACCGAAACGCCCGCAACCAGCGCCAGGGGCAGTGCGGGTTCGGGGCCGAAAACAAGCCATAGCATGATTGTCAGAACTGCCACCGCAATGACCACAGGAACGAAATAATAGGTTATGCGGTCGACAAGACCCTGAATCGGCAGTTTCGCGCCCTGCGCCTTTTCAACCATCTGTATGACCTGGGCCAGCACGGTGTCCGCCCCCACGCGTATGGCGCGGACGCGCAGCGCACCGGTGCCGTTGACCGTGCCGCCGACCACGGTGTCTCCGGCGGATTTCCCGACCGGCACCGGTTCGCCGGTGATCATGCTTTCGTCCAGATACGACGTGCCGTCCAGCACTTCGGCGTCCACCGGAACGCGCTCGCCCGGGCGGATTTGCAGGATGTCGTCCACCACAATGTCTGCGACGGGCAGGTCTGCGACCATGCCGTCCCTTTCAACCCGCGCCGTTTTGGGCTGCAATCCAATCAGCCTGCGGATAGCGGCACCTGTTCGACCCTTGGCGCGCGCTTCCAGCAGGCGTCCCAAAAGGATCAGCACGATGATGACGGCGGCCGCTTCGAAATAAACATTCGCCGTTCCTTGCGGCAGTATTCCGGGCGCAAATGTGGCGATGACCGAATAAAGAAAAGCCGCGCCTGTGCCGAGGGCAACCAGCGCATTCATATCGGGCGCGCCACGCAGCAGGGACGGGACGCCTTTGGCATAAAAGACACGACCGGGGCCAACCAGCAGAACCGCGGTCAGAAGAAACTGGATCAAGTGGCTGGTTTGCGCACCGATATTTGCCTGCACCCAATGATGGAAGGCAGGGACCATGTGCCCGCCCATCTCAAGCACAAAAACCGGTAATGCCAGAACCGCCGCCAGCAGGGTCGAGCGACGGAGGACGTTCAACTCGTCCGATTTATCGGCGGGCGTGGGATCAGGCGCATTCCCCTGGTCTACATGCGCGGTATACCCGATTCCGTCCGACACCTGCGCCAGCGTCTCGGGGGTCGTCGTCCCTTCGAGGTACGTGACCAGTGCTGTCTGGGTCGCCAGGTTGACCTGCGCACCAATGACACCGGGGCTGGCCAGTAAGGCCCGTTCAATCCGGGACACGCATGAGGCGCAACTCATCCCCTTGACTCTCAGCGTCGCTTGCTGAGTTGCAGCCGGGTATCCAGCGCTGTCCAACGCCTGAACCAACGGTGCCAAGGGGCCTTCGACTGAAACCTGTGCCGTTTCCGTTGCGAAATTGACAGAAGCGTCAGTGACGCCGGAAACACCCCGCAGCGCCGCTTCCAAACGTCCGACACAGGAAGCGCATCCCATGCCCGTGATCCTGAGTTGCAGTGTTTTCAGTTCAGCCATCCGACTCGTCCCGACATAAGTTCTTCCCTGCACATGGGGGTTCCAGTCACGGGAAGGTCAAGGGGTTCGAATGGTTTTTTGTCCGAATTCAGGATCCGCGTATGTTCCGTTCCATCAGTCGCTGATACAGGCGCGGCGACAAACTGTTGAGCCACCACGCAATGCGCGCAACACGCCCGACCGGGATCATGGGCTTGGACCTGTCCAACCCCCGCAGGATGACCTCGGCGGCTTTTTCGGGGCTCATGGCGTCCATTTCATCGGATGCCGAGCCGGGACGTGCCATTCCATCTGCCTGCGTTTCGGCATTGCCGGGATTGGTGGAAACAAAGGACGGCGCGGCAATATGCACTCTGACGCGGTGCGGCCCCTCTTCGGATCGAAGCGATTTGAAAAACCCTTCAAGCGCATGTTTCGAGGCAGCATAGGCCGTACGGTGATAAAGCGGCGCGAAGCCCGCGACCGACGAGATCGCCAGATGCGTGCCCTGCGTTCTGCGAAGCTCCGGAAGAAACGCGCGCGCCATTGCGACGGCGGCGAAATAGTTGATCTCGAACAGTTTGCGATGGCTGGTGTCGTCGGAAACGTCAAACCCGCGAATCTGGGTGACCCCAGCATTGTAGATGACCAGATCGATGCCATCGCTGGATTTGATGGTTTCGAGGACCGCTTCCTGCAACTGCTCGGGTTTCGTCAGGTCGCACCCGATCGGAAGCTGTGTTGGGGTCGCCGTAAGATCTGAAACATTCAGATCCAGCAGGACAACACGCCAGCCCCGCTGCTGAAGCCCCGCCGACAAGGCCCGACCCAGCCCACCTGCGCCGCCGGATATCACCGCCGTTTTCATAGCCCTGCCCATCCTTTCCACAGCGCGAATACCTCGGCGCTGGTCTTTTCCGGGGTGTATCCGAAATCGGTTTTCAGCGCAGTGTTGTCCAGCACCGGGCGGTACTGCAGAAATCGCACCTGTTCCGGTCCGTATCGCGACAGGCCAAGGGGGCGGGCAAGGCTCAGGACTGATCGGATCGCCCACGCAGGCAGGCGCAAAACAGGTTTGTTCAGGAGGTGCGCCAGTTCTGTTATTCCCAGCACTCCGTCGCCGGCCACGTTGAAGATACCGGCCGGTCCATCTGTCGCCGCACGTTTCAGTATACGCGCCAGATCGCGGGTCCAGATGAAGACAAAGGGACTGTCACTGCCGGACACCGCCAGCAGGCGTGGTTTGTGAAACAGCGCCGTAATCTGATTGTCCGTGCCTTCCCCCAGTACAGTGCCCACGCGCAGGACCACCTGCTCAAGCTGCGGCGCACGTTGACGGGCCTCGGCCAGCATCTCCTCGACCTGCCGTTTGTGGTCGGCATAGGGAAATTCGGCATTGCCACGCAGCGGATCCTTTTCGCGTAGCGGGACGCGGTTGTCCGGGTGATAGCCGTAGGCAGCGCCCGACGACGTGACGACCAGCCGCCGAACGCCATTGGAAATTGCAGCGTTCAACACGTTTCTTGTGCCGGTGACATCCACCTCAAACGCTTTCTGGCGGCCCAGTCCGGGCGGTGGTGTCACAATCGAGGCCAGGTGAACGATGACTTCCGGTTTCACCTTTGCGATCACACGGGCCGCTTCGTCAGTGGTCACGTCCAGATGCAGAAACGCGATGTCTTCGGGCAGGTCGGACGGTCGGTTCAGGTCTGTGGCAAATACAGCAAGGTCTTTGACTTCGGCCAGAAGGGCGCGCCCGACTGTTCCGGCAGCGCCGGTAATCAGGATGCGGGTCATCGCGCCGCCTCGGTCCGGGCCATGGCAGTTGCCAGCGCAATCCCCGAGATCGCGTGCCAGATACCCCAGAAGGCTGCCACAACAGCCATGCCGCCCAATCCGTTGAAGAACGCGAATATCAGGACCAGCCCGAGGCCGGAATTCTGAATACCGGTTTCGATCGTTATGGCACGGCGGTCATAGGGGGACAGCCGGGTCAGAGTGGCCACAACCCAACCGCCCCCCAAAGCCAGCGCGTTGTGAATGATCACAAGCCCGGCGACGGCTCCGGCAAAGCCCAGGAAAAAGTCCCAGTTGGCCGCCAGAGCAAGAATGATGAACGCAACGAAGATGCCCATGGACAGGTACTGCAGCGGTGTCCGCAACCGCGCGGTCAGATCCGGCCGGCGCTGGTTCAGCACCATGCCAAGCACCAGAGGCAGGATCAGCATCAGCCCCACGATGATCGCAATCTGCCAGGGGTCGATTGCCGTTCTTTGAAGGATTTCCCGGGTCGGTGGATAAAGCCCGCCCCAAAACGCAATGTTGAACGGGGTCATTGCGATTGCCCCGATCGTGGCGAATGCAGTCATCGATACGGACAGGGCGGCATTGCCGCCAGCACGATGCGTTATGAAGTTAGAAATATTGCCGCCGGGACAGGCTGCGACAAGGATCAACCCGAGAGCAATCGAAGGATGCGGGGCCGCCAGCCAGACCAGTACAAACGTCAGCGCAGGCAGCACCACGAATTGTGAGGTCAGCCCCACGATCACAGGCTTGGGCGCCCGGCGCAGGCGGTTGAAATCCTGCGGGGTGAGGTCGATTGCAATCGAAAACATCAAGATTGCAAGAATGCCATTCAGCAAAGTCAGAGAGGCAGGGCTGAAGTTCAGGGTAATTTCATCGATGCCGGTCATGGGGCGGCTTTCCTGAACTTGTCGATCCAGCCGGTGACCGCTTTGCGGTAGGTCGCCTTGTCCACGTAATACGCCATGCGGGCGAGGTTGAGGTAGTTCATGCCCCCGGTGGCGCGCTCATAGGATTTTTGTTTTGTGGTTTTCAGTTCGGCCGCCGCGGTGCAGCCGCTCTGAATACCTTTAATATAGCGCGCCACCATCTCGGCTTGCTCGTGGCGTCCCTGCCAGCCCAGACCGGTCGCTTCGATCATGCCCAGAACAAACAGGTCGTCGCGGTCCGGATGCATGGAGTTGAGGTAAAGATGCGGCGCATCGCCCTGCCAGTTCAGCAGATCCGGGTCGATGAACGGGTAATGCAGTTTGTACCCGGTCGCGGCGAGGATCATATCATAGTCTTCGCTGCCGCCATCTGTGAAATGCACAGTTTTGCCGTCGATCTGCTGAATGTCGGGCCGAACGCGCAGATCTCCGTGACCCGCGTGGTACAGCACCAGTGAGTTCACGATAGGATGGCTCTCGTACAGTCTGTAGTCCGGTTTGGGAAAGCCGTATTTCTGCGGATCGCCGACGAACCACCCAAGGATCAGGCTGTCGATATTGCGCTTCAGCCACATGGGCAGGCGGATCATTCCGCCCATCGTATCAGCTGGCTTCCCAAACACGTATTTTGGAACGAAATAGTACCCGCGCCGCATCGACAGATCGCAGCGCACGGCATAGTGAATGGCGTCCACCGCAATGTCGCAACCCGAGTTTCCTGCGCCCACGATCAGCACGCGTTTGCCATCGAACTGTTTGGGATACCGGTATTGCGAGGCGTGGATCAGTTCGCCTTCAAAAGTGCCTGCGAACTGCGGCATGTTGGGTTCGGACAGGGTGCCGTTGGCGATTAGAACACCGGCAAACTCGGCCTCATGTTCCCCATCTCGATCCCGCCAGCAAACCTGCCAGCCATCGCCGGGATCGCCCAGCGGTTTGGCTTCTGTTACCTCGGCATTGAATGTGAAGTGTTTGCGCAGATCGAAGTGATCAGCAAAGGCGCGAAAATAATCCCGCATTGCCCGATGCGACGGATATTCGGCGACCCCATCCTCCATTGGGAAGTCGGTGAATTCCGTCATCCGTTTTGACGAGATCAGGTGGGCAGTCTCATACATGGTTGATCTGGGGGCATCAATGTCCCACAGACCACCGACATCCGAATGCAACTCGAACCCCTGAAATGGAATACCTTGCTCCTTTAGCACCTTGGCCGCAGCCAGCCCCATCGGGCCCGCCCCGATGAGGGCGAATGCCTCGCGCTTTTCTGACATGAACTCTCCCCTGTTCGCACGGCTTAAGTTGAACGATCGTACAAAATAAGGCAAGATGATTTTCATGACCGCCAAAGTGACTGAAATAAAACGACAAAGGGCGCCATCGAAACGATCGCTGCAGACCCGGGCGCGCATTCTGGACGCGGCCGAGGCGCTGTTTGCCGATCGCGGATTCGAAGGGGCGTCGATCAGGGACATCGCGGCCAAAGCCGGTGTGCAAGTCGGGTTGGTGCATCACCACGGAGGCGGCAAGGAAGAGTTGTTTCACAAGACCGTTGCGCGTCGCGCGGATGAACTGGCCCAAATCCGGCTGGACGCCCTGAACGCGTTGAAAGAAGCTGGTCAGCCAACACTGCGCGGTGTTCTGGACTGCTTCATTCGGCCTTACATTACGTTAGCCGAAACGGGCGGAGTGGGATGGATGGCCTATGGGCGTCTGGTGGCGCATGTGTCTGTGGACCCGCGCTGGCGCGCCATCGCGGCGGAATGCTTCGACCCAACGGCGCGGCGTTTCATTGCGGAAATCGCTGCGCTGTACCCGAAGGTTGATGCCGCTTTGCTGGCCAGCGGGCAGGTGTATTCGGTGTCCGCAGTTCTGGCGCATCTCAACAGTGCATGGCGGGTGGATGCCTTGTCAGAAGGCGGACAACTTGCCGGGACCGATGAACTGATCGATTTTTGCGCGGCAGGGATCGAAGCGCTTGTTCGATCCGCAAACCCCTAGACGGTTCGGCATTACCTGGTTTCAAACTGTATCAGCAGAAGCGAATTATACGCCGCGGGCGGAGACGTTCGAACCGCTTCGGGCGAGGCAAAGAACCCAAATGAAATCACTGCCAGTGAAAAAACGATGCCAGCTAACAGCGCGCTGGCCAAATTCATTGTTGATCGCATCATTCGGGTAATTCCTTGTTCTAATTCAAGGGTAAGGAGCGTTGTTGACGTCGTGTTCAGGATCGCCCTGCCAATTGCTGCCTGAGCTTTTCGTTTTCGGCCTGAAGTTGCGCCAGTTGCTGGCCAAGCGAATTCAGGTGAGGCCGAAGCTCGGCCTCGGTGAAACGAGGGGTGATGTGGCGGGGGCAGTTCCAGTCCAAGGCCTCGACCTTGATGATCACTGCGCGCTCGGCGGGGGCTTCGGCGTTGTCAGGGTAAAGCCTGACGGCTGCGGCTTCGCCTTCGGTGAATTCGACCCGTCCCAGAATCTTCAGACGGCGCTGATTGGCATAATCCATCAGGATCAGGGCAATCCGGTCGTTGCCGTCCAAATTCCCGCGTGAAATGTACTGTTTGTTGCCTGGAAAATCAGCGTATCCAAGGGTTTGCGGCCCCAGCACCTTCAGGAACCCGACCGGACCGCCGCGGAATTGAACATAGGGCCAACCGGTCTCGGATACAGTGGATTGGTAAAAACTATCGCGGGCCTGAATGAATGCCTTTTCAGCCTCTCCGATCAGGTGTCCTTTTTGCGGACCGCTGTCCAGGAACTTGGCATAACTTCGCGCCGAACCCATCCTCTCCTGATGGGCGCGAACGGCGGGGGTGAAGGTCAGTTCGGAAAACGCGCGTGGCATGGGCTGTCCTTTCAGAGACCCAGATCAGACAGGCCGGGATGGTCGTCGGGGCGCTGTCCTGCGGGCCAGTGGAACATGCGTTGTTCTACCGTGATCGGCAGGTCATTCAGCGACGTGTGGCGCGAGGCCATTCGGCCGTCTTCAGCAAATTCCCAGTTTTCGTTGCCATATGACCGGAACCACTGACCGCTGTCGTCGTGCCATTCATAAGCATACCGTACAGCGATGCGATGGTCGCGATAGGTCCATAATTCCTTGATCAAGCGGTACTCAAGCTCCTTGGCCCATTTTCGTGTCAGAAACGCGTGAATCTCGGCGTGGCCGCTCAGGAACTCGGCGCGGTTTCTCCAGCGGCTGTCTTCCGTGTAGGCGGGCGTTACGACGTCCGGGTCGCGGCTGTTCCAGGCGTTTTCCGCCATGCGCACTTTCCGGGTGGCCGTTACATGCGTGAAGGGCGGCAAAGGGGGGCGGTTCATATTACAGGCTTTCAGGTTAAGGCGGCCGTGATCAGCGCCAGAGTCAGAAGAAAGGGAACGTACTGCGGTGAAAATAGGCTGGCACGGCGTCGCATCGTTGAAATCCTTTGGTGTACAGATCGGTCAATCTTGATGATAAGATGTACAGATCGGTACATGTTTTCAAGCCCCTTTTTTCAAAATATTCGACTTCACCCTCCTGACTTTGGTAATAGCGTTATAAAACAATATGTTAATTGTTGTCATTGAAGCCTCTTTAGAAAGTGTATATGTACTGATCAGTACAATCAGGAGCTAGGAATGCGCCCCAACAAACGTGATGAGCTTGTCCGCAAGGCCTTGGAGGTTTTCTACAGGGACGGTTTTCATGCCACCGGAATGGACAAGCTGGTGGTTGAAACAGGCGTATCCAAAACATCGATGTACAAGCATTTCCGCACCAAGGAGGAGTTGATCCTTGCGGCATTGCGCCTGCGAGATGAAAACTTCCGAAACTGGTTCATCCGAAGGATTGAAGACCTTTCCGAAACGCCCGCCGGTCAGCTGATCGCCAGTTTCGATGTGCTGAAGGAATGGTTCGAGGAAGACAAATACCGCGGCTGCATGTTCATCAAGGCCGGGGCTGAGTACCAGGAAAAAGACCACCCGATCCACGTTCAGGCGGCCGAGCACAAGCGGTTGCTTCTGGACTACATGACCGATCTGTGCCGCAAGGCCGGGGTTCGTGATCCTGAAAGTCTGGGGTGCCAGCTGCTGCTTTTGCAGGAGGGCGCGATTGTGACGGCGGTTCTTCTAAAAAAATGCGACCCTGCGCAGGATGCAAAGGAGGCGGCGCAGGTTCTGCTGAACCACGCACTGACATGACCGGATTTGATGAGCAGGTCAGACGCCAGACCGCGCAAACGAACGTCGCGTAGCAAGGGTTGAGAACGCGGCGTCACCCGGATTGGAAGAATCCGGGGCCGGGGATAGCATCGGACTATCAAAGACCGGAGAATACGATATGTCGCTTTTCACTTCGACCGCCGCATGGGTCACCGACGAACACCGGATGTTTGCCGAAATGGCCGGCCGGTTCATGGATGACGAGCTTGTCCCGAGCATTGATCGCTGGGTCGATCAGGGGATCGTTGATCGCGCCTTCTGGACGAAAGCGGGCGAAACCGGCCTGATGGCGGGCTCGATTGACGAGGCTTACGGCGGCGTCGGCGGCGGCATGGGGTTCGACTCGGTCACGCTGTACGAACAGGCTTCACGAGGCGACGCCGGATGGGGATTTGGGATTCAGTCCATCGTAACCCATTACATCACCACCTATGGCAGCGAAGATCAGAAACAGAAATGGCTGCCAAAACTGGCCAGCGGCGAGATGGTCGGCGCCATTGCCATGACCGAGCCGGGAACCGGGTCAGACCTGCAGGCGGTGCGAACCACGGCCGAGAAGGATGGTAATTCCTACCGGATCAACGGATCCAAGATATTCATCACCAATGGCCAGACCGCCGATCTTGTCATTGTGGTGGCCAAGACCGACAAATCGCAGGGGTCCAAGGGGGTGTCCCTGATTGCGGTTGAAACCGACGGCGCGGAAGGGTTTCGTCGGGGTCGCAACCTGAAGAAACTGGGTATGAAGGCCAACGACACGGCCGAGCTGTTTTTTGAGGACGTCAAGGTTCCGATGACGAACTTGATCGGCCCAGAAGAGGGGCAGGGCTTTTATCAGTTGATGAAGCAGCTGCCCTGGGAGCGTCTGACCATTGGCATCATGGCACTGGGCGCGATCGACTTCGCCATCGCGGAAACGGTGAAATACACGCAGGAACGAAAAGCCTTTGGCCAGCGCGTGATGGATTTTCAGAACACGCGATTCAAGCTGGCCGAATGCAAGACCAAGGCCGAGGTTCTGCGCAGCTTTGTGAATGACTGTATCGGAAAGCTTGAAGCGGGCGAACTGGATGCGGCCACGGCGTCAATGGTGAAGTACTGGGGCTCCGAGGTTCAGAACGAGGTCATGCATGAATGCCTGCAACTGTTCGGTGGATACGGGTTTATGATGGAGTATCCGATTGCCCGCCTTTATGCGGATGCGCGGGTTCAGATGATCTACGGCGGGACAAATGAGGTGATGAAGGAACTCATCGCCCGTTCACTGGACGTCTGACTCCGGAACGCTCCCGCCAGTCGTCAATGTTCCTTTCGGAACACCTCCTCCTGTTGGGCCGCGCAGCACGCCGGGGCGCGCTGCGTTCGTGACAGCAGATGGGTCAGCCCCACAAAGTGGGGTTCATCCACGGATCTGGCAGGTGCAGAACGCCAGACGCCTTTGTCTGGTTCCGGTTGATGTGCAGGGACTGCCACGCCGGGGCCCATTCCGTTGGAATGGGATAGGGCGTGGATACCCGGTCTTCCGCAAGAAACCCAAAACGGCTGTAATACTGCGGATCACCAAGCACATAGACCTGCAGATGCCCGAGTGTCTGAAGCTTGCTGATGCCTGCGTTGACCAGCCGTGTGCCGATCCCCTGTCGCTGAAGGTCCGATGAAACGGCAAGCGGCCCCAATAGGGCCCCCGGTGTCGGGTCGTTCTCCGTCCGGCAGGTGGCGAAAAGGACATGGGCCACCAGCCGATCACCGATGAATCCACCCATTGACAGGATATCCTGTTCCAGCGTCAGAAGTTCCGCGACCAGCGGTGTCAGATCTTCGTCCGGGAACGCATCAGGGTACAATTCCAGAATCTGCGCCCGATCTGATGCGCCCGTTTCGCGAATGGTGATCTTGTCGTCCAATTCGGCCTCCTTTGACAGCGGTCCAGCCGCTTAATCCGATGGTTTTGCGACCTGCCCCTCAAGCCAGGTGCGGAAAGAAACAAGCGGTGTTGCGGCAGGTCGGTGCTGGGGCCACACCAGGTAATAGTCACCCAGGCTGACCGGCGGACCCTGCCAGGCCAGCGACAGCCTGCCTTTCCTGAGATCTTCGGCAACCAGATAGCTGGGAAGCAGTGCGACACCCAGCCTGTGGATTGTGGCCTGAATCATGGTTGAGAACTGATCGAACATCATTCCGGTCAGGCCTTTGACGGGGTGTCCCTGTATCGCGAACCATTGCTCCCACGCGTCGGGGCGGGTTTCGATATGCAGCAATGGGGCCGACGTCAGCCATTCTATACTGTCCTGAATCTTTGGCAGAAGATCCGGGGCGCAGACAGGCAGAATGTCTTCCCGCATGATGGGCAGGTAATTGACGCCGGGCCAGTCCCGTTGCCCGAAATGGATGGCGGCATCGAAATGCTCGGTCTGGAAGTCAAACGGTCTGAGGCGGGTATTCAGGTTCACGGTCACTTCGGGGTGGCGGCGTGCAAAATCCTGAAGCCGGGGGGCCAGCCAATGCATGCCAAACGCGGGCAGAATGGACAGGCTCAGCGATCCGCCTGTCGGGTTTGCCTTGAGTTTGAGAGAGGCCTGCGCAAGCTGATGCAGTGCGGTTCGGGCAATCTGGACATATTCCTTGGCAGCCGGTGTCAGATGCAGGCGCATCTGGGTGCGCTGGATCAGTTCGACCCCCAGCTGCTCCTCCATGGTTTTGAGCTGACGGCTGATCGCACTTTGCGTCAGCGACAGTTCCTCGGCCGCTGCCGAGGCGCTGCCGAGGCGATCAACCGCTTCCAGCGCCAGCAACGACGGGATCGAAGGCAGAAAGCGGCGGGGCGCAATCATATAACGAATCCTCATACCTTTCGGATGGAATATCACTGGCATTGCGAAGGCGCTAGCCCGATACAGGGCAGGCTGACAGGTAACGGGAATCTGGCAAATGGGCAGTCTAGAAACAGTGGCCGAGTTTAACCGGGCCGAGCGGCTCGACGGGATAGAGCTTTCGGAAATCGTTCAGATCTCCGAACATGCGGCGCGTCTTCGGGCCGAGGGCGTGGATGTGATCGCGCTCAGCACCGGAGAACCCGACTTTCCCACGCCGCCGCACGTGGTCGAGGCCGCGCATCTTGCTGCTGTTCAGGGTCAGACACGATACCCGGCCACGGGGGGAACACCGGCCCTGCGTGCGGCGGTTGCAGGCGAAGCGGGGGTCGGACCCGCGAATGTCATCGTGTCGACAGGTGCCAAGCAGGTTTTGTCCGGCGCGCTGATGGCGACCCTGAACCCGGGCGACGAAGTTATCACCGCGGCCCCGTTCTGGACCAGCTATGCAGACATGGTCAGGCTGGCGAGCGGTGTGCCTGTGGTGCTGGAGTGCCCGAAACAGCAAGATTTCAAACTCTTGCCCGCACAGTTGGAGGCGGCGATCACGCCGCGCACGCGCTGGCTGCTGCTCAATACGCCGTCAAACCCGACGGGAGCAGTCTATTCCAAGGCGGAATTGCAGGCTTTGGGCGCGGTGTTGCAACGTCATCCGCAGGTCTGGGTCATTGCTGACGAGATTTATCAGCATCTGTCCTATGTGCCGTTTTCCCCGTTTGTCGAGGCCTTGCCCGAGCTTGCGCACCGGACGCTGACAGTGAACGGCGTGTCCAAGGCCTATTCGATGACCGGTTGGAGGATCGGTTGGGGTATTGGGCCTGAACCCTTGATCAAGGCGATGATCGCGGTGCAGGGGCAGATCACATCGGGTGCGTGTTCGGTCGCGCAGGCTGCGGCTTTGGCTGCGATTACCGGACCGCAGGATTTGTTGGTGGACCGGCGCACCGAAATGCAGGCGCGCCGTGATCTGGTTGTCTGTGGTCTGAATGCGGCGGGGATGAAATGTGCGGTGCCGGACGGGGCTTTTTATGTGTTCCCCGAAACTCCACCTAAAATACCGGTCGATCACGAATTTTGCCGTTACCTGCTGGAGGAAGCAGGTGTCGCGCTGGTGCCGGGGCGGGCCTTCGGGATGCCGGGGCATCTGCGGCTTTCTTTTGCTTATGCCACCGAAAGCCTGCAACAAGGGCTAAGCCGCATTGCGGCCGCCGTCGAAAAGCTTTGAATTCAAAGACCGGGGATTTGCAATGGACCGCGCCCAGATCGTTCACGACAACTTCCTGACCCGCGTCGCCCGTCGCGACTTGCCCGAAGGCGCGCCGCCGCGTCCGGGGCTAAGCGGACCCGAGGCTGTCTCGCTCTACCGATCGCAGGTTCTCAGCCGAGCGCTGGACCGGACAAGCCGGGCGATGCAGAAGGCCGGCCAAGGGTTTTATACCATCGGTTCTTCAGGGCACGAAGGCATGGCGGCCGTGGCCCACGCGCTTCGGCCGACCGACATTGCCTTTTTGCACTACCGCGATGCCGCGTTTCAGATCGCGCGGGCGGAACAGGTTCCGGGTCAGCAGATCGCCTGGGACATGCTTCTCAGCTTTGCCTGCTCGAAAGAGGATCCGACGTCAGGCGGCCGGCACAAGGTGTTGGGATCCCGGGCGCTGATGATACCGCCGCAGACCTCGACCATTGCCAGTCATTTGCCCAAGGCCGTGGGCGCGGCCTACTCGCTGGGTGCCGCCCGGCGTCATGACCCCGAGCATCGGGACCTGCCCGCAGACGGGATCGCCATGTGTTCCTTCGGTGATGCGTCGGCCAATCACTCGACTGCACAGGGTGCAATCAACACGGCCGGCTGGACCAGCGTGCAGTCAACGCCGCTGCCATTGTTGTTTGTCTGCGAGGACAACGGCATCGGTATTTCAGTGAAGACGCCAAAGGGCTGGATTCAGGCCTCGATGGAGCATCGGCCGGGCATCAAGTACTTTCAGGCCAACGGGCTGGATATGTTCGAAACTTATGCCGTGGCAAAGGAAGCAGCCGAATATGTCCGGACGCGCCGCAAGCCCGCTTTCCTGCATCTGAAAACGGTTCGTCTTTATGGCCATGCGGGGGCGGATATGCCGACAACCTATCTCAGCAAATCCGAGGTCGAAGCCGATGAAGCCAACGATCCCTTGCTGCATACCGTTCGCCTGCTGGATCAGGCCGGGGCCATGACGCCGGACAAGGCATTGAAAATATATAACCAGACCTGCGCCCGTACTGACCGGATCGCCGCCGAGGCCGCAACCCGCCCGCATCTGGCCAGCGCCGAAGACGTTGTGGCCAGCCTGGTCCCACCAAAACGCGTCTGCAAACCCACAAACGGCCCCAGCGCCGGTGCGCGATCCACGACGTTTGGCGGCGACATGCGGGCAATGGATGAACCGCAACCGATGAGCCGCCTGATCAACTGGGCGCTGACCGATCTGATGCTGGAACATCGCGAGATCGTCTGCATGGGCGAAGATGTCGGGCGCAAGGGCGGTGTCTATGGCGTGACACAGAAGCTGCAGCAACGGTTCGGACCGGATCGGGTCATCGACACCCTTCTGGACGAGCAATCCATCCTGGGTCTGGCGATCGGAATGGGGCATAACGGGTTCATTCCGATCCCGGAAATTCAGTTCCTCGCCTACCTGCACAACGCCGAGGATCAGATCCGGGGCGAGGCGGCGACTCTGCCGTTTTTCTCGAACGGGCAGTTCTCGAACCCGATGGTACTGCGGATTGCGGGCCTTGGATACCAGAAAGGCTTTGGGGGGCATTTCCACAATGACAATTCGCTGGCCGTGTTGCGGGACATTCCGGGTGTGATCATTGCCTGCCCGGCGAACGGAGCGGATGCCGCGAAAATGTTGCGCGAGTGCGCCCGTCTGGCCCGGGAAGAACAACGGGTGGTGGTGTTCCTGGAACCCATCGCGCTGTATCCGATGCGGGATCTGCATGCACCGCAGGATGGCGGTTGGATGACGACCTATCCTTCGCCCGACCAGAGAATTGCGTTGGGGGACGTGGGCGTGCATGGCGCAGGAACCGATCTTGCGATCGTGACCTATGGCAACGGATATTACCTGTCGAGGCAGGCTTTGCCGGAACTGGAGGCCGCAGGGCTGAGCGTGCGTGTCATCGATATGCGCTGGCTGGCCCCCCTGCCGGAAGACGCGTTGCGGCAGGCTACCAAACCGTGCCGGCATGTGTTGATCGTGGACGAATGCCGCAGGACTGGCAGCCAGTCCGAAGCGCTGATGACGTTCTTTTGCGAAGAAAGTGACGGGATACCAACCGCCCGCGTCGTGGCCGAAGATTGTTTCATAGCGACGGGCCCCGCCTATGCTGCGCCGCTGCCGTCCAAAGATGGTATCATCGCTTCTGCACTGAAGCTGACCGGAGTGCAGCCATGACCCGAACCGCCGTTGTGATCTGCCCCGGACGGGGTACCTATAACAAGCCCGAACTGGGTTATCTGCACCGACACCATTCGGATCGGATGAACATGTTCGCCGCGTTTGATGCCATTCGCGCCGAAGCGGGTCAGGAAGGTGTCACGGCGCTGGATGGCGCTCAGCGCTACGCGGTCGGCAAGTACTCCAGAGGCGATGTGGCCTCACCCCTGATTTATGCGGCGTCGCTTGCGGATGCTCAGTCGCTTTCGGACGATATCGAAATTGTGGCCGTAACCGGCAATTCGATGGGGTGGTATATCGCCCTGGCCGCCGCGCGCGCGCTGAGTACGCAAGATGGGTTCCGGGTGGTTAACACGATGGGAACCCTCATGCAGGAACAGCTGATTGGCGGTCAGCTGGTGTATCCGTTTGTGGGTGACGATTGGGTGAACGATCCTGCGCGGAAGGCTGAGTTGCTGGCGGATGTGGCGCGAATTGATGCGTTGAACGGACACGCTCTGGCACTCTCCATTGATCTGGGTGGGATGCTTGTGCTGGCGGGTAACGAAAACGGGCTGAAAGCGTTTGAGCAGTCGCAGCCGGTGGTGCAGGAACGGTTTCCTATGCGACTGGCAAATCACGCGGCGTTCCATACCGGGCTTCAGGCACCGGTTGCAGCCAGGGGCCGTGCCCTGCTTGGCCAGGAACTGTTCGCTCAGCCGGATCTGCCGCTGATCGACGGACGCGGCAAGATCTGGTGGCCCGGTGCAACCGACACAGAGGCGCTTTGGTACTACACGCTGGGGCATCAGGTCACGGAAACCTATGACTTTTCACGTGCCGTGCAGACCGCCGCGCGCGAGTTTGCTCCCGATCTGTTCATTGTCACCGGGCCGGGCGCAACGCTTGGTGGCGCGGTCGCGCAATCACTGGTTCTGGGAAATTGGCAGGGCATGGCCGACAAGGCTGCGTTTCAGGCCCGACAGGAGGCAGAGCCCCTTTTGATTGCCATGGGTCGCGACGATCAGAAAATGCTGGTAACCGGCTGATACACCGATGAGGACTGGTGCGAATCTGAGGGCGTCGAGTTGAGCGATCATGAAAAGCCATTGTGGCTGAATACCAGCCGCGAGCATGTGGACTGCACCCGACTGACTGACGATCTGACCGTGGATCTGGCGATAATCGGCGGGGGGTACACCGGCTGTTCCGCTGCCCTGACGGCCGCCAAAGCAGGCGCATCGGTCTGTCTGCTCGAGGCGCAGGAGATCGGGCACGGCGGATCGGGGCGCAATGTGGGGCTGGCCAATGCGGGCCTATGGCTGCCTCCGGACGACATCCGCGCGCATCTCGGTAAGGCCGAAGGCGACCGACTGATTGACCTGTTGGCCGGGGCTCCGTACGAAGTCTTTCGCCTGATCGGGCAACACGGAATTGACTGTGCGCCGGTCAGGAACGGGACATTGCATTGCGCACATTCCCCGGCAGGTAATCAGGACCTTGCGAAACGCCATGCGCAGCTCCGCGCATCCGGCGCTCCGGTCGAGCTGTTGACTGCCGAGGAAACCAGCAGACGTACCGGCAGTTCCGCGTTTCACGGTGCGCTTTTTGACCTTCGGGCGGGAACCATCCAGCCGCTGTCTTATGTTCAGGGGCTTGCCCGGGCCGCAATCGCGGCCGGGGCGCGGGTGTTCACGAACAGCCCCGTACGATCCGTGACACAGAACGAGGGCGGCTGGTCACTGATCACGGAAGGCGGAGTTGTTCGGGCCAAGGCTCTCATTCAGGCGACAAACGCCTATCACTGTGACCTGCAGGAAACCGCGCCTGCCTACGTGCCGGTCTACTACTTCCAATATGCAACGCAGCCTTTGCCGGATGGTGTGCGCGACAGCATCCTTGTGGGCGGCGAAGGGTGCTGGGATACCGGCCTGATCATGACATCCTTCAGACTGGATGCCGAAGGGCGCTTTATCATCGGCGCGATGGGGGATCTGGGCCGCGCCGGGCGGTGGGCCCATTCCGGGTGGGTGCGCCGCAAGATGGCCGAGCTTTATCCGCAACTGGCGGACCAGCCACTGACAGATGGCTGGCATGGGCGAATTGCAATGACATCGGATCACATCCCGAAAATCACTCAGCTTGGACCGCGCGCGTTGTCCGCGCACGGCTTTTCCGGGCGCGGCATCGGGCCGGGAACGGTGTTTGGGCGTCTCATGGCCGAAAGCCTTCTGGGGGATGATCCGTCAGTGCTGCCAGTACAGCCCGTGGATGCGCATCGTGAAGGCTGGACAGGATTGCGCCGCGCCTTTTTCGAAACAGGCGCGGCGTTGACGCATCTGGTGAAGGCACGGTTCTGAGGTCAGACGGATCGCGTGATGCCACCGTCGACGCGAATGTTCTGACCCGTGATGTACCCGCCTCCTTCGGATGCCAGCAGGGCAACGACGGACGCGATCTCATCATAGCTGCGACCGTACCTTCCCATCGGTATGCGCGCCCGGAATTCCTCTTTCTCGGGCAGGCTGTCGATAAAGCCGGGCAGGACGTTGTTCATGCGGATATTGTCTGCTGCGTATTTGTCCGAAAACAGTTTTGTAAAGGCCGCCAGACCAGCCCGGAACACGCCGGAGGTCGGAAACACCGGATCCGGTTCGAATGCGGCGAAGGTCGAGATGTTGATGATCGATCCACCGCCCTGCGCCTGCATGATCGGCGTGACCAGCCGTGTCGGGCGGACGGCGTTCATGAAATAGACGTCCATTCCGGTGTGCCAGTCCTCGTCCGTCAGTTCCAGAACAGGCGCGCGCGGTCCGTGTCCGGCGGAATTGACCAGCACGTCAATGCGGCCCCATTGCGCCATGGACGTATCAACCAGCCTTTGCAGATCTTCATTGGACTGGTTCGATCCGGTAACGCCGACGCCGCCCAACTCATCCGCCAGCGCCTCGCCCTTGCCGGATGAGGACAGGATGCCGACCTTGAAGCCATCCGCCGCCAGCCGCCGGGCCGCATCCGCCCCCATGCCGCTGCCGCCTGCCGTGATCAGAGCCACTTTTGCCATTTCTTCTCTCCGATTGAATGTCTGGATTGAATGTGGAGGTTGCGGCCGGGTTTGACCAATCAGTTCTTCTGCCATAAAACAGTAGAAAATCTACTGGTTATTGCGATGGCCGCTCTACCTCCGTTGAATGCATTGCGGGCTTTTGAAGCTTCGGCACGACACCTGAACTTTCGACGCGCCGCTGATGAACTGGGCGTTACACAAGGCGCGGTCGCGCAGCAGGTGCGCGGGTTGGAGGCGCGGTTGGCGGAAAAACTGTTCGACCGCATGCCGCGCGGGCTGCGCCTTACCGAAGCGGGGCGGCGGTTTCACGCACCGCTGCAACGGGCCTTCCAGCTTATCGAAGAGGCCGTCGATGACCTGGCCGGCACAAGACAGATCACCATTTCGGTTACACCCAGCTTCGCGTCGAAATGGCTGGTCCCGCGCCTGAACACATTCACGGACCTACACCCCGACATCTCGGTTCAGGTAGACGCCCGAGAGCGGTTGGCAGATTTCCGGACCGACAATGTGGACATCGCCGTCAGGCAAGGTCGCGCACCTTTCGGGCCCGGGCTGGTCGTAACACCCCTGTTTTCGACCGAGTTCGTCGCCGTCTGCAGTCCGGGCCTGGCAGGGAATGTGCGGGCTGCACGTGATCTTCTTGACCAGGTCCTGCTGAACGATACCCACGGCCTCTGGCCGCTTTTTCTTGAGCGTGTTGGAGTAACCGGCAAACCTCGGATGATGAGTTTCAGCCAGACCAGCCTAGCCATCGATGCGGCGATGTCGGGGCAGGGGATCGCGCTGGCAAACGCACCGCTGGTAGAGAGGGAACTGGAATCCGGTCGTCTGGTGCAAGCACTGCCGGATGTTCTGATCGGGGATCTGGGGTTTCACGTCGTGGCACCTGCCAATCCACGACAGCCAGAACTGGTCGGGTTGGTTCGCGACTGGCTGCTGTCTCAGACCTGAAGCTTGGCAGCAACCCCTTCGATCCGGTTTCGCAGCCACCGATGCGCGGGGTCGTTGGTCGATCGTTGGTGCCAGACCATGTAGATCGAAACCGGGTCGCAGTTGAACGGAAGCGGCGAGCAATCAAGCGAAGACAACGGCCCCTGTTTCATCAGCGCCGTGTCGGTCGAAATCAGATCGCTGCCTATCACGAAAGATGGAATAGCGTTGAAATGCGGCAGGGCCACGGTGGGTGGCCTGATCTGCGACTGATCCACGCCGCGCATCACCGCGCGCGAACTGCGTCCATCGGCAAACCGCACTTCGACATGTTCCGCCTGACAATAGCTGGGCCAACTGTCCGGAGGCGTTCGCATCGCGCCGTCATAGAAAATCATCAGCGGGCTGGTGATCAACAGCTTCTGAATGATGTCCGGCCCGTCCGGCGGCAGCGGCGTCAGCATCAGTTGGCACCTGTCACCGCGCAGCAGGTCGGGGTCGGGAACACCTGACGGAATAAAACCAAGTTCAACGCGAATGCCGTCCGCGCGGCTGGCGCGCAGCAGCTCGGGAAAGATCAGCTCGCGCGGCATGTCGTTGGTGGCGATCCCGAACGCCATTTCTTCGGACAAGGGATCGAATGGGCGCTCGTGGGTCAGGGCCCGCATATCGTCGAGCAGCGTCTGAACCGGCTCTTTCAGGGACAAGGCGCGCTCGGTCGGGGTCAGGCCCTGACCTGAACGAATGAACAGCGGATCGTTCAACACCAGTCTCAGCTTCGCCAGTGTATGACTGATTGCAGATTGCGTAACGCCAAGCCGATCGGCCGCCTTCGAGACCGAGCTTTCCTCGAGTATCGTCAGGAAGATGCGCAGCACCTTGCCATCCAAATCAGTAAAATCAGTTTTGCTCATACAATCTATGATTATTCATGAATGGATTTGCTGTCCACGGCAGGATAGGCAGCTTTCAGATCAGGAGGCGCGAATGGAAATACGCTTTTTCTCGGACAAGAACCGACCCGTCCACATGGGGGCTTACCCAATGGAGCGGTTGGCTCGGCAGGACAACCTTCCGGATGTGTCGCTTGTGCCGCCGATGAAAGAGCTCAGCTTTCACCGCCCCGACCAGCCTGAAAGCATCGTAAACGCGATGGGCGAATTTCAGGCCATGATGGATGCTATCCGTGACGGGTTCGTGAACCCCGCGATGGCGGGAATTCCGGACAGCCCGTTGCAGCGGGCCAATCATCTGAAGGCGTTTGGCTATTTCAATGATGCCTCGATGATCGGATGCGGACCGCTGCCGACTGAGGCGCTGTTGCCCGAACCCCGGAGAAACCGCGACATCGACCGGCTGGCCCATGCCCTGAGAACGCGCCAGACCAAGACGCTGGCCTCGGGCATCGATGTGATCATGGCGGATCTGAAGGAAAGCATGGAGGCGGAGACCGGCTCGATAGACGCCCACCGACACGCGATTGTTTTCCTGTACGAACATCATCGCGACCCGGACGCGGATGAGCCGGGGACAGAGTGGATCAGGGATGCACAGGACCATCGTGCCTGCCTTTTGGCGACCGAAAATGCGGTGGTGATTGCCAACTACATCCGATTGCTCGGGTTTGATGCGCGGGCGCACACGGTCATGTCGTCAGAGGTGGATCTGAACAGGCTGGCCGTTGCCGCGGGGCTGGTCACAGCCGAGGACGGCGCGCTTGTCGCCCCCTGGCTTGGCAAACGGTTCGGGTTGGCTGCGATCACCACCGAGATGGAGATCGCCCATGGCAGGCCCCTGAAGCCCATGGCGCAGCAGCCGTGGTTCAAAACTCAGGGTCCCGCGTGGTGGCTGGGTGCAGGTTTTGCCAAAGGTGCGCTCAACCGTGACCCCTATGCCAGGCGCCGCTATGTGGATGGCGCGCATCCGTTCGAAAAGCTGACGCGTGTCGACGATCCAACTACATACATTGACGAGGAAAACGTGGCTCGCGTGCCGAAACGGGCGGACATGTTTGCCCGCGCGCAATTCGGAGATATGGGCAAGCCCCTGCAGGACGCGGCCAAAGGCGGGCACTACGTCCGCAAATCCGCGCCCAGCTTCGCACAAAGGCGCGCGCTGGGTGCCTTCGTTCTGCTGCAGGATGGCGACAGCGCCGACGGGCGCAAGCAAACAGATGCGCAGCGGAACGCCGCGAACATCAAGGCGGCGTCCTACTTTCTGGGGGTCGATGCGGTCGGTCTCAGTCGGTGCCCGGACTGGGCCTGGTATTCCCACGACGCAACCGGCGAAGCCATCGACCCGCCCCATGATCAGGCCGTCAGCATGATCATTGATCAGGGATATGAGACGATGGAAGGCGCCAGCGGTGACGATTGGATCAGCGTCGCCCAGTCCATGCGTGCGTATCTTAGATTTTCCTTACTGGGCGGAGTGATTGCCCAGCAAATCCGCAATCTGGGCTACAAGGCCAAGGCGCACACGGTCATGGATGGCGAAGTGCTGCAGCCACCACTGCTGTTGCTGTCCGGGTTGGGCGAAGTCAGCCGCATTGGCGAGGTGATCCTGAACCCCTATCTGGGGCCGCGTCTGAAATCGGGCGTGGTAACGACAGATATGCCGATGAGCCACGACAAGCCCATCGACTTTGGCCTGCAAAGCTTTTGCGAGTCCTGTAACAAATGCGCGCGCGAATGTCCCTCGGGGGCGATCACTGCCGGACCGAAACTGATGTTCAACGGCTATGAAATCTGGAAATCTGACAGCCAGAAATGCGCCACCTATCGGATCACGACACCGGGCGGGTCCATGTGCGGGCGGTGCATGAAAACCTGCCCTTGGAACCTTAAAGGCCTGTTCAGCGAACGCCCTTTCCGCTGGGCAGCGATGAACATCCCATCCGCCGCACCCGTTTTGGCGCGATTGGACGACGCGGTCGGAAATGGCGGTTTGAACGACACCAAGAAATGGTGGTGGGATATCGAGTTGCAGGCGGACGGGGCCTATCGCCCTTCGACCCATCCCCTGAACCGGCGTGACCTGCAAAAGGATCTGGACCTGAAATACGAGGATCAGACGCTGGCCGTCTACCCGGCTTACCTGGCCCCGCACCCATGGCCCTATCCGTTCGCGATGGACCGCGAGGCCGGGATCGCCGCCTATGAGGCTCTGGTTTCGGCAGACGAGTACAAGGCGCGCAAAGCTGCCGGGGATATGAGCGTGGTTCACCGCTATCAGATCGCCGGAGACGCACCGGTGATGCGGGTTGAACTGACCAGGGTCGACAAGATGACTTCTGATGTCACGAAATACGAATTTTCGGCCATGGATGGTACGCCTTTGCCGGACTGGACTGCCGGCGCACATCTGGATGTATTGGTCGCCCCGGAATTTCTGCGTCAGTATTCCATGTCGGGCGATCCTGCTGACCGGACCACGTATCAGATCGGCGTCCTGCGCGAAGATGAAGGGCGCGGCGGTTCGACGCTGCTTCACCGTATCTTCGGCGAGGGGCGCAAGGTATTCATTTCAAAACCCATCAATCACTTTGAACTGGATGAGACTGCCAGCAAGACGTTCCTGATGGGCGGTGGCATCGGCATCACCCCAATGATTGCCTTTGCGCACAGGCTTCACGCGCTGGGCAGAGACTTCGAGTTGCACTATTCCGCCAGTACGCGGGCGGGCGCTGGTTACCTGCAGGACCTTGCCGCAGCGCCCTGGGCCGATCATGTGCACTACCATTTTTCGGACGAAAACACCCGGGCCGATCTGGATGTCATCCTGTCTGGTTATCAGGAAGGATGGCACGTTTATACCTGCGGTCCGGATCGATATATGGACGGCGTGATACAAGCGGCAGAACGACAGGGTTTTCCCGAAGACGCCCGGCATCTGGAGTATTTCTCGGTTCCCGAGCAACCCGAATACGAAAACCATCCGTTCACTCTGAAACTGGCAAGGTCAGGCAGGGAGCTGACCGTCCCATCGGACAAGGACGCCGCGCAGGTTCTGAATGAGGCGGGAATTCATGTGGATGTGAAATGCGCTGACGGCATTTGCGGAGTCTGCAAATGCGGGGTTATTTCGGGCGAAATTGAGCATCGTGATTTTGTGTTGTCGAACCGGCAGCGCGAAGGAGCTATCATTTTATGCCAAAGCCGCGCCGCGAATGCGGATGGCGTGATCGAGATTGACCTCTGACAATTGTTCAAAAACGACTTTGGGAAACCTAAATTTTGGTCGTTCCGGCCATGGACGCCACCTGGTTGCTGCACTAACGTCCCGTTCAAACCCCAGTTAATCCTGATCCACAGGTGCGAGGTAAACAAATGGACTATCACAGCCCCAACAGTTTCGAAGAAGCTTCGGCGCTGGCAGCGAATGCAACGGGCACGACCCGGTTTCTTGCAGGTGGCACCGACGTACTGGTGCAATTGCGTTCGGAACTGGTGACCCCCGATACACTGATCGACGTGAAAAAAATCAACGGGGTGCGGGACATCACCCGTAACGCCGATGGCAGCTGGACCCTTGGCGTCGCCGCCACCGGTGCCGAAATGAGCGAGCACCCCGAGCTTGGCCGCGACTGGCCCGGCGTGGTCGAGGCAATGGATCTGATCGGCTCCACCCAGGTACAGGGACGCGCGACTTTGACGGGCAACCTGTGCAATGGCTCGCCTGCGGCTGATTCCGTGCCGGCCATGGTAGCGGCCGGTGTCACGGTGACCGTGACCGGTCCTGGCGGCACGCGGGAGGTCGCGGTTGAAGATATTCCTGTCGGCCCCGGAAAGACCTCGCTGGCCAAGGGCGAGTTGATTTCCGCGGTGCACATTCCGGCGCGGGGAGACAACGGTGGAGACGCATATTTGCGCTTCATTCCACGTACCGAGATGGATATCGCCGTCGTCGGCGTCGGCGTGAACCTGCGCCTGGATGGTGATGAGATCACCGAGGCGCGTGTTTCGCTGGGTGCGGTGGCCCCGACCGTTCTGCTGGTCGAAGACTGCGCCAAGGCCATCATCGGCACCACTCTGGACGACGCCGCGCTTGATGCACTGGCTGCGGCTGCATCCGCGGCCTGTAATCCGATCAACGACAAACGCGGCACAATCGAATTCCGCACCGAAGTTTCGGGTGTTCTGGCAAAGCGCGCCGCAAAAATCGCCTATGCCCGCGCGAAGGGAGAGCAAGCATGAGCAAGTTACACGTATCCACCACCGTGAACGGTGACGCGGTTGAATACCTGTGTGATCCCCGCGAAACCCTGCTGGACTGCCTGCGTGACAAGCTGAACCTGACCGGCGCCAAAGAAGGCTGCGGCACCGGCGATTGCGGCGCGTGCTCGGTTACCGTTGACGGCCGTCTGGTATGCTCGTGCCTGATGCTGGGTGTCGAGGCGGAAGGTAAGCAGATCGAAACCGTCGAAGGTATCGCGGATGGCGATGTTCTGCACCCGCTGCAGAAGAAATTCATCGAATACGCCGCCCTGCAATGTGGCATCTGCACACCGGGTATTCTGGTTGCGGCGAAGTCCCTGCTGGAAAGGAACCCGAACCCGACCGAGGAGGAGACCCGGTACTGGCTGGCGGGCAACCTGTGCCGCTGCACGGGATATGACAAAATCATTCGTGCCGTGATGGATACGGCAGCTGAGATGCGGGAGGCTTCGTAATGGCACTCGACGATCGGAAATCCGAATTCAATTTCGTGGGTACCCGTCCTGACCGGCCGGATGGTCTGGACAAGGTGACGGGCCGGGCCCGGTTTGGCGCCGATGCTTATGCGCCCGGGATGTTGTACGGCGCGATCCTGCGGTCCCCTCATGCGCACGCGCGGATCGTGAAGATCGATGCATCGAAGGCCGAGGCGCTGAAGGACGTCAAAGCCGTTGTGACCCGGGCCGATTTCGCGGATGTACCCTTCAAGCCCGGTTTGGAAGGCGAATTCTGGAGCGTGCTGGAAAATGTCATGGCGGGTGAAAAGGCCCTCTATGACGGTCACGCTGTTGCGGCGGTTGCGGCCACGTCGGCTTTGGCTGCGCGCGATGCGCTCAAGCTGATCGAGGTCGAGTACGAAGTGCTGCCCCACGTCACGGATGTGGACAAGGCTATGGCCCCTGATGCGCCGGTAATCCGCGAAGGGGCTGCGGACTATTCTGTGCCCGAAGGGATGCACCCCAACGTCGTGCGTTATCACGAAAGCGGCCATGGCGACGTCGAGGCCGGGTTTGCCGAGGCGGATCTGATCCTGGAAGACAGTTTTGTGACCGAGGCAACGCATCAGGGCTATATCGAACCGCACGCCTGCCTTGGATCTCTGGGCAGTGACGGCAAGGGTGAGCTGTGGTGCTGCACGCAAGGCCATTGGTACGCGCAGAAATACTGCGCCACGCTGCTAGGCATTGAAACGGCGCAGCTGCGGGTGACCGCCTCGGAAATCGGTGGTGGCTTTGGTGGCAAGACCACCGTGTTCATCGAACCGGTTGCATTGGCGCTGAGCCGCAAGGCCAACCGGCCTGTTAAGATCGTAATGAGCCGCTCTGAGGTGTTCCGAGCTACCGGCCCGACCTCGTCCGCGTCGATGGATATCAAAATCGGCATGAAGAAAGACGGCACGATCACGGCGGCCGAAGGTATCTTCCGACTGCAGGGCGGTGCCTTTCCGGGAGCGCCCGGGGATATGACCGCCATGTGCGCTTTTGCGCCCTACAACCTGACCAATGTTCGTCAGGTCGGCTATGACGTTCTGGCCAACCGTCCGAAACAAGCCGCTTATCGCGCGCCCGGCGCGCCCATGGGGGCCTTTGCGGTGGAATCCGTGCTGGATGAGCTGTGCAAAAAGCTGGGGCTGGATCCGGTGGACGTGCGTCTGAAGAACGCGGCGCACGAAGGCACCAAAGCCAGTTATGGCCCGACTTACGAACGTATCGGTCTGGTCGAAACACTTGAGGCGGCCAAGGCCCATCCCCACTATTCGGCACCGCTGAAACCGGGGCAGGGGCGCGGCATTTCGTGCGGGTTCTGGTTCAATCACGGTGGTGAAACCAGCGTCTCGCTTGCGCTGTCCGAGGACGGCTCGGCCCAGGTTATGGTCGGCACACCTGACATCGGTGGCTCGCGTGCGTCGATGGCCCTGATGGCGGCCGAAGTGCTGGGTATCCCATACGAGAACATTCGTGTCACCGTCGCGGATACGGCGACGCTGGGCTACAATGACGTAAGCCACGGCTCGCGCGTGACCTATGCCAGCGGACTGGCGACCATCAAGGCAGCCAGAAACGCTGTGGAACGTCTGTGTGAACGCGCGGCGGCCAAATGGGGTATCCCGGTCGATGCGGTGAAATGGGAAAACGGCTGTGCCGTGCCTTCGGGTCCGAACGCAGGCGATTTCGATCCAATGCCGCTGGCCGATATCACCGCAGATATGGGTGCGACCGGTGGTCCGATCTCGGGGCATTTCGAAGCCACTCCGGAAGGGGCGGGCGTGTCATTTGGCACCCACATCGTCGATGCCGAGGTCGATCCGGAAACCGGCAAAACCGCGATCACGCGCTATACGGTCATTCAGGATGCCGGTAAGGCCATCCACCCGACTTACGTGGAAGGTCAGTATCAGGGCGGTGCCGCGCAAGGCATCGGCTGGGCGCTGAACGAGGAGTATATCTACGGCGAAGATGGCAGGCTGCAGAACTCGATTTTCCTCGACTATCGCATTCCTGTGGCCAGTGATCTGCCGATGATCGACACGGTGATTGTCGAAGTGCCCAACCCCGGCCACCCATTCGGTGTGCGCGGCGTGGGCGAGACCGGCATCGTGCCGCCGCTCGCGGCCATCGCCAACGCTGTCTCCAATGCGGCGGGCGTGCGGATGAAGCGACTGCCAATGTCGCCGCCCCGCATTCTGGCGGCGCTCAAGGACAATGGTTGAAGTCCACCTCTGGTCCGGCCTCCGGTCTCTGACCGGGGGCCAGCAGGTGGTCGAGGTGCAGGCCACAACCACCGGCGAGCTGCTGCGCGAACTTGTTCGCGCGCATCCGCAATTGCAGGCACCGATTGATGCCGGTGTGTCGATCGCCATCGACGGCCGCGTCATCGCCTCGGGACTGACCGAACCGATCCCGGAAGGCAGCGAGATTTACCTGATGCAACGCCTGCGTGGCGGCTAAGCGAGGTTGACCCGGAAGGGGCAACGATCAGTTCACTAGACCTTCGGCTATTTGATCCACGGCGGATTGCAGAGAGTCGCGTCGATATTGCGTGCTGTCGGCGAAGGCGTCGAAACGGGCCGAGGCCCGCAGAATTTGAACGCCGTCCCGTGGGGTGATTTCGAAACTGATCGAAGAAATAATGCAGTTTCCCAGCAAGGTGCGGATTTCAGTACAGATTTTGCGTACCTTTTCGAACACCTCTGCGCGGTTGCCCAGAGTGTTGTGAAGATCGCGGCCACCAATCAGCCGCACCCGGGCCGAGATGAGTTCGCCGTTCTTGACGACTGACGGATCGCCGGTTTCGTAATCCGGGACATATTGCAGGTTTCCGATGATCCTGACGGTTCCATCCCGTGAAAGCGTGGCGTTGGATTTGGAAACATCACATTTTGTTCCCAGGTTGCCCAGTACTTCGAAACAGTATCCCGCCAGAGTTTGCGGCGCGCGTGCATGGGCATAAAGTTCCTGAAAATCCGGCTCTGGCAGGGTTTCTCCGGGCTTCAGCAAAGCCTCAAACGGCATTTCCAGCTTGTATGACACATAGCGGCCTGTGGTCAGGTCCGTGGGGTTGAATGCTGCGTTCAGCTTCTTGTTGTTGCGCAGCCAGGCAACAAGTGGTGGGCCTTCGGCAAGTTCACCCACGGTTTCAAACGCCGCGTCGTCGCCGGACTGCGCCTGTGAAACCGCGCGGCTGATTTGATAGCCCCAGTACATCGTCGGCAGATACCAAACCGCAAGTAGGGCGAGGATCGACAGAGTCAGGGCCGTACCTATCAGTTTCATTGCCGGGAGACCTCCTGCGGCGCGGGATCAAGCAGCGCAAGGTCACCACCGACCGCGGCGGTCAGCAGCATGATATGCGTGTCCTCAAACGTGTCATCTCCGATCAGCGTAAAGTCGTTTTCCGAGACATAGACATCACGTCCTGCCATGCTGCGATATTCGATCAGTTGGTCCGGCAGGTCGCCCACCAGGACATGGGCCGCACTGTGGGGAGCTGTTACATTGGTGTCCGCAGGCACACCCATAACCTGCCGGTACCATGCGTCAAACGCGCGGTAGCCGGTGTTGAAGCTGTAGATCTGGTTCGTGTACAGATCATTGCCGTTATCCGCCTTGGCCTGCGCGGGCCAATGCGCCTGCGGCCTTCGCCATGGTGCAACCATGCAAGGCCCCGGGTCATTATTCGCGCCAAATTCAAAGTTCGTTACAAAGTCGCTGATCCTGAATGCCTCGAACGGCACGTCCTGTTCCGGCGCCACAAGACCCGAGTTCTCGCCGATCATCGCTACATGCGACAAGGAGACTCCCTTGGCCAGTTGCAGGTTCCAGATCACGTTCTGTCGGAAGCTTTGCAGCACCAGGTAGACGGGTGCCGACGTGTCCGTGACAAACACGTCAACGGCAAACATCCGTCCCTGCGCCCGGGATCCGGTCTGAAAGTGTTTTTTCGAAACCTGCACACCTTCGATATGGTCGATCAGCGCATTCGCGATGGCCCGGTTCGAGAACACATGGGTCGTTGTCGGCAGCGTGCCGGTCTCCATGCGCACGTTGTAAACTACATCGTTTGGCTGCGGTCTTTTGAAGGTGCATTCGGAGTTAACGGCAAAAGGGATCAGCACGGTGGGCGGGGCGTCCTGCCCTGCCGGATCAAAGCCCGTCGCCACATCCAGAACGGTCAATTGTTCCCGGTCCGCAGTTGCCAGACCCGGGCTGGGAATGCTCCAGCCTTGATCGGTGATCTGGCGAACGTCCTTCACAGGCTTGGGTTGTGGCTGTGGGGCCGACTGGTTGTCCGGGGCCGCTGCTTGCGACAGTTTCCACTCGTCGAACATCATCAGGCCGTAGAACCCGCCAACCCCGGCCATGGCCGCCAATATGGCCCAGATCATCGCGTTGCGGAGATTATGACCTTTCGGCGCCGGTTCACTGGGCGGAGCTTCTGTTTGGACTTGCGGTGGCGGAGGGGTGCCGTGTTTCTGCTGAATGCGTTGTATTCGTTCTGAAAAATCTTGCTTTTGCTTTGAATCGGTCATGGCGTCGTATCTCGTGATTCGGCATCGACGTTAATTGAAAATTTCAACCGCCGCGAGAATGCGCAACGGCGAAACATGCCGTTCGAAATGACTGTTGCAAGAAGACAAATCAACTACACCTTGTTTGAAGCAGTTGCAGTCCGGTTGTTTTGGCCGGAATCGATGCTTGGCTGTTAACCCTGCCAGGGTTCACGCCCGACCATCCGGTCCGCTTCTGCCGTGATATCGTTCATGTGGTGCTCAAGGCTTTGCCTGAGCGTTTCGACCTGTTCTTCGCTGGCCTTGCGGGGGACGGCTTCGGTCCATTCCCGGCACAGGAAAACGCCCTGATTGCGCCAGGGGCGGGGCAGCAGCATGCGGTCCCACGTTCCGGCCTCGCGCCCGTGGCGGGTCGAAAAGGTAATGCCAAACACCCGCTTGCCCGAGGTGCGCGCCCAAACCAGCGGCACGGTCGACAACACCCGTTCGGGCCCGCGCGGACCATCGGCGGCAATGCCAATCGAAATGCCCTGCTTGATCATCCCCAGTACCTCGCGCGACAAGGCGACGTGGCGTTTCCGGCTGGTCATGGCGATCGAGTCCAATCCGAAGAGCTTTTGCACCCGGCCCACCATGCTGCCGGCGCGCGCGGCCGAAGTGATGGTACAAACCCGTCCCTTATCCAATGGAAAGAGATAGGGTGATAGCGTCAGCCGCTGGTGCCACATCACAACGATCACCGGCTCACCCTGTTCCACCAGTTTGTCCATTTCCTCAAACCCGAGGCGCTGCCAGCTCGTATTGCGATGAACCATCCGGATGTAGCTGGCGATCCGCCGCGCCGCCCAGTTGAGAACGGCTTCGCTGTCTGCGATTTTCTTGCGGAGGCTCACGTATTGTATCCTTTTGCTGACCAGACCTTGTCTTAAAGAACTGCGCGTTCTGTGCAACTTGTTTGTCCCCGGGGTGATCTGACGATGAATCGCAAAAAGCCTCTTGAGTCCGCCGCGCGGCTGGCATATCTGGGTCGCACCACAGGGGTATAGCTCAGTTGGTAGAGCGACGGTCTCCAAAACCGTAGGTCGCGGGTTCGAACCCTGCTGCCCCTGCCATTTAAAATCAAACACTTACTCCATTTTCACTTAGACTAAGTCGGACCAGTTGGGAGTGCGCTTGGGACCTTTGCGCCAATTGACCGTTGTTCCATCCCAAGGATTTCCGATTCTGTAAGCCTTTTCTCGCAGGTCAGATAGTGCACTTCCAAGATGACTTCTCCCGACTCGAAGTTATGCCCTACTTCGATCCCAATTCGTCGAGAATCCGCCGAAAATAAATTGCGAACCAGCGTCTTTTTAGACGCCGCTGCGCGACTGATTAGGGCATCCCGGATTTGCTAGTTGCCGACATTGGTAATGCGGACTTTGGTGCCTTTCGCGGCACAGCGGCAATTCGACAATAGGCGGGCTGCTGAGCAAAGCTCGCGCACAGACATGGTCGGTCACCTGCCCAGCAGTGGCTAAAAGGCACAGCGGTTGACCCGGCGCTTGCAATAATACTTAAGAAAGTATGGCCTCAAACGCGCCGTTTGCACACCGCTCAGCTAGAATATTTCACACAATACGTTGCTCAATTTTCAGCCCGTGAATCATGTCTAAAATCCAAAATTTTTGGGTGCTTACTATAGGGTTGCCGACAAGACATTTGAAAAGGACCGGTAAATGTATCGATGTACTGGAGTTGTTGCGATTATATCGTAAAGTCACTGAATGTTTGAAGCTTTGCCAGAAAACTCCATTGCGCTCATTATAGCGAGCGAGTGGCTTCCAACCATCTTGACCATCCTACTTGGTGGTTGGTTTGCTTCCGTATTAATACCTAGGCTTCAAGCGAACTTTGAGCGCAACAAAACAAGAGAAAAACGGCGGTTTGAGCTTGCCGAAGAGGTGGCCCAGAATCTGGTTCACTATCGAATGTGCTGGGAAAGGCTTTTGTCGATTGCTAAACTTGAGCAAGACCGCAAAGAAGACGGCCTTACTGAGGTGGAGTTCGATAGAAAGAAAACCTTTGTAAAAGATCGAAACGAAGCAAGAGATAAGTTGATAAATTCGCTGACCTCAGTTCAATTTTACTTCTCCAAGAAATCGCAATATCAAGCCGCGAACTTTATTGAGTGGGATCAAAGTATTCAAACACTTGGTTTGCAAGACTTGCCAAGAAAATGTGAATGGGAGCTACGAATTACAACACTGATAAAAACACTACACGAGGAATTGGCGAAGTGAAAAATAGCTTGCTCTTTGTGTTGTTGGCGCTTTTCCTGCCCAAGATGGTCCATAGTGATGCATTGCAAACCCTTGATGCTGACTGCCCGGGAAGAGGTTGCCCAAGTTATACACCGGAAACAGACTTGGGTTGCCCAGATTCATTTAACCAAGCGCTTGCGGGCGATACATTGCAACTGGATGGCAACGGCCCAGGGCTGAGCGTTAGTTTGGTTGCAGGTGGATACGGAAACTTGCTCAATTGCCCCATGATTAGGCTTAGTTCTGACGCCATCGGCGGACATTTCATGACAAGGCCATCGCTGAGGTTGGATTTGACAAATGTCGAATCGAGAACGTTAGTTGCCAGTGTCGAGAGCGATTGCGACACGGTGTTGTTGTTGGATACTCCAACCGCGTCTCGGTATATTGATGATGATAACAATGGCAACTTGGACGCGAGAATCGTTTTGACTAGGCCCCAAAACGGTGTCTTGGAATTGTGGGTAGGCCTTGTTGACCCTGGCCTTTGCAATGCGACCCTAAAGATTGAGTTTCTTGACCGGTGATTTGTCCGAATGGCTACTATTGGAAGGCTTCGAATATACCACTTAACCACAAAACGACGTTCTTTGAGAGACAAGACTATGCGGGTTATTCGCTGGGTTGAAACACATTTAAGTTCTCTCAGACAGCACTTTCGAAACACTAATTCTTCATTATCTCGGCGGTCATCGAGTTTTGAGAGAACGGGAAAATCAGTCGTCGGCTGCAAATTGACTAATGAACAATTTGGGCTCAGAGCGGGCGTTTCGACATGCCTGAGAGTGCTAGTGCTCTGAGAAGGATTCCATTCACGCTTCAGCGAAATGACTCACAAGTAGGAAACGGTGAAGCCTGCAGGCTCAAATCATACAAGTTGTAATTTTCTCGCCGACTACAGAGTGACTTGTTCCATCTATTGCGGTTGGGAAAAGCCTTGTAAGCCTCTGATTCTTATAAGTGGCAATTCTGGCCGGTTGGGAGAATTTGAGAACAAAAACAATGGTCTTCAAGGGGCTCCAAAACCGTAGGTCGCGGGTTTGAACCCTGCTGCCCCTGCCATTTCCTTGCATGTTGTCGACGAAGCCCCGGTTGGGGAAAGCCTTCCGTGTGCGGGTTCAGTTTCACTGGCAATCGCTGTTCCCTCTGGCGAATGAATGGCCTATTGTCCCGTGCAGACAGAACGCACTGGGATGGGGATACATGTCGCGTTTCGATGGTTACTTCCTGCGGCAGTTGCTGGTGCTGTTCGGATTTTTCACTCTGGTTCTGGTTGGCGTCTTCTGGATTACCCGATCAGTCAGCCTGTTTGACCGGGTAATCAGCGGTGGTCAGTCGGCCATGGTGTTTCTTGAATTTACGGCCCTGACACTGCCGACGCTGATCCGCACGGTAATGCCAATGGCCGTATTTTCTGCCGCAGTCTACGCCACCAACCGGCTGAGTCGGGAAAGCGAGATGACGGTGATGCTGGCCACCGGGTCAAGCCCTTGGCGGCTGGCGCGCGGAGTATTGGTTTTTGGTGTCATTGCCGGGCTGATGATGGCGGTCATAAGCATATTCCTGCGCCCCGCATCCGTCGATCAGCTTGAGCAGCGGCAGGCCGAAGTCGCCGGGGACGTTACCGCGCAATTGCTGAACGAGGGTGAATTTCTGCACCCGGCCGCTTCGGTGACGGTCTATATCGGCAGCATTGATCTGGACGGTACTTTGCACGAAGTGTTTGTTTCCGATCGTCGCGACAAACTGAACTCGGCCAGCTATTCCAGCAAGACGGCGTATCTGGTCAACAATGATGCGGGTCTGCATCTTGTGATGCTGGACGGGATCGCGCTGCGCCTGGACCGTGAAGGCCGGACGTTGTCTTCAACCCTGTTTCAGGACGCGTCTTACGACATATCCGGGTTGACCAGTTCGCGCGGCATGAACGACCGCAGCCTCGAAGCGGTTCCGACAATCGAGTTGCTCAATGACCGGGACGCAATCTCGGCAGCGGAAGGATTCAGTCAGGGTGAGATGATCGAAGAGTTACACCAGCGGTTCTCCTGGATCGCGATCTGTATTGCTGTCGCGATGGCGGGGTATTCCACCCTGATGCTGGGCAGTTTCTCGCGGTTTGGCCTTTGGCCACAGATATTCGGAGCTTTCACCATCCTTATTCTGCTGGAGGGTGTTCGCGGATTTATCTCTCCCATTGTCATCGCCGATCCTGCCCTGTGGCCGATGCTGTATCTGCCCGCCTTTGGGGGCATCCTGATTTCCTGCGTGTTCCTGTTTGTTGCGGGCCGGCCGATTGTCGTGATGCGGCGAACCGAAAGCCAGGCAATGCCGCAGGCAGGCACCTGAGTTCAGCCACGAAGTTCGGCAAGGCAGCTCAGGATATCGTCGATGCCCGCGCCATCACGGCGGGTCACCAGATAGAGCGGCAGTAACAGGTCACGTGCCCCCTCGATCGGGATCAGTTCCTGTGATCGCAGGTGGTCTTCGATGACGTAGCGCGGGAAATACCCGGTTCCGCCCCGGCGCAACACATAGCGCAGCGCCATCATGCAATTGCCAAGAAAAATCGTCTGCCCCGGCGCCTGTCGGGCCACGGATCTCACGTGGTCCTGATAGACTTCACCCAATTCCAAATTGACAAATACCAGATCCTGGCCGGTGTCGGCCGTGCCATGGGTTCGGACAAGTATCAGGCGCTCGGTGCCCAGGTCGTGGAACACCACGCGCGGATCGGCCGGTTTCTCATGGGTCAGGGCGGCATCCAGAACATGCGTCGCGACAGCGTCGACCATGTTCAGATCGTGGTCATAGTTTAGCGTCAGCAACAGTTTTCCGGACTGCCGTTCGAATCGCACGGCCAGATCAACCAGCAACGGATCCCAGATGCTCAGTTGCGCGCCAAGCCGCAAGGCTATTCGGTTTTGGGATTGAGACGGCAGGTCGTGCGACGCAAAGGACCAAAGCGACAGCATCTGTTCGGCGTAAGGGCGGAATTGCCGCCCGAAATCAGTCAGTGTGGTGCCACCCGCGCCCCGATTGAACAGTTGCTTTCCCGTTTCATCTTCAATCGCGCGGATACGCGCACTGACCGCGGTCTGGGTCACGTTCAGCTTGCGGGCCGCGGCGTGAAAGCCTCCGACCTCGGCAACGCATAGAAATGTTACGAGCGCTTTGATCTGCATGTCGAAAGTATTTTTTGATCGAACCGATAAAATCAATTCATTTTTTTGACCATAGGGATTGCACTATCATGATGCGCAACCTCAGCCAAAGGACGCGCCATGCTGGACAAAAGCCACAAACCCACCTGGACCAGTTTCGAAAACGCCACCAAGGAAGATTTTCTGGCGGTGATGGACTACGAAGACGCCTATAACGCGGCCCTGCCGGATCGCATTCTGGATGCAATCCGCTCGCTCGATGAAGAGTGGACGCCCTATCCTGTAAACCGCTATCAACACAGCCTGCAGGCCGCGACCCGTGCCTATAACGACGGGGCCGACGAAGAGATCGTCATCGCTGCATTGGTGCATGATACGGGCGATATCCTGTCCCCCTACAACCATGGTGAGCTGTCAGCGGCGATGATGAAGCCCTATGTCAGCGAAAAAACCTACTGGATTCTCAAGCATCATTGCGTGTTTCAGGGGTATTATTACAATCACTTCCTGGGTGGCGACCGCAACGCCCGCGACAAGTATCGTGACAGCCCGTACTGGGAAGACTGCCGGTATTTCTGCCACGAATACGACCAGTGCGCTTTCGACCCCGACTACCCGACCAAACCGCTGGAGTTCTTTGAACCCTTGTTGCGCCGGGTTCTGAACAAGGGTGAAGGCCACATGGAATTGAATGAGACGGCGGACGACGGCAATACTGATTAAGAAAAATGACAGGCGGGCCTGAGCCGCCCGCCTGAACCGATCAGCAGCTTGCCATCAGACGATAGACGATCTGCGCGGCGGTGAAATCCCATGCGGCATCGCCATCGGGGGCCAGTTCCACCACATCAAGGCCGACGCATTTTCGCCCCTTCAGCGCGTGTTCCACCAGATGCAGCGCCTGGTAATAGGCCAGCCCACCGGGTACAGGGGTGCCGGTGGCCGGCATGATCGCCGGGTCCAGTCCATCAACATCAAAGCTGACATAGACCAGTTCCGGGAAGTCATCGGGAAGGTCGATGGCGTGGATGTTGTCTGTCACCAGTTCTTCGGCATCGACGTGAAAAACGTTGTTTTGCACACGGCTCTGCGCCTCTTCCTTACAAAACGCACGAACGCCGAACTGGGCCAGTCGGATGCCTTCCTCGGCCAGAAGATGCATGACCGAGGCGTGGGAGTGTTTCTCGTCCTGATAGGCGTTGCGCAGGTCGGCATGCGCGTCGACTTGCACGATGCCAACCGGCTGCCCCAGCGCACGGGCGACGCCCATGACTGCACCGTAGCTGAGCGAATGCTCGCCACCCAGCGTCACCGGCACCTTACCCGCGCGCACTGCGGCCTCGGTGCGTTGGGCCAGGCGTTCCATGATTTCCGGCAGCGAGGCATCGCAATCCAATGGCGGCTCGGTGAAGATGCCCTGCAGGCAGGGTTCAGCGCTGCCGACGATCCGCTCCAGCTCATTTGAGGCCTCGATAATTGCTTCGGGCCCTTTGGCCGTGCCCGAGCCATAGGACACCGTGCGCTCCAGCGGCACCGGGATCACGTGGAACCGCGCGTCCTCGGTGCGCTCGGAAGCGGTCAGTTCACTGTCGAGGAAAATGCTCATGAGAGTCTGTCCTTAAAGTCTTCATAGCCGAACTTTTTGATGATTTTCAGTTCGTCCGTTTCGCTGTTCCACAGCGCGATGGTCGGCAGCGGCACGCCGTTGAATGTGTTTGTCTTGACCATCGAGTAATGGGCCTGGTCCAGGAAGGCGAAGCGTTGACCGATCTCCAGCGGCTGGTCCCACGTGTAGTCCCCGATCACGTCGCCCGCCAGACAGGAGGGGCCGCCCAGACGGTAGGTGTGGCCCGCCTCGGCTTCATCCATCAAAGCCGGACGATAGGGGGCTTCGATCACGTCGGGCATGTGGCATGTGGCCGAGATGTCAGTGATCGCAAGGTTCATGCCATTGGTGGGCAGGTCAAGGATTTCCCCGACTAGAATACCGGCGTCCAAGGCGACCGCCTCACCGGGTTCGAGATAGACATCGATGCCGTAGGTTTTACGGATGGTCTTGATGAAGGTCACCAGCCCGTCGCGGTCATAGTTGTCGCGGGTGATATGGTGCCCGCCGCCGAAGTTCAGCCATTTGAGTTGCCCCATGAACGGCATGAGTTTCGGTTCGACGGCGTCCCACGTGCGCTGCAGCGGCTCGAATCCCTGCTCGCAGAGCGTGTGCATGTGCAGGCCATCAACCCCGATCAGGGTTTCCGAGGTGAGCTGGCTGACGGGCGTTCCCAGCCGAGAACAGGGGGCGCAGGGATCGTATTTCGGAATTTCACCCTCGGAGTGTTCCGGGTTGATGCGCAGGCCGACCTGAACGCCCGCAGCCTGTGCCTTGGCGAGAAACCGATCCTTTTGCGCCGAAGAGTTGAAGATGATGTGGTCGGACAGTGACAGGATCTCGTCGATATCCGCGTCCTTGTACCCGGCGCAGAATGTGGCGACCTCACCGCCATATTCCTCGCGGCCCAGCCGAGCCTCAAAGGTGCCGCTGGCGCAGGTGCCGCCGAGATATTGGCGCACCAGCGGGGCGAGCGAGAACATCGAGAAGGCTTTCAGAGCACTCAGCACATGTGCGCCCGAGCGGGTGCCGATATCGGCGAGGATGCTCAGGTTCCGTTCGACGGCTTTTTCGTCGACCACAAAGCACGGCGTGGGAACGCGGCTGAGATCGAAGTTGCGGAAGGCTCCGGCATCCCCGGCTTGTGTGGTCATCATGTCGGACATAACCGGCGTCTCCTTGGGGTGGAGAGGCCGGGGGGGCTGCCCCCGGACCCCCGGAGTATTTGGGAAAAGACGAAGACCAGATCAGAATTCGACGGGGCCGTCGAGTTCATGGACCTGCCACGGCAGGCCGTGGTTGTTCAGCATGTCCATGAAATCATCCGGGTCGAGCTGTTCCATGTTCCAGACGCCCGGCTCGGTCCAGTTGCCTTTCAGAACCTGTGCCGCGCCGATCATGGCAGGGACGCCGGTGGTATAGCTGACCGCTTGGCTGCCGACCTCGGCATAGCATTCCTCGTGGTCGCAGATGTTGTAGATGTAATAGGTCTTCTCGCCCGAGCCGTCCTTGGCCTGACCCGTGGCGATGTCGCCGATGCAGGCTTTGCCTTTGGTTTCCGCGCCCAGATCGCCAGGATCGGGCAGCAGGGTTTTCAGGAACTGTATCGGGATGATTTCCTTGCCGTCGTGCATCACCGGGTCGATGCGGGTCATGCCGACGTTTTCCAGCACTTTGGCGTGGGTGATATAGGCGTCACCAAAGGTCATCCAGAAGCGGGCGCGCTCGATCTCAGGGAAGTGGGTGCTGAGCGACTCCAGTTCCTCGTGATACATCAGGTACATGTTTTTGGGGCCGATGGCGGGGAAATCGAACTCGACCTTGTGGGTCATGGCGGGGGAGTGCTTCCACTCGCCACCTTCCCAATGTCGGACCTCGGCTAGCACTTCGCGCAGGTTAATCTCCGGGTTGAAGTTGGTGGCGAATTCCTGATCGTTCGAGCCGCCATTGGCGTCCAGAACGTCGATCTGACGAATGGTGTCCAGCTTGTGTTTCTTGAGCCATTTGGCGAACACGCTGGTAACGCCCGGATCGAAACCCGAGCCGAGGATGGCGGTCAGGCCAGCCCCTTTGAACCGCTCCTGATAGGCCCACTGCCAGTGGTATTCGAACTTGGCTTCATTCTCGGGCTCATAGTTTGCGGTGTCGAGATAGTGGATGCCGGCCTCGAGACACGCATCCATCAGCACCAGGTCCTGATAGGGCAGGGCGAGGTTCACGAGGATTTCCGCACCGGTTTCCCTGATCAGCTTGACTGTGTCTTCAACCTTGTACGCGTCGAGTTCGGCGGTGGCGATTTCCACGCCAACACGCTCTTTCACCGATTTGGCGATGGCGTCGCATTTCGATTTCGTGCGGCTGGCCAGAGTGATCTCGGTGAAGATGTCCGAATTCATTGCCATCTTGTGCACGGCGGCGTGGGATACGCCGCCTGCGCCGACAACCAGTGTTTTACCCATGGGGTTTTCTCCTCTCACAGGGGGTTATTCGTAATAACTATTCCCGATCTATTTCCATGTTAGAAAACAATAACTTGCGGGTTTTATTTTTCGTTAGGGCCGCTCTAGGGCCGATGGCGGGTTTAGGGTCGTTTGGCCCCGTTTAGCAGGGCCGGAACCATGGGCCAATCAGAAATAATATTTCTGCACTAACCCGCGAAAAGGGCGAACCCGTAAGCTCGCCCTTTGATGGATGCGCCTAGAAGCGACCAATGACATAAGCCCAGTTGTCGAACGCCTGCTTACAGGTCTTCTGTAAAACGTTCACCAGCCAACGCTCCCCGTCCTCGTCGAAGTTGGAACAAACCCAACCAAATATCAGTCCGTCTGCGCTAGTTTCGTACGCTTTGCGGTTTACGGACAGCGAAACACCTTTGTAGCAGAAGGTGATGACTTCGCGGTCAGTATCAATTGTGGTGGTAAGTTGCATCACATCGCCTCCACACATTCAGGAAGCAAAGCAACACCGTTTTCGTTAACGGCGTCCATATGCGCAGCGTAGACCAACAACCAAGCGCGAGCGGCGTGGTGGTTAGGCAAGCCAATGCTGTTTACGATTGCGCGCCAGTCTTCCATGCGCCGAAGATCTGGCAGTTGGTGGAATTGGTAGTCGCCGTTCTGGTCGTACCATTCCAAGCGGTTATCCGTAAAGCAGACCCGAAAGTCATACGGCTCTGGGTTAGCGGGAAATGGTTCAGTGTTTGTAAGGGTCATTACAGACCTCCTCAGGTTTCGGGTTTCACCTGTAATCCTGTAGGTCCTGTAGTCCGACGACGATATCAGAGCGCTAAGGGTTTGGGAAGGCATGGCAACCACACGGTTGAAGTTTCGACAAGGCACACCTCTCCCGCGCCCTGAATCGCCTTTCACAAAAGGGTACATGAGTTGGCCTCGGGCGGAGGCGTCAACTCAGATCAGGGTTAGCGACGACGCGAGGAGTCACGCCAGCGGCGGTATTCGACCAAAGCGATACCGACCAGCAAGCGAACTCCGGCGGCGATCACAATCAATAAGATTGGATCCACGCGGAACCTCATTTCGGTTGTGTGATTAAAACGCAGACCCAGAAACTAAAAACGCCCCCACGAAGGGAGCGAATCAAAGCTTTATACAGATCACTGCGTTACGCAGAATACTGAAACGTTCACCATATTTTGTCAAGTAGTCGACGGATACCACAACATCGGCCTGCGATTTTACAATACCGGCAACATCCAGGTTGGGCAATACAAAGAAAAACCCCGCGCCCTCAGTAAAGAGAAGTGGGGTTCAGTCGAGGCGAGTGCTTGCGCTTTTCTTGTTAAGTCCAGCAACGCTGCCTCCTACTGGTCGGTCGTATCGTCATGGGCCAGAGCAAAAGTCGCAGCGAGAGCAAACGCAGTGGCGACAAAGTTCAATTTCAACTGTGTGTTCCTAACAAACGATTTTCTGCAGTTTCTCGGCAGCGGTGATCGCCTGTACACAGCACTGGTACTCACGACCGTGGTGGGTTTTGGGCTCCTCGTTCAATTGGCTACGAGCACCAAAAGAGAAGAAGCTCAGAGAGTCACGAGTATCATAAATGCGGTGTTGTTTAACAGCAGCCTCATATCCGCCCTCGATATTCGAACGCAGAGATTTCAAAATGGATTCAGCATCCGTCATACGCTCAATTCCCCATTGAATGTCGATGATGCGCTCATCAGCATCCAATAGTTTTGTGGCAGGCAGGTGTCGGTTGCTCGACTGTTTTTGGCTATAAAGACAGTTCAAGATCAACGTGATCTCGCGGTACATATCATCGAAGTTGTTGTATTTGGCCTGCGTTTCAGCAATTTCCAAATAGGCGATAAGGTCACCGTAGAATGCGTGCGCTCGATTCATATTGCTCATTTCTGGATCTCCTGTGTATTGGTTCAGGCCAGAACCAACATGGCGGCGGCGTGGGCCAGAGCCTTCCGGCTTATGTCATTGACCCGCGCTCCCTTGGTTAAGAGAGGTGAGGTTCTCAGGTTCTGCAATTCAGCATGAAATAGTCCACTGTCTATGCCGGTGGCTGGATCAATTTCATTTCCCCGGTGGCGGCGTTGAAATCACACAGTCCGGGGTTCACAGCGAAACCCATTTTGCCCTCAAGCCGAATGCCAATGATGTATTGATCGTCGCCAACCTTGTCCCACCGGGTAACGTTGCCCCACACAACCTTGTCAGAACTACCCGCTTCTTGCAGAACGTCGTGCCAGAGCTTTTTACACGCTATGTTGTATCGGGTTTGTGGGTCAGTGTTGTACTGCCAGAACGCATAACCGGCCCCGCCAGCCACAACCACTGCAGCGCCACCAAGGATTTTCTTTACAACACTCATGTCCGGTACTCCTTCTGCGCGCCACGTATTCAGTTCGGGCCATGTCTACGTGTGATTTTTTGCCAAAGCTTTGCTAGAGAAGGACTTTCTGGGCTGCAGAACATTAAAACGTCATGTTCTCCGGCCCAATCAGCGCGACCCACTCCCGGTACCAGTGGTCAATAGCCCACCGCAACTCCGTCTGGGACAAGCCCAACGACCGTTCAAACCGATCCTCATCGCGCAGGTAACATGCGGCGGCAAAGTCGTCGTCGTACCCAAAGAAACTGTCGCGGAACCTGTCGGCCACAAACGCCCTGCGGCTGGGTCGTTCGGCCTCCGGTATCGCCTCGTAATCAGCAAGGGCCAAATAGATCACCCGAGCAGTCGTGTTAACGTCCATGCCTGCACTTCTATTCCGCCATGAGTTGTGCATCTGAGATAGGGTTTACTTTAACAAAGCAAAACCCTTACAGGCAAATTTTACAATAAAAACATAGATTTGAACCTTTTTAACGCTTTGGGATCAGTAAAAAAGGCGTATCCTTATTGCGACGGAAACGGACGTAAATGCCCGTAAATCAACGCAGCCTAAAAAGGGGTGCAAAATGAGCGAACAACCCACACTCGGCCAACGCATCAAAGCTGGTTACACCGGATTGCGCAAAGGTCTGGCAAGTGGTGGTCCAGTTGCTGGTCCGAGTATCCCATCGACCTGGCCCATGAATTGGTTCCAACAGGGTTACACCCCCATAGCCAATGCCACGGGCGGAGCGACCGTAGAAGCGTGTGTAAGCACAACGGCGCGGACTATCGCCTCGCTACCTTGGTATCACGTGCGCGACCTGCCAGATGGGTCGAGGGAGATCCTTAATAGGTCTGGGCCTTCAGCCGTAATGCGGCGACCGAATCCATACCAGACCGCCAGCGACTTCAAACTCAACCTCGTCCGCCAGTTGCTGTTCGACGGTAACGCATACTGGTTTGGCGACGGCAGCACCCAACGCGACCACGAAAATATCTACCTTCTGGATTCACGGAGCACGATGCCCCGGCTGTTGCGTTCCGACAGCGACGTCGAACTGTTCTACGCCACGGGCGGCGAAGCGGCCAATCTCGCCAGCATCGAAGGGTCGGTTATGATCCCGCAGCGGTATGTGGGCCACGCGCGGCTTGCCACCGGAGCCGACCCACTGCTTGGCGTATCGCCCATCCAATCGGCGGCGCAGTCGGTAATGGCGAACAACGCAATCGCGTCCCACTTCGCCGGGTTCACCACGAACATGAGCCGACCGTCCGGTGTTCTGTCTACGGAACTCAACCTCACCAAAGACCAGATGAACCAGTTGCGGCAGGCATGGGAGGAACAGGCCAAGGGTCTTAACTCTGGCGGAGTCCCGATCCTAGCCAATGGCCTCAAGTGGGAACAAATCTCGCTGTCAGCCGTGGACGCGGAACTAATCGGCGCGTGGAAGGCGACAAACGACGACATTGCGCGTGTATTCGGTATCCCGCCGCAGATTATCGGCAACGCAGAAAACAGCACCTTCAATAACGTATCGGTGCTTATGGGTTTCTGGCTTTCTACTGGGCTGGGCTTCTTTATCTCGCATGTAGAAAACGCCATGAACCGTTTCTTCGGTCTCGACCGCACAGGCGAAAGCCGCATCTGGTTTGATACCGACGTTCTAATGCGGACCGACTTCGCCGGCATGGTCGCGGCGCTGGGCGAAAGCGTTACCAAAGGCATTCACGCACCCAACGAGGCAAGACGACAGTTTGGCCTAGGGGCGATGGAAGGTGGCGATATGCCAAGGGTTCAGCAGCAAATGGTGCCGCTGGACTGGGAAGCACCCGACGCCGAGGCCAAACTCGCTTGTAAGGCCCGACTGGCTGGCATCCCCGGTTGCTCGGGCAAATATCGTTCTGACAAGCTGGAAGGAGAAAACAAATGAATGCCGACACAGAAAAACGGCTGGCTGTAACCAACATCATTTATAAAGTGTTCTCACCAGAAGAATTCCTGGGGCTACCCAGATGGGCCAAGGACAGCGTTACCCGTGCAGCCGAACGCGATTATGCCCGCATGTCCGAGGCGGCTAAAAGCAAGAAGTCCAAGCGGTTCGCCAGGCTGAAGAAACCAATGACACCAAAGCGCAAGAAACAGCTTCGCGACTGGGCGCATCGCATCGCGTATCAGGTCAATAGCAAGCGGGACGCGGAAAAGCAGCGCCAAGCCAACCGCCGTCGATGAATGTCAGCGTTGTCCGCATAGCAGGCCCTAGCGCAACGTGCAGAGAACGACTGCTCCGAGCCCAAAGCGGACAATCGTGTCACACCTGTGATGCATCTAAACGAGGTGATGCATCTAAAAGAGCGGCAAACGAACCAGCGAGACAGTCGCGAAATACTCGGAATTTGGTAGTTGGCCATCTGGCGCAGGAAAGCTAGCTATTAACATGTTTTCAAAGATACGTGGGACCGATGGCAGATTTGTTTGGGTATTTTGGCGGGTTGTTTTTGATGATCAGTTTTTTTCCGCAGATTGTTAAATCTGCTCGATCGAAGTCTATGCGAGATATTTCATGGGGTTTGCTGACCGCCACCATTGCGAGCGCACTCAGCTACGAGATATACGCGATAATGCTAAACCTTACGCCGGTCATTATCATGAACGGCGTATTCTTGGTGAGCGTTGCGATTGCAATGGCGATGAAATGGCGTTTCGACGGTATCTGAAGGCGCTCTAAGCAGAATACTTAAGAACTCTCCAAAGGTGGGTGCCGCTTGTGCAGTCGCACTTTTCAACCTCGATTGCACTTTCTCGCTAAAGCGAACGGAAGTTTAAGTCAGCTAGCTGACGGAAAATGGGATGCCAAACAGAGTGCCCTAGTGCGGAGTTCGAGCAAGAGTTGCGCTGGGTATCGAAGCGCAGGGCACTCCGCTTGAGCACCTGAAACAGATCGTGCTGTCACACGTTATGGCTGAGAACTTCCGAGTTTTTGGATCGCTTTGTGGGTTCGATTGGCAGGTGCTCAAATTCCACCACGACATTGAACGTGCTGACGGTGACTAGGCTCCAAGGCCAGTCAACCGTTCCATGAACCAAAACATCGCAAGACTACCAATTCCATAGACCACCAATTGGCGAAAGTGTCGTAATGGCGTGGCCGGTCCAAACAGAACCTTGAAAAAAACAACCGTTGCAAGCACGAAACCAACAAACATGATTTGCCCCAGTTCGACGCCGATGTTGAAAAACAGAAGCGCAGTGGGCACTTCTTCGGGCGCCAGCCCAATTTCGGAAAGCGCCCCGGCAAAACCAAGACCGTGGAGTAGACCGAACACAAAGGCGACCAGCCACGGCCGTTCGAACGTCAGCGAAGTGTACCCGCGGTCTTTGAGAATGATCTCAGAGGCGAGAAATACAATCGACAATGCAATGGTCGCTTCAACTGGCGGAGGGCGCAACACAACCCAACCGAACGTGGCCAGGCCAAGGGTAATTGAATGGGCAACCGTAAAAGCTGTGATCGTCTTGATCAGTTGCCATCCACCGCTCACGACAAAGATCAAGCACAGCACAAACAAAAGGTGATCTAACCCAGTCAGGATATGCTCCAATCCTAAAGATAGATATCTTTTGGAAGCTGCCCAAACTGAACCAGACCCTGCTCTGAGGTCAGAAAGCTCGATTGTGATAACGCCCGACGTTTCTTTCACAAGTCGCGTTGCCTTGCTTCCACTGAACCATATGGCCGAAATCAAAACGCCGTCGCGCGGCCAATCAAGCTTCAATGTATCACCCGCGATGAGGGAGCGAGGTCCGGAGAACTCAAACACCTTCCAGCTCCCCATTTGGACGCCTCGCGGATTTGCAGTGAACGAAAACTCGGAAGGCAGCTCTGGTGCCACGAAGCGGATGCCGTTTACTGCATCAACCTGAACACGCAAGATGTACGCGTTCGCTTCGCCCTCTAACAATTCGGCCTTGGACACGCCGATGTCGTGAGCAAGCGCCACTGTCGCTTGCATTGAAAGCAGAGCCAGTAATGTAAGATGCAAGACGCGTGTTTGACCCGGCCTCCAGTGCAATCTGAGCCCACGCATTGCAATAACCAATGCAGTGAGGCTCAATTGAATTGGAGTGCGAGTTTGCTTAGCGACAGCGCGCAATTGGATTGACCAATCGCTGCCCAAGCGTCGCAAAGCTTTGGGCTTGTGAAGGCAGTGCATGCTATTACCGTGTAACCACAATGTCGTAGTTCTCGCGAACCTCAGCAATCTCAGCCTCAATTCGTTTCCTGGCCTCTCCGCTTTGCCAGTCCATCAGCAAATATGGCGCAACCTCCTCAAATGAAGCTGTTTCGGGGGCGACGGTTGCGGTTTTCCGGACAAAATGAACGCCAAAGTCAGACGTGAACGGTCCCAACCAAGTGCCCGAGGTTGCCGTGACAACTGTCTTGGCCGCTTCTACGCCGAAATAGTCAGCAAGTTCGCTGCTGCTACTCTGGACTGAACTTCTGCCCAGCGTGCGGTTATACTTTTCGGCCAAGCTGCGAAAATCGTCTACTTCGGCGATCAGCGTGGTTATGTCTGCGGGGACACGGGAGGCGTCGGAATAGTAGATATGGTCAACGCTAAACTGCTCTTCGCTGGTGTAATTGCCCAGGTTGTCTTCGTAATATTTGCGCAACTCGTCCTCGGTCGGCTCACTCAGCTCCGCAACAATGAGCCCGCGAAGCTTTAAGACCAAGTTGCGCCGCATCCGTGTATCGCCCTCGTTCAGTCCGCGCCTATAGGCTTCGCGATAGAGAATTTCCTCTTCGATGTAAGACGCAATCAGCAAATCTATTTCGTCCGGCGTTAAGTCTCGGAGTTCTATCGCTTCCCGACGTTCAACTAGGTATTCGATAGTGCGCTGATCGACTATGATCTGCTCCTTTTGCTTCCCGTTTAAATATGCGTCTACAGCAAACAGAAGACCGCCCAGAACCAGGAACACAAGCATAGGTTCTTTGTAGTACGGCATGCGTGTTTTCTTGCTCAAAGCGGGCTAGCTCTAATTTGACTGTTGCGCATAAGGCCGACTTAATCTGCGCCGTTGTGCATGATGCGTTCGGGGTCATAATACAACGGATCTACGATGCCCTCACGACGACCCTGCATACCCGCCATTAGGGAGCGTGCGAGCCTGTCCATCAGGATACCAGTGGATTGATGGGCATCGTCAAGAAACGGGTTGTACTCGTTGAACTCGGCCGCAACGATCTCATTCTGGATCCCGACCGCACGCATCAACTGAAGCGCTTGTTCCGCCGTTAGGCCGCCAGGTTCAGACGTGCCAACACCCGGCGCATAGGCAGGGTCAACACCGTCCATGTCGAACGAGATATACAGTTTTTTGCCTTTTAGCTCGCCAAGCAACCGGGACAGAACCGCGTCCCATCCGTCCTTTTCGATCTCGGCCTGGAAGTGGAACCGTAGTTTGTTTTCACGCATCCATTTCAGGTCTTTGTAGTCAGGCGTAGAGCCGCGCAGACCCACATGGTGCAGCTTCGCACCATCCAAGACCCCGTTTTCAACCGCGAGTTTGAAAAACGATCCGTTATGAACAAAGTTCCCTGCTTCCTTGCTATAGGCATCGTAATGCGCATCAATGTGCAGGACCGCAACCTCACCAGGGCCGTACTCTTCTGCAAGGGCTGTCATGAAGGCGTAGCTTTGGATATGCGTTCCACCTATCCCGATTGGCACCGCCCCCGCATTAATAATCTCGGAAAGCACCTTATGCACTTCGTCAAGGTTTGTCTGATTGTCAGCCATCCAGTTTGCAGCAATCGTTCCGTAATCTGCGACCACGAGTTTGGAAATATCGACAGCGAGCGCCTGGTCTGTGCCTTGGAATGGGTAAAACAAATAGTCGGAGAGTGACCGCATCTTCATCGCGGCGAACCGACCACCAGGAAGCATCTGGTCACCAATCGAGAGGCCAACCAATGCCACGTCCACCTCTCCCGCTTGCAAGTCCTCGGGTGACATGGCGATGGGCGCGCCCATGAAAGTCGGGATCGAGTTCCACATCGGGCCTGTCACATAGCGGTTGGGATAGAACAAACCCGGTTCTCGTTCGGGATCAGAAGAGGTGTCACGCCGAGCGAATAGATCATCCTTGCTGTCTTTATAAATCAAGACGTTAGCGTTATTTGGATCCTTCCAAGGCGCCCATTCGTAAGGTATGCCTTGAAACCCGTCATCCTGAGCGAAGGAAACGTCAGGGACCGCCAATAAGACCGCTGCGGCGTATGAAACGGCAGCAAAAAACGATGGGCAGGAGACGATTGTTGTGGATGGGCTTGAGTTGCGAAAGACCATGAATAATACCAACGGGTTTTGTTGACGGAAGGTTGGGTAGAAATTTCTCCCCGTAACTGTATCTTCAAAACGACGTAAAGCACGAATTTTCGATATGCGATTTGAGCATTTCGTTGAGGTCGAAGGTGAGCAATGGACTTAAAGCGGTCAAATCACAGCGTATCGGATAGCGGTACGCTACAATTTGCGCATGTAAATGAAGCCCTGCCACACTTCACAGGCTGGACGATGGACACTGTGCAAATCGAGACTGGAGAAACCGCTTCTTCCGTGCTCACTTTGGACGTAGGCGCTCTGAACCTTGTCGAAAACAGGGAGTCACACGCGCTTGTTCATGACTGGCGACTTGGGTCCGGAACAACCGCATTTTCCTTTTTTTCGCCACGCATGATGGATGGGAGTTGGTGTGGGCACACCATCAGCGCTCACGACTTTCTGGTTGCAACAAGTCGACGAGATCATTTCGCGAAGACCGCCGCAGGCATCCACCAGATTGTCCTAACTGTGGGTGCAGATGTTTTAGAGAAATCTGGCGCTCTACCGGCGCTAAACGGAGCACGCGTACTTGCCGATGGAAGTGGGGCAGTCGGACTAACGCCAGCGGGCGTACGTCTAAGAGACTTTCTGTTCCAGATAATGAGAGCGAGGCCATTCACCCTCCACCATTCTGAGCAGGACTTAGAAGCCGAGATACTGTGTATGCTTGCTGAAGCCATGAACGAGGCGAAGGGTTATGGCGGCGCGCAGCAACGATTAAACGGATCGTCGTTCAGTAGGACGGTTCAAAAGGCTATGAAAGCCCTCAAGTCAGATGTTCACCTTTCGAATGCTAGTGACTTGGCAGAAGAGATTGCAGTCAGCCGTCGCACGCTCTATCGGGCGTTTCAGCTCGAAATGGGCTTAAGCCCATATAAGTTCATGCTCAACTACAGACTGCAAAAAGTGCGGTATAATTTGTTGTCGGCTTCGGCAAACGAGACTTCAGTAAAACACGTTGCCCGGTCGAATGGTTTTAGTGAGTTGGGACGTTTTGCCCGATACTATCGTGCGATGTATGGCGAGCTACCACGTGAAACACTTAGCTGACAATCGGATGAAAACTGCTCCGCCAACTTGGGTGGTGGTATCCGATTGCTCGAAGTAAGCGCAGTTCTGGAAAATACTAGGCCAATGGCTGCATAGTCCGCAACTCGGACGTAGGTCCTGTTCAAATCAATGTCCGGTTCCCGCATTAAGCGGTCAGCCGGTATGCAGCAATTGGCGAGTGTCTGCTCTAAACAATATCCAGCTGCCGAAGTTCGGAATTTTTGATGTACACTCGGCACTAGTGCCTTTTATTATTGAAAAGTAGACCTTCTGCATCTCCCGCTATTGCACGATCCTGTGCGGCCTCGGCGCGTCTGGTGGCGGTCGCTTGGCTGTAGCTGGGCAAGATCTGTAGTTTGGTCGCCAGCTTAGTCAGTTCGGTGGTAACAGCCGCAGCCCGGTCGACCTGTGGGCGGTTCTTGTGCTGGCCGCTTTCGGTAACGTAAAACATCCCGTCGATCCCGTGTTTCGACATCACCTTATTTTCCCAATTGGTCAGTTCGTTCATCATATGGACCAACTGGCAATATCGGCGCAGCAATGGCTCGTGGTGCGGTTCAAAGTGGCCTCGGGGTAAGCCTCTGGTCACGGTGTACCAAGTATCGACCTGCGACTGGGGCAAATCCATCGGGACTTCGACGTAATCGGGCTGCGCAACATTGTCGGCGCGTGTGTTACCAGACATATCAGAAACTCACCTTTAAGTTGATTGACGCCGGAAGCATAACCCCGAAAATTGCGGTAACAAAATACCCCACTTAAAACGGCCCGAGCAGCGCCGAAACAGGTGCCGGGTAGTAGGGCCACGCGAAAACCCCTTAACGGCCTCTCTGCGCGTTCTCCCAGGCGGATACGCTTGGGTGCGGGACTATGGGCATGGGTGGGATAAAATTCGTTAAAAATCAGCACGAAAAGTAAAAGCGCGGGTAGGGGCGCGCTTTGCGGAAATATGTTTGGGTTTTTGGTACGAGCGCCCGGTTAGCGCCGCGCGGGTTTTACTTTTTTGGTCGGTCGGGTTGGTAGGTGGTAGGGCATACCAACCAATGTACTTGTTGTATTGTTTGTTGTTAGCACAGCACCAGACAAGAGGGACAACCATTGCCATCAAGCACGATACTACCTAAGCGGGTGGTCACCACGCTTACTAAAACCGCTAGAGGGTAAATGTATAGGCAAATAGGCAAACGTAGGAAAACGACTACCGGAGTAAAAAAGATCTGGAGATTGCAGTCTATATTTGTACCTATGTGCATTTGCCTTATTTTTCCTATTTGCCTATAGGTAAACCCCCATCAAATCGGGATTTCACTCGCACCACCATGCTTAGAAACCACCCGAAATAGCGTCTTTGGTCCACGGATAATCAGGTCCAGGCACAACTCACCCACTGGCCGCGAGCGGTATTTCTTCAGCAGTACACCAACCGAACGTGCATTGGGATTTCCCATCTCATGGCCTGTGCTCGCCAAGTACAATTCCCCAACCAATTGGTTCAGTTCAGCGTCTTTCAGTACTTCCGAGGCAGTCAGCGCCGAACCACCAACATTCTGCTTTTCCCAAAGTTTCTCCAGCAACGCTTTCAGGGCGGCAATCTCTGGTGACAGTTCGACCTTATCGGGTTCCCTCACAGGATCGATTTCAGAGGCCAACATAATCGCGGATCGGACCGCAGCATCCCAATGCTTAAACCGCGAGGCTTTGTTCTTGGTAACCAGATCAGCACCCGCAGCTTGGTTCGCCATGTACATTGTGACAACGTGGCCGATTATTTCCTTACGATGGTCTAAAGCGAAGGCAATCGGGTCCGACAATTTAAAGTCCCGGTGCATGGGTTTGTCGGTTGGCGAGAACAGACGGATTTCATAAATCCTTGAGGCAAGGTCCGTGCCGAGCGAGAGATTGTTTCCGTTGTATACCATGACGAAATTTGCGGGAACGGCGACCATTTCAGAAGCACCAAGCAATCGGTCTTCAACCACCTTGGCAGTTATGAACTGGCTATGGGTAGGATCGTCAATCAGGCCATTGTCCGGGATGTTGTCGAACACGACCATCGCTGGTCCTTGCCGACCGATGCTGAACAGTTGCTTGCGTCGTTCTTCGAATTCATTGCCAAACGGATAGGCAACAGCGTCCGCACCCAACATTGCGTTCGAGCACATATTACAGAACGTGGTCTTGCCGGTTTCCTGTAGGAACGCATTAACCATAAAGCCGGGAGTGATTATGTCTTGCGAGCGTTTTACCATTAGCGTCAGCGGTAGGGCAACAGCCATCGCCCGATCTTCAGGTTCACTGAACAGAACGTCGGCAAACAAGTTGTCATGGAGCCATTTGTAGCTTTGCTTGGCTCGCACTTGGTGGTCACCGAATTGAATATTCAGGGCAGGAGTTGCGACGTACAGGAAGGACTGTTTGTCGTAGCCTGTGCCGTGTAACAACCGATGGTCAGGGGCAATCGCTGGGTAGTCAACAACACCCATCAAACCCGATAATCCCTGGGCCATGCGACCGCGGATTTTACTCCCCACCGTGGCAGGCGCGTTCTTGGCAACCCACACATGTTGATCTCGGTCATTCAGAACTTTGTGGCCGAACTCAATTGCGCGGTTGACTTCTTCCGCGACCACAATTGCTGGTGGCTCGTACATGATTGTCTGGATGGGTTCGTCGGTCTTGGTCTTTGACCCCAGTACATGAGCACCGCGCAGGGGTTTGCGTCCGATTGAAACTGTGCGCCCTGACATGTTGAACAGCTTTTCATCGGCAGCGATATAAGGCATCGCATCATCAAGCGATAACTCCGGCCTCAGGTCGCGCCAGTAGATGATCCGGCGACCATCGCGCGTTATGTCTCCCTGTTTTGGTAAGTCTTCTTCGTTCACACTGACCCGCAGGAACGGTTCGCAAGCACGATTAACATCAGCCTTGGCCGCAAGCTCAGTTGGGTGGCAGTTCAGAGGGTCTTTGTCGTGGTCCGCAAGGTCCCATCCGTTTGCCATGCCTGCCGGATACTCAACAAGACGCCAAGAAGGGTTTAGCGACGTTAGCAGCAAACCAACCCGTCTGCCTTTGTAGTCATTGTCGGGCCACACAATCACTTTGCGACCTTCGAGCGGCGTCAGGTCGTAGGACGCAACAGCATCGTAGGTTGTTGGCGCACCGTACACACTCATTGAAACCGCCACCACACCCTTGGGCTTGAGGATGTGGTTTACAAAGTCAGCAGTCTTTTCGCCCTCAACAAGCCAGACCACAGCGGCATCAAAGTGGGCGAGCAGTTCAAGACCGTATAGAGGCCACTTTCCCTTTGGCAGAGCAGGCAACAGCTTTTCGTTGAGGCCGTGCCATGCCCAACCGTTGCCACCTTTGTCGAACACAACCGAATACCAAGTCCTGTAGGTCTTGTAGATCGTACCGTCGGTGTGCGTGTAGTTGTAGCGACAGCGGATAAACAAAGTCCGTTTCGCGGGTCGGTCGTATTCGTCTTCATACGCTTCCACATAGGTCCAAGAATTGGCGAATTCATGCGGAGCGTTCTTTATAACCTTTCCGCTGGGCAGCTTTACATCCCGCTCAATGGTAGCCCTTAGTTCGGGTGGTTCAGCGACATGGGTCGGAACGACAGCAGTCCACGGCTTGATTGAGGCGATTTTGTTTTCTTGTCGCTCGACGCGTTCATGGGATTCGGTCATCTGTCACCCCCAAACCATCGGCCGGGGATCCAGTTACCAGATTTCGTAAAGAAGCCGGGGTCCCACACAGCGTTGCGACCGGGTCGGCGTGGTCGATCGGCCCATTCTTGGTCGCGCCTGCGTTTGGTTTCGGCGTCCACTTCGACTTCTTCCACCGTCGGCGGCGGCAAACCTTCACGTTCGCGCCTGTTGCGTTCCATTACCCACCGGAGCTTGTCGCGGGGGTTGGCAAACTGTGGTTCACTCATGCCGATTTCCTCTTAGCGTTGGAAATCTCAGCGCCCTTGCGACCAGCAGCGGACATTGCGTCGTGGTTCGGCGCAACATCGGTCATTTCCAGTTCTTCTTGGGCGAAGTGGTCAATCAGTTCAGAGACCAAGAACATGCGGCGATTGCCGCGATACTTGATTGTGCCTTCCCACCAATCGAAGAAACGGGTGGTTATTGGGCGATAGTTGCGCGACACGAATTCTACGGCATGCCGCATTTCACACCACTTTGGGTGATCAGTTTCAGTCCATTTTGATGGTTTCATCTCTTTACAGTTCTACAGGCCACCCCAGTATCCGCTGGGGGCGGGTTCGCTGGCGCACTGTTTAAGCGCCAACCCTGTAATCCTGTAAGTCACCAACGTGGGCGTCGTCGGAGTAGCACCTACGTTAGCGCCCGGCATTGCCCTAGTAAACTCTTAAAACCCCTCAGGGGTTGGCAAGGATTTCGGCCCACTGGTCTGCCATCCGCCGACGCAAAACCAGCATGTCAGATTTGTTGTAGATGCGGGACAGACGGGAGTTGGTGGCCGCAGCAACATGGTTCAAATATCGGTCCACCGAACCCGGTTCAAAGCCAAGGTCCGCCATGGCCGTAGCGAACGAGCGTCGGAAGTCATGTAGCTTTAGATCGGCCAGCCCGGTTTTGGTCCGCAACGCCGAGAGCGCCTTATCCAAGCCGAAAGAAGGCCGTTTACCAGTGGTGCTAAACACCCAGTCGCCTTCGGGCGCAAGTTCCAGAGCCGCAGTCAGCAGTTCTACAGCCGGGGCAGAAAGCGGGATGCGCCACGCCAATCCGTTCTTGGTGCGAGACCCAGGAATTTCCCAAAGCGCGGATTCAAGGTCCAACTCGCTTTTGCGCATCGCCAAAACTTCCTGCCGCCGACCAGCCGTGAGCAACAGCACGGCGAACGCAGGACCGAACGGGTAGGGGATTTGGTGGCTTACCCCCAAAACCTGTTTCGCCTCGGCAATCGACAAGAATTCGTCGCGCACATTGGTTTGGGCCACGCGCAAATCTTCCAGAATATTTTCGCAATACCCACGTTCAGCCAACCACCGGAACACAGACTTGCTCACGCGCAGCAACAGGTCGGCGGTCGGTTGTTTGGTTTTCCGCAGCTTGTCGGACTGAGCCAATATGTCGGCTTTGGTAATTCGGCGCAGGTCACGCTTCAGCAGCGGCCCAAGGTGGTTGCGCATCGTGCCAAAGTAATTGGCGGGATTTTTCAGATGCGTAAAGCCTTGGTTCTCGGCCTTGGTTAATGCCTCTTCCAGCGTAAGTGTGCGAGCAACTTTCTCGGGTGCTTGGCCCACGGCAATCTGGCCGTAGATGCGTTGCGCCGCCTTCCGCGCGTCCGTTAGGTTCACACCCGGCCAACGGCCAAGTGTGTGGCGCTGGCGCTCGCCTTCATGGGTAAACCGCAGGGACCAACTGGCGGCGTTCTTGTTGCCGCGCAGGATCAGACCCTTGATCTGATCGTCCCGTAATTCGCCTTGCCCCACGTCTGGCAAAGACTTCTTGATCGTCGCTTCCGTCAGCTTCATCTGTACATCCTGTATCCTAATTAGGGCCTGTCTAGGGCCGTAATAGAACGAAATCGCTAACCTGTTCGCTCCGAGATCGAAAACAAAGCGCGGACGGATGTAAAAGTAAAGCTCCTTATTTTTATGGGTTTTTCGCGTAGCCACCGGGGGCTGTAGCGGGCTTTTACGTTAGACGAAAACACTATTCGTAATAGGTGTAGCCGTTGATCGAGTCGCGGTAGGCGCTCATCAGGGTTTTGCGGTCCTTGGCTTTCAGAGTACCGGTCGAGATCGCCTCGTCCACCATTTTGCGGAAGGCAGCGACGCAATCGCCCGGGTCAAACTCGACATAGGACAGAACTTCGGAGATGGTGTCGCCTTCCTGTTCGTGTAGCAGGTCGAAGCCGCCGTCGGCGCGCAGGTCGATGGTGACGACGTTGGTATCACCAAACAGGTTATGCAGGTCGCCCAGCGTTTCCTGATAGGCGCCGACAAAGAAGACGCCCATGTAGTATTCGTCTTCTTCAGGCAGCGAATGCACCGGCAGGCTGGGAGAGACACCATCGGCCAGGATGAAGCGGTCGATTTTGCCGTCGCTGTCGCAGGTGATGTCGGACAGGACCGCGCGGCGGTCGGGTGTTTCGTTCAGTCCCTGCAGCGGCACGATCGGGTGCAACTGGTCGATGGCCCAGACATCGGGCAGGGATTGGAACAGCGAGAAGTTGCAGTGGTAGATATCGGCCACTTTTTCAAGCTGGTCGTCCACATCGGTTTCCAGATCGTCGCTGGCCGCAAGCGCCTTGAGGCGGGTCATCAGCGACAGGTAGATGCGCTCGGCCCGGGCCATCTGGCGCAGGTCGACATAGCCGCGCCGGAACAGGGCACGCAGTTCATTGCGATAGAAGGTGGCGTCGTTCCAGCATTCCTGCAACCGGTCGCTGCTGAGGTAACTGGACACAGCGGCCAGGTCCGAAACCATATGGTGATCATCGGGTTCCACCTCGGGCCCGTTGGGCGCATCGTAGAGTGTGCTTTCCAGCACGTTGAACAGCAGCATCGACGAGGTTGCCACCACAGCGCGACCGCTTTCGGTGACCAGAGTCGGGTGGGCCACTTCGGCCTCATCCATCGCGTAGGCCACGGTTTCGACGACATTGGCGCAGTATTCCTCGACCGTGTAGTTGATCGAGTTCTCGGCGGCTTTCTTTTCGCCGGTATAGTCCACACCCATGCCGCCGCCGAGGTCCAGATGGGTCAGCGGCACGCCTTCGCGGGTCAGCTCGGTGTAATAGCGGCAGGCCTCGCCCACGGCGCGGCGCACGTCGTTGACGTCCTGCACCTGAGATCCGAGATGCGAGTGCTGTAGCTTCAGACAATGCAGCAGACCGGCCGCTTTCAGTTTGTCGACAGTAGCGACCAGCTGATCGGTGTTCATGCCAAAGGCGGACCGGTCGCCCGAGCTTTCTTCCCACTTGCCGCTGATCTGGTTGGTCAGTTTGACCCGCACACCGATCAGGGGTTCGATGCCCAGATCGTTATAGACCTCGATCACCGTGTCAGCCTCTTTCGGGCTTTCCAGCACGATGACGGTGTTAAAGCCGATCTTGCGGCTGAGGATTGCCAGTTGGATGAACTCGGCATCCTTGACGCCGTTGCACACGATTAGCGCTTCGCTGGCCAGACGATGGGCAAGCGCGATCACCAGTTCGGGTTTCGATCCGGCTTCCAGGCCGTAATTGTACTTCTTCCCGAACTCGACGATCCGGTCCACGACCTGCGCCTGTTGGTTCACCTTGATCGGGAAAACACCGCGATAGTGCCCCTTGTACCCGGTACGGGCAATCGCATCGCGGAAGCTTTCATTGATATGAGCGATCTCGTTTTCCAGGTAGGAACTGATACGCAAAAGCATCGGGGCCCTGATGCCGCGTTCCTCAAGGTCGCTCAGGATGCCGGGCAGGCTGATTGCCGCAGCCTCTGGCGCCATGGGATTGCGCAGACCGATCTCGCCCTGCTCCGTCACCTCGATGAGGCCTTTGCCCCATTTTTCAACCCCGTAGATGGAATGCGGTGCGTTGGGCGTGTGTTTCAATCAAGTCAGTCCTTGTACGTCTGGAGTGCTGGTTTTGCGCCCGCCAATACGGCAGCAGTTTGATTCGTCCAAGTGTAATCTATGCGACGGAAAATGCCGAGGTTCAGCCAAACGCCCGGACAGGGATCAGGTGGTTGTCCCACTGGCAGTCCGGTTGGGCCGAATTGTTGGCGCTGATGTCGATCAGGCTGCCGATCACTCCGGTGCCGGTGGTAAAGACATACCCCTTGGGCCCTGCGCTTAATCCGCATACATCGTCAAGCTTGTGGATGCTGACCAGTCGCCCGTCTGCGACATTGAACTGATGCAACGCGTTGCCGCGGGGGCAGGTGATCGCGACGGTTTCGCCATTGGCAGAAAACGCGACACTTCCTGCGTAGCCTTGTAGCGTGGCTTGATCGGTGTCGGGTGCCGACAGGAGCCGGGGCGCCTGACCACGGTAATGCAGGCCCAACAACGGCGGGTGATCGGACGCGGCGCCCTGCCATTGCATGGCAAAGGCAACAAGGCCATCCCGGCGCACCGCCAGATGACGGGTCGAGCTCTTGTGCATCGCGCGCGGCAGTTCCACCGTCTCCAGAATGTCGCCGGACAGGTCAAGATAGGTCAGGTTGGGTTGCATCACCGGCAGGTTCAGCTTGGTGCGGCCCGTGTCGGGATGGGTTTCGATCCCGCCATTGGCGACGACCAAAGAAACGCCATCCGGCATCAAGCTCAAGTCGTGCGGGCCGATACCGCCCGAGGAAATCTCTCCGATCCGGGTGTAATCTTGGCCGTTCCAGATGCCGATGATGCCCGCGCCGGCGTCATAGTCGTTTTCGGTCGTGTACAGCCTTGTTCCATCTCGCGAATAGGTGCCGTGGCCATAGAAATGGCGCCCTTTTGGGGCCTGCAACTCGGCGATTTGCACCCCAGTGGCGCAATCAATCACCGCGGCAAAGGTACCGGGACGGCGGGCAAAGGCCACCGCCTGCGGCAAGTGTGGTTGCGCGGCGGCGGCGTGGCCCCGGGCGGGCAATGGCAGGGAAAACAGGATGGTTCCGTTCACATCCAACCCGGCCAGGCGGTACGTATCATCCGGGAATAACGCCGCAGCCAGATAGTCCGGGCCGCCCACCGACGCCCACCCTTTCATCGGGGCAAGACCGGCGGCGGTCAGACCGGCCAGAAAGCGGCGGCGGGTGGTCATGCGGATCAGTCTCCGTCCAGTGAGTTGAACCCGGCGCTGATGCCAAGGGTCGGGCCGAGTTCGGTAGAGGCAATAGCGCGGATGTCGTTGATCGACTGTTGCAGCGCTTCGACTCGGATGCGTCCCTGTGGATCGGCGACACCCGCAAAGGCCGGATCGTCCAGCGATTGTGCCCGGCTTATGGCTCTAGCAAAGGCGGCGTCCAGATCATCGGCAATCCCGGGATGACCGGTCGACAGATGAGTGGCAAGTTCGTGCAAGGCGACCAGCGACAATTCAAAATGGCGCAGGGATCGTTCGGACCGGCGTGCCTCGGCCCGGTTGGGGCGGGGGCGGTCATGCGTTCCCATGGGTCGGCCAAGGCGGGTGTCGGCGGTAAACTCCAGACCGGTGATCAGGGCTTTGAACAGTTCCTGCATCGCTTCATCATCGGACCGGTAGGGGCCGTCGGGTCCGGGTCGAGCCATTTTACCGGCATAGGACTGCCAGTCGTTGTCGATAGCCCGCGCATTCCGTTCGATATCTGTCGCGATGGCCCGAACTAGCGCGCAGCGATAGTCATCCGCGCCTGCCACGGACAGTTGCGGTTCGAACAGAACCTGCTCCAAAGCAAAGAAACCGCGTCCAGCGATGGATGTTTCCGCGAATCCTTTGGCGGAATAGACCGCATCATCTTCCCGGGCGATCAGTCCAGACAGCGCCTTGGGCGTGAAACCCTTGCTGTCGGGCCAGAACGCCAGGGCAAAGGCGCGGTCATCGGTTTCCGACGGGCCAAAGCGCAGGTGGCTGGCAGAAACCCATGCGTCGAAGGCATCGTGATAAGCCGCCTGCAGATCGGGGGCGTCCATTGAGCAATCCGCCTGCGACGATGCTTTCAGTGTCCCGGACGTGTCTGCAAGCTGCGCAAAGCGCGGCAGGATGTGGGATTGCACCGTGTCCGCGAGTACAGCCTGACGATCCTGAGCGTGGACAGCTATTGGCAGTATGAGGGCAGCCAGTAAGGTGAGAATTCGCATGAGTCAGAGACTTTCGAGAAAACGCACAAGGGCATTGCGGTCGGCTTTTGGCATCGAAACAACACTGTCCCGCGCCGCCTGCGCCTCACCCCCATGCCACAGGATGGCTTCAAGCAGCGACCGGGCGCGCCCGTCATGCAAAAACTGGGTATGGCCGGACACCTGTTCGGTGAAGCCAATGCCCCACAGCGGTGCGGTGCGCCATTCCCGGCCATCGGCGCGGGCTTCGGGGCGGTTGTCTGCAAGCCCCTCGCCCATGTCGTGCAGCAGCAGGTCGGAATACGGCCAGATCAACTGAAAGCTGTGTTCAGGCCGGTTGTCCATGCGGTGCGTGACGAAGGCGGGCGTATGGCAGGAAACACAGCCGGAGGTGTAGAACACCTCTTTCCCGCGCAGCACTTGCGGATCATCAACATCGCGTCGGGCCGGAACGCCAAGGTTCTGGCTGTAGAATGCAACTAGGTCCATGCCCTGCTGGTCAATTTCGAATTCCCGAATGTCCTGATCGCCATGGGGGGCCGCAACGCAAGCAGTCTGGCGGTCAGTGCAATCGCCGTGCGGGGCCGGGTAGAGCGGGCTGGAAATGCCGATGTCACCGGCAAAGGCGGCGGCGGATTGTTCCATTATCGTCGGCATTCCGGCCTTATGGCCGAACCGGCCCAACATGGGTTCACCAAATTCCGCTGACCAGACGATGTTCGGGCGTCCGGAAATTCCGTCGCCATCCATATCTTCGGGATCGGCGTTGGCCAGCAGATCGTCGACCGGGATGGCTTCAAGCAACCCCAATCCGATCATCTGTGGCGCCACGCGTGGGCTGAGCATCGCGCCCGGGTGCAACGGGCCGTATCCCAGATCTGTTGCGCTGTAGGTCGGGCGGCGCAGGATGGCAGTTTCGCCTTCCGACAGTTCAACGAGGACATCCTCATATGCGATATCCAGCCGGTATTCGGCCGGATGGCCGGGCAAGGCCAGGTCCTGCATCTGGCCGCCGTAATTCGGTTCGGGTCGGGTGGCGATGTAGTCCTCGATCTCGGAATACCCGTCGTCGGGGCCACCGGGAACAGACACGCGCAGGAACATCGATATCGCGCTGTCGTCCGGGCCGTTGGGCGTATGGCCGCGCCCGTCCTTGATGTGGCATCGCTGACAGGATCGGGCGTTGTAAAGCGGGCCCAGACCGTCCGAGGCCAATGTAGATGCGGGGGACGAGACCCAAATCTTTCTGAACAGCCCGTTGCCGACTCGGAAATCCAGCTCCTGCTCGAAGCTCAGATTGCCCGAGGGTTGTGAAAAGGCATCGGCGTCCTGGCGCGCCCGCACGGTGGCCGCCCCGGCGGGCAGGTCCTCGAACCGTTGCGGCGCGCTGAAATCATCGGGCAACGCCGTGACGGCGGAGATCCGGTTGCGCTCTTCCTCGGTTCTGGGCTGGAAGTTCAGATGAATGTCACGCAGTTCGGCGGACAGGGAGGGGGTGGCCACGCACGTGACCACCGACAAAAGACAGAGTTTAGTCCACTTCGTCCATTTTCGACGCGTTAAGCTGAGCATAATTGGCTTCGCCGATCCTTTCATACAGGTCGAGCTGCGTTTCGAGGAAGTCGATATGGCCTTCTTCATCACTGATCAAATCCTCGAACAATGACATCGACACATAATCGCCCGCCTCGCGGCAATATTCCCGGGCTTCGACATAAAGCGCGCGGGCATCCTGTTCCGCCGCCAAGTCGCATTCCAGCGTTTCCTTCGGGGTCTGGCCGATCCTCAGAGGATCGAGTTTTTGCAGGTTGGGATGCCCTTCCAGGAAGATGATCCGTTCGATGAGCTTGTCGGCATGGCCCATCTCTTCGATGCTTTCCTCGCGGCTTTTCTTGGCCATATGGCCAAGGCCCCAATCCTCTTGCAGGCGGTAGTGCAGCCAGTACTGGCTGACCGCCGTCAGTTCATGCCGCAGGGATTTGTTGAGGTATTCGATGACTTTGGGGTCGCCTTTCATCTGCACTCTCCTGTGTTGCTCCGCTGCGCAGGGCGCGGAGTTGCATGGGGACTTCCAGATTATCGCAGGACCGCATCGAGTCGAGAAAAAGCGGCATGCATCCGCCACAATCCGCTGATTTCCCAAGCGCATGGTGGATTTTTCCGGGCGTGATCACCGTGTGCGGGTCAGACGCGCGCATCCAGTCGATCGCGGCGCGGATGTCGTGGTCCGAGATATGTGTGCAGTGGCAGATGATCATGGTAATGTGCCCATTTTTGCGGTCGAGCTTTGATGTCAGTTGGGGGTTCGGATGCGGCTTTTCACATCAAACCCCGGTGATCCGGATATCCGGAAGCACCCACGTTCAGATGCTTCCGGTTCAGTCAGGCCGGGAGGGGGTGCCCGGCCAGACAGGTCTTATTCGAACACCGAACCTGGGTTATCTAGGCTGTCCGAGCCTTCGATGCTGACCTGATCCAGGTCCAGCGCAGCCACGACACGCTCAATGGTCTTGGTCTGGTCGATCAGGCCGTTCACACCGCCCATGATCAGGACCTCACCGCCTTCATTGCCGCGTTCCAGCATCTGGTCGTAGGCAAAGCCTGCCTCGGCTGTCGATTTCAGACGACCCAGCGCTTGCATGGTGTTTGCCAGTTTGACCTTCATCTCAGCGTCCAGCGCCGGGTCGGTGGCCAGTACCAGGTCCGACAGCGACGCACCGGAAACCGGTGTGCCGTCGATGCGGGTATAGCTGCCCAGATAGACGTTCTGAATGCCCAGCCCGTCGTAGTAATGGCTGTTGTGAGTGTTGTCCGAGAAGCAATCATGCTCCTCCTCGGGGTCGTTCAGCATCAGGCCAAGGCGCATCCGCTCACCCGCCTGTTCGCCATAGGACAACGAGCCCATGCCGGTGAGGATGGCGCTGACACCGGCCTTGTCGCTTTCGGCCAGCGCGGCGCGTGCCGCACCGCCTGACTGCCACTGGGCGGCCATCCATTCCAGATCGCTGACCAGCAGTTCGGTTGCGGCGCTCAGATACTGTGCGCGACGATCGCAGTTGCCGCCGGTGCAATCGTCACCCTGCACATAGTCGGTATAAGGACGGTTTCCCGCGCCCGAGCCGTGGCCGTTCAGATCCTGGCCCCAAAGCAGGAATTCAATGGCGTGATAGCCGGTTGCGACGTTGGCCTCGATGCCGTCTGCTTCGTGCAGGGTTTCACTCAGCAATTCGGGCGTGATTTCGGCGGCGTCGATAGTGTTGCCGGACAGATCGAAACTGGGGTTGGCGATGACGTTCAGCGCCGCAAACTCATTCTCGTCGGTCGGTCCGCCGTAGGAGGCGTCGACATAGTCGATCAGCCCCTCATCCAGTGGCCATGCGTTCACCTTGCCTTCCCAGTCGTCGACGATGGCGTTGCCGAAGCGATAGACTTCGGTCTGCTGATAGGGCACGCGGGCCGCAATCCAAGCGGCGCGTGCGGCGTTCAGCGTGGCGTCGGACGGATCGGCAATCAGTGCGTCGACGGCGGTTTGCAGGGATTTCGCGGCAATCAGGCTGTCTTCAAACGTGGCTTCGGCGATATTGGCATAGGTGTTCAGAACGTCCGCCCGGGAGGGCGCATCAGCCGCAATTGCTGAAGTTGCGGCAAGTAGTGTCAACGTACCTGCTGCGGCAAAGCGTTTGGTCATGATGATTTTCTTTCCTGTCAGAAACAATAGTTCGGGTGTCTTGTGGCAGGCACCGTTCCGCCTATAGCTGATTTAATTAGTCAGGAATGTCAACCTGAGTTTTATTGTCGGAAATAGCCGAATTATGTTCCGACCGCGCCCCCTACCCATATCTGGCGAAGTCTGGCCGGGGTGCTGACATTGCGCGATTGACGGATCGGAATACAATAAAGCCAGTGATTCTTTTTGAACGGTGCACTGGCTATGAAAGCAGCGATGGTCGCATTTTCCCTGATGCCAGTCGTTGTTCTGGCCGAAGAATACAATATTTCTCAATCACATAGCCACGGTACGGGAACACTGATCGTTACCCACTCCGATACGAGCATACAGCTCTCATTTTCTGCGCCCGGAGCGGACATTGTCGGGTTCGAACATCCGGCGGAAAACAACGACGATCGCGTGCTGGTAGCCCGGGCCGTGTCGGACCTGTCCAAACCGCTGGAGTTGTTTGAACCTCCGGTCGAAGCTGGCTGTTTTAACGCGTCAGCGAATGTAACGCTGACCAGCGTCGCACAGGGGCGGAGCGACAAGGCAGGTGACGAACGGCATATGGAATTTGTTGCCGACTATCGGATCACTTGCCAGAACGCAGAGCAGCTTGATCGAGTAAAGTTCGCGTATTTCGACAGGTTTCCGAACGCAGGGATGCTGCGGCTTCAGGTTGTTTGCGGCGATGTTGCTCAGGTAAAGGAAGTTTCCCGCACAGACCCGATTGCCGGTTTGACCTGCACCCAATAGCACGCAAAGCAACCGCGGCGTCCGCGACGTTCAGATACCGAACCGGGTCAGTACGTTCCTTGTGATCCGTTCAACCTGCCAGTCCCGCCGGGTCAGCCCCATGACCCATTCACAGGTGGCGGCGTTGAACACCTCACCCTTGCCGCGGTGCCAGTGCACGATCACCCCGTTGCCGCGGGTGCTACGGTCCAGCGTTTCTTCGGTGACCTCTCCAAAGATTGCCTGCGCTTTGAAACTGGCATCATCGTCACCGATGTAGACGGTTTCACCCCAGACGCCGTGGTCGGGTTCGACATTTGTAGCCAGACCCAGCGCAAGGATTTCGACCTCTGGATCGGTGCCGTCATTTCCGGTGGCAAAGGGCAGGCCATCCTCCATCCGGTAGTCGACGCCATCCACCTCGTACCCGAAAATGCGTGAGGTCGCCCCCAGTTGGTCGCCGTAACCCAGTTGAGTGCCTGCAAACACCCAGTGCCGGGGGCGATAGACGGTGAAACCGCCGCTGCCCTGACCCGCGCAACGTCCGAGGCTGGCATACACGCCCCCCAGTCCGTTTGCGCCAAAGGTCTGTGCGCCGGGCCAGTTGGCGGGGGCGACCTCCCATGCGGATGTGACCAGATGGTCCCGGTTCGTCCCTACCAGAGGGTCCTGATCGGCATTGTATTTGTAGCAGACCTGCTGACGGCCCTGATCCTGAATCCGGGTCTGCCATAGGAAGTTTCCGCCAAACCGCGCCACCTTGCCGCCGTTTTCGGTGAACCGGTCCACGGCGTGGCGCATCGGGGCAGACCAGTATTCGTCGTGACCCACGAAAATCGCACATTTGTAGCGGTTCAGCAGGTCCGGGTCAGCATCAAGATCGTGCTGAGTGGCAAAATCCAGATCAAAACCGTTCGCTTCGGCCCACACAGCAAAATGCCGCTCGTAACTGGCCCAGCCGGCCGAGGCGTATTTCTTGGAGTACCCATAGGAATAGGCCCATTCCATATAGGGGTAACGTACCATGCCGCCGGGCATATGTGGGGCTTCGGGAACCGCGCGCGGGGCGCCGTGGGGCAGTTTACAAAACCCACGGGTCCAGGGGCGCCGGGTCGAAACCACGGGCGAAAACGCATCGCCGTCTGGGCCCGTGATGCCCTGATAATGGTTCGAACCTCCCCAGCAGTTATAGGCCAGCCAGGTGCCGGTGGCACAGATCAGAACGTAAGGGGCGGGCACGTGATCCGCCGCGTGGCGCAGCAGAAACAGGTGATGCTCTTCGACCCGGTCGCCGTCCTGCTCCGCACTGAAGGTGATCAGGTATCCGCCCGGGCGCCAGTCATCGGGGATGGTGAATTCGTAGGCGACGGCCCAGTCACATCCATTCACCGAACAGTCCGGCGGGGTGGTTTGGTGCATGCCGGGCAGGTTGGTTTCGTGAAGCAGCGGCTCGTAATCCTGCCCGTCGCGGCCAATTTCCAGTGTCCAGTTTTGGGCAGTGGTCGAAACCCCCAACGCAACCCGATCGCCCGGTGCATAGGACATGCGGTCCGTATAGCCCCAAATTTCCACAACTGAGCCGTCTCCGGCCGGTCCGATATAATAGTTATCCAGAATGTGGCGGGCCTTGGCGCGTGTGCGCGGCGTTGTTGCGGGGCCGGGATTTTCCGATCTGGTCATGGGGCTATCCTGTATCGGGTTGCTGCGATCCGCTGTGCCTGCACGGTGGTTCGATCATGGCGAGAAACCTGCAAGCAGAAAAGTGAAAACGCTGTTGTCGGCGGGGCACTGGACCGCGCATCATGCCGCCTGTGCGATCCAGTTCTGAAACAGGTGTGCGCCGGTTTTTGTTTTCTCCAAAGCCGTGACCGAGCAGAAGTAGCCGCGTTTGCTGTCATGCTCGTGGTCACAGGCCAGCGCCAGGGTTCCGTTGGCCAGAAACTCGTCAATCAAGGGCCGCCAGCCAATACCGATGCCCAGACCATTCTGAATGGCACGCAGATAGACCATGAAACTGAGGTAGGTGTCATGGCCGGGTGGTGGCGGCACTTTCTTTCCGGTTCCCTGGAAATACCGCCCCCAATCGCCGTTATGGTCACGCTCGGACATATGCAGCAGTTTTTGCCCGGCCAATGCCGCGCGGGAATAGGGTTGCCCGTCGTGCAGCAGGTCGGGGCGGCAAATGGCCACCATGCGCTCGGGGAATATTTGCAGCGATGGGCAACCCGGAATGCCGTGTTCGCCGAAAAGAATAACGACGTCACATTTTGCCGGATCATAGTCGGGGTTCTGATCCCGGGTGACAATCTGGAGCTTGGTGTCGGGGTAATCCGCCTGAAACCCGGCCAGTCTCGGCAACAGGTAAAGGCTGGTGAAACCGATGCTGGCGCTGACCACGATCGTGTCCTCGTGCGCGTGGGTTCGCACCGCGTCAAGCCCGCCTCGGATGGCCCCGAATCCTTGTGACACTGCCTTGGCTAGCAAAACCCCGTCTTCTGTCAGGGTCAGGCGAGGCTTGGTGCGGGCAAAAAGCCGGGTCCCCAGTTCCGCCTCAAGCGCCGCGATATGGCGGCTGATCGCGGGTTGCAGCACGTTCAACTCCTCGGCTGCACGGGAAAAGCTAAGGTGGCGGGCGGCGGCGTCGAAGGCGTTGATCTGGTGCAGGGGAATGGACATGCGTCACAATCATTCATTGTAGGAACAATATTCATTCATCATTTCCGTCTTTTTCTTTCGCTGCAAGCGGGCAAATCTGTTTGCGGAACCAAATCAGGGTCGTTCCATGGAAAAAACGATTCTTGCGCTGGGAGGCGATGGCATCGGTCCAGAGATCGTGGCCTATGGACTGCAGGTGGCCGAAGTGCTGGCGCAGCGACACGGTATTGCGCTGTGCGTCAGGCACGGGCTGCTGCACGGCGCTTCGTGGGAGGTGCATGGCACGTTTTGCACGCCCGAGGTTCTGAAACTTGCAAAGGCATCGGATGCTGTTCTGGTGGGCGCGGTCGGCGGACCCGACTGGGATGACATCCGGGTATCCGGCGGCGCGGAATGCCAGGACGGGCTGATGTATCTGCGCCACCATCTGCAGACCTATCTGGGACTAAGGCCCGCGCGGGCATGGGCAGAATTGATGAACCGGACCCCGTTCCGGGCCGGTGTTGCCGACAGGGCGGACGTGCTGATCCTGCGCGAAATGTGTGGCGGCGCGATTTTTGCCCGCGAACGCGGCCAGCGTCGGGTCGATGGGGTGCGGCAGGGTTATGACCTGACCGCTTATGACGAAAACGAAGTCGCCCGGTTTGCGCATGGTGGGTTTCAGCTGGCTCGCGAACGGCGCAGGCGTCTGGTCAGCTGCGACAAATCCAATGTCATGGAAAGCTACAAACTGTGGCGCAACGTCGTGACCGAGGTGGCGCAGGAATACCCGGATGTCGAATTCGAAAACATGTTCGCCGACAATTGCGCCTATCAGTTAATGCAGCGGCCTGCTGATTTTGATGTCGTGTTGTGCTGCAATCAGATGGGGGATGTGCTCAGCGATCTGACGGCGGTGTATGCGGGGTCACTGGGTATGCTGCCCTCGGCCAGCCTGAGCGCCAGTCCCGCCCGTGGTCCGGTGTTTGGCATGTATGAAAGCACCGCCGGGTCTGCGCCGGACATTGCGGGTCAGGGGATCGCCAATCCGGTGGGGACGATCCTGTCGGTCGGGATGATGTTCAAATACAGCTTTGGCCTGCCCGACCCTGAAAACCACCTGCACAGAGCTGTTTCTGCTACATTGCGGGACGGGATCATGACGCCCGATCTGGGCGGCGCAGCAACCGGCGCCGAGATGACCGGCGCCATTCTGGACAGGTTGCCGCAATGAGTGGTTCGTTCGATTATGTCATCGCCGGAGGCGGCTCGGCCGGATGCGTTCTAGCGGCGCGGCTGGCCGAAGATCCGGACATATCGGTCTGTCTGGTCGAGGCGGGCGGAGAGGGGCGCGATCTGTTTATTCGGATGCCTGCGGGGAACGGATTCGTGTTCGGCAACCCAAGGCTGGACTGGGGCTATACATCCGTTGCTCAGCCTGGATTGGGGGGCCGTTGTGTTTACTATCCGCGTGGCAAGGCGCTGGGCGGGTCCTCGATCGTCAATGGCATGATCTACATGCGCGGTGTCGCGGCGGACTATGATCTGTGGCGGCAGAAGGGGCTGGCGGGCTGGTCTTACGCCGAGGTCCTTCCTTATTTCCGCCGGGCCGAAGGTGCCCGTGACAGACGGGATGCCTGGCATGGCGCGGATGGCCCCCTGAAGACGGAACCGGCGCGCAATTTCGGCCTGATGGAGCAGGCGTTTATCGCGGCGGCGGCAGCCGCCGGGCATCGCGAACTGGACGATCTGAACGGTCCGCACAGAACAGGTGTGGCGCGCAATGACAGCACGGTTGCCAAAGGCGTCCGGCAGTCGGCGGCGATTGCCTATCTGAAATCCCGGCCAAAGAACCTGACCGTCCGCACTGGCGTTCATGTTGCGCGGGTTGTCACCGAAGACCGCCGTGCCGTCGGACTGCTGACCTTGACGGGTGAGGTCATCCGGGCAGAGCGCGAAGTGATCCTGTGTCAGGGCGCCATCGGGACGCCGCAGTTGTTGATGTTGTCGGGGATTGGACCGGCAAATCATCTGCGGTTTCATGATATCGAGGTTTTGGCCGACCTGCCCTCGGTTGGCGCGCATCTTTCGGATCACCCGAATGTGTCGATGCAGTTCGGATCGGACCGCGCGGACCTGAGCCACGCCAAAGATCAGCGTCTGGACAGGGCAGCTCTGCTGATGGGACGATGGTTGCTGAACGGATCGGGCCCCGGGGGCGGCGCTTTTTTCTCGACAGTGCTGTTTCACGCCTTCGACGACCCCAAATGGCCCGAGCTTCAGGTGCACATGACCCCGATGGTGGTTGAGGAAAACCTGGGTGACGGTGCGCATGAAACTGTGCCGTTGCTGAACCGATTAGGCCGCAAGTTACTGGTGCGTGGGCGAAAGATGGCGCGGCCTGGTGTGCAGATCGACATCAATCTGGAACGCCCGATCTCGGAGGGTACGGTTCGATTGTCCGGCCCGGACCCTCTTCTGCACCCGGTCATCAACCCCAAATACTTCGCCGACCCCCGCGACCTGGAGTGTCTGAAGCGTGGCGTTGCCACGATGCGGGAGGTGATGGCACAACCCCAGATCGCGCAATATCTGACGGGTGAAATCGCCCCGTGGCTTGGGGCCAAAACCGATGCGCAGATTACCGATGCCATCCGAAGAACCGCCTATACCGGCCATCACCTGTGCTGCACTGCCCGGATGGGTGAGGTGCTGGATTACCAACTGCGCGTGCACGGGGTTGAGGGGCTGCGGGTTTGCGATGCCTCGGCCATGCCCGCTCAGATCACCGGAAACCTTTATGCAACCGTTGTGATGATGGCCGAGAAAGCCGCCGACATGATCCTTGGCCGGGCACCTCTTCCCGCTGAACATCCAATGGAGACCGCGTCATGAGCAATATCCGGACCTTTCGGTACTTTACCGGCAACCAATGGCACGACCCGGCGGGCGGCGCATATATCAACAGCGAAAACCCCGCCAACGGAGAAGTATGGGCCCGTGTACCGGATTGCCGCGAAACAGATCTGAACCGAGCGGTCGAGGAGGCGCGCAAGGCATTTTACGACGGACCCTGGGGTCGAATGCAGCCCGCCGAACGCGGGCGGGTGCTGCGCCGGATCGGGGACGTGATTTCCCGACACGCCGAGCGTCTTGGGGTGATTGAGACACAGGACAACGGCAAGCTGCCTTCCATGATCACGCCGGGCTTGCAACCGGGTCAGTGGCAGGTCGACAGTTGGCATTATTACGCAGGCATGTGCGACAAGTTCGAAGGCCGTGTGATACCGGCCGAGGCACCGGACATCCACAACTACATGACATGGGAGCCGTTCGGCGTGGTGGCACAGGTGCTGCCGTGGAACTCTCCGTTGGGTACGCTGATCTGGAAGCTTTCGCCTTGTCTGGCGGCGGGAAATACCGTTGTGATCAAACCTTCGGAGCATTCCAGTTGTTCGACGCTTGAGCTGATGGACATCTTGCTCGAGGCCGATCTGCCACCCGGCGTTCTGAATGTGGTCACAGGGTATGGGCCGACAACCGCCAAACCGATGATCGAACACCCGGATGTTCGCATGGTCAGTTTTACCGGCGGTACGGCTGGCGGGCGGGCCGCAGCAATCGCGGCTGCGCAACAGGTCAAACCGGTGGTGATGGAACTGGGCGGCAAGTCGCCGCAAATCGTGTTTCCGGATGCGGATCTGGAATTGGCGGTGAATGGCGTGGCTGCCGGGATATTTCCACCCGGCGGGCAAAGCTGTATTTCCGGCTCGCGCCTGCTGGTGCATGCCGAAGTGATCGAAGATTTCACCGACCGCCTGGTGGATGTCGTGAAAAAGGCGAGGGTCGGCGACCCGCTTGATCCCGCAACCCAGATCGGACCGATAGCCAATCGGCCACATTATGAATCTGTTTTGAGCCGGATCGCCGCCGCTGAGGAGGACGGTCACAAGCTGCGACTGGACGGACGCACAGCCTGCCGGGACAAGGGCTATTATATCGGTCCCACCATCTTTTCCGATGTCCCGAACTCTGCCGATCTGGCGCAAAACGAAGTGTTTGGCCCGGTTGTCAGCACCGAAGCATGGACCGAGGAGCCCGAGGCCATTCGCATCGCCAATGATACGGTTTACGGGCTGGCCGCCGGGATGTGGACCCGCGATGTCGCACGCGCGATGCGAGTGGCGTCCCGGATCGAGGCCGGGACCGTCTATATCAACAACTACCTCAACGCAGCCACCCAGTCGCCGGTTGGAGGCATGAAACAATCAGGCTACGGGCGCGAAAACGGCTGGGAAGGGATGCGCTGCTTCATGCAGACCAAATCCGTCTGGCTGTCGACGAACCCGCATCAACCTGATCCTTTCGCGGATTGAGTAGGTGCGAGGATGAGCATTTGGATGACGCTGCTTTCCGGGTCAACTCAGCCGAAAGGGGTACACCGTGACGGCAATTGAAACACTTGCGCAATTTGCGGTTGCGGCCCGCCCGGACCCGTCTGTACAGGCGCAGATTGCCCCGGCGGTCGTCGATTGTTTCGGGTGCATACTGGCTGGCGCGAACAGTGCGGTGGCGCGTCAAACACGGGCGGCGTTGGCCTTGGTCGCGCCCGGTCCGGTCCGTGTTTACGGTGCGGATCAGACCCTGTCGGCCCCGGTTGCCGCGCTGGTAAACGGGGTCGCGGGCCATGCCTGGGATCTGGATGACTGGGAAGAGCCGGGAAATACCCACCCGACTGTTGTTCTGCTGCCCGCCTTGCTGGCGTCCGCGCATCTGACCCCGGTCTCCGGAAAGGACCTGATGACGGCCTATGCCGTGGGGGCCGAAATCATCATGCAATTGGGTAAAGCGGTGTCATTGGCGCATTATGCACGTGGGTTTCATTCCACGGCCACGCTGGGTGTCATCGGTGTCGCCGGGGCGGTTTCGCGGTTGTTGGGGCTGTCGGCGGGCCAGACAGTGCATGCCCTGTCTTTCGCGGTGTCGCAGGCAGCGGGCTACACAAGGCAATTCGGGTCCAACGCCAAGCCCTTGCAGGCCGGTTGGGCCGCCCGCAACGGTGTTGAGGCCGCCTTGCTGGCAGCCCAGGGCCTGACGGGGCAACCGCATGTAATGGACCACGAACGCGGGTTTGCAGGGCTTCTGAGTGACTATGATGCGAAACGGTTCTCAGGCGTCATGTCGCGGTTGGGGCGGGACTGGGCTCTGTCCGATTATGGGCTGATCCTGAAACCCTGGCCCTCGTGCGGATACACGCACCGCCTGATGACTGCGGCGGTGGAAATCCGTTCGCGATTGGCCGGGGGCGTGCATGGGATTACGGCCATCGAGGCATTCATGCCAGATTTCCACTATGAAATCCTGCCATTCGATCGCCCGGCATCGCGTACCGAAGCCCTGTTTTCGGCTCCGGCCTGTGTTGCGCAAGTTCTGGCAAAGGGACAGCTATCGCTGCGCGACAGCGCGGATGCGTTCTGGGCCGACCCCGAAGTTGCCCGGTTGATCGATTTGACCACCGTCAAGGCAGAACAGGCCAAAAACCCGGCGCTGAATTATGACCCGGATCAGCCAGACAGGCTCAGGGTTGAACTGACAAGTGGCGAGATTGTCCAGGCCACCTGCGCCGCCACTCTGGGTCATCCATCCAACCCAATGAAGCCTGACCAGTTGGCGGACAAGTTTTCCGGTCTGACTGGATTGCCTGAGGACAGTTACAAGACTGCACTCAACTGGCCGCAGGCGGACAACGTTGCCAGTTTTTTTGACAGGATCGATCAATGACTGCACGTAAACGCAACGGCGGACGCGCCGCCCGCAGGCACGCAAGGCAGGATGGCGCGGGAATGGGCGTGACCGAGGCGATCTGGCCGGGAATCGAAGGCGGAAAGTTCGCCGCACTTTCGGCCCGGGAACTTTCGCTGATCGATACCACGGCGATGCGTATTCTTGGGGAAATCGGGCTGAAAGGGGCGACCCGGGACTGCATCGACCCGGTCTGTGCTGCCGGTGGGTCCCTGACCACGGACAGGCGGCTGTTGTTTCCCGAGCCTATGGTGCGGCGGGTCCTGGAAACCGCCGGCCGCGGGTTTCACCTGTTTGGCCAGCGGCCCGAGCATGATTTGGACCCGTCAGGTGCGCGAACGCATTTCGGCACGTCGGGTGCGGCGGTTCATATCATCGACAGCGAAACCGGTCAGATCCGCGACACGACCTTGCGCGATTTTTACGATATGGCGCGGCTGGCCGAAGCGCTGCCCAACATCCACATGTTCCAGCGCACCGTGGTGGCGCGGGACATCACGGACCCGCGCGAGATGGATCTGAACACGCTTTACGCGTGCCTGAAGGGAACGGCCAAGCCGGTTGGCACCTCATTCGGTTCGGCAGCCGTTCTGGAAGAGGCCGTCGGTATGCTGACGATGATCACCGGCGGTCCAGAGGCGCTGCGGGCACGGCCGCCGCTTTGTATCTCAACCTGTTTTGTGGTGCCGCCGCTGAACTTTGCCGAAGAGGCGCTGGAAGTCATCGCGACTGCCGCGCGCCATGGCATTCCGTTAAAGCTGGTTTCGGCGGGGCAGGCGGGCGCCACCAGCCCCGCACCGCTGGCCGGGGCGGTTGCCCAGCAGACCGCCGAGGTGCTGGCAGGGCTGGTATATGTCAATCTGCTGAATCCCGGTCATCCGGCCACTTTTGGAGCCTTACCCTTTGTCAGTGATCTGCGTACCGGTGCGATGTCGGGCGGCAGTGCGGAACAGGGGCTGCTGATGGCGGCCTGTGCACAGATGGCGCGGTTTTATGACATTCCCTGCGCAGTCAGCGCAGGGATGACCGATAGCAAGATGCCGGATTTTCAGGCCGGATATGAAAAGGGCTGTACCGAGCTGTTGTCCGCGCTGTCGGGCGCCAACCTGATCTACGAGGCGGCAGGGATGTATGGTTCGCTTCTGGGCTGTTCGCTGGAAAGCTTTGTTCTCGACAATGACATGATCGGTTCGGTAATGCGCGCAACGCGCGGGTTCGAGGTTTCGGAAGACACTTTGTCCCTTGAAACCATCCGCGATGTCTGTGTCGGAGGGCCCGGGCATTTTCTAGCGCATGATCAGACGCTGAACCGGATGGAAAGCGACTATTACTATCCGGCGATGGCGGACCGGCGCACGCCACAGGAATGGGCGGCGGCGACAGATAGGGATCTGCTGGAACGGGCCCGGCAGCGTACCCGCGAATTGCTGGCGGCCCCCGATCCCGGTCATATCCCGGATCGGCTGGACGCGGAAATCCGCGCGCGGTATCCCATTCGCCGGCTGGGACGCGCCGAGGGTTGATCAGGCCGGATCCCCGCGCTTGGGCGCAGGCAATACAAGGCCGGATGGCCGGAACCGGCCCGGGTCGCTGAGACCCAGATACATGCGCCCGATCCCCGCCAAACCAAGCATCAGGCCTGGCGTTTCACCGCCTTCGACCAGGCCGCATCTCCATTCCTCGTTTGCAGGGGGTCGCATTGCCAGCCCAAGTTCGCGGGCCAGGGCTATTGCCTCGGGATCAGGGCGGAGCTGAGATGAGTAGATCAGGGGTTCGACGATACTTCCAAGGCCATGGCAAACGCTTGCGTTTACTTCGAAACCGGCGCGTTCGGTGGTCAGTGCCTGCCGCGCCCGTCGTTTGCAGGCGAAGATGGCGGCGTTGGCTTCTGCAAGGGCTGTCTTGTCGCTGGTCAATTGCCAGGCCCGAAGCCGCGACAATGCGATGCCGCCCGCCCCGTAACACCAGTAGGTGGGGTAAACCATCGCTTTGGGGTCACCGGCCTGATCGGCCCTGACATCGCGCAGATCGGGCCAGCCGCATTGGTGGCGATCGAACCATTGCCGCTCGTACTCAAAGGCGCGGAAACCGGCTTTGCGATAACGTTCGTCCCGGGTCGCGGCCCAAAGCTCCAGCAGCGCGAGCGCTGGGGAAGAGGCACCGTGTGCAAGGCCGCAATGTGGAAAGGCGTGTGATGTTTCCGCATTTTCTTCCTGCCAGGACAACCCGATACCAGGTCCGGGCTGCGCCCGGTCCAACAGCCATTCGCCATTGAGGTGACAGGCGCGCAAGATATTATCGCCTGACTCCGAGCTGTGCAGTGTCAGCAAGCCCGCAATCGTTCCCGATGGCCCGGCGATCAGGTCAAAGCTGCCATCCTGTGGGGGCGCCGCCGTCAGAACTTCGTGCAGAAGACTCGTATCGTCTGCCATCTCCGTTTCTGGCAGCATGTCGTACACGGACCGAACGGTGCTCAGAGTGCCGATGAGGCCGCTGTACCATCCGTGCGGTGTGACGCTGCGCCGTTCGCGTATCAGGTGCATGGCGCCGTTGGCTGCGCTTGACGCGGTGTTGGCGTAGTCTGGATTGCGGGTCTGCCGCCACATCTCCGCAAGGAACAGCGCAACCCCGGCCAGTCCGCCGTAAAGGGATTCGTCGATTGTCTGGTAAACGGACCGCCATTCCCCGTCGGCCAGATCCATTTCATACCCAAGCCAGGTGCAGCAATCGCCGTCCCGGATAGCCTCGCGCACCAGTTGATCCGCGATAGCAGTGGCGACCGCAAGAAAGGCCGGGCCCTGGTCGCCTCCGGAAGGCGGGGGTGATGGGTCCAGTTTCCTCACGGCAACGCGTACTCCGGGCTGTCGGCAGCTTCGGCCCATGGCCGATCCGGTGCGATGCCTTCGGACGAGAATACGGCGCGCACGGATTTGACCCAGTCCGTGGGCTGTTCGATACCTCGATCAACGCAGCGTAGGACACCCCGCGCCACCAACGCGCATCGGGACGACCCAAAGCTTTCACCCCGTGCTGCCGGGTCGTCGGCCACGCCGACCCCGGGACAAAGCCTTCTGGTAAGGGCGGGAACCGGATCACACAGGTCGTCGCATGCAAGCCTGGCGGTTGCGGCGATGGCCTCGGCGGCCTGTGCGAAATCTGGTCGGGGAAGATAAAGGACAAGCGCATCCCGGCGGTCATATTCGGCCGGTCGCCTGGGGCACTTGAGAAAATACGGGAATGCGTCGTTCAAAGCCTGACTTAGCGCGTGAACCAGAACAGGGGCGCCGGGTGGCGTTACGTTCCAGTACACCCGGACAATCGGGTGCCGGTTTGCATGCCAGGGTTCCGAGAAGGTGACGTAATCGCCAGGGTTCATGGTTTCGGAATCCCGGCGGGCCACAACCGAAACGGTGCCGCCGGGGCGAATACGCGCGCCACGGCCATCTTCGGGCAGGCAATCGATCACGTGGAGCACTCGCCTTTCGCGTCCGCGCGTTACGGCAACCTTGCCGCGTCTGGACACTTTCGCGACATGCCACCCGTCCTCCCATCGGTGCGAGGATGCGTGCGCTGTTCTCAGCAACTCGCACAGATCGCGGTCTTCTGCATTCAGGCCCGGTTTTTCACCGACCGCACAATACCAGTCCCGATAGAGCGCATCCGTCAGGGGGGCGAGATCGCCGCTCCTAAGGGATCCACTGGCCAATACCCGCGAAATGACGTCAAACGCCACAGGTAAGGCCTCGTCCAGCGCATCAGCACCCATTGCTATACCGATCCTGTTCCAATTCGCGGCCCGTCCCGAAGAAGGGTTTCAAGCCATTTCGGAGTCTGGCACACCCTCAGCGCCATGGCCAAGGCTACCTGACTGCGCGTCCCGTCCGGGCTTTCCATCGATTGCAACTCGAGAGTGGTCTGGACAAGTCGGATACCGGTGTAGAGGCTGCATCTTTTCAGGAAATCCGTATTTGCGGATCCTAAAGTGCCGGTGGCGCGCGTGTAGGCTGAATACAGATGGACCGCAGCCCGGCAGGCTTCGTTTTCAGGGAGAGAGGCCAGTGGCTTGTTGTCCGGGCTGACGGGCGGTTGCGCCAGCTGAAGGTACTCCTGCACGGCCGTTGCGACGTCCCAGGCGGGATCGCCCAGACCCGCCAGTTCCCAATCGACCAGCCGGATCTGCACCGTTCCATCCGGGCCGGACTGCAGCAGGCAATTGTCCCATTTGAGATCGCCATGGATGAGGCAGGTTTCCCGCCATGTCGCCTGAGCGCGGTTGATGCAGGCCATGACCGCCGCACGCGCAGCCGGATCGGGCAGGAGGTGATGCAACTGCTCGTGCAGCCCTGCGGAATCCCCGGCCAGCATCCAGGGGCGAGCCGAGGGAAGGTGCGTGTCATTTACGTGTCCCTGATGCAGACGGGCCAGCACGTTTGCCAGGCCATCAAGCACGGCTGGGTCATCCAAGGGGTTGCGCCCCATGAAGTCGTGCAGGGTTGTGGCCGGGTCCAGAAGTTCGGTGATCAGGATGCCTCGATCCGGATCGGAATGCGCCAGATAGGGCGCGATGCCGGGGCTGAGCGATTGTACCGCCTGATAGCAGGTTATCTCGCGCCGGTTCCAGTTGCTGGCGGATCGGGTGCCCAATTTGACCAGAAACATTCCCTGTCCGCCCAGATGAACCGTGGCTGTTGTTGCGCGGTCACGCCGGGTTGCCATGATGCGCATGCCCTGTTGCACGATCCGCACCGCGGGGATCAGGTTACACCTGCGCAGAACAGAAGCGACCCGTTCTTCCGCACGCGGCCTGCGCGATGGTTCTGTGTTCGAACGAATGGCTGCATCGGTCATGTCGTAAGTCCCTCAGGAACACCCCCGGGCGGTTGGCCCGAGGGAGCGTGGTCGTTACATCCGGCAGGATGACTCAGTACTCGTCATCATACCCGTAGTCGTCGTCCCAATAGTCGGCGTCGGACTCGGCGCCGTACTCATCCACCCATTCATCGTCATAGGCATCTTCGTACATCGCGTAACCGTCGTCCCAGTCGTCGTATCCGTCGTCCCAGCCGCTGTCATAGTAATCCTCGTCGCCAGCGCGGAAGCAAGCCAGTGTGGGACGTGGGCAGCCTGCGAGCGTCGGACGCGGACATCCGGCCAGTGTCGGGCGCGGACAGCCTACCAGCGTGACCCGAGGACATCTCGGCCCGCTCAGGGTCGGGCGTGGGCATCCGGCGAAGGTCGGGCGTGGACACCACGGTCCGGTGAAGGTCCGGCGCGGGCAGCGTGGCCCGACGGTTGTCGGACGCGGGCACCACGGCCCGACCAGGGTCCGGCGCGGGCACCATGGGTCAACCAAAGTCCGGCGCGGGCAGCGCGGCCCGACGGTTGTCGGACGCGGACACCACGGCCCGGTCAGGGTCCGGCGCGGGCAAAGGGGTCCAACCACCGTTCTGCGCGGGCATGCGGGTCCTACGATCGTTCTGCGGACAGGCCGGTGCAACCGGTCATACGCGGCCTTGATCTGGACAATGCCGGATCCGGAATGCTGGTCGAAGCCGCTGGCCCCGATATCCTTGGCCGTTGCCTTCAGTATGGATTTCAGCTGTGCCTGCGTTGCGCTGGGTTGGGATTGCTTCAGCAACGCCACCGCACCCGCAAGGATCGGCGTCGCCGCCGAGGTGCCGGAGTCACTTGTGAAATACCCCGTGAAATGGCTGATGGAACAGAAGTCAGGCTTATTCGAATCCAGAGCGGCAGGTCCGCGGCTGCTGTATCCGATGAACTCTTCGTTCTTGTTCACCGCGCCTACGGTCATCACCAGCGGGTGGCCATTTGCACCCCAGATGCTGCGTCCCGGGCCGTTATCGGCGCCGCAACGGTTGTCGGGGCAGGTATCTCCGCAGTTACCGGCGGCGAAGAGCACGAGAATGCCTTCGTTGATCGCCTCGACCACCTTGCGGGTAAACGGGTGGTTGGGGTTGCGGGCATAGGTGGTATCCCATGTTTCCTGGAAAATACCCCAACTGTTTGTCAGAACTTGCGGAGTGCCATTGCTTCGGAACTGGTTGATGGACCAGTTGAACGCCTGCAATGCCCGGCTGATCGTCCCGGGCGAGCCGCCAGATCCGGCAATCCGCAGATCGTAAAGCTGGGCTTCGGGCGCCATGCCAAGAACATCGGTGGCGCACATGTTGCCGTGATTGCCCCATTTGCCGGATTCGGTGCCCCAGTCTGACGGCCATCCGCCGATTACGCGCGGGATGCGACGCGAGGTCTCTCCGGTCTTGACCGGTCGGCCTTGCGCGGTGATGCCGCTGTCCAAAACGCCTACAACGATTCCGTTTCCACGGAACCCCGCCGCCCAGACCTGATCGACGCCCAGATAGGTGGCGACGTCGGCCATGTTGCCCTTTGGCGTGCCGGGGCTGCAGTCGCAGGGCGGGATCGGGCATGCTGCCATGCCGCCGCCTGTCTGCGGCCCGTACGGATTGTCGACGGGGAAGCCGTCGATTGGGACGTCGCGCCAGACACCGGCCACTTCGGGGCGGTTGCGCAATGCTGCCATTGCGTCTTCGCTTGCAACGGTGCCGCGCACCACGAAGGTTTCGTCAGGGGCCTGACCCGAAGCGGCAAATTCGGCGCTTCCGGTGCCGCCCATGCTGACGGGCTCGAATTCATTGTCGACAGCGAAGCCGTCCCCCGAGAAACCTTCGGCCGAGGACATCGCCATGGGACCGGAGCCGCCGGGTGTATAGCGCATTTCGACCAGTATGCTCAGCCGGCCCTTGCCGTCAGTGGGCTGGGGAACCCCGTTTGGGGGCGAGCCATTGTCGCCGTTGGACTTCCTGCCACGCGTGGTTTTTTTAGCAGCCATCTTTATACCTCCATTGGGTTAAATTTGGTGAACTGGAAACTGGTTGCGCAGGTTGTCGGTCGCGGCGTACGTCGCCACGACAGATTTCGGGATTGGTTGAGTTTGAGTGGTGGAAGAAATCCGGTTCAGCAGGTTGAACGCGGCCTACGGGGCAAAAGGCGCAATTGGCGTATCGCCCCAAATGTTTATGACGTCCGGCCGCTGATTGAGTGCGTCCAGAGCTTCCGCGTCGGCAATGGTTCCGCTGAGTATCACGCTGGTCGGCTGCCTTTGTGCGCCGTGGCCCGTCTCGTTCATCGGGACAGGTTCCAGATCCGGGTCGAGTTCGAACCCCAGCTTTCTCATCTGAGTGGCCAGTGCTTCGGGATCCTGCAAATCGAAATGTGCAGACGCGGTGATCTCGACCATAACGCGCATATTCACGGCCGGACCCTTTGCAAAGGGTGGGTGGTGTCTGACGAATGGTCTCGCGACAGAATATGCCCCCGGTGGATCCAGGCGGTTCGATCCGTTGTGGTCTTCTCAACACCTGTTTTGTGAAGGAGTGCCATTTCACAACCTCGGTTTGTACGGGATCCGGCGTAATACACGGAGCCATATCAAATTCTCGTCGGAGATTCGAGCGGGGAGTGCTCATGACTGTTGCTTTCAATACCTGCGCAGATGCGAACTCGCCAAGGCGTCAAAGCATCAGGTCAAAAGAATACGGACTAACTTGTTAATGCCACGGCACGTGTCTGGTGTTTCATCCGAAAGCGGTGGCGTTCCGTCAGAGGCAGAAAAGCCTGCTGTCGAAGGGGCGCTGTATGCTTCGGTCAGGTCCAGCCGCAGTTCAAGCCGCAATCCTTTGGAACAATGGCTCTGAGGCCACCGAGCGGAGAAAAAGTGGTGCCCGCCGTCTACATTCAATAACTCGTATAAACGCGATCATAATAGCGTTTTCGGCTGGTTTTTTCAATTCTAAACAGAGTCCGTCGGACGCCGAAAGGGTCGGCTTGCCTGTGCACCAGCCCGGTTCTGCGTCAATGATCCAGCGTTTGCAGAAAGAGGTTTCCCGGTCCGGTCTCGTGTAAAAGGTTGATAAGCTGCGCACATCCCGAGGTTGTCCGGAGTGGTTGCAACGCAGCGGGTTTGTTAGGCCGGGTCGCTCGCGCACATTGCGTTGATGGTCAATTTGGCTTGGCTGATTGGGTTGCCGCCGGGGTTGTGCTTGCGAACGCCCCAATTCGGATCCCCGTTTCGGCGCTGGGTCCGGGGCGACCGGTCCGCTATCGATTCCCCCATTTTTCGGCGACAGTAAATGGGGCGGCCCGCGCCAGCCGGTCGGTCAGGGCTCTTCTCCAACTGGGGATTTTACGAACAGGATTCTGGTGTCGGAACCTGTTGCGAACGTGGTCTCTGACGGTGTGCATGGGATCATCCGGTTAGTTGATTGACTGATCAATAAAAATACACCATGGTCATCCCCACAGATAAAATGGCCGGCTCGATCCGCGCTGGCCAGTCTGCTCAGAACCATGCGTTCGCAATACAAACCCGCCGGAGAAAAACGGTTTCGGACTACCCATCAGCCATGTTTCGGAGACCTCAGAACATGATCGCGCAGCCTCAGGCCAGCCATTACGTGAATGGCGCCTATCTTGAAGATGAAATTGGTCGATCCCTTGATGTGACTTACCCAGCGACCGGAGAGGTGATCGCGCGGTTGCACGAGGCCTCTCCCGAACTCGTCGATCAGACGATCGCGCTGGCCCGGACGGCGCAAAAAGCCTGGGCCGCCATGTCCGGCACCGAACGCGGGCGCATCCTGCGCCGAGCCGCCGACATCATGCGCGAACGCAACCATGAGCTTTCAGTGCTGGAAACCTATGATACCGGCAAGCCACTGCAGGAAACCCTGGTTGCGGACGCAACATCGGGCGCAGATGCATTGGAGTATTTTGGCGGTCTTGCAGGCAGCCTGACCGGCGAGCACATACAGCTTGGCGAAGACTGGGTCTACACCCGGCGCGAACCGCTGGGACTGTGTGTCGGTATCGGTGCCTGGAACTACCCCACGCAGATTGCGTGCTGGAAGGCCGCGCCAGCACTGGCCTGCGGCAACGCCGTGATTTTCAAGCCTTCTGAAGAAACTCCGCTCTGCGCGCTCAAGGTTGCTGAAATCCTGTCCGAGGCAGGCCTGCCGCCGGGTCTGTTCAACGTGCTGCAGGGGCGGGGTGAAACCGGCGCGGCCCTTGTCACAGATCCCCGGGTGGACAAGGTATCGCTGACCGGTTCGGTGCCCACCGGGCGAAAGGTCTATGCCGCTGCGGCTGCGGGCATGAAACATGTCACGATGGAGCTCGGCGGCAAGTCTCCGATGATCGTGTTTGACGATGCCGATCTGGAGGACGCCGTCAGTGGCGCGATCCTTGGCAACTTCTATTCTTCGGGGCAGGTGTGTTCGAACGGGACACGTGTGTTTGTTCAGAAGGGCATCAAGGACGCGTTTCTGAACCGCCTGCAGGAGCGGCTTGCCAACGCGATCATCGGTGACCCGCAGGATGAGGCCACCAATTTTGGCCCGCTGGTCAGCGCGCGTCAGTTGGAGATCGCCCAAAGCTATATCGAGGCAGGGAAATCCGACGGGGCCCGCTTGGTTTGTGGCGGCGAACGGATTGAACGTCCGGGCAACTGGATGACACCTGCGGTATTCGCCGACGTTACCGACGATATGAAGATCGCGGTTGAAGAGATCTTTGGTCCTGTGATGGCTGTGCTGGATTTCGAAACCGAGGAAGAGGTGATCACGCGCGCCAATGCCACTGATTTCGGTCTGGCCGCAGGTGTGTTCACAAGCGATCTGAAGCGCGGGCACCGGGTCATCGCGCAACTGGATGCCGGAAGCTGCTTTATCAACTCGTACAATGATGCGCCGGTCGAAGCGCCGTTTGGTGGCGTCAAGCAATCGGGGGTCGGGCGCGAGAACTCCAAGGCTGCGATCGAACATTACAGCCAACTCAAATCCGTCTATGTCCGCATGACGCCGCTTGAGGCGCCGTACTAGAACGCGACAACAGTGCATAAGGATGCCGGATCGGCCATAGGCATGGTTGCCTATTGGCCGATCCGGCTTTTGTTTTTCGTTTCGGCGAGTGGTTTTATGGGGCCAATTCGGTGACAGCTGGATGGCCGAGCGGTCGCGTTTACGCAAGCCTTGCGGGGCAGCGCCCGAACAAGCGCAGTTGGCATCTACCCAGGTCTTACTTCCTGAAATTTCCCGAGTACGATTGAGGTGAGTTTGCAGCGACAATCGAGGGCGCCGACCCACGAGCATATCGTACCACAAGCCATCGGAAATTAGTCGATCCGCTCATCGCCCGTTCTGAAGAATGTGTGGTTGGGTCTTTGGGTTGCGGCTCCGAAAAAACATCGCCGAGCTTGCTGAGCCCAGGCGATTCCGCCCGTGACGTTTTGCCCGGAAGGTTGCGCGCGTGGGAAGTTCACATTTAGTATCGCAATGTATCGATGTGAAGCATCCGGCGTTCAGCCGGTAAAATGTCTATCTGGGGGGAAGTGTATGAAACAGTTTTGCTATCGGGTGCTGACGGCAGGTCTTTTCGCGTCGCCTGGATTTGCGCAGGATGCTCCGATCATACACGATGCCGAGTTTTACATTCTTCAGTCCCAGCATGAAGACCAATGGGCACAGGATGACGCTGCGGTCAACGACGCTCTGGCCGCATTTCGGGACGGCAACGGAGGCAACCCACCGAACATCGTCAGTGTGCTGATCGACGATATGGGTTTTGGCGACATGGGAATACCCGAGCTGAACGCCGTGCGGGGTTATGAAACGCCGAATATCAACGATTTCTCGGATCAGGCCATGCGAATGGTACGCATGTATACCGAACCCTCTTGTACGCCGACGCGGGTGGCGCAGATGACTGGGCGGTTGCCGGTGCGGATGGGCATGGGCGACACGACAGTCGATATCGCAGGTTTTGGCCTGCCGCAGAACGAATTCACGCTGGCCGAGGTCCTCAAACAGGCGGGCTATGCAACCAGTCATGTGGGCAAGTGGCATATGGGCGACATCGCTGAAAGCTGGGCGATGAACCAGGGATTTGATTACGCTCAGCACGCAATCCACCAGCAGGGGCAGTTGACCATTTTCAACGACGACGCAATCAGGGAACAGGTTTCGGTCGCGATCCGGGATTACGACGACAAGTACACGCTGGACGGCTGGTTCCGGCCGGATGCTGCTGCAATGATGACCGTGATCGAAGGTGAAACCGGCGGCCCGATCCGTGAAATCCGCATGGAAACCGGTGAACGCTGGAATGCCGCGAAATATGACGAGATGAACCAGGCGTTCCAGGACAAGACGCTGGAGGAACTGGACCGCCTTGCAGGCGGTGAGCAGCCGTTCTTCCTGCAATACTGGCCGATGATCCCGCTCGACAACACCCGTGCCGGACGATCGGGACCGGAAAGCGTGAATGGGGGTCTTTATGTCGACAAGATGCAGCTGCTGGATCAGTGGCTGGGCGACCTGTTTGCCCGATTGGATGAACTTGAGCTGACCGACAACACCGTTGTCGTAGTGATGGGCGATAACGGACACTTCACAAAATACGCTCCACAATCCGGCTTTACGCCGTTGATCTATGCAGGTGGCAAAGGTGACACGACCGAAGGCGGCGTCCGCGTCGATGCCTTCATCCGTTGGCCCGGTATGATCGAGGCTGATGGTTTGCTGAACAGCATCATTCACGTCTCGGATCTTTACACAACGCTCTCCCGGTTCGCCGGTGCCGATCAGCATATCCCGCGAGATCGTCTGGTTGACGGAGTGGACCAATCGGCCGCCCTGTTGTTTGCCGATGAAACCAAGGCGCGGCGCGATCATGTCATCATCTATTCGGTCAACAAGCCTGAGGCCGTTGTGAAAGACCAGCTTAAGCTGAAACTGCCGGGACCAGGGGAAAGCGCGATTCTTGCTAAGTTCTTTGATCTCTACCGGGACACGCGCGAAGAATACTCGGTCTCGACCGAGGTCGGCGCCTGGGGCGGTCAGGAGTTCGCGCGGATTCTGGGGCGTCACATGGCAAGAAAAGAAATATATCCCGATACAACGCCTGCCTACGGTGTGCCCTATGAAGGGATCGAGAACATACGCCCTGAAACGCAACAGGCCGTAGACGCGTTCATGACCAAACGCGCCTCTGCGCAGCAGTAACGCAAAAACCAGAACAGGATCACGAGGTGCAGATGGTCGGAAACATACTCTTCGCTCTTGGCCTGATCGCCTCGCTTGGGATCGGCTTTGTCTATTTCCGCGATCTTGGCGACATCTCGCAGATGCTGCTGAAGGTGAAGCGAGAAAATATGGTGCGGTTCATCCGAAACGAATACCGCCTTATCGGCATAGGGCTGAGTGGGTTTGCCGTTTCAACTCTGGCGCATTTCCTGTTTGGCGGTGGTCCGTTCTGGCTTTGGTTTGTCGCCGCGCTGCTGGTGATATTTCTGTACGGGTTTCCCTATGTCTGGGTGCATCTGGGTTTGCGGAACCAGCTTAACACGGCGCAGTATTTTCCGATCAGCGAAGCGCGGAAATACGTCGGGTCGACGGCGCCGGTTATCGTGATCGAAAACAATGGGCACGCCCGCGCCCATCCGGATGCGCAGATTATGCGCCCGCATCTGGCGGGCAATGAAAAAGGTCTGGGCGGCGAAGACGTCGTGATGACCTACTGTGCCATGGCCAATCTCGGTCAGGGATATTCGCCGGCCATCGAAGGCAAGCGACTGAACCTTGAGGTTCTGGCCCAGCACGGCAACAACCTGATCCTGCGTGACAATGATACCGGCGAGCCGATTCAGCATATCTACGGCTTCCGCGAAGCGGATCGCGACCCGAATGCGGACGGACCTGCCTGCCCCCTGCGGCCGGAAGCTCGGATGAAGCCATGGCCCACGTATCGGATGACGTTTCGCGGGTTTCAGAAGGCCTTTCCCGACGGCGAGGTTTACCTGAACAAACCCTCTTCGAATCCGCTGATGCGCCTGCTGGACATGGTGACGGAAATCACTTTTGGCTGGGGTATTTCCCGCCAGCATCAGGAAGATGCGCCGGTGATGGACAACATGGACCGCTCGGACAATCGGCTGCCGAACAAGACCTATGTCTGGGGGATCACAATCGGGGATGATGCGGCCTGCTGGACCGACGATTTCATTGTCGAGAATGACTGGATCGTGAACGCGCGGGTTGGCGGGCGCGACGTCGTTGTCAGTCTGGACCCACGTTATGAGAGTTTGGGTGTCTGGTACAACGACAGCGGCCAGCCCGTGACCCGATGCGATTTCTGGGGTGTTTCGGATCAGGGCCAGTTGCAGAGGGTCGAGACGCTGCGGGCCGGCGTGTTCTGGCATGTCTGGTCCGAGTTTTTTCCAAACACCGACATCAATCGTATAGAAGGTGGTGAAGACGTGGTTGGAGAGACCGCCGCGTGATCCGACGGGCCCGGGGAGCATTCCAATTGCGACGGCACACTTGTTTTTGGAAGCCTCGCTGGGCGGTTCCCCGGCGCATTGACCTGCCCGGTTGCTCGGGCAGGATTTCGGATTTCGGTGTTGTACTGATCCTTGCTCTGGCAACTTGGGCGTACCTTGTCGCTGCCGTCAGGGGACAAGAGATACAGTCGGAGAACACGGACCAGCACTATGTCGGATCGGAGCAGTGTACGGGCTGCCATCAGGATGCCACCGACGCCTGGATGGGGTCGCATCACGCGCTTGCCTGGACCAGCCCCGCGCCGGATACCGTCCTGGCCGACTTTGACGGAACCCGGTTCGAGCACGACGGGGTGCAATACGAGTTCTCAGTCGACAACGGAAACTACCGCATTCACCTGACCGAGACCGACGGCACGGTGAAAGACTATTCCGTCCATTCCGTTGTCGGGGTCGCGCCGCTGCAACAGTATCTGATCGAAACCGAGCCGGGCCGATTGCAAAGCTTTGATGTCGTTTGGGATGTCGAAAACGGTCGTTGGTACCACTTGTACCCCGACCAGACATTGCCGCCGGATGACGGGTTGCACTGGACCGGACCATACAAGAACTGGAATGCCCGCTGCGCGGAGTGCCATGCGACCGGTTTCGAAAAGCGCTATGACGAACGCCGTCAGGCCTATGCTTCGGTTCAGGTCGAAACGGGGGTCGGATGCGAAGCCTGCCACGGCCCCGGTTCGGCGCATGTCGACTGGGCGGAATCTGCCGGAACCTCATCGGTGCCCGCGCCCGCGGGATACGGATTTGCGATGGATTTCGCCGGGGCAGGGGCTGAGGCTGCGATACAGCAATGTGCGACCTGCCATTCCCGACGTGAGCCGTTTGGCGAGGGAAATCCAATGCCCGGAACCAGTTTTCATGAGGCTTACAACCTGTCGTTGCTGCGCCCCGGCCTCTACCACGCCGATGGGCAGATTTTGGACGAGGTCTATGTCTACGGGTCGTTTCTTCAATCCAGGATGTACTCAAAGGGCGTGACTTGCCTGAATTGCCACGACGCCCACAGCGCCGAATTGAAGGCAGACGGAAACGGCGTCTGCACGCAATGCCATTCCCCGGCAGGCAATCCCGATTTCACGTCTTTGCCGCTAAAGCCCTACGATGATCCTTCGCATCATTTCCATGAAGCGGGTTCCGAGGGCGCGCAGTGCAAAAACTGCCACATGATCGAGCGTGTCTATATGGGGACAGACGGTCGTAGGGACCACAGCTTTCGTATCCCAAGGCCGGATCTGGCAGACGTGACCGGTGCACCAGACGCCTGCACCGACTGCCACGCGGATCGGTCGGCAGAATGGGCGGCGGCGGAGATAGAAAAATACCATCCGAATGCAGCAGCGCGCCCGCATTACGGCGTCACGCTGGCGGCCGGGCGGTCTGATCCAGTGGGCGCCAAGCCGGACCTGAACTCTCTGGCGCTTGATGACAGTCAGGCGGGCCTAGTCCGGGCAACAGCCCTATGGCTGTTGTCTCAGGTCGCGGATGAGACTACCGCCGAGGATATGGCACCTCTGTTGGCGCATGATGATCCGCTGATAAGGGCGACGGCCATCGCAATTCAAAGGGCTGCGCCGCCCCGGTTGCAGGCGGACAGGCTAAACGAACTGCTCGACGACCCGGAAAGGATGGTGCGGATCGAGGCTGCGAAGGCCATGCTGGACTTTCCTGCCGCCGGTCTTCCGGAGCAGCAGCAGGACAAGTTGCAGCAGGCGATGTCCGAGTGGCGGGCCTCGCTGCGGGCGCGGTCGGACTTCCCGGAAACCCATCTGGTACTGGGTGGAATGGCGCTGACCTTCAGAAATATTCCCGCAGCAAAACGCGCCTTTCGCGAGGTGGTGCGCATGGATCCGCAACGCGAAGAAGCCTGGGTCATGCTGGTCCGGATTGCCGCAGCAGTCGACGGGCGCGAGGCGACGCTGGCCATTCTGGAGGAGGCCCTGAGCAAAGTGCCAGACAGTCAGGCCCTGAACGAGTTGCGCGCCTCGGTCTGGGCCCAATAGACACAAGCTTTCTACAGGTTCTGAATTCCGTGAAGGGTAAGTGTGCTCACCACGTCCGAGTAATCTTCGCGCGCTTTTGACCCTGCACCAGTGTTCCACATGTAATACCAGTTCAACATGCCGAAAACGGACATGGTCGCGGCGCGCAGCTTGTTCTTGTCTGTTCCAAGAACGCCCGGAGCCAGTTCTTTCAGGATGTCGCTGACGAAATTGACCAGATCCCGCTGATAGCCACGCAGGACCTTTTGCTGCTCGTCGGGCAGTGCGGACATGCCGCTGACCTGAACGCGATGTTCATCGTCCGCGCCCTGATAGGCGAACAGGATTTCTTTTATCGCGGCCCGCAACATCTGTTCAGCCGTCAGGCCATCCGTGTTGATGCCGCAAATCCTGTCGCGCAGATCGCGCAGGTAGGTTTCAAGGATATCATAAAGGATGGCATCCTTGCTGTCGTAGTAGTGGTAGATATTGGCTTTTGATATCCCGCACTCCTTGGCCAGCAAGGACATTGAGGCACGGTCGAACCCTTCATTGGCATATACCCGCGCCGCCGATTTCAGGATTTGAGCACGTTTCTGATCGTGATCTTTGGCGATGGTACGGGCCAAGGTCTACTCCTTATCACGGTTGTCGACGACCCGTTTGGCTTTGCCTTGCGAGCGTTCAACCTGTCCGGGGTCCTCTACAATAATCTCGGTTGAAACACCAACGATGTCCTTGATCCGCTTGGTCAGCATGCGCGCCGCCGCGGTTTTGGACAACTCATCGGTCGAATCCGGATTGGCCTCGACCAGCACCCGCATCGCGTCCATTCGGCCCGATTTGTAAAGCTCGATCTGGTAATAGGGTGCCAGCCCGCCGGTCGCCATGACCTGTTCTTCGATCTGGCTGGGAAAGACATTGACGCCGCGCAGGATGATCATGTCGTCGCTGCGCCCGGTGATCTTGGCCATCCGGCGCATTGACCGGGCGGTTCCCGGCAAGAGACGCGTCAGGTCACGGGTGCGGTAGCGGATCATCGGCAGGCCTTCCTTGGTGAGCGTGGTGAAGACCAGTTCGCCCATTTCCCCGTCCGGCAGAACCTCCCCTGATTCCGGGTCGATGATTTCGGGCAGAAAGTGGTCCTCCCAGATCACCGGACCGTCCTTGGTTTCGACGCATTCGTTGGCAACGCCCGGCCCCATGATTTCCGACAGGCCGTAGATGTCGACCGCATGCATGTCAAAGGCCGCCTCCACCTCTTTGCGCATCGCGTCGGTCCAGGGCTCGGCGCCGAAAATACCAACTTTCAGAGAGCTTTCGCGCGGATCAAGCCCGGCCTTGTGAAACTGTTCGAGAATGTTGAGCATATAGGAAGGCGTCACCATGATCCCGTCAGGCTGAAAGTCCTTGATCAAACCGACCTGCTTTTCCGTCTGTCCGCCCGACATCGGTATGACCGTGCAGCCAAGTCGTTCGGCCCCGTAATGTGCACCCAGACCGCCGGTGAACAGGCCATACCCATAGGCCACATGCATCATGTCACCCTTGCGTAACCCGCTGGCGCGGATTGAGCGGGCGACCAGATCGGCCCAGTTGTCGATGTCGTTTTGCGTATAGCCAACAACGGTCGGCTTGCCCGTGGTTCCTGAAGACGCATGAATGCGCACGATTTCACGGCGTGGAACGGCAAAAAGCCCGAATGGGTAGTTATCCCGCAGGTCGTTCTTGTAGGTGAACGGGAACTTTGCCAGATCAGTCAGGCTTTGCAGGTCGTCAGGATGAACGCCGGCCTCATCGAAACGCGACCTGTACATCGGCACGTTTTCATAAGAGTGACGCACCGACCATTTCAGGCGGTCCAGTTGCAGAGCCCGTATCTCATCGATCGATGCGATTTCAATCGGGTCCAGGTCAGCTTTGTTGGGGCTAAGATCTTCCATCGCGGTCTCCTCCAAACGCGAAGTTATTCTTTGAACAACTGGCCGTTGATCGTGCGGGACATGCCGCGAAATTCGGCGATCAGTTTGTTGTCCTGATTGGTGACGCGGACGTCGTAGATGCCGCTCCGCCCGGTCAGGGATATTTCCGTCGCCGTGGCGGTCAGGCTGTCGCCCAACTGGCCGGGGGCGAGATAACTCATCACCGTATGCTGCGCCACGGTGACGGTGTTTCTGCTGTTGCAGGCAAACGCAAAGGCGCTGTCGGCAAGGGCGTGGCTGACGCCGCCATGGCAGATGCCCACACCGTTGCAATGGTGGGCGGCGACGGTCAGTGTCAGCACGGCGCGGCCTTCATCGACCTCAAGAATTTCCATGCCGAACCACTTGCTTGCCTGATCGTTGGCCCACATGGCGGACGCTGATTTTTCTGCCCGTTCTTTCGCGTTCATGCTTACCTGCCCTGAAAATTCGGTGTGCGCTTTTCCAGAAAGCTGGCGACGCCCTCGGCATAGTCTGCGCTCTGACCGCAGGTTTTCATGGCCTGCGCCTCCAGATCCAGCTGATCGGAAAGGGTGTTTTTGGCTGCGGCGTGAATGCATTCTTTTGTCAGCCCGTAGCCCAGCGTCGGGCCATTTGCGAACTGTTCAGCCAGCGCGCGAGCCTCGGGCATCAGTTGATCGTCCGCCACCGCTTTCCAGATCAGCCCCCATTCGGCGGCTTGCGCGGCAGGCAGGGGGTGCGCTGTCAGGGCCAGGCCCTTGGCCCGCGCTTCACCCAGCAACCGGGGCAGGTGCCAGCTTCCGCCGGTATCGGGTATCAGCCCCACCTTGGAAAAGCTCTGGATGAACTTCGCGCTCTCGCCCGCCAGGACCATGTCACAGGCCAATGCAAGGTTTGCGCCCGCGCCGGCGGCAACACCGTTCACCGCGCAGATGACCGGAAAGTTGAGCGACCGGATCAGCCGAACAAGCGGCGCGTAGAAGGTGCGCACAGTGTGCCCAAGATCGGGCGGCCCTTCCATTTTCGAAGGGTCCCGGTCGCCAAGATCCTGCCCTGCACAAAAACCGCGCCCGGCGCCGGTCAGCAAGATGGCCCGCGCTCCGTCGTCGCGCGCTTTTTCCAGCGCGGAACGCAGGGCAAGGTGCATTTCCTCGTTGAAGGAATTCAGTTTGTCAGGGCGATTCAGGATGATTTCGGCCCAATTCCCGTGACTTATGGCAAGAATGGTATCGCTCATGGCGACCTCGTGTTTGAAATCCGGCAAGTTCTATATTGCATTAACCGAACGGTTGGTCAATAAATAACCGAGTTGCGAATCTGAACCGAACTGGGAGCCGGCATGACGCAATCCCCACTGGTCAAAGTGGATCTGGAAGGCGACATCGCCTGGGTCACGGTGAACAATCCGCCGGTGAATGCGACGTCGTTGCAGGTGCGCCAGGGGCTGGCGGATGCGGTTGATGCCGTCAAGGATGCCCGGGTTGCCGTTCTGCGCTGCGCCGGTTCGACCTTCATTGCCGGTGGCGACATGTCGGAGTTCGACAGTACGCCCGTTGAACCTCACCTGCCTGATGTTGTGCAGATGATCGAGGACAGCCCAATTCCGTTTGTCGCCCAGTTGCATGGCAACGTGTTGGGCGGTGGCTTCGAGATTGCCATGGGCTGTGCTTGGCGGATCGCTGCGCCGGGCACACGGTTTGGGCTGCCCGAGGTCAATGTAGGGCTGATCCCCGGTGCCGGAGGCACACAACGACTGCCACGCCTTGCCGGGATGGACGTTGCAATCGATATGGCCTGTTCGGGAAAGCTGCTGACAGCCGAAGTCCTGCAAGAGCTTGGGGGTGTCGATCTGGTCGCTGAAAACATCGACCTGGCGGTCAGAGAGTTTGTCGCGGATCTTCCTGCGCGGCCTGTACCCGTCAGTCAGCGGAAAGTGCAAGACATTGCGCCCGATCTTTTTGAAGTGTCGCGAGAGGTGCTGAAAAAACGTGCCAAAGGTCAGCAATCCCCGCTGGAGAACCTGACGTCGCTGTCATGGGCGCTGGAACCATTTTCGAATGGCCAGCCGAAAGAGCGGGCGCGTCACCTGGAACTGAGACAAACCCCGGAAAGCCGTGCATTGCGTCATGCTTTTTTTGCAGAGCGTACTGTGACCAAGCCATCGGCAATTCAGGGTGCCTCACCCCGCGCGATTAACAGAATCGTTGTCGTCGGCGGCGGGCTTATGGGGGCCGGGATCGCCACGGCCGCGCTGAACGGTGGTCTTGCTGTAACCCTGATCGAACGTGATGCCGAGGCGGCGACAGCGGCAGAGGCGCGCGTTTCAGAGCTTTTGAACGGGGCGGTAAAGCGCGGCAGAATGACCGAAGAGCAGATGCAGGATCGGTTGTCGGCCTTCAGCGCCGTGGAAGATTATTCTGGCGCCGCAGACGCGGATCTGGCGATCGAGGCGGTATTCGAGGATCTGAGCGTCAAGCGCGCGGTTTTTGCAGACCTTTCCGCCCACATGAAGCCGGACGCCATTCTGGCCACCAACACGTCTTATCTTGATCCTGTCGACATATTCGAAGGGGTGCAAAATCCCGCCCGTTGTCTGGGGCTGCATTTCTTCAGCCCGGCGCATGTCATGAAACTGCTTGAGATCGTGAAAACCCCTCACACCAGTGCTGAGGTGATCGCGACTGGTTTTACTTTGGGCAAGACGTTGCGCAAGGTTCCGGTCCTGTCGGGAATTTGTGATGGATTTATCGGCAACCGAATGCTGGCCGCATACCGGCGCGAGGCGGATTACCTGCTGGCCGATGGTGCCATGCCGTATCAGATTGACGCCGCGATGCGCGCTTTTGGAATGCCGATGGGGCCATATGAATTGCAAGACCTGACCGGGTTGCAGATTGCCTGGGCCAACAGAAAACGCAATGCGGTCTCGCGTGATCCGCAGGAGCGGTACGTCACCATCGCCGATCAGCTTTGCGTGTTGAAGCGTTTTGGGCAGCGCAGCGGTAAAGGCTGGTATCGTTACGAAGACGGCAACCGCGCACCGATCCGCGACCCCGAGGTCGAGGCGCTGATCGAAACATATTCTGCCGAGCAGGGTATTACACGCCGGGAGTTTTCGGCTGAGGAAATCACCTCCCGCATTCTGGCCGTTCTCGCCAACGAAGGGGCGCTGATTGTCAGGGAAGGTATCGCCGAAACCACGGATGCCGTCGATATGGTTCAGATCCATGGCTATGGTTTCCCACGCTGGCGCGGCGGCCCGATGCAATACGCGACTGAGGTGGGATGGAAAAAAACGTTGGAAGCCATGCAGTTGGTGGCGTCCGAAAGCCCCGCGTCCTGGAAGTTGGCGGCGGTGCCCGAAAGCTCTAAACCCGTTGATGGTTACAAAAAGGACCATTAACGCATTCTTAACTCATGTTTCACTGGGAGGAGACAGATCCATGAAGTTCACTAAGTTGAGTACCCTTCTTGCCTCGGCCGCGCTGGCCGTTTCGGGTACTGTGGCGTTGGCGGCGGATTACACGCTGACCATTTCCAGCTGGGCCCCGCCGACCCATGGCATCAACGCAATGATGTGGCCGAAATTCACCGAAATGGTCGAAGAAGCCACGGATGGTAAAGTCACCGCCGAGCTGAAACTTGGCCTTGCACCGCCGCCCGCGCAAATGGACCTGATCATGGATGGCGCGGCAGATGCCTCGATCATTTTCCACGGCTACCAGCCGGGTCGCTTCGTCACTACAAAGATGATCGAACTGCCCGGGTACGAAGGATCGGCCGAGGCCGCATCGGTCGCCTATTGGCGCGCCTATGAGAAGTACCTGAAAGCGGCCGACGAGCATCGCGGGGTCAAGCTGATCGCGCTGCACACGCACGGTCCGGCGCAGCTGCATTCAAGCGCTCCGGTGACATCGCTGGATCAGGTCTCGGGGCTGAAGGTACGTATCCCCGGTGGTGTGGGTGGCGACGTTGGAACGGCGCTGGGCGCAACCGGCATTCAGGTTCCGGCCCCCAAGGTCTATGAAACGCTCGCGTCCAAAGCGGCGGATGGCGTGGTCATGCCGTTTGAATCCCGCAAGGGCTTCAAGCTGACCGAGGTCGCACAGAACGTTTACGAAGTGCCCGGCGGGCTCTATCGCGGCTCGTTTGCGTTCATCATGAACGAAGATACGTTTGCCGACTTGCCCGAAGATCTGCAGAAGGCACTGGAAGAGAAAGTCTTTGGCGAGCCGCTGAGCCGTGAGATCGGCAAGATCTGGGACCAGATCGACGCCATCGGGCGCGAGGCGACCGAGGCGGCGGATGGCAACAGCATCAACGCCGCGTCCGCAGAAGATCTTGAACAGTTCAATCAGATTGCGGCCGACGTTCGAAGCAAGGTGATTGGCGAAGTCAATGAAACCGGTATCGACGCGCAGGCAACCTATGACCTGATCGTGCAAGAAATGGCGGCGCAGTAAGGCTGCCCGGCTGGTGGGGTTTCCCACCAGCCATTTTTTACCGGCAAGAGACATAATCATGCGAAATCTCGTGATCTGGGCGCGGCGCGCCAGTTTTTTTCCGACGCTGCTGGCCTGTGTGGCCCTGTTCATCCTGATGGTGATGACATTCTGCGATGTCATCCTGCGGTCGGTTTTCAATGCTCCGATCGAGGCTGCGACCGAACTGACCCGGATTTTGATGGCCATCCTCGTGTTTTCGGTCCTGCCCATGATTTCCGCGGGAAAAGGCCAGATCGCGGTCGATCTGACAGACGGTCTGTTTTCCCGTCTTCGCCTAAGCCGGGCCCGTGACGCTGTGGTTTACCTGGCATCAGGCATCATGCTGATCTGGCCAATCAATAGGGTCTGGATACTGTCCGAGCGCGCGCGCGACTACGGGGACGTCACAGAATACCTGTCGATCCCGGTCTTCTATGTCGGCTGGTTCATCACCTTCTTCACCGTTATTGCCGCCATCGCGATGGTGATTACCGGGCTGATGTACATCTTTGCACCCCACGCCCTGTCGGAGCAGACCCAATGACCGCAGCCCTGATCGGTTTCGCACTGGTACTGGTTCTGGTGCTGCTTCGTTTGCCCATTGTCTTTGCGATGGGTTTGGTTGGCACGTTTGGCTTCGCCTACGAACGCGGCGGCGCGATTTTTTCGGAACGGGGGCTCAAGGCCGCCATGTCGATGGTGGGCCGCCAGATCACGGACACCGCGCAGGACTATGGCCTGTCGGTTGTGCCGCTGTTCATCCTGATGGGCCTGTTCGTCAACAAAGGCGGATTAGCGCGTGAGCTTTACGCGGTTTCGAACGCCTTCCTGGGGCATTTTCGGGGCGGTATCGCCATGGCGACCGTCGCCGCATGCGGTGGTTTTTCGGCGATCTGCGGGTCGTCTTTGGCCACGGCTGCTACAATGTCCAAGGTCGCAATGCCCGAAATGCGGCGCTATCGCTATTCGGACGAGTTGTCGACCGCCTCGATTGCGGCAGGCGGGACGCTGGGCATTCTGATCCCGCCTTCGGTCATTCTGGTGATCTATGGCCTGCTGACCGAAACCTCGATCGGGAAGCTGTTTGTCGCCGGGATATTGCCGGGGATGATGGGCATCCTGTTCTACCTGTTCGCGGTGCGCTGGACCGTCTGGCGCAAGCCTGATTCAGGCCCTGCCGGCGAACGCCACGGCTGGGGCGAGCGTCTGACGGCGCTGCGATCCGTCTGGGCCGTGCTTTTGTTGTTCTTCCTGGTGATCGGGGGGCTCTACGGAGCGTTTGATTTTCACCCGCTGAACCTGACCTTCAGCCCGACCGAAGCGGCGGGCATGGGTGCAATGGGCGCGTTCCTGATCGCCCTGTCGCGTGGCGGCCTGACGCTGAGTTCGACATTCGAGGTGCTGAAGGAAACATCCTATACAGCCGCGGCCTTGTTCTCGGTCCTGATTGGGGCTCAGATCTTTTCGAATTTCATCAACCTGGCGGGTCTGCCCGAAGCGCTGATTGCGCTGGTCACGGCATATGAAGTGTCGCCTTTCGCGGTGATCCTGATGATCTTGGGCATCTACATCATCCTTGGCTGCGTTTTTGAGTCGCTTTCGATGCTGCTGCTGACGGTGCCGATCTTTTTCCCGCTGGTCACGTCGCTGGGCTATGACCCGATCTGGTTCGGCATTGTCGTGGTCGTTGTGACCGAGATCAGCCTGATAACGCCGCCCGTCGGTCTGAATGTGTTCATCCTGAAAGGCGTGGTGGGCGATGTGTCGACCGGTACGATCTTCCGGGGCGTGACACCATTCTGGGTTGCCGACATCTTCCGCCTGGCGTTGATCGTTCTGGTGCCGTGGCTGGTCCTGGTCCTGCCCGAGCAGATGGGCGCGATGGGGCACTGATGTTCGCGCTGACCGCACTTCCCGAAGGGTTTCATCAGGATCCGTATCCGAGCTACGCCGCTTTGCGCGAGGATGCGCCGGTTTGTGTGCAGCCGGATGGCAGCGTGATCCTGTCCAGATACGAGGATCTGGATCTTGTGTATCGCGATACACGCCGTTTCATTTCGGACAAGAAGGCGGTCTTTGGCCCGAAATACGGGGTCGATAGCGCATTATACGAACACCACACTACCAGCCTTGTGTTCAACGATCCGCCGTTGCACACCCGTGTGCGCAAGGTGATGGTCGGGGCGCTGAACCCCCGCGCGCTGGCGCAGATGGAGCCGGGGCTGGTCGAACTGGTTGATCGCCTGCTGGACGAGATGCAGGCCAAGGGCCAAGTCGAACTGATCGAAGATTTTGCCGGTGCCATTCCCATCGAGATCATCGGAAATCTTCTGGGCATTCCCCGTGACGAGCGTGAGCCTTTGCGGGACTGGTCGCTCGCGATACTTGGGGCGCTTGAGCCGAAGCTGACGCCCGAGCAGGAGGAGCAGGGCAATCGCGCTGTCTCCGATTTCGTCGAATACCTGCGCCGGATCATCGACGACCGCCGCGCCAGTCCGGGCGACCCGGAAACAGATGTCCTGACCCGCTTGATGCAGGGTGATGTGGATGATCGGTTGACCGAGGTTGAGCTGTATCAGAATTGTATCTTCATTCTGAATGCCGGTCACGAAACCACCACAAACCTGATCGGTAACGCGCTTGATCTGTTGCACCGGCACCCGGATAAGCGGGCCGAACTCCTGGCCAGACCCGACCTGATCACGACGGCGGTGGACGAGTTCCTGCGGCTGGAAAGCCCGAACCAGTTCGGCAATCGCCTGACCACCGAGGCGGTTGAATTCCATGGTCACATGATCCCGGCGGGTACGGATATTCACCTCTGTATTGGTGCTGCCAACCGTGATCCGCGCCAGTTTGACGACCCCAATGCCGTGAAACTGGATCGCCGTCCCAACAAACATCACGCCTTTGCCGGCGGGCCGCATACCTGCGTCGGGCTGACTCTGGCGCGAATGGAAGGGCGTGTTGCCGTTGGTCGTTTTCTCGAGCGCTTTCCCGATTTTGAGTTGCAGGAGGGTGCGCAAAGAGGAAATCGCATCAGGTTTCGCGGCTTTGCCCGTCTGCCCGCACGGGTGGCATAGATGCAGCATAGATCAGCGGTTTTGCTGTTTTATATTTGACCGACCGATCGGTTAATAATAGTTTGATCCGAACGACCCGGCCAAATTCGCCGACCGGATGCCAAGGATGAGGAGGCACATATGACCATCCAACAGATTTCCAGCTTTGCCGCCGGTGAATGGATTGCGCCGGGTGAAGGCGCCCGTTCCATCGCCAGTGCAGTCACCGGAGACGTAATCGCGACCGCGGGTAACAACGCGCTGGACGTGCAGGCAATGCTGGACCACGCGCGGGATTTAGGCGGGCCTGCCTTGCGCAGGATGACATTCCACGAGCGGGCAAAGATGCTGAAGGCGCTGGCCATGCATCTGGGGCAGCACAAACAGGCACTGTATGATCTGTCTTTCGATACAGGCGCGACTCAATCCGACCACCTGATCGACATCGATGGCGGCATCGGCACGACTTTTGTCTATGCGTCCAAGGGGCGTCGCGAGATGCCTGACGGGCATGTCTTCCTGGACGGCGAGGTCGAGCAATTGTCGCGCAACGGAACGTTCCTGGGCCAGCATGTCTGCACCCCGTTGCAGGGCGTCGCGGTGCATATCAACGCATTCAACTTCCCAGTCTGGGGCATGTTGGAAAAACTGGCGCCAACGTTGTTGGCCGGGGTTCCGGCGATTGTAAAACCGGCCACCAACTCCTGCTACGTGACGGAGTTGTGCGTGCGCATCATGCTGGATTCAGGCATCTTGCCCACGGGTGCCTTGCAGTTGGTGACTGGCGGACTGGGCGATATGCTCGACCGGCTGGGAATGCAGGACGTGGTCAGCTTTACCGGCTCGGCCGAAACGGCGCTGAAACTGCGTGCCAATCCGGTGATCCTTGAAAACTCGGTGCGGTTTGTGGCGGAACAGGACAGCCTGAATGCCTCGGTTCTGGGGCCGGACGCGGAACCCGGAACGCCCGAGTTCGACCTGTTCATCAAGGAAGTTCAGCGCGAAATGACAACCAAGGCGGGGCAGAAATGTACGGCCATCCGCCGTATCATCGCGCCGGAAACCCATGTTCAGGCTGTGATCGATGCGCTTTCGGACAGATTGGCAAAGACGGTCGTCGGCAATCCGAGGCTTGAAACCACCCGCATGGGCGCGCTCGTATCACAAGGCCAGAGGCGCGATGTTCTGGAAAAAGCCGCGATCATCGGGCAGGAGGCCGAGCGGGTTTTCGGCAATCCCGAAGACTTCGCCATTGACGGTGCGGATGCCGAAAAGGGCGCCTTTGTTCCACCGATGCTGTTCCATTGCGCCAGCCCTGATACGGCCAGGCGCGTGCACGATACCGAGGCCTTCGGCCCGGTCAGCACCATCATGGGATATCGTGATCTGGACCATGCGGTTGAATTGGCGAACAAGGGGCAGGGTTCACTGGTGGCGTCCGTGATCACCCGCGACCCATCCGTCGCGCGTGAGATTGTCATGGGTGCCGGCGCCTATCACGGGCGTTTGTATTTCAACAACCGGGATTCGATGAAGGAAGCAACGGGCCACGGGTCTCCGTTGCCGCACATGGTCCACGGCGGCCCCGGTCGCGCCGGAGGCGGCGAAGAGATGGGTGGTGTGCGAGGGGTGCAGCATTACATGCAGCGCACGGCAATTCAGGGCTCGCCCGATATCCTGACCGCGATCGGCGACAGGTGGGTTTCCGGTGCGACCGAGATCAAAGGCCCGGCGCATCCTTTTACCCGCCGGTATCACGATCTGGCGATTGGCGAGACCATTCATACGGCACCGCGCACCATCACCATGGACGATGTCGAGCATTTCGCGCATTTCACGGGCGACACTTTCTACGCCCATATGGATCAGGCCGCGGCCGAGCGGAACCCGTTCTTCCCTGGTCGTGTGGCGCATGGTTATTTGTTGCTTTCGTTTGCGGCGGGTCTGTTTGTGGAACCCAACGAAGGTCCGGTTCTGGCCAATACCGGGCTGGACAACCTGCGTTTCATGAAACCGGTGGAAGCGGGCGATGCGATCAAGGTGCGGCTGACTGTCATGAAGAAGACCGGGCGCAATGATGAATACGGAGAAGTGCGCTGGCACGTGTCTCTGACCAACCAGGATGGTGATCTGGTGGCGGAGTATGAATTGCTGACAATGGTAGCCTACTGAAGCGGGTCGGATGGCAATTTCCTTTGGCCGGGCTATACTTAGGCTATGAAGGATCCGCATTCTGATTGGTTCGAAACCTGTATTGCCCAGCTGACGGCGTCCGGCACGCAGCGGGTTTGGTCGGTGCTGGTATCGATTTTCGGCGATCTGGCCCAGAACGAGACCGATCAGATCAGCGGTGCCCTTATCACCCGGCTGACCGGGCTTGCCGGGATAAAGTCTGAAGCGACCCGCGTTGCCTTGCACCGATTGCGCAAGGAGGGCTGGATCGAAAGCACCCGAAGCGGGCGCAACAGCACGCATAGCCTGACGGCGTTCGGGCGCGCTCAAAGCGCCGCAGCGGTGCCGCGCATCTACGCCCGCGAAACCGTGCGCCCGGAAACCTGGCATGTCCTTATCGCGGACAGTTCGGACGGGTCCCGGCAGGAACTGGCCGATCTGCTGCTGACCGGTTACTACATTCCACTGAGCAGCACGGCAGCGATGGCTCCCGGTGAGGCTCCGGAAGGTATCGAAGACCTGTTTATTGTTCAAAGCGGCGACCTCTCGGTTCCCCGCTGGCTGCGCGAACGTTGCGGACCAGATGCGCTGAACGAAGGATACAAACAGCTTCTGACCCGATTGCGGGCGGTTCAGGAGAGCATTCCGGCCTCGGGTGTCGGCGATCCGTTCCAGGCGGCGGTGCTGCGGGTTCTGATCGTTCACAGCTGGCGCCGCATCGTTTTGCGGCACCCGGATTTGCCGTCAGAGTTTCTGCCCAAGGCGTGGAAGGGTCCGGCCTGCCGAAAGGTTGTTTTCCAGATCCTCGACAGGTTGCCGCGCCCTTCGATCAAAGCGCTTGAATCGGCTTTGACCGGATAGTGGTCCTGGTATTTCCCGGTGGCGAAGGTCGGTGTGTCGAACAATAAGTTACATTGATTCAGAAATGGCAAAAAAATCGTAACATATTACTTGCTTCGAATCATCGCGGCCCGTATTAACCGACCATACGGTTGGTATTTCCGGACGTTGCGACAGGAGGCCTTTGATGGACGCATTCATTTGTGACGCGACACGTACCCCGATTGGCCGGTACGGTGGCGCGTTGTCTTCGGTCAGAACAGATGACCTTGCGGCGGTGCCGATCGCTGCACTGATGGCCCGGAATCCGCAGGTGGACTGGGCCAGTGTGGATGACGTGATCTTTGGCGATGCCAATCAGGCCGGTGAAAGCAACAGGAACGTGGCGCGTATGGCGGCGCTGCTGGCCGGTTTGCCGGTTGATGTTCCGGGAACCACCGTGAACCGGCTTTGCGCCAGCGGGATGGACGCGGTGGGCATGGCCGCGCGTGGAATCCGGGCCGGCGACTTCGATCTGGCAATTGCGGGCGGCGTGGAAAGCATGAGCCGCGCGCCCTTTGTCATGCCCAAGGCCACCAGCGCCTTTAGCCGCGCTAATGCGGTTTATGACACAACGATTGGCTGGCGGTTCGTAAACCCGAAGATGAAAGACATGTACGGCGTGGACAGCATGCCGCAAACGGCTGACAACGTGGCCGAAAACTATGGCGTAAGCCGTCAGGATCAGGACGACTTCGCGGCCCGCAGCCAGGCTCGCTGGCAAGCAGCGCATGAGGCGGGGATTTTCCGGGATGAGATCACCCCGGTCTCGGTCCCGCAGCGCAAGGGCGATCCGGTTGTCGTGGATACGGACGAACATCCCCGTCCCGGAACCGATGCTGCGAAGCTGGCCGGATTGAAAGGCGTGAATGGCCCCGACAAAACCGTGACTGCAGGTAATGCCTCGGGTGTGAACGATGGCGCAGCGGCGCTGCTTCTGGCCAGCGAGGCGGCCGCGCACAAGAACAGCCTGACGCCCATGGCGCGCGTGGTTGGGATGTCCGCTACGGGTGTCGAGCCGCGCGTCATGGGGATCGGCCCGGTATCGGCAAGCCGCAAGGTGCTGGCCCGCGCCGGTCTGAGTATCGATCAGATGGATGTGATAGAATTGAACGAGGCGTTTGCGGCTCAGGGCCTTGCCACGCTGCGCGAGCTTGGTGTTGCCGATGATGCAGCGCACGTGAATGCCAATGGCGGTGCCATTGCAATGGGTCATCCGCTGGGCATGTCGGGGGCCCGCATCGTGCTGACCGCGGCTTATCAACTGCAACGCTCGGGCGGGCGCTATGCGCTTTGCACCATGTGCGTCGGCGTGGGTCAGGGCGTCGCCCTGATCCTTGAACGCGTCTAAGGGAGGAGACCCCAGATGTATGCTCAACTTGTGAAAACGGCCGGAACCGGCGTCAAATCCAAAGACGAGATGACGGATCAGGAGCGTGAGTTCCAGGACAAGATCGACCGCGATATCAAGATCGAACCAAGGGACTGGATGCCGGATGATTACCGCGCGACCCTGATCCGCCAGATCGGCCAGCATGCGCATTCAGAAATCGTCGGCCAGCTTCCCGAAGGCAACTGGATCACCCGTGCGCCCACATTGGAACGCAAGGCCATCCTGCTGGCCAAGGTGCAGGATGAGGCCGGGCATGGTCTGTATCTATACTGTGCTGCGGAAACGCTTGGGGTCAGCCGCGACGAGATCACCGAGATGTTGCTGGACGGGCGCATGAAGTATTCGTCGATCTTCAACTATCCGACCCTGAACTGGGCGGATATCGGTGCCGTCGGCTGGCTGGTGGATGGTGCGGCGATCATGAACCAGGTGCCGTTGCAGCGCACATCGTACGGGCCGTACTCGCGCGCGATGATCCGCATTTGCAAAGAAGAGAGCTTTCATCAGAGGCAGGGTTATGACGCCATCCGCAAGATGGCTGAAGGTACGCCCGAGCAGAAGAAAATGGCGCAGGACGCGCTGAACCGGCTGTGGTTCCCGTCCTTGATGATGTTCGGCCCCTCGGACAAGGATTCGGTGCACTCGGTGCAGTCGATGGCGTGGAAGATCAAAATCAACACCAATGACGAGCTGCGCCAGAAGTTCGTGGACCAGACGGTGCCGCAGATCGAATTCCTTGGCCTCGATTTGCCGGATCCCGGCATCAAATGGAACGAGGAACGCGGCCACTACGATTATACCGACCCGGACTGGTCCGAGTTCTTCAACGTCATCAAGGGCAACGGTCCGTGCAACGTGGACAGGCTGGCTGCACGCAACAAGGCGTGGGACGACGGCGCGTGGGTGCGCGACGGCTTGCTGGAACATGCCCGCAAGAAAGCCGCCCGCAAGCACGCGGCAGAGTAATCAGGAGGTTCCGCTATGAAAAATGAATGGCCCCTTTGGGAAATATTCATCCGCGGCCAGCATGGGCTGAGCCACCGGCATGTTGGTTCGCTACATGCACCAGATGCCGAAATGGCGATCAAGAACGCGCGCGATGTCTATACGCGCCGCAACGAAGGCGTGTCGATCTGGGTGGTTGAAGCCCGGCACATCGCGGCCACCGCACCCGGCGAGAAAGGCCCCCTGTTCGAACCGTCCGAGAGCAAGGTCTACCGCCACCCGACCTTTTATGACATCCCGGACGAAGTGGGGCATATGTGATGGCAGAAGTCGACAAACAGGCCCTGCTGCAATTTCTGCTGCGGATGGGCGACAACACTTTGGTCCTCGGGCACAGGGTGTCCGAATGGTGCGGTCACGCGCCCGTGCTGGAAGAGGACATCGCGCTTGCCAATACGGCGCTGGACCTGATCGGTCAGACGCAGCTCTGGCTGGGTTATGCGGCCGAAATTGAGGGCGAAGGCAAGTCGGCGGACGATCTGGCCTTTCTTCGCGACGTCTGGGGTTTTCGCAACGTTTTGCTGGTCGAGATGCCCAACGGCGATTTCGGTCAGACCCTGATGCGTCAGTTTCTATTCGATGCGTGGCATTCCATCATGCTGGGCCGACTGATCAGATCGTCGGATCGGACTGTGGCCGAGATCGCTGAAAAGGCCAGCAAAGAAGTGGCGTATCACCTGGAAAGATCTGCCGACACGGTTGTCGGTCTGGGAGACGGAACCGAGGAAAGCCATAACCGGATGCAGGCCGCCCTGAACTACCTGTGGCCCTATGTCGGAGAAATGTTTGAAGGCGACGCGGTCGATGAGGCCATGGTTACGGCCGGTATCTCGAGCGACCCCGGCCAGTTGCGTGAAGAATACGACACGCTGGTGGGCCGGGTCCTGTCCGAGGCGACGCTGACCATTCCCGAAAGCCGCTTTGCCCATAAGGGTGGCCGCACCGGCCAGATGCATACCGAACATCTGGGCCATCTGCTGTGCACGATGCAGTGGCTGCCGCGTGCCTATCCCGGTTGCCGGTGGTGACAGTGATGGCGCGGCCCTCCGTCGGTGAAATCTGGCAGTGGCTGGACCATGTGCCCGATCCGGAAATCCCCGTGATCTCTCTGGTGGATCTGGGGATCATCCGCGACGTCGCGTGGGAAGATGATCTTTTGGTTGTCACGGTCACACCAACCTATTCGGGTTGCCCGGCGACCAGTGTCATCAATCTGGATATCCAGACGGCGCTGCGCGAAAAGGGGATCGACAGGCTTGAACTGCGCCGTCAGCTTTCACCTGCATGGACCACCGACTGGCTGTCGGACAAGGGGCGCGTGCGTCTGGAAGAGTTCGGCATCGCACCGCCGCAACCGGCAGGCGGACCCGAACGCTGTCCGCGTTGTGGTGGCAACCATCTGGAAAAACTCAGCCAGTTCGGCTCGACCCCCTGCAAGGCGCAGTGGCGGTGTTGCGACTGCCTGGAACCGTTCGACTATTTCAAGTGCATCTGAGGGAGGAACCCATGGCGCGCTTTCATGATCTTGAAGTCACAGACATCCGCAAAACGATCCGCGATGCAGTGGTTGTGACGCTGAAGCCCGAGAATGGTGCGGCTGCCGATTTCGACTTTACGCAAGGCCAGTACCTGACATTTCGCCGCGACTTTGACGGTGAGGAACTGCGCCGATCCTATTCGATCTGCGCGGGCAAGGATGACGGTGTCCTGCAGGTCGGCATCAAGCGGGTCGATGGCGGTGCGTTTTCGACCTGGGCCAATGAAGATCTGAAGGTGGGGGACACCATTCAGGTGATGCCGCCGATGGGTGGGTTTTTTACCGAACTGGATGCCGGAAACGAGAAGCAGTATCTGGGTTTTGCGGGCGGGTCCGGCATTACCCCGGTGCTGTCGATCTTGAAAACCACCCTGTCACGCGAACCCAATTCCAGCTTCACGCTTGTTTACGCCAACAAGAGCGTGAATTCGATCATGTTCCGCGAGGAGCTTGAGGACCTGAAGAACAGCTTTATGGGACGTTTCAACGTCATCCATGTGCTCGAAACGGATGCACAGGAAATCGATCTGTTCACCGGAATGGTGACGGAAGAGAAATGCGCGCAACTGTTCAAAACCGGTTGGATCGACATCGAAAATGTCGATACCGCATTCATTTGCGGCCCCGAGCCGATGATGCTGGGCATAGCCGGTGCATTGCGTGATCATGGACTGGATGACGGTCAGATCAAATTCGAACTTTTCGCCAGCGCCCAGCCCGGTCGGCTGAAGCGCAAGGCCAAGGCCAAGGATGCCGCCAGCAGCGCCAATACGGCAAAGGCTTCCATCACGCTGGACGGCGCAACCCAGACCATCGATATGCCCAAGGACACGACGCTGCTGGACGCGGCTTTGCAGAACGCAATGGATGCACCTTATGCCTGCAAGGCCGGGGTCTGTTCGACCTGCCGCTGCAAAGTGATTGAGGGCGAGGTGGAGATGGTGACCAACCATGCGCTGGAGGATTATGAGGTCGAGAAGGGCTATGTTCTGTCCTGTCAGTCCTTCCCTCTGACCGACACCGTCGTCGTCGATTATGATCAATAGAGAAGGGGACCTGTCATGCCGGATGATATGAGCATTGGAAGCTACCTTGCGCAGGGTGGGGTGCTGACAAACCCTTCGAACGTGCCTTCGCGGTATCGCGCCGAACTGATGAAGCTGATGGCGACCTTTGTGGACAGCGAGCTGGCCGGTGCCGCCGGGTTTGCCGACGTCATCAACACCGGCCCGGGCATCAAGGAACGTATCGCCGCCGCCAAGATCGTGTTGGAGAAAACCGATAACGCCGATCGTGTCCTGACCATCATGGGTGAGTTCGGTGCCAACACGAAACGCTACGCGACGCACCACCCCTGGGCTGCGCGGCTGGACCGTTCAGCCGATATTGGCGCGACCCGCAACGAACATGATATGCGACTTGCCGTCTTCAATTATCCGCTTGAAGGGTGGACGGACGCAGTGGTCATGAACCTGATCATGGGGTGCGCTGTTGGCGTGCAACTGGCCGAATTCAGCAATGTCTCGTATCAACCTCTGGCCGAAGCCTTTCGTGCAATCGCACCGGTTGAGGCGCGCCACGCCGAGCTGGCCGAGGAAGGTGTGGCCAGACTGGCAGAGGATGGCGATACGGCTGCGATTCAGGCGTCGGTCAACTACTGGTGGCCACGCGTCGCCGTTTCTTTCGGGGGGGATGACCCGTCGCGGCTGAAAGAGCTTCAGGCCCTGGGGCTGCGCCGCACCGGGAATGCCGAGCTGCGCGATCGCTGGATTGTCGCGGCCTCGGCCATTCTTGACAAATACGGGCTGGACGTTCCGCGATAGCTGAGAACAAAGGCCGTCTGTTATTCAAAAAAACAGACGGCCTTTTTGCCACGTTATTTGTTCAGTTCTTTGGCATGCAGCCAGTCGGCGTGTTTCGGGGCCTTCTTGGTCTTTGACCATTCATCCAGCATCAGCCATTTGACCTCGTCCATGCGCTTGAGCATCGCCTCTTCCTCGGGATCGGGGCAGGCCAGTTCGACCCGGTGCCCGTTGGGGTCGAAGAAGTAGATCGAGTGAAAGATGGAGTGGTCGGTGACGCCCAGAACCTCAATACCGTTGGCTTCCAGATGGTCTTTGAACTGCAGCAGCGTCTCGCGGTCTTTCACCTTGAAGGCGATGTGTTGTACCCAGATCGGCGTGTTGGGATCGCGCCCCATCTCGGGCTTGGTCGGCAGCTCAAAAAAGGCCAGAACGTTGCCGTCACCCGCATCCAGAAACAGATGCATATAGGGATCAGGCTCGTGGGTCGATGGTACGTGATCCTCGGCAATGGCCAGGATGAAATCCATGTTCAGCATCTTGCCGTACCATTCGACGGTTTCCTTGGCGTCCTTGCAGCGATAGGCGACATGGTGGATTTTCTCGATTTTCACGTGTTGTCCTCCTGTTGAAACGACGCGGCGCGCAAGGCTTGTCGCAGCACGTCGTTGTCCCCGATATGGTTGGCCAGGACCAGCACCAGGCGAGCGTTCAGCGCGTCCCCCTGTGCCTTGTCCAGCCCTTCATGTGAATCCAGCAGATCGGCGTAGAACCCATCGGTATTGTCGAAATTTGGCGTGAGGATCAGATCGGCCATGGCGATTACTCCTTACCTGTGGCGCGGCGGACCGCATGCCGGAATGCGTTTTCTTCGTAGGTGTCGCGTCGCGCCGCCACATGCTGATCCGGTCGGATCAGATAGACCCCCTGCGGCGCATCACCCAGATAGCGGCGTTTCAGGGCCATTGTCCGGTCGTCCTTGATCGAAAGGGCCAGGCGCGAAACCGTGATGCCGTCCACCTCGATCTCATCCGGGGCATCGGCATCAATGGTCATCAGGGTGAACTTCCCGGCCAGTTTCGGCAGCAGGAAGCCGTCCCCCAATGGCGCATCTGGGCAGGGCGAGCCCGGACGGGTCGAAGCCGGCCCGTTCAGCGCATCCGCCGAATTCAGGGGCGAGCCATCATAGGTGCAGGGAACGCTCAACCGACCGGAGTTCACCATCGGACGGGCGAATTCATAATGTTCGCTCAGATCCAGCACCGCGTCGCGCATGATGCGGGACATCTGGGATTTCGGTGTGATGAAATCCGTGGACCTGGTCGAGTTCAGGATATTCTCATCCGCGCCGTGGATACGTTCGATATCATAGCTGTCCAGAAGCGTTTCCGGAGCCAGACCGTCGATCACCAGCTTCAGTTTCCAGCACAGGTTGTCCGTGTCCTGCAGGCCCGAGTTGGCACCGCGCGCGCCAAACGGGCTTACCTGATGCGCGCTGTCGCCGGCAAAGATCACCCGGTCATGGCGGAACTGTTCCATCCTGCGGCACTGGAAGGTGTAGATGCTGACCCACTCCAACTCGAACTCGACATCATCGCCCAGCATAGCCTTGAGACGCGGGATAACGTTTTCGGGGCGCTTCTCGCGCTCTTTGTCGATGTCCCAGCCCAGTTGCAGGTCGATGCGCCAGACGCCGTCCGGTTGTTTGTGCAGCAACGCGGATTGCCCCTTGTTGAAGGGCGGATCGAACCAGAACCAGCGCTCGGACGGGAAGTCGGCCTCCATGATCACGTCGGCAATCAGGAAGTTGTCCTCGAACACACGGCCAACAAAGTCCTTGCCCAACATAGCCCGCATCGGCGATCCGGCCCCGTCGCAGGCGATCACCCAATCCGCTTCGATGGTGTACGAGCCTTCGGGCGTTTCCACCTCGAGCCTGACGTGATCGGGATGGGTGCCGACCGCCTCGACCTTATTGCGGCCCCGGATCTGGATCGGTGCGCCCTGCGCCTGCATTTCGCGAACCCGTTCGACCAGAAACTGCTCGAAGTAATATTGCTGAAGATTGATGAAGGCCGGGCGCTGATGACCGTCCTCGGGCAGCAGGTCGAAGTTGTAGACCTGCCGGTCATCGAAGAACACCTTGCCCTTGTTCCAGACGACGCCCTTGTCGACCATCGCCTGACCACATCCCAGCCGGTCGAGGATTTCCAGCGGACGCTTGGCGAAACAGATGGCCCGGCTGCCAAAGCTGACCTTGTCATTGTCATCCAGCACGACAACCTCGACCCCTTGCTGTGCAAGATCGATGGCAGCGGCCAACCCGACCGGGCCCGCGCCGACAACAATGACCTTGTGACGCACCGGTGTCGGCGCGGTCTGATCCGGGCTGGGCTCGTATGCATAAAGAGGGTCTTCGAAAATCTTGTTCACAGGCTCTCTCCCCAGGTGTTGCGCAACAGGGCGCAGAAATTCGAACCCTGGCGCGCAGGCGCCAGAGCGTCAGGTCAATAGTTTCACCGTCTGATTCGGGTCGCCACGATCTGAATCAAACCGGCCCCAATTCGTCAGCCTTGCAGGGCTTCCCACATTTCAAGATCGCGCTGGGCGGTCCAGATGCGGGGATGGGCGATACCGCGGGCTTCGTCATAGGCGCGGGCGACGTTGAAGGGCAGGCAGTGTTCATAGATCGCGTAATCGGAAAATTTCGGGTCGCATTCGGCGCGCACGGCATCCCATGCCTCTTTCAGCGATCCGCCGCGGGCAGCAATCCTGCGAACAGGCCGGTAGGTGCTGTCTACAAAGTCGCGGGTGTTTTCGATGGCCTTTTCCACCATCTCCTTTCCAACCAGCGCATCGCCGCGCCCCGGTGCGATGGCGTCCACGTCATAGGCGTTGATGTTGTCCAGGGTCTGACCCCAGTCGGCGAAATGCCCGTCGCCGCAATAGCAGGCCGAGTGATATTCGACGATATCGCCGGTGAACATCACGTTCTGATCCGGCACGTGAATGATGGCGTCGCCTGCCGTATGGGCGCGGCCGATCTGTTTGATGTCAACGCGGCGTTTGCCCAGGAACACGGTCATGCTGTCCGAGAAAGTCGTTGTTGGGTAGGTCAGGCCCGGAATGCTCTCATGTCCTTCGAACAGGCGCGGAAAGCGTTGAAATTCACTGTCCCAATCTTCCTGCCCGCGTTCCAGAACCATGTTGTAGGCTGCGTTCGACATGATCACCTGCCCGGCGTCAAAGGCGCTGGCACCCAGAACGCGCACGGCGTGATAATGTGTCAGCACCACGTGGCTGATCGGCTTGTCAGTAATGGATCGGACACATTCGATCACCTTGTTTGCCAGACGCGGTGTGGCCTGTGCCTCGACGATCATCACGCTGTCATCGCCGACGATGACGCCGGAATTCGGGTCCCCTTCGGCGGTAAAGGCGTACAGCCCGTCGCCGATTTCATCGAAGGTGATTTTCTTTTCGCTCAGATCGCCCTGCGAGGCGAATGCCTTGGCCATTTCCTGTTCCTTTGACGTTCTGTCATCCGCACAGCAATAACCGCAGCGCGGCGGGTGGGTCCCATAAGTTACGATCCGGGCGGTCAGCCTGTGCTGCCTTCGCCCTGACATGCGAATACGCCAACGACGGGTTCTGCCGCCTTGATCTGAGACAGACCGACACGTCCGCTGACGTCTATTTGCTTCTTCTTGCGCTGCGCGTCAATTCAAATATTGAGCCGATGGATCAAATATTGCTTTGACCTTCTGCTCTGTCAAGCTATTCATGCATGGGGTAAGGATCATCAGGTCTGGTTTGCGAGGTGACATGGCGGAAGGCCCATCAACAGTACATAAGGCGCTGTCCCTGCTGGAGTTTTTTGATGAAAGACGCCACCGTATCGGCCTGAGTGAGCTTTCGAAATTGTCCGGTTACAACAAGGCGACGACGATGCGGTTTTTAGCCGCGCTGGAATCCAAGGGCTTTGTCGAACAGGACGAGGAAACACGTTTGTTCAATCTGGGCCCCGCGTTTCTGCGGTTTTCCCAATTGCGCGAGGCCAGTTTTCCGCTTGTCGATGCGGTAAAGATCGTGTTGCGGGATCTGAATGCGATCACGGGCGAAACGGCGCATGCGTCGCGCATCGCGGGCCAAACGCTGGCCAATATTGCCACGATCGAAAGCAAAAGCATGAACCGGGTTATCATAGGATCAGGCGAGTCGCTGCCGTTGCACGCGACGGCCTCGGGGCTGGCCTATCTGGCTTTCGCGGCCCCTGCCTTTGTCGAGCCGTTTATTGAAGGGGGCGCCTTGCAGTCGCATACGACGCAAACCCAAACCGATGCGGCTGTAATCCGGCAGCAACTGGATCAGATCCGTCGGACAGGCCTTTCGATTTCAAGCGGCACGTTCGAGGAAGGTGTGATCGGGATAGCGGCCCCGTATTTTGGCCCCAGCAACAAGGTGTGCGGGGCCGTGGCCGTGGCTCTGCCCTCCGTTCGGGCGACCGAGGCGCATCAGAGCATCATCGAGGAAAATGTCAGGAAGGCCGCCAAGCGCCTGACATTGCTGCGCGGCGGCCGGTATCCCGAAGCGATAGACAACGAAGCGGTATCCGACAACGGGTAGGCGGGCGCGTGGTCCGAAGGCTTGGCGAGGGAGCAAAAAATGCACCTCCTTTGATGGGAGGCGCATTATCAAAAGACTACATCGAAAAAGAGATGGCGTTCAGCCGTTCGCGGCGATCAGTTCGGACTGTGCGACGATAACTTCGGCCTGTTTGATTGAGGCGATGTCGACCAGGCGGCCCTTGTAGACCGTTGCACCTTCACCATTGGCTTTGGCCTGTTCCATCGCCGCCAGAATCTCACGCGCTTCGGACACAGCTTCGTCTGACGGGGTGAACACCTGGTTGGCCAGAGCGATCTGCTTGGGGTGGATTGCCCATTTGCCGACCATGCCCAAAGTGGCCGAACGTTTCGCCTGCGCGATATAGCCTTCGTCGTCCGAGAAATCGCCGAACGGCCCGTCCACCGGCAAGATCCCATGGGTTCGGCAGGCGGCGACGATGGCGGCCTGCGCCCAGTGCCACGGGTCGGACCAGTGCTTTTCGCCCTCGCGCAGCATGTAGTAGTTTTCCTGCGTTCCGCCGATGCCGGTTGTCTGCATGCCCATCGAGGCAGCAAAATCAGCGGCACCAAGACTCATCGCCTGCAAACGGGGAGAGGACGCGGCAATGGCCTCGACATGCGCGATACCGGCAGCGGATTCGATGATGACTTCGAAACTGATCGGCTTGGTGCGCCCTTTGGCCCGTTCGATGGCGGTGACAAGGGCATCCACGGCATAGACGTCCTCGGCGCAGCCCACTTTGGGGATCATGATCTGATCCAGGCGGTCACCGGCCTGTTCCAGCACGTCCACGACATCACGATACCAATAGGGTGTATCCAGCCCGTTGATCCGCACGGACATGTATTTGGAGCCCCATTCGACGGTGTTCAGCGCGTCGATCACGTTGGCACGGGCTGCATCCTTGTCGGACGGGGCAACCGAGTCCTCAAGATCCAGATTGATGACATCCGCAGACGAAGCGGCCATTTTCGGGAACAGCTTGGTGTTCGATCCCGGCCCGAACAATTGGCAGCGGTTCGGGCGTGCAGGGGCGGCGGGTTGGATGCGAAAGCTCATCGGGACCTCGTGCGAGAAAGGAAATTGCGGTATTCTTGCTCAATGAGGTATTAAATTGCGCGGTCAGGCGCAAGCGCCTTTGTGCAGCTGCGGCAATGCTGTTGCAGCATTCGCCGAAAATCGGTGCGTCGACGGTGACTAAAGTTTAATCAGTTTGAAAACTTGCAAGATTGTCCCGAAATTCTGCGGGTTAATGCAAGATAATCCTATTGCGTGGGGTGCGTCCGGGCGAAAATGCGAAACGCTCGTTTGCTGCGTTCTTTAGCCTGCGCCGGAATCAAAGGAGTGCATGGCGATGATCGAAACACCGTATCTGCTGTTTTTGGGCGATGCGCCCGACCAATTGGCGGCCAAAGTGGCTGTTGGCATCAAGGACTGGCGACCGGAGAATGCCGTGGGCCAGTATCGGATGGAAGGCTGCAAGGCCGATCTGGGTCTGACCGACATGTCGCTGGTCGAAGCGCGTGAGGCCGGTGCCAAGACACTTGTGATCGGGGTCGCAAACCGTGGCGGTGTGATCAGCCAGGAATGGAAAAAAGTTCTCGTCATGGCGCTGGAGGAAGGGTTTGATTTGGCTTCGGGTCTGCACAACCTGCTGCGGGATGAGCCCGATCTGGTTGCCGTGGCAGAAGCCACCGGGCGCACGCTGCATGATGTCCGGGTGCCCGAGGTGGACTACCCGATTGCCAACGGCATCAAGCGCAAGGGCAAACGCTGCTTGGCCGTGGGTACGGACTGTTCGGTGGGCAAAATGTATACGGCGATGGCGATGGATGCCGAAATGCGCAAGCGCGGCATGAAATCCACCTTCCGCGCAACCGGTCAGACAGGGATCCTCATCACTGGTGACGGTGTGCCGCTGGACGCAGTCATTGCGGATTTCATGGCGGGCTCTGTCGAATGGCTGACACCTGACAATGACGAGGATCACTGGGACCTGATCGAAGGGCAGGGATCCCTGTTCCACGTGTCCTATTCGGGCGTGACCATGGCCTTGATCCACGGCGGCCAGCCTGACGCGCTGATCCTGAGCCATGAACCGACGCGCGAGCATATGCGCGGCTTGCCGACTTACCAGCTGCCGAGTCTGGAAGACCTGCGCGACACGGCGCTGGCACTTGCGAAAGTGGCGAACCCGGACTGTCATGTTGTGGGCGTATCGGTGAACACTCAGCACATGTCCGAGGAAGATGCGACCGCTTATCTGTCCAAGATCGAAGCCGACATGGGCTTGCCGGCAACAGACCCGTTCCGATTTGGGTCGGGCAAGCTGGTGGACGCGCTGGCTGCGTTGTGATCTGAACGTTTCGCCGGCGGCAGGCGCTGTTCTGCCTCCGGCGGGAGTATTTGGAAAAAGATGAAGGAGCGTGTTCGTGCAGATTGAAGTTTCTCGCGATGTGTTTCGGCTGGCGCAGGTCTTCACCATCTCGCGCGGGTCGCGAACCGAGGCGAGGGTGCTGACGGTTCGGATTTCGGACGGGACGCATCAGGGGTGGGGCGAATGCGTGCCATACGCCCGGTATGGCGAAACGCTGGATTCGGTTGAGGCCGAGATCGCGGGTTTGCCTGCGAGTATATCCCGGGAGGCGCTGACTGGTTTGCTGCCCGCTGGTGCCGCGCGGAATGCGGTTGATTGCGCGCTTTGGGACCTGGAGGCAAAACGCGCGGGCAAGCGTGTGTGGGAAATCGCCGGTTTGCCGATTCCGGGACCTGAAATCACTGCATACACGCTGTCGCTGGACACACCTGAGGCGATGCGAAAGCAGGCGGCCGAAAACGCGAACCGGCCGCTGCTGAAGATCAAGCTGGGTACTCCGGATGACATGCCGCGGCTGGAAGCCGTTCGCGCAGGCGCGCCTGACGCAAAAATCATCGTGGACGCCAATGAAGGGTGGTCCGCTGAGGTATATGCTGATCTTGCCCCGCATCTGGTGCGTCTGGGTGTGGCGCTGGTCGAACAGCCGTTGCCTGCAAGTGATGATGAGGCACTGATCGGGATGGACCGCCCGGTACCTGTGTGCGCGGATGAATCCTGTCATGACCGGGCCAGTCTGCCTGCGCTGAAGGGCAAATATGACGTGGTCAATATCAAGCTCGACAAAACCGGAGGTCTGACAGAGGCGCTGGCGTTGCGCGAACAGGCGGTGGTCGAGGGCTATCGCGTGATGGTTGGCTGCATGGTCGGCAGTTCGCTGGCGATGGCGCCTGCGACATTGCTGGCGCAGGGAGCGATGGTAACGGACCTTGACGGTCCGCTTCTGTTGGCCGAAGACCGCGACAACCCGCTGATTTTTGATGACGCCGGAGTGCACCCGCCCGTGGCGGCACTTTGGGGCTGAGGAGACATACATGACCCGCACCGTTTACGTGAATGGCGAGTACCTGCCCGAGACCGAGGCCAAGGTATCCATTTTTGACCGAGGCTTTCTGTTTGCAGACGCCGTTTACGAAGTCACCAGCGTTCTGGACGGCAAGCTGATCGATTTCGAAGGTCATGCCGTGCGCCTCAAACGTTCGTTGGACGAGTTGGAGATGGCCGAGCCCTGCACCAAGGAAGAACTGCTTGAGATCCACCGAAAGCTGGTGGAGCTGAATGGCATTGATGAGGGTCTGATTTACCTTCAGGTGAGCCGCGGTTCGGACGGCGACCGGGACTTTGTGTTCCCCTCTGCGGATACCAAACCCAGCCTTGTTCTGTTCACTCAGAACAAGCCGGGTCTGGCCGACAGCCCGGCCGCCAAAAAGGGTGCAAAGATCATTTCGATCGAGGATATCCGCTGGGGCCGCCGCGACATCAAGACCGTGCAGTTGCTGTATCCGTCGATGGGCAAGATGATGGCCAAGAAAGCGGGCTGTGACGATGCGTGGCTAGTCGAGGACGGCTATGTGACCGAAGGCACCAGCAACAACGCCTATTTCGTCAGGAACGGCAAGATCGTCACTCGCCCGCTGTCCAACGACATTCTGCACGGCATCACCCGCAAGGCCGTGCTGCGTATGGCGGCAGAAGCGCAGATGGAAATCGAAGAGCGGCTGTTCAGCATCGACGAAGCCAAAGAGGCGGATGAGGCCTTCACCACTTCGGCCAGTGCATTTGTCATGCCCGTCGTCGAGATTGACGGTGTGGCGTTGGGCGACGGAACGCCGGGTCCGATTGCCAAGCGTTTGCGCGAGATCTATCTGGACGAAAGCCGCAAGGCCGCGATCTAAAGAAAAGGCCCGCTGCATTGGCGGGCCTTTTTTTCAGGCGTCAGCCTTTCTTGGTGACATTCTCTTGGAAGGCGACCTTGAAGGCGGCTTGCTTCTCGGGGCTGGCTTCGGTCTGGTAGTTGGCTTTCCACTCATCCATGGTCATGCCGTAAAAAACTTCGCGGGCTTCTTCCTTGCCCATCTCAATGCCCTTTTCATTGGCCGCTTCCTGATACCAACGCGACAGGCAGTTGCGGCAGAATCCGGCAAGGTTCATCATGTCGATGTTCTGCACATCGGTGCGGTCTTCCATCAAGTGCTTCTGCAACCGGCGGAAGGCCGCGGCCTGAAGTTCGATTTCGGTTTGCTTGTCCATGAGATGGCTCCGAGTGATTGCCTTGTGTTCTGAGCCTGACCTAACAATCCGACGGCTTTGTTACAACAAACAGGAAGGGCCTAACGGACCCCTCCCAGCCTTTGAAATCGAATTCATGCCAGTTTCAGTGCCAGCCAGGGCATCAGGCAGAATACGATTGTCAGGATCTTGTAGTTGGCGAGATACCTGAAGTATGCCCTTTTCACGTCGGCGCGTTCCATCTGGAACATCCGGCCGTGAATCCCCGCGATCCAGTCCTGAAGGACTATGATCATCAATGTGGTAAAGCCCAAAAGGGCGATGTTCAGGACCGTCATCCAGCCGAAGACGGTCGTCAGGGTTTCCTGAGTCATGGTCGTCTCCTTTCCCGAAATATATGGGGTTCGCGGGGTATGCTCACAATAACGTGAGGTCGGGAAACGGCCCGAGGTGACCCAACGTCACAGGTCGCTGTCTTCCAAGGCGCTTTGCAAGATCGGGGCCAGACGTTCGGCCCATTCGCGCTGTCCGGCATGGTCTGCGATCAGGTCATTGCGCAGTTCGATCAGCGCGTTCGGGCGACCGAAGCTGGTGCAGTGTTTGTCGATCGCATCGCCGGGAAGAACCCCGGTATAGGGTTCGTTAACGCCAACACACAAATCGCCCTCTGCCTCGAGCCGGTTGATCAGCGGACGTGAGAAACGTTCATCCGGCGTGTGCAGGATTCCGATATGCCAGGGGCGCGGTTCGCGGCCCCGCAACTGACGGGTAAACGAATGCATCGACACGATCACCGCGTGCGGCAGGGCCGCCAACTGCGCCAGCGCCTCGTGATAGGGGCGATAGCACATGTTCAGGCGACGTTCCTTTTCGGCCGCGTCCGCGTGGCGGTTGCCGGGGATGATCGAACCGTCATAGAGCTTCATCAGAAGCGTCGGGTCGTCCTCGCCGCGGTTCGGGTCGATCACCAGACGCGAGAAATTGGCGGAGATCACCGGAGCGTTGAGAATTTCGCCCAGATGTTTCGACACTTCGTAGGCACCTACGTCATAGGCGATGTGACGTTCCATATCCTCGCGCGGCAGGCCGAGGTCTCCGCCGTTGATTTCGGGCGGTACAGTGTTGGTTGCATGGTCGCAGGTGATCAGCCAGCGGGACGGGCGATCCTCGCCGTGAATGAAAAACGGAGTGTACGTCATGAGCCTGTCATCAAGTTTGCCGCAGGTGTAGGGCAGTTGCTTCGGAAAGGGAATTGCGCAATAAGCACATCCAAGCACTGTTTGCGGTAACATTGAGCCATCGAGGAGAGCAAGACCGATGCGACGCCTGAGAAATGTGAAAATCGTGGCGACGCTGGGACCGGCGTCCAACGACTATGACACCATTCGCGCCCTGCACGAAGCCGGAGCGGATGTCTTCCGCCTGAACATGAGCCACGGCAGCCATGATGAAATCCGCGAACGGCACCGGATCATCCGGCAGGTGGAAAAGGACCTGGAAAGCCCGATCGCGATTCTGGCCGATCTTCAGGGCCCGAAGCTGCGGGTCGGTGTGTTCGGCAATGGCGAAGAGGAATTGCAGGAAGGGGCCGCGTTCCGGTTGGACCTGGATCCGGCGCCTGGTGATGCCGAGCGTGTCTGCCTGCCGCATCCCGAGATTTTCGCCGCACTGGAACCGGGTGCGCGCCTGTTGGTCAACGATGGCAAAATTCGCCTGATCGTTGCCGATTGCGGTCAGGATTTCGCCAATTGCACGGTCGAGGTCGGCGGTACGATCTCGAACCGCAAGGGGGTGAACGTGCCGGACGTGGTGCTGCCATTAGCGGCCCTGTCGGCCAAGGACCGTGACGATCTGGAATTTGTCTGCCAACTGGGCGTGGACTGGCTGGCGCTCAGCTTCGTGCAGCGGGCACGGGACGTTTATGAGGCCCGCACGCTGGCCGATGGCCGGGCCGCGATCCTGTCCAAGATCGAAAAGCCCGCCGCTGTCGAAGCGTTCGAGGACATTCTTGATGCGTCTGATGGGATCATGGTCGCACGCGGCGATCTGGGCGTTGAACTGCCGGTGTCGGCTGTGCCCCCGATCCAGAAACGGCTGGTGCGCAGATGCCGGGCCGCAGCCAAGCCGGTGATTGTGGCCACGCAGATGCTGGAAAGCATGATCGAAAGCCCGATGCCAACGCGCGCCGAAGTTTCAGACGTGGCCACGGCGATCTATGAGGGTACTGATGCCATCATGCTCAGCGCGGAATCCGCTGCCGGTGATTACCCCGTCGAGGCGGTTCAGACCATGAACAAGGTTGCCATCGAGGTCGAGGCCGACCCGACTTACACGCAGATCATCGCGGCCTCGCGTTCGGCCAAGGGGACGACGATCGCCGACGGTATCGTCGCCGCCGCTCGCGAGATTGCTGAAAAGACGGATATCAAGGCTATCTGCTGCTTTACCCAAAGCGGCACAACAGCCTTGCTGACCGCCCGTGAGCGCCCCGGTGTTCCGATCATCGCCATGACGCCGGCCCGAGGCACCGCACGGCGCCTGTGCCTGAGCTGGGGCTGCCATTGTGTCATGACGCCCGAGCTTGAGCGGTTCAAAGGTGCTGTGGTCAACGCGGCCCGTGCTGCCCGCGCCGGTGGGTTTGCGTCCGAGTCCGATCAGATCGTGGTTACCGCAGGGGTGCCGTTCAACGTACCGGGCACCACCAATATTCTGCGCATTGCCCCTTGTGACGAACGGCTGATCTACAACACCGACCCTGGTTGAAGAGATAACGATGCCCCGGCATGTCGCCGGGGTGCCTGAGCCGGGCTGGAAAAGCGAAGATTCTGGTCGAAACCCCCTTGCCAGTATGGCGGAACTTGCGTAAACGGCGCTTCTGATCGCGTGACCGGCCGAGATGGCATGCCGAGTCGCGTTTGAAACCGAACCCGGAAAAGGAGACGGAAATGCCTAAGATGAAGACAAAAGCGAGCGCCAAGAAGCGCTTCAAGGTGACTGCGACCGGTAAGGTCCTTGCTGGCCAGGCCGGCAAACGGCACGGCATGATCAAGCGGACCAAGAAATTCATCCGCGACGCCCGTGGCAACACCACCCTGTCCGCCCCCGACGCCAAGATCGTCAAGGGCTACATGCCCTACGACCGCTAAGAGGAGATTAAGAGATGTCCCGCGTTAAAGGTGGAACCGTAACTCACGCCCGTCACAAGAAGGTTATCAAGGCCGCCAAAGGTTACTATGGCCGCCGCAAGAGCACCTTCAAGGTTGCCCGTCAGGCCGTCGACAAGGCCAACCAGTACGCAACCCGCGACCGTAAGAACCGCAAGCGCAACTTCCGCGCGCTGTGGATCCAGCGTATCAACGCTGCTGTCCGTTCGCATGACGAAGCACTGACCTATTCCCGCTTCATCAACGGCCTGAATTTGGCCGGTATTGAAGTGGACCGCAAAGTTCTGGCCGACCTGGCCGTGCACGAACCGGAAGCGTTCGGCGCGATCGTCGCCAAAGCTCAGGCTGCTCTGACTGCCTGATCCTCTTTCGAGAGACAGTGAATGAAGTGCCGTCCCGTTTGGGGCGGCCTTTTTTCTTGATACAGTGCATTTTCGGCATCTCCAGCAAGTAACTCATTCTGACAGGGAAATTCTTGTCTTATGCTGGGCTGAAGCTGGGGCTCTGGAGGGAGCGATGCTGGAAATTCAGGCTGTCAGAACCCAAACACAGGCAGATGCCGTTTATTTGTTGGCATACGAGTTCACGGACTGGCTGCGCGAACGCTATCCGGAAATGGCGGCAGACATTGATGTTTATCTCAAACACCAGAAGTTTGATGAGCAGATCCGAGATGTGCTGATCCATTTCACCCCGCCAAAAGGGGAATGCCTGCTTGCCGTCAATAACGGGCAAGCGATTGGAATTCTGATGTTGAAGGATCTCGGAGAGGGGGCTTGCGAAATGAACAGGATGTTCGTTCGCGAAACCGCGCGGGGGCTGGGGGTAGGCCGGGCTCTGGTCCAGGAACTCAAACGGCGGGCCCGGGAAATGGGCTTCAGAACCATGACGCTGAGCGCGCTGCCGCGCCACCACGAAGCTCTGGCCCTTTATCGGGCGAGCGGGTTCCAGTTAGATGATCGCGCAAGGGATGCAGGAAACTCGGCAAACGCTGTGCTCATGAAAATCAATCTGGACGCGCTTTCCGAATAATGGTTGGCCCTGCGGTTTTTGCTGACAAGAAACCAGATTGTGGTCAAAAAAAACCGGCGCTAAAAGCGCCGGCTCAATTTGCAAATCACCTCGGGTCTGTTTACCCGAACACACGCCCCAGCGCGCCGTCGACGGCGTCGGTGATCTGATCAATGTCGTCTGCCGTTGCAATCAGCGCAGGCGAGAAGCACAGCGTGTTGTTGCGGCTGGGGATCGAGCGGTTGGTGGCCCCGATGATCACACCTTGTGCCATACAGTCGGCCACGACCGCCTGAACGCGTTTCTCGTCCATCGGGTCTTTGGTGGCGCGGTCGGTTACCAGTTCGGCACCCAGGAACAGGCCCTTGCCGCGCACGTCACCGATCACCTTGTGCTTTTCCATCAGCGCCTGCAGGTTGCCCATCATGCGGTTACCCATGTCGGTGCAGTTGCCCAGCAGGTTCTCGTCTTCGATGATGCGCATGTTCTCGATCGCGGCCGCCGGACCTGCGGTACACCCGCCAAAGGTCGAGATGTCGCGGAAGTAGTTCAGCGGATCGGATGCGTCGTCCTTGAACAGGTCAAAGACTTCCTCGGTGGTGACCATCACGGCAATCGCCGCATAGCCCGAGGCAACGCCTTTGGCCATGGTCACGAAGTCCGGCTTGATGCCGTATTGCTGATAGCCGAACCATGTACCGGTCCGGCCGACGCCGCAGACGACCTCGTCGATATGCAGCAGCACGTCGTACTTCTTGCAGATCTCCTGCACCCGCTGCCAGTATCCCTCGGGTGCTTCGATCACGCCACCACCGGCGGTCACGGGCTCAAGGCACAGCGCACCAACGGTGTCGGGACCTTCGCGCAGGATCACCTCTTCGATCTGGTTCGCGGCCCATTCACCGAAATTCTCCTCGGGCGCGCCATCCAGCTCGTGCTTGCGGTATTCCATGCAGTGCGGAACGCGAACGAAATCAGGTGCGAACGGACCATACTGCGCGGTGCGCTCGTCCTGACCGCCTGCCGACATGGTCGCAAGGGTTGAGCCGTGATAGTCGCGGTCGCGATACAGGATCTTGGTCTTCTTGCCGCCATAGCGCTTATGCGCGATCTGCCGGACCATCTTGAACGCTTTCTCGTTCGCTTCCGAGCCCGAGTTGGTGTAGTAGACGCGGCTCATCCCCGGCATCTTTTCGATCAGGTTTTCAGCAAAGATCGAACCGGGAATCGAACCTGCGGTATTGGCGAAATAGCACAGCTTCATCAGCTGGTCGTACACCGCCTTGCAGATCGATTCGCGGCCATAGCCTACGTTGACCGTCCAGACCCCGCCGGACACGGCATCCAGATGCTCTTTGCCTTTCTGGTCCCAGACGCGCATGCCCTTGCCTTCGACAATGATGCGCGGGTCACTGGTTTCAAAAGGTTTATGCTGCAGCAGATGGTGCCAGATATGGGCGCGGTCGGCTTCGACTACGCGCGAAAGATCGTTTTCGTTGAACGTGCCGTCCATGACATGTCCTTTCCAAAATGCAGTGCCCGGCGGCGAAATCAGCCCTGTCCCGGGAAGTGTTTCCGATGGCCCAGATCACCTTGAAAGGTGCTTTGTAGATAGGGCCAGATCGCATCATCCCGTATCTCCAGAGCATACGCCAGCGTATTTTTACGGATTTGCACAGCCCTGTCTTTGTGGTGAAGTCTACCGGCACGAATTGGGAGGACCAGCGGATGTCAGGCACCAACATCTATACCCGCCATCTGGATAAAAGCGGCGCGAACTACACACCGTTGTCTCCGCTCAGCTTTATCGAAAGGACGGCGCAGGTTTATCCGGATTATCCGTCCGTGGTTTACGGTGATCGCAGGTATACTTGGGCGGAAACGTACACGCGTTGCCGCCAGCTTGCCGGCGCGCTCGCGGCGCACGGAATCGGGCAGGGGGATACGGTGTCGATCATTGCGGCCAATCTGCCTGAAATGTACGAGGCGCATTTTGGCGTGCCAATGGCAGGGGCAGTGCTGAACGCGATCAACACCCGGCTGGATGCTCCGATCGTTGCGTTCATCCTGAACCATGCCGAAGCCAAGGTTCTGCTGGTGGATCCCGAGTTTTCAGGCGTGGTCAACGAGGCGTTGAAACAGGTCGATCACGAGGTTTTGGTCATCGACATAGAAGACCCAAGTTTTGCCGGCGACAAAAAGATCGGATCAGTCACCTATGGTGATTTTCTGGCCACGGGTGATCCGCACTACAAATGGTCGTTGCCGGCAGATGAATGGGACGCCATCACGCTGAACTATACCTCCGGTACGACCGGAAACCCGAAGGGCGTCGTCTATCACCACAGAGGTGCTGCCCTGAACGCGCAATCGGATATTCTGGACTGGGACATGCCGAAACACTCGGTGTATCTGTGGACCCTGCCGATGTTTCACTGCAACGGGTGGTGTTTCCCATGGGCTATGGCGGCCAATGCCGGGGTTTCGGTCTGCCTGCGTGCAGTGCGGGATGAGCCGATCTATGCCGCGTTCCGAGAGGAGAAAGTAACCCATTTCTGCGGTGCCCCCATTGTTCTGAACATGCTGGCCAATGCCCCGGACCACCTCAAGGTTTTTGATCATCCCATCAAGGTGATGACCGCCGGTGCGCCGCCGCCCGCCGCCGTCATCGAAAAGATGGAGGCCATGGGCGTTGAAGTGACCCATGTTTACGGGCTGACCGAGACATATGGCCCTTCGGTTGTCTGTGCGTGGAAAGAGAAATGGAATGAGAGGGGCGCGGATGAACGCGCTGCGCTGAAGGTGCGGCAGGGTGTGAAATACACGGCGCTGTCCGGCCTGATGGTCGCGGATCCGGAAACACTGGAACCTGTTCCGGCCGATGGCGAAACCATGGGTGAGATTTTCATGCAGGGCAACGTCGTGATGAAAGGGTACCTGAAAAACCCGGATGCCACGGACAAGGCGTTCCGGGGTGGTTGGTTCGCTTCGGGCGATCTTGGGGTGATGCATCCCGACGGCTATGTCGCGTTGAAGGACCGATCCAAGGACATCATCATTTCGGGGGGCGAAAACATCTCATCCGTCGAGGTTGAGGGGATCCTTTACAAGCATCCCGCCGTGATGGAGGCGGCAGTGGTCGCGCGCCCGGATGACAAGTGGGGCGAAACACCCTGTGCATTTGTCGAACTGAAGCCGGGCAGGGAAGCAACTGAGGCAGAAATTATCACCTTCTGCCGGGACAACATGGCCCATTTCAAAGCGCCCAAAACGGTAGTTTTCGGCGCATTGCCCAAGACTTCGACCGGCAAGATCCAGAAATTCAAGCTGCGTGATCAGGCGCGAGGGCTTTCTTAGGTCCTGGCGTCATCGAATATTGACAGATCGAGAGGCAGCATCTCTCCCATCCAGATCGCGCGGTCACGGTGATCGCTCAGATGGTCGCCGGTCTCGGGGTGGGTGAACACGGTCAAACCCCTGCGGTTTATCATAAGCCAGGGAATGACCCGGTCGAATGCCTCCGGCCCAAAGCCCAACTGGCAACTCCACCGGGGGTGGGGGCCGACATTGCGCGCATGCATTCGGCCCACCTGAACGGGAAACAGGCGCGCGGCTTCTTCACAGACAAGCCGGGCGGTTTCCTGTGTATCCGCGTCAAAATAGACATGGGCGTGATAGCCGGTAATTTCAGTCATATAGGGCCTCGATCATCATTCACTGGCCAAAGTGTACCGGCTGCACGGCTTCCTAGCCATCCTTGCCAAACACACAGAGACTGTGCGCTGAATCAGGCTGGGGCGTGCGCGTCAGGATATGCCGCTGCAAACGCCGGGTGTTTGGTGCACGCGGCCTCAACTTGCAGGATTCGGTGCATTCCGCTCAGGTCGACCTGCCAGCGGCGCGCATTGTACATCTGCGGCATCAGGCACAGATCGGCCAGACTGGGCGCGTCTCCGGTGCAATACGGGGATTGATCGAACCCGCCCAGCAGGTCATCAAACGCCAGCAGACCGGGGCGAATGAAGTGACGCATCCAGTCCCCGGGCATGTCACCGGCCCCGCCGCTCAGCGTGGTGGCATGGCGCGCGACGGAAAGATTGCAGACGGGATGCAAGTCGACGGCAATGGAATGCGCCAGGGCCTGAACTTTGGCACGTTTGCCTGCGTTGGCAGGCAGAAGCACCAGATTTCGCGTCTGATCGAGATACTCAAGGATTGCCAGAGACTGGGTCAGCCGCAGGCCGTCAATCTCCAGAACAGGAACGAAACCCTGTGGATTTCGGGCCAGGTGGGCTTTGGACTTATGTTCGCCCGCAACCAGATCGACGACTTCCGACCGATAGGGGATGCCAGCCAGATTAAGGGCGATCCGAACCCGGTAGCTGGCCGATGACCGCCAGTAGTCATAAAGAACGACGTCACTCATCCTCGTCTCCGCTGCCAAATCACCCCTGCTCCTTTTTTGCCCATGTGCTGAATTGGTTGAGGCCGTCCCTGACGGAGACCTGTGGGGACCAGTTCAGCAGGCGGCGTGCCTTCGAGATATCGGCCAGAGCATAGCGAATGTCGCCGGCGCGGAAATCGCCGGTGACTTGGACGCCGTTGCGCGCGTCCCCGACAAGGCCGATCAGTTGCCGGGCCACGTCGATGATGGTCGCCGCCTCGCCTGCGCCGATATCCACGATCTGATCCGAGAAACTGTCCAGCGCGACGGTGCTGGCAAAGGCGCGCACAACGTCGTCGACATAGACAAAATCGCGGGTGATATCACCGTCCTCGAAGATGTTGAGCGTCTTGCCCTGCATGATCTGGTCGGCAAAGATCGAGATCACGCCGGTATAGGGGTTCGACATGGACTGCCCCGGGCCATAGACGTTCTGCAGACGCAGAATGCCGACCTCGGTCGGGGTGCCCCAGAAGGCCTGGGTCAGCAGGTATTCCTGCATCAGCTTGGTCGAGGCATAGATCGAGGCGGGCGCCACCGGGCAGGTATCGGCATTGGTCGGCACCGGCCTCAGGGTTTCGCCGCTGGCCGATTTCGGCAGGAAATCTCCGTTCGACATGTCCTGGCTGGTGCGGGCGACCGCAGGCACAAGGACGTTGTTGGCGTCCACGCAGGCGCCCTCGCCATAGACGCTGCGCGAGCCGGCCAGAATGATGCGGCGCACCGGGGTATCGGCCGCGCGCACCGCCTCGATCAGGTTGGTGGTGCCGATGATGTTGACCTCGTTGTACCGGGTCGGGTGGTCAAAGGACTGGCCGGTGCCGGTTTCGGCGGCCAGGTGGAAGATGAACTCGGGCCGGACCTGCGACATGGCGCGCTGCATGTCGTCGCGCGAACGCACGTCGCCCACGATCATCCCCGCGCCCGAGGATTTGGCGATCCTGAAATTGGTCTCGTTCTGGAAATGAACCTGTGGGTGCAGAGAGTCGAAAATCGTGACGTCATGCCCTTGCTGAACAAGTTCAGCGCTCAGCCGCGACCCGATAAAACCCGCGCCCCCCGTGATCAGAATCTTCATTAAGCTATCCACCATGTCTACAGATGGCGCGTCACTAGTTCATTCAGGCGAATTTCGCAATGTAGCCCGGATGTGCCGGGTGCAATCGGCCTGTAACTTAAACGTTTCACGCGTGGTTCAGGAACCGGAAGGCGCCGGCATTTGTTTGGGCAGGTGAGCCCAAACATTAGCTTCACGGCCAGTGCATTTAGGTTTCAACAGCCCCACATGACCGGAGCACGTCCGCCACTAAAAGTTCGACCGCCTGTCTGTGCAGGCTGGAAGATCGCGTTGCGAGGTAGAATGTCGAGGTCCAGTGCAGTCTTTCAGGCGCAAGTTCTCTCAGACGGCCGTTTTGCCCAAGGCCTTCCACAAAATGAACGGGCAGCGGCCCCAGAAAATGGCCGGTTTCAATCAATGTCGCCATCGCCTCCATATTCGCCACGACGGCTTTGGAATCCCGGGATTGCAGTTCTGGCGATACCAGCATGCCGTAGTACCGCTGGCAAATCTGATGTTGCGAGATAACGTCGAGATCGATCTTGTTGTCGGGCAGGTCGTACAATGGATGGTCTCGGCCGCAGTAGAGCCGATGTTCTTCCTGACACAGTTCGTTGTAGGTCAGTTCGGCAACCTGATTGCGAAAGGGCGCAATTGCCACGTGCAGTTCCCAGGTCAGCAGCCGTTGCGTCAATTCTGTTGGTGAGGCAACGACGACTTCCAACTGCACCTCGTTTGGCCGATCCAGAAATCGCTTGAGGGCTTCTGCCAGGTTCAGCTCGGCCAACGAGTTGACAGCGTCCACGACGCCGATCCTCAAATCGCCGGCTATCGTATTTCGAAGCCCCAGCAGTTCGGCATCAAAATCACGCGCGCTCCGCAATATGTCTTTGGCCTTATTGTAAGCAATCTCGCCGCGTTCCGTCAGCCAGAAACCGCCGCGCCCCCGTTCGCAAACCCGGTAACCAAGCGCAGCTTCCAGGTCGCGGATTCGGATGCTGATGGCTGATTGGGTGATACCTAGCGCATATTGCGCATCGGTGAATCCACCGCAATCGACCACGGCAACAAAAGTCTCCAGAAGTGTATTTCTCAGCAGTTTCAACGATCAGCCCTCACTGAGGTTATTGCATGAATAATCCTTATGTCAACATTTACAGTATGATATTTTTTAATGAAAGGAACCGTGATGTGATCTCCCTCAGAAGCAACTGACTAAGCGAAACGGGAGGATATTCGCGTGGCTTTTACTCTGAGTAACCTAAGAACAACTGCGGCTGCCGCGCTGCTTGGGCTGGCCCCCATTGGTGTGCTGGCGGAAGACTGGAAATTCGCCATCGAGGAAATTCCGGGCTCGATCATGGATGCCTATGCGCAGGAGTTCAAATCCCGCATCGAAACCGCGACGAATGGTGACGTGACCGTGACCGTCTATCCTATGGGCACGCTGGGCACGCCGACCGAAACAGTCGAGCAGGCCGCCGATGGCATCATCCAGTTCACCAATGTCTCGATCGGCAACCTGGGCACTGTTGTGCCGGAAAGCCAGGTGTTCCTGCTGCCCTAACTGCTGCCGTCCGACCCGGCTGCAATCTCGAACATCCTGAGCAGTTCGGAAACCATATACGGCCCGATGAATGATGACTTTCGCCAGCGCGGTCTGGAAGTTCTGACGATGTATTCCGAAGGCCCGCAGGTCTGGACCACCAACCGCGAGATTCGCACGCCCGAAGACTTCGACAACTTCAAGATGCGCGTGATGGTGTCGCCGATCCTTCTGGAAACCTACAAGAACATGGGTGCAAGCCCGACGCCGCTGCCGTTTGGCGAAGTGTTCGGGGCGCTGCAACTGGGTGCTGTTGATGGTCAGGTCAACCCGATCCCGACCATCGAAGAGATGAAGTTTTATGAAGTCACCAGCCACCTGATCTGGGCTGGCGAGCAGGAGCTCGTCACCACAGTTGTGGCCGGTTCGGACTGGTTTGAAACCCTCAGCCCGGACCGCCAGCAGCTGGTACGTGACACCATGGCCGACATGACCGGGTTCATCGATGGCGTTGTCACCGACTTCAACCAGCAGCGTCTGGACATCATCAAGGAAGCCAAGCCTGACATCGGTCTGGTTGTTCTGACCGAAGAAGAGCGTGATGAGTTCCGCGCGCGCAGCACCGACACTTCGGCGACTTATGTTGATACCGTCGGTTCCCGCGGCCAGGAGTTGCTGGACGCGCTGCAGGCGGAACTGGCTACCAACTAACCTCTCCCCAACCACTTATACAAAACTTCCTCACGCGTATTGCGCGTGAGGCTTTAATTGGGAGGACATCATGCAAAGCGGCACTGCCACTCCCTTCGGCTTTCTGGGAAAGATCGACACCGTCATCGGACGGATCGAAGTCTGCATCCTGGGCTGGGGGATCATCCTGATGGCCGTGAACACAATCGCCAATGTTTTTGGTCGCTATGTGTTCAACCAGTCCATCTATTTCTCTGAAGAACTGAACGAGTTCCTGATCGTCATCGTCACCTTCATGGGACTGGGTTATGCCACCCGCAAAGGCATCCATATCCGCATGTCGGCGATCTATGACGCATTGCCGATCAAACTGCGCAAGGCTCTGATGGTGGTGATTGCCGCCACCACCGCAGTTGTCATGGCGGTACTGGCCTGGTACGCGCTTGAATATGTTCAGAAAGTCGCCTCGCGCGGGCGGATAACCCCGGCGCTGCAGCTGCCGCTGTACCTGACCTATGTCTGGGTGGTGATCGGACTTGCGCTGGCCTCGTTCCAATACCTGTTGACCGCGATCCGCAACCTGAATTTCGCCGAGGAGGAGGTCTACGTCTCGTACCTCGAGATCGACAGCTACGAAGACCCAGAGACCGCGGCGGCCATCAAGAAATTCGAAGATTCCAAGGAGGCAGGCAAATGACCGAGTTGATGCTGGTCGTCATGATCGTCCTGCTGCTGGCAGGCTTCCCGATGAAAATGCCGTTGATCTCGGCGGCGGTGCTGGGGTTCCTTGTCTACTTCCCGGACATGAACATGCAGATCCTGATCCAACAGATGATCGGGGGTGTGAAACCGGCTGCGCTGATCGCGGTGCCGATGTTCATTCTGGCCGCTGACATCATCACACGTGGTCACTCTGCCAACCGGCTGATCGACCTTGTCATGAGTTTCATGGGCCATATCAAGGGCGGATTGGCGATCTCTGTCACCTCGGCCTGCGCACTGTTCGGCGCGGTTTGCGGCTCGACCCAGGCGACCGTGGTGGCCATCGGCGGCGCGATGCGCCCCCGGATGCTGAAATCGGGCTACAGCGACAGTTTCTCGATCGGTCTGATCGTGAACGCCGCCGACCTTGCCTATCTGATCCCGCCGTCGATCGGCATGATCATCTTTGGCGTCGTGTCGGGCACTTCGATCTCGCAACTGTTCATCGCCGGTATCTTGCCGGGGCTGCTGATCGTGGCGCTGTTCTCGGCCTATTGCATGGTCTACGCCTATCGCCATGACATCCCCGTGCTGCCGCGCGAAGGCTGGGCGCAGCGTTTTACCGCCCTGCGTAAAGCGCTATGGCCGATGGGCTTCCCAGCGATCATCGTGGGCGGTATTTATGGCGGTGTCTTCTCTCCGACCGAGGCGGCGGCGATCTGTGTGCTCTATGCGGTCGTGCTGGAGGTCGTGATCTTCCGCTCGATCAAAATCGGAGATCTGTTCGATATCGCGCTGTCCACCGGTGCCATCACTTCGGTCGTTTTCATCCTGATTGCGGCAGGCGCGGCATTTAGTTGGACGCTGAGCTTTGCCCAGGTACCGCAGACCATCATTGCCGCACTGGGTCTGGAAAGCGCCAGCCCGCTAATGGTGTTGCTGGCAATCAACGTGGCCTTCTTCGTCGGCTGCATGTTCGTGGACTCGATCGTGGTGATCCTTATCCTGGTTCCGATCTTTGCGCCGATGATCAAATCCAGCGGCCTCGACCCGGTATTGGTCGGCGTCCTGATCACGCTGCAGGTCGCCATCGGTGCCGCCACGCCGCCCTTCGGCTGCAACCTGTTCACCGCCATCGCGGTCTTCCGCCGCCCCTTTGTCGAGGTGGTACGCGGAGTACCCCCGTTCCTGATCATCCTTTTGATCGTGACGGGCTTGCTGATAACCTTCCCTCAAATCGCCCTGTTCCTGCCGGAACTGGCCTATCGCTAAACCATAAGAAACGGAGAAAAATATGTCGGGACATGGTTATGAAGCTGGACGCCTGAATCTGCCTTTTGTCGGCATCTCGACCTTTGGCAAGAAACCTTATGTCGAGAACTGGGACGAGATCGACGCTGATGTGGCGATCCTTGGCGCGCCATTTGATTTCGGCTGCCAGTTCCGCCCGGGCGCGCGTTTTGGTCCGCGTTCGGTCCGCGAGGCATCGACCCTGTTCAGCTTCGGTCATGCCGGGGCGTATGATCACGAGGATGACGCCACCTATCTGGGCAGCGACGTTCGCATCGTCGATCTGGGGGATGCCGACATCATCCACACCAAGACCGAGGGAAGCCACGCCAACATCGAGTACGGCGTCAGGAAAATTCTCGATGCTGGCGCGATCCCTGTCACCATCGGCGGCGACCATTCGATCAATATCCCCTGCATCAACGCATATAAGGAAGACTGCGCCGAGAACGGCCCGATCCACGTCATTCAGATCGACGCCCATCTGGACTTCGTCGACGAACGGCACGGTGTCACCGTTGGCCATGGCAACCCGATGCGCCGCGCCATCGAAAAGGATTATGTCTCGGGCATGACCCAACTGGGTATCCGCAACGTGTCCTCGACCGCGAAAGAAGGTTATGACGATGCGCGGGCGCGCGGATCGGACATCCTATCAGTGCGGCAGGTTTGCAAGCTGGGCGTCGAAGGCGTTCTGGATCGCATCCCGGAAGGCAGCCGGTACTATGTCACTATCGATATCGACGCTTTCTGCCCGTCGATTGCGCCGGGTACAGGAACACCCAGCCATGGCGGGTTTCAATATTATGACGTGCTGGAAATCCTGCAGGGCCTCAGCAAACGCGGCGACGTGGTCGGCATCGATCTGGTTGAGGTCGCGCCTGCTTATGACCCCTCTGAAAGCACACAGATCCTGGCAGCCCAATTGTTACTGAACTTTATCGGGTTCATTTTCCACAACAGAAAATAGGCTCCCTCCCATGGCGTTCTCTGATGCCGTGACACGCCGGCGCGCTGACAACAAACGTCGCGTGCCGGTTTGGACCGTTCCCATAATGCATTGACGGTTGCGAGGCTTGAACCAAGGCCCCTTTGCATCCTCGGACGATCGGTTCGGGAAGTGGAGCGAATCTCAAGATGTGCGACTCTAAGGGCGTGCAGTGTTTGTTCAATCCCCGGGAAAGCTATGGCCTGACTTACGAAACGTTTCGTTCATCAAGAAACTTCATCGTATTTTCCAGGCCTTGCCGCATGTGGTCTTCAAGGTGATCCAGCATGTCATCCAAGCTGTCCCCATTGGCTAGCTGAATATACTTGTCGTGGGACTCATGGAGCGGGCCGCCACGCCCATGCGCCTTTTGATGCATGGCAAAGTAAAACTGCAGGTTGGGTTTCAGACGTTCCCAGCTTTGCAACAGCAGGGTGTGCCCCGACAGCTCGTAGCACCAAGAATGAAGGTGCATTTCGGCCATGATCGCGCCGTACGGATCATTGTTCGAGATACAATCGCATAGCTTGTTGTTTCGCATCTGCAGGTCGGCGAGGCTGATCAGATCGCGCTTGTCCCAGCAGAACTGGAAGGCCATCTTCTCGAGCCCGGTGCGAAACGAATAGATTTCATCCAGATCAACCGGATCCAATGTACGCAGGAACGTTCCGCGGAAAGGCAGATAGACCAGAAGCCCGATCTCGCTCAATTGAACCATGGCCTCGCGAAGCGTTGCGCGGCTTACGTCCAATTGGGCGGCAACTTGTGTTTCAAGCAGCTTTGCACCCGGATTCAGATTGCCGGTCAGGATCAGTTTCTGGAGACGCTCCAATGTTCTGTCTTTCAGCGTGTCGCCGGATTTCTCTGGTGAGGATGCTTGCCGTGTCATTTCGATCCCGTTGGTGGAACACCCGATGGTCGGAAGGCGAGATTACTTCTTTAAGCCAGGATAGCCAGAAAAATGACCGAAGCTGAACTTTCTATTCCGTTTCGATGGTTGGCTGCCGTGTTTGGAAACTTGAGTTAGTTCGAATGTGTGGAATTGTCGACAATAATACAAATTGTCGACAATATGAAAATCCTGCTGTAATGTCATGCCAGGTGGGGATTCGAAAAGCGCGAAACCTGGCTGCGATTGCCCACCCCATCGGCAAGAACAGTTCATCCGGTCCGGAACCGGGATGACGCAACAGGTGAAAAGGGAGAAATTCATGTTGTCGACCGGCGTTCTCAAACGGAAAATGCACTCGGGGATCGCGGTGATTGGCGCCGCTGCGCTGCTGTCGGGCGCTCCGGCAAAAGCCGAAGAGTTCCTGACCATCGGCACGGGCGGTGTTACCGGCATCTATTACGCCGTTGGCGGCGGCATCTGCCGGCTGGTCAATCAGGGACGGAAAGAGCACGGCATTCGCTGCTCGGTCGAGAGCACCGGCGGTTCGGTCTACAATCTGCGCACGATGCGTGAAGGTGAACTGGAGATGGGCATTGTGCAATCGGACTGGCAGTTCCACGCCCTGAACGGAACCAGCTTATTCGAAGAGGACGGTCCGGATTCCGAACTCCGTAGCCTGTTTTCGCTGCATCCGGATACGGTCATCATCGCCGCGCGCAAGGATACGGGAATCGAGTCGCTGGACGATCTTGGCGGTCGGACCATCAACCTGGGCAATCCCGGCTCTGGTACGCGAGGGACGGCAGAGGTTTTGGTAGACGCGTTGGGTTGGGACATGAATCACTTCGGGCTGGTCACCGAGTTGAAGTCCGCAGAACAATCCGCAGCGCTGTGCGACAATACAATCGAGGCGTTTCTGATGGTCGCTGGGAACCCGGTGGCCAACGTTCTGGAAGCCGCCACAACCTGCGACATCAACATCATTCCGGTTGAAGGCGAAGCCGTGCAGGCTCTGGTTGAGAGCAAACCCTATTACGGTAACGTCACCATTTCGGGTGGTCTGTACCGCGGCGTAGATGGAGACGTTCCGTCCTTCGGTCTTCCGTCCACCTTCGTGACATCCTCGGACGTGCCGGAAGAAACCGTCTACGTGATGGTCAAGGCGGTCTTTGACAACTTTGATGCCTTCAAGTCGTTTCACCCGGCCTTTGCCAACCTCAAGAAAGAGGAGATGGTCGTAAACGGACTGTCCGCACCGATGCACCCCGGTGCAGAGCGCTATTTCCGCGAAGTCGGGTTGTTAAACTAACCACCTTTACCGGGGCGGCGGCCATCGCCGCCTCTGCACCACCTAAACCCAGCGTCCAGCTACGAGCGAAGATATGAGCGAGCAATCCCTGAGCCATTCCACCCATGACGCGCAGGAAGACCTGCGCAATCGGGACATCAAGATCTTTCTCAACGGCAGGATCGTACCGCGCAGCGAGGCGATGGTGTCCGTCTACGATTCCGGCTTCATGCTGGGTGATGGAATGTGGGAGGGGCTACGGCTTTATGACGGTGTATGGGCGTTTTTTGACGAACACATGGATCGGTTTTTTAACAGCTGCAAGGCCGTCTCGATTGATGTTGGCATGACCAAGGCCGAGGTCCTTCAAGCGCTGAACGACACCGCCAAGGCCAACGGTATGAAAACAGACGCGCATTGCCGGTTCATGGTGACTCGGGGGCCAAAGGACAAGCCGTTTCAGCATCCCGGGTTGTCACGTTCCGGGCCAACGGTAGTTGCAATCGTTGAGCACTCGAAGCCGGTGGACAGCCTGATGAGCCAGGGCATCCGGCTGGCCACCGTGCCTCAGGTGCGTGGCCTGCCGATGAGCCAGGACGCCAAGTATAACAGCCACTCGAAACTGAACTGCGTTATCGCATGTTTGCAGGCCGAGCAGGCGGGTGCCGACGAAGCCCTGATGCTGGACCCTCATGGGTTTGTGAACACCACGAACGCATGCAACTTTTTTCATTGTGCGCCGTGGCGAGGTTTGGACATCCACCGGAGACTACTGCATGAACGGGGTGACGCGCCAAAAGGTCATCGACCTGTGCCATGCCAACGACATCCCTGTGTTCGAGAAGAACTACTCGCTCTACGAAGCCTATGGTGCCGACGAGGCATTCCTGACAGGTACTTTCGGCGCCCAGACACCCGTCGCGTCAATTGATGGAAAAAAAATCGGTGAACATGAAGGTGCCGGTCCAAT